>NZ_CP076061.1:627604-1255209 GCF_018729255.1 Cupriavidus sp. EM10
CTGGTGACCCTGCATGGCGGGCGCATCAGCGCCGAAAGCCCGGGCCGCAACCTGGGCAGCACCTTCATCGTCGAACTGCCCGTGGAACCCTGGCAGACCTGGCATCCGACCAGCGGCAAGACACGGGTGTCTTCCACGGCCACGCATACGATCATGCTGGTGGATGACAACGTCGACGCGCTGGAAGCCATGACGATGACGCTGGAGACGCTGGGCCACACCGTCGTGACCGCGCCCGACGGCCAGAGCGCGATTGACTGCGCCGCCAGCGTGCGGCCCGATGTCGTCCTGCTGGACCTGGGCATGCCAACCATGGATGGTTTCGAAACCGCCCGGCGCCTGCGCGAAATTCCCGAACTGCGCAACGCCCGCCTGGTGGCGCTGACCGGATTCGGCCAGCCCGACGACAAGCGCCGCACCCGTGCCGCCGGCTTCGACCTGCATCTGGTGAAGCCCGCGGATCTCAACGCCCTGACACGCCTGCTCGAGGAACTCGACGCCTGACGCACGGGGCCCGAACGAGGATCGCAATGCATATCACACCCGAACCGGATATCACGCCACCGAAGCCGGAAACGCCACCGCCGGAACCGCCCGACAACACGCCCGAGCCGGTCAACGATCCACCTCCGGGCGACTTGCCGCCGCCTCCGCCCCAGCGCGCAGTCCGAGACGTTCAAGTTCGAAAAGCAGCATGAGGAACTGACCGGCCATGTCACGTGCCATCTGGAAGGGCGCCATCAGCTTCGGGCTGGTGAACATCCCCATCGCGGTCAAGCCCGCGTCGCGCTCGCATTCGCTGGACCTGGATCTGCTGGACAAGCGCGACATGGCGCCGGTGGGCTATCAGCGCATCAACAAGCACACCGGCAAGCAGGTGGAGCCCGGCGATATCGTCAAGGGTTACGAGTACGAGAAAGACGAGTACGTGGTGCTGACCGACGAGGACTTCAAACAGGCCAACGTCGAGGCCACACAGACCGTGGATATCGTCAGCTTTGTCGACGCCGCCGCGATTCCGCCCTACTACTTCGACACCCCCTATTACCTCGAACCCGACAAGCGCGGCGAACGCGGCTACGCGCTGCTGCACGAAACCATGCGCAAGACCGGCCGCGCTGCCCTGGCGCTGGTGGTGCTACGCAATCGCCAGCACCTGGCGGCGATGGTCGTGGCCGGCAAGGCGCTGGTGCTCAACACGATGCGGTTCGCCGACGAAGTGGTGCCGGTCGCAGACCTGGCCCTGCCCGGCGGCAAGAAGCACGCGGCAAGCGCCCGCGAAGTCGAGATGGCCACCAGGCTCGTGGAAGACATGAGCGAGGACTTCAAGCCCGAGGAATATCACGATACCTATCGCGAGGATCTATTGGCCCGCATCCAGGCCAGGATCAAGGCCGGCAAGACGCATCTGCTGACGCCGGCGGCCGACGAAACCGCCGCGCCTGCCCGCAAGGGCGCCAAGGTCATCGACATGATGGCCTTGCTCAAGCAGAGCCTTGGCAAGCATGGCAAGCGCGGGACTGGCGGCGACGCCACGGCCGCCGAAGAGTCGGAGGCCACCGACGAAGCGGAGGCCACGCCGAAGAAGGGGCTGCCGCGAAGAAGGGGGCTGCCGCGAAGAAGTCAAAGAGCGTTGCGGCAAAGTCCCCGGCCACGAAGAAGCGGACAAGCGCCAGTGCCGGGAAGACGTCGGCGAAGAAGTCCGCGAACGCCGCCAAACAGTCGGCAAAGAAGTCGGCAAAGAAGGTGACAAAATCGGCGCCAAAAACGGCGAAAGCCCCGGCCCGGGGCACTGCGCGCAAGGCCGCCTAGAGGCTCCGCCCCCAAACCCGAACGAGCGCACAAGAAAAAGAGCCGCGACACGTGGGAGAGTCGCGGCTCAGCGCAGGGCAACCGCAGTTGCCGCGCATCATCAACTTGTCATGGCGCCGGTCAGACGATGCTGCTTAGCGCGACGATACCTTCAGGTTGTCGTTCACAGAGTCGACGCCTTCCACCGACTTCACCGTATCCACGGCCATCTGCTTCTGCTCGGACGAAGGCACCGAACCGGTCAGGTTTACCACGCGGTCCTTGGTCTTGACATGGATGCCGGTCGACTTCAGGTCCTTCGTGGCCAGCAGCTTCGTCTTGACCTTGGTGGTCAGCGCGCCGTCGGTGACGGCCTGCTTGGCGTTGTCGGCACCGGCGTCTGTCCGGGTACCGGCCGTGGCGCCCGTGGTCTTGTCGCCGTCCGTGCGGCCCGGCAGGCCCGAGGCATTGTTCGCCGGCGCCGAATGCATGGCCGACCCACTGGTCGTGCTGGTGTCGGCCACCTTGATGAAGCCGCCGCCGTTGTCGAGCGCCAGTGCGTGAGCGCCACCCGCAGCAGCCAGCGCCGCGACCATCATGGCCATCCGAAACTTGTGTACGGTTTTCATGGTGATATCTCCTTGTTAGCGTTTGAATCGCAATCAATCAAGCCCGAAATGCCAGCCCCGTATGCCGCGCACTGGGCACGCACTGTGCGCCACTGTCCGCTATGGCTCGGCGACCGGCCCCTTGTCCATGACTCTGCAAGGAGTGTTCCAAAGGGCTCCGGATATGCCGAATGCGCAGCCAACGCCCGTGTCACAAGCAGTTGGCCCGGAGCAGGCGCCCACATCGGCCGTACGCCTGGCCGCCGCGCAAGCCCGCCCGTGTGAAAAGCATGCATGCGTTGTAAATCGCGGCAAAGCCCATGTCACGTATCGGCTACCTGTATGTCTGACAGATGACATACCCCCGACATTGCGCTGTGGCACGCCGATTGCTGCTTTAACGATGCGGCAGCCCGCCGCGACTTGGACTTGGAGACAGCAATGGGACAGCAGCAAGGTAGCCAATCCGGACAGCAGCAAGGTGGCCAGTCGGGACAAAAGCAGCAGGAGCAGCAATCCGGCCAGCGCGGCAACCAGCAGCAAGGTAGCCAGGATCAGCAACGCCAGCAGGGTGGTGGCCAGATGGGCAACCAGGACAAGAGCTCCGGCCAGCATCAGCAGCAAAGCGGCACCGGCAGCCAACAAGGATCGCAGCAAGGGTCCCAGCAAGACAAGAGCCGTCAGCAGTAATCCCGCCGACTCGGCACCCTTTCCGGGCCCCGCAGTGACATCTCCACGGTTGTCACAGCACGTTTGAAGTTTGCAGTTGGAACGTGCCTCATAGCAGCGGGCCCCCGCGCCGGAACAGCCAGCATTGGTGTTCCGGCGTCTTTCGTTTCAATCTCCGTCGATCAGGATTCCAGTGGGCATGTTCGCCGTCTCCCGGCAACGCGACCGCCGCCAGAAATAGAAACGCCCAAGGGCTCGGCGCTTCCAGGATCACAGGGGAATACGCGTACTGCCAAGGGCGGGATGGATGCATCCTAGCAATGCCTGCGGCTTGCTACAAGACCCTACGCGGCAGACTTCGACAACCTGTTGCCTCAGCGGACGTCGGCGCCGCAACGCAAGCGCCTGAAATCCAGGTGCGACGCGGGCTGTTGCGGAATCGTGTCCAAATCGTGAGACGAATCTAATTTTTCGTGGCCCGCGCAAGTGTCGCTCAACCAAGCCGCCCCGACACGACCGCCGGCGCTTGCCGCCACACTTCGCGTTGCAGTTCGAGATAGTCGATGGCCTGCTGGCCGGTGAGGCTCAGCGGCTCGGCGCCGTCCTGCGCCAGCCGCTGGCGCAGCGATGGGTCGCGCAGTAGCCGGCTCAGGCGCGCGGCCACTGTCGTGCGGCGCGTCCAAACCCGCCCGGACGGCATCAACGGGCCTGGCCGCCCGTCAACTCACTGCTGGGGGCCCGACAGGCCGCGCCCTTGCCGTTCGCGGCCGGATCCATGCCGAAGACAGCTTGCGCGCCGCATTGCGAACCGAACATGCGCGCCTGGTCGTGCCCCACGCCCACCACCTCGAACGCGCGGTGGGCGCTGGCCTGTCCCGGCGGGGCCAGAACCTGCTCATAGCGCCAGTAGGCGCGTGCGCGCTGCAGGCGCGTCGGGCCTTCCGCCTCGGCGCCGCACGCCTTGTCCAGGACACGATGATTCGGATCGTTGTCCTCGCTGCCCACCATATAGGTGACCTGGCGCTGCATGTAGCGCCGATACAGCGTCATGCCATCCGTGCCGCGCGCGTACGCCACCATGTCGCGCATGCCGTATCGGTACTTGTCGTAGTCGGCGCAGGTGGCCGTGCTGTAGGGCGCGAAGCGGCGGTAGTCGGGCGCGACGGGGCGGTCCGGCGTGAAGTACAGGTACGACGACGGGTTGGCCACGACGTAGCGCAGGTCGATACCGGACGCCCGCACCCTTTCGTCGACGTTGTTCAGCACGGCGTAGCGATGCACGATCTGCGCGCCACCCGAATGGCCGGCCACGATCACCTTGCGCACCATCGGCAGGCGCTGCCTGTCGGTCACGTACGCCAGCAGGTCGTCCAGAACCTGCAGCGAACTGACGCCAGCGCCAGCGCCGGACACCGCGTCCTCGCCGCCGATCCAGCCCTGCACGGTCCACACCGGCATGTTGTCGAAGTGTTTGGCGGCGTCGGGCGTGCCCGGGAAATTGGGCGCCACCAGCAGCACTTCGTCGGGATTCCGGCCGCTGGCCTTCAGCAAGGCCGCGCCGGCCTCGTAATAGTCGTCGCCATTGCGCTGCAAGCCGTGCTGGACAAACACCACTTCGCGGATGCCACGCAGGTCGCCGTTCAGCGCGTGATTGGCATAGACCGGGAAGTCGTAGCCCGCCCCGGCGCCAAGATGCACGCGCTGCCACTGCGGACTGGCCGCCGCGGCGGCGGATGTGGCCGGGGCCGTGCCGGACTGGCTGGCGCAACCGGCCAGTGTCACGACTGCCGTCAACACGGTGGCAAGCGAGGTGGCGGGCAAATATTGCTTGATGCGGCGCATGAAGGTGTCTCCTTTGTTGATATGTCCGCCCGCGCGCATCGGGCGAAACGCCAATACTAGACCAACCTCAATCTCGTGGCGGCCGGCGCTGGCGTCAGCGTCGTGCCCGCGTCGATGGCCGGCCTCAACCGGCATGGCGTGGCGTATTGCCGGATGGTCGAAGCCGACCGGCTGCGCGCGCCGCTGACGCTGGGCTACCGCGACGGGCAGGACGATGCCTGAGTCAGCGCGGCAAGCCGACGTAGTTCTCCGCCAGCGACCTGCACGCGGCCTCGGAGCCCACCAGGTAATCGAGCTCGGCCTGCTGGATGCGGTGCGCAAAGTCATCGGCGTCGGGAAAGCGATGCAGCAGCGACGTCATCCACCACGAGAAGCGCTCGGCCTTCCAGACCCGGCTCAGGCACTTCTCGGTATAGCGGTCGAGTTCATGCGGATCGCCGTACTGGTAGTGCGCGATCAGGCCGTCGGCCAGGTAAAGCACGTCGCTGGCCGCCAGGTTCAGGCCCTTGGCGCCGGTCGGCGGCACGATGTGCGCGGCGTCGCCGGCCAGGAACAGCCGGCCGAAGCGCATCGGCTCGCAGACAAAGCTGCGCAGCGGCGCGATGCTCTTTTCGATACTGGGGCCCGTGACCAGCGATTCCGCCGCCTCCGGGTCCAGCCGGCCGCGCAGTTCATCCCAGAAACGCGCGTCGGACCAGGCCTCAGGTTTCTCGGTCGCCGGCACCTGCACGTAGTAGCGGCTGCGCGTCTTCGAGCGCATGCTGCACAGCGCAAACCCGTGCCGGTGGCTGGCGTAGATCAGTTCATCGGCCACTGGCGGCGTCTCCGACAGGATGCCGAGCCAGCCGAACGGATACACCCGCTCGAAGATTCGCTTGGACGTATCGGGCACGCTGGCGCGGCTCACGCCATGAAAGCCATCGCATCCGGCAATGAAGTCGCACACCACCTCGTGCTCGACACCGCCCTTGCGATACGTCACGCGCGGGCGGCTGCCATCGAAATCGTGCAGCACCACGTCCTCGGCTTCGTAGACCGTGGGCGCGCCGGCCGCCTGCCGCGCCGCCATCAGGTCGCGCGTGACCTCGGTCTGGCCATACACCATCACGTCGCGGCCGATCAGCGCGTGGAAGTCGATCCGGTGCCGCGCGCCGCCAAACGATAGCTCGATGCCGTGGTGCACCAATCCTTCCTCTCGCAGGCGCCCATCGACACCGGCGCGCTGTAGCGCCTCCACGGTCACGCATTCCAGGATGCCCGCGCGAATGCGGCCCAGCACATATTCGGGGCTGCGCTGCTCGATGACGATATTGTCGATGCCGGCCACGGTCAGCAGCTGGCCGAGCAGCAGGCCAGCGGGGCCGGCGCCGACGATGGCAACGCGCGTGGTATGGGATTGCGGCGAGCCATTGCGGGTGGCGGTGGGCGTGGCCGTGGGGGCCATGGCGTGTCTCCTGATTGGAATCTATTTATTGTTCTCAACGATAGAGCTTCGCGCTTTTGCGGTGCGGGAGAGCGGAGCAAACCATCCAGCGCAATTTACTACCCCCGCGCCCTATCCATATCCGCAAAAACTTCCTCGGCCATGTGGAACGCCGAATTCGCCGCCGGCACGCCGCAGTAGATCGCGGTCTGCAGCAACACTTCCTTGAGCTCGTCGCGCGTCACGCCGTTGTTGGCCGCCGCGCGCAGATGGAGCTTCAGTTCTTCCGACCGGTTCAGCGCCACCATCATCGCGATGGTCACCAGGCTGCGCGTATGGCGCGGCAGGCCTTCGCGCGTCCAGATCTCGCCCCAGGCATAGCGCGTGATCAGGTTCTGGAATTCCTCGGTGAGCGGCGTCAGCTTCTGTAGCGAGCGGTCGACGTGGGCGCTGCCCAGCACCGCGCGGCGCACCGACAGGCCGGCCTCGTAGCGCGCGTGGTCGTCGGTCACGGGCAGGCGGCCGTGGATGAAGTCGAGCAGTGCCGCGGTGAATCGGCCCGGCTGCTCGCGGTTGGATAGATGGGCGGCCGGCAGTTCCACATAGCGAGCCCCCGGAATGGCATCGGCCAGCGCCCTGCCCTCGGCGGCCGTGGTCGACGGGTCGTCGCTGCCGGCGATCACCAGCACGGGCACCTTGATCGTCTTCACGGCCTCGCGCAGATCGGCATCGCGCAGCGCCGTGCAGCCCAGTGCGTAGCCGCGCGGGTCCAGACCCTGCAGTACCGCGCGCAGGTCGTCCAGCGCGGCGCCCGCCGTATTGCGGAAGCCTTCGGTGAACCAGCGTCCCAGCGACGCCTCGACCAGCGGCGCCATGCCGTCGCGCATCACGCCGTCGATGCGCGCGCTCCACGAATCGGCCGTGCCGATCTTCGGCGCCGTATTGGCGACGATGACCTTCGAGAACCGCTCGGGCGCGTTCACGGCCAGCCACTGGCCAATCAGCCCGCCGATCGACAGGCCGCAGAACACGGCCTGTTCAACTTGCAGCGCGTCCAGGATCGCCAGCACGTCGCGGCCCAGCACATCGACCGTGGCCTCGGCTGCCTCGGACGTCGACTTGCCGTGCCCGCGCATGTCGTGGCGCACCACGCGGAAGCGGCCGGCCAGCGCGTCGGCCTGCGGCTTCCACATCGTGTGGTCGGTGCCCATCGAATTCGAGAAAAGGATGACGGGCGCGGTGTCGGGGCCGTCGACGGTATAGAACAGCCGGGCACCGGCGTGATCGAGGTAAGGCAAGGTCGTCTCCAGTCAGTCGTGGTGGCGTGGCTCGCGCATCTGCCGCCAGCCGTCCACGGCGGCATCGGCGAAGCTTGTGGATTGGCCCGCATACTGCGCGGGGTCGCTGAGCCGGCCGAGCGTGGCATCGTCGAGCAGGCCCTGGTGCGCGGGATCGTCAGCCAGCGTGCGGGCCAGCGCGTCGCGCAGCGTCGTGCCTTCGGCCACGGCACGGCGCGAGGCCTGCTCTACCAGATGATGGGCGGGCAGCCGGCCAATACGCCGGCCCAGCTCCAGCATGGCGGCTTCGCCAAGAATCAGGCCGTGCGTGATATCGAGATTGCTGCGCATGCGCGCGGCGTCGACCTGCAGGCCGGCCACCACATCGCCCATCTGGCGCAGCGCGCCGGCAGCCAGCGTGACGATCTGCGGCAGAGTGTCCCACTCGGCCTGCCAGCCGCCCAGCGCACGCTCGTGCTCCTGCGTCATGCCGGCCAGCATCGTGGCCACCAGCGGCGGCACGCGCACGGCTGCGGTCAGCACCGCCGCGCAACCCACGGGATTGCGCTTGTGCGGCATCGTGCTCGAACCGCCCCGCCCCGGCCCCGATGGCTCGGCCACCTCGGCCACTTCCGTCTGCATCAATAGCGAAATATCGCGCGCCATCTTGCCCAGCGTACCGGTCAGCATGCCAAGCGTGGTAGCCACCTCGACCATGCGGTCGCGGTGCGCGTGCCAGGGCAGCGTCGGAAGATCGAGTTGCAGCGCCTGCGCAAACTGCGCGGCTACCGCCGGCGCATCGTCGCCCAGGCTGGCCAGCGTGCCTGCCGCACCGCCAAACTGCAGCGCCCGCGCGTGGGTACGCGCCAGGCCCAGGCGGGCCAGATCGCGGCGCAAGGCGTCGAGCCAGCCGGCCGCCTTCAGGCCGAATGTCGTGGGCAATGCATGCTGCAGCCAGGTGCGCGCCACCATCGGCGTGGCACGATGGGCGACGGCCAGCGCGGCGCAGGCATCGCCCAGCGCCAGCAGGCCGGTATCGATTTCCTGCAAGGCATCGGCAAGCTGCAGCACCAGCGCCGTATCGATGATGTCCTGGCTCGTGGCGCCCCAATGTACATAGCGGCCGGCGTCGGCGTCGCGCTGCGTCACGGCGGCCGTCAGCTGCTTTACGAAGGGAATCGCCAGATTGCCGGCGGCAACGGCAGCCTGCGCCAGCGCGTCGAAGTCGATGACCTGGACCGGCGCCATGGCGCAGACCTGTTCGATCACCTGCGCGGCCGCCTCGGGAATCACGCCGCAGCGGGCCTCGGCGCGCGCCAGCGCGGCTTCCACATCCAGCATGCGGCGCACGGTGCCGGCGTCGGAGAAGATGTCCAGCACGGCGGGGCTGCCGAACATCGGATCGGTCAGGCGGGAAAGCGTTGGCATGGTCGGTTGGGGGCGAACCGCTGGGATTGCCGGAAAGGGAATGCGCCGATTGTGATGCAAAACGCGGCGCCGCGCGCATGGCGGCACCGCGTTCGGGCCAAAGCCGGGCGACGCTCAGATATCGAAGAACACCGTCTCGCCCGGACCTTGCAGCACGACGTCCCAGCGGTAGCGGTTCTGGCCGTCGGCCGTGGCAATCAGCGTGCCGCGCCGGTGGGCCGGCACCAGCGCCAGCACGGCATCGGCTCCGTTGGCGGTAGCGTCCTCGGGAAAGTACATGCGCGTGGCCACATGCTTGACCAGGCCGCGCGTGAAGACGGACACCATGATGTGCGGCGCCTGCGGGCGGCCTTGGCCATCGGGCACGGCGCCGGGCTTCACAGTGGTGAAGCGGAACGAGCCGTCGGCCTCGGTCGGCACGCGGCCAAAGCCGGTGAACCCGGCCACCAGCGGCAGTTCGCGCGTGTCGTCGGCGTGGCGATAGCGGCCGGCCGGGTTGGCCTGCCAGATCTCGACCATGCCGTCGGGCACCGGCTCGCCCCGGCCATCGACGACGCGGCCCTCGATCACGATGCGCTGCCCGGCCAGGTCGGGCGCGTCGGCGGTCAGGTCGGCGCAGTTGAGGCCGGTCAGGCCGATATGCAGGTACGGGCCTACGGTCTGGGATGCGGTGGCGTACAGCATGGCCTTACTCCATCGGCGTGGCATCGCGGCCACGCAGCACGATATCGAAACGGTAGCCCAGCGCGTACTCGGGTGCCGTGGTTTCCCAGTCGAACGTGGCGATCAGGCGGTTGCGCGCCTTCTCGTCGGGCACGCACTGGAAGATCGGGTCATACGCCAGCAGCGGATCGCCGGGGAAGTACATCTGCGTGACCAACCGCGTGGCGTAGGCGTTGCCGAACAGCGAAAAGTGGATGTGCTGGGGCCGCCAGGCGTTGTGGTGGTTGCGCCAGGGGTACGCACCGGGCTTGATCGTCTTGAACTGGTAGTGACCGTTGGCGTCGGTGATGGTGCGGCCTTCGCCGGAAAAGTGCGGGTCCAGCGGCGCGTCGTGCTGGTCGCGCTTGTGCGTGTAGCGGCCGGCGGCGTTGGCCTGCCAGACCTCGATCAGCGCGTTCGGCACCGGGCGGCCGTTCTCGTCGAGCACCCGGCCCGTGACCAGCATCCGCTCGCCAATCGGCTCGCCGCCATTGCCGACAGTCAGGTCGTTGTCGCCCTCGCGGACGAATTCGGGGCCAAACGTCGGTCCCGTGACTTCCGACAGCGACTGCGGCAGCGCGATCAGCGGCTGGGCCGGCGCGCGCAGTTGCGTCGAGGCATAGGGGTCGAAGCGGTATTCGGGCTGGGTGTCCCAGTACGGACGGCGGTACTGGGCGGGGCGATCGGAGCGGTGGGGCATCGCGCTGTCTCCGGTTTTTGTGGGAATCGATCGGATGGACTGTATGCAACGCCATAAGTCATGTAAATTGAGTTTTGGCGTAATTACGATGAATTTTTATTATGGAACGCCCGCCCGCCCCTGCCGCAGCCCCGAGTGCCCTGCCCTCGATCGACGCCTTCCGCAGCCGTATCCGGCTCCGGCACCTGCACTGCTTCGTGGCCGTGGCGCAGGCCCAGCACCTGGGGCGCGCCGGCGAACAGCTTGGCCTCACGCAGCCAGCGGTGTCGAAGACGCTGACCGAACTGGAGGACCTGGTCGGCGCCCGGCTGCTGGTGCGCCAGCGGGCCGGCACCACCCTGACCGCCGCCGGCATGCGCTTCCTGCGCCATGCGCTGCGCATCCTCGAAGACGTCGATGCCGCCGCCGACAGCCTGTCGGCCGCCGAGTCCACGCGCCACGAGCGTATCCGCGTGGGCGCCCTGCCCAGCATCGTGCCAGCGCTGCTGCTCGATGCCGTGACGGCGTTTCGCGCCTCGCATCCCGAGGTCGGCCTGGCCGTGCAGAGCGGGATGAACCGCACGTTGATCGACCTGCTCAAGGCCGATGTGCTGGACGTGGTGATCGGCCGCATGGACGACCCGGCGGCCATGGAGGGCCTGTGGTTCGAATCGCTGGCGGCCGAGCCGCTGGTGCTGGCCGTGCGCGCCGGCCATCCGCTGGCCGGGCAGCCAAGGCCGACCATGCGCGACGTGGTGGCGTGGCCGATGGTGGTGCCCGCCGTGGGCTCAATCCCGCGCCACAGCACCGAAAGCCTGCTGGCGCGCCACGGCTTTGCGCTGCCGGAAGGCTGCCTGGAAACCGCCGACGCCTACCTGGGCCGGCTGCTCACGCAGCAGGGCGACAACGTGTGGGCCGCGCCGCTGTCGGCCACGCACCGGGCAGTGGCGGCGGGTGAGATGGTGCTGCTGCCGGTGGACACGCAGGGCACCGAGGAGCCAATCGGGCTGCTGCGCCGAAGCGACCGCACGCTGGGGCCGGTGGCCGAAGCGTTTGCCGAAACCATCCGCCGCAGCGCTGCCCGGTCTGGCTGATCGGGCTGATCGGGCTGAGCGGGCTGAGCGGGCTGAGCGGACTGAGCCGGCTGATCCGTGCCCGGCACTTTTTCCCGGCCGCCGCCCCATTCCGAAAGAATTTTCACGCTGCCATCCGACCCGCCGCCGGCCCTTTCAGCGCGCGGGCCGGCGCGCTTCCGACCCTCTCGCCAGCATCATCCCTCGCGGGTTAACGCCGATATTTCGCTGCGGAAAACGCTGCGTATGATCCGTTCCTATCGAGAACAGAGGTTCGCCTTTAGAACAAAAAAGGCGTGCCGACAACAATAAGTGCCCGATAGATCGCTCCATCGGCCTTGAAACGATCCGTAGAACGGAGACACCCATGTCCCAGATCCCGCGCCCCCAGACTGAATCGCTCGACGTCCAGTCCTTCCTCGACAGCCACCGCTTCTCCGCGTATCAATGGCTCATCCTGATCCTATGTTTCCTCATTGTCGCGATCGACGGCTTTGATACGGCAGCCATGGGATACATCGCCCCCGCCCTCGTGCAGGAGTGGGGTATCGAGAAATCGTCACTTGGCCCGGTGATGAGCGCCGCGCTGTTCGGCCTGGCGTTTGGCGCGATCTTCGCGGGGCCGATGGCCGACCGCGTCGGCCGCAAGCGCGTGCTGGTACTGTCGGTATTCTTCTTCGGCGCCTGCAGCCTGGCCACGGCTTTTGCCCCCTCGGTGACATGGCTGACCGTGCTGCGCTTCCTGACCGGCGTCGGGCTGGGCGCCGCGATGCCCAATGCGGTGACGCTGATGTCCGAATACGCACCAGCACGCCGCCGCGCCATTCTGGTGAACACGATGTTTTGCGGCTTTCCGCTGGGCTCGGCCGGCGGCGGCTTTTTCGCGGCGGCCATCATTCCGCATTTCGGCTGGCATAGCGTGCTGATTTTCGGCGGCATCGTGCCACTGGTGCTAGCCGTGGTACTGGTGGCGGCGCTGCCCGAATCGATCCGCTACATGGTGGTGCGCCAGTATCCTGCCGACCAGATCCGCAAGGTCCTGGCGCGCGTGACCGGTGCGGTGCTGGACACCACCCAGGCGTTCACGGTCAACGAGACGGCGCCGGCCGCACGGTCCGCCGTCGGCACGGTGCTGGCGCCGCGCTACCGCGTGGGGTCGGCCATGCTCTGGCTCACGTACTTCATGGGCCTGGTGATCTTCTACCTGCTGACCAGCTGGATGCCGACCCTGATGAAGGATGCCGGGTTCACGCTGCAGCGCGCGTCGCTGCTGACCGCGCTGTTCCCGCTGGGCGGCGGCATCGGCACCATTGCCGCTGGCTGGTTCATGGACCGCTTCAACCCGAACAAGGTGATCGCCATTACTTACGCGCTGACCGGCGTGCTGATCTACGCGGTGGGCCATGGCGCCGGCGGCGACCCATTCGTGCTGGGCCTGCTGATCTTCCTGGCCGGCACGGCGATGAATGGCGCGCAATCGTCTATGCCGACGCTGGCCGCCAGCTTCTACCCCACGCAGGGCCGCGCCACCGGTGTGGCGTGGATGCTCGGCATCGGCCGCTTTGGCGGCATTGCCGGTGCGCTGCTGGGCGCCGAGCTGCTGCGCATGCACCTGGGCTTCGACGCGATCTTCACGCTGCTGACCGTGCCGGCCTTCATTGCCGCCGGTGCCCTGGTGGTCAAGCAGTTCTCGGGCGCAGGCGACGCGGTGGACAGCGGCGAACCGTCCCCCAAGACCGTCGCCGGACACTGAGACGGCGCCGCAGCTATGGCGAAAACGCCATTACGTGCTACCGTTGCGCAGAATGACATGGCACGCTGCGGCGTACACATTTGGAACCCCGACCCGCGTCAGACAACCTCTTCTTCATCGGCTTCATGGGCGCCGGCAAGACGACGATCGGCCGATCGGTCGCGCGCCAGCTTGGCCGCCCGTTCTTCGATACCGACCACGAGATCGAGTCGCGCTGCGGGGTGCGCATCACCACGATCTTCGAACTGGAAGGCGAGGAAGGCTTCCGCCGCCGTGAAACGCGCATCCTCGACGAACTGACGCAGCGCAGCGGCATCGTGCTTGCCACGGGCGGCGGCATCGTCGTCCGACCCGAGAACCGCGACATGCTGCGGTCGCGCGGGCACGTGATCTATCTCGACGCCGCGCTGCCCGAGATCTGGCGCCGCGTCCGGCGCAACCGCAATCGTCCGTTGCTGCAGGTGGAAAACCCACGGGCCCGGCTGGAGGCACTGTTCTGCGAGCGTGATCCGCTCTACCGCGAAATCGCCCATCTGATCATGCCGGCCCACGCCGGCACCGTGGCGCAGGCCGCCGCCAGCGTGCTGGCTCTGCTCGGCATTCCCGCCATCGACACCCCGGCACAGGACCCGGCCACCCACGATTGAGCACCCGGCCGACAGCCGTTTCGGATTGCGCCGACAGCGGCTTGCCAACGGGCGTGGCAAGGTCGGATCATGTGACGGCACCGGTTTGAACTTCGCACCGGGCCGCTGGCTCTGACGGTGACATCACCCCGAATGCAGGAGGTCTTCCCATGCGGCTGCAAGGCAAGACGGCCATGGTCACGGGCGGCGCTGGCGGCATCGGCCGCGCCATCGCGCTGCGGCTGGCTCAGGAAGGCGCCGATATCGTTGTTGCGGTGCACAAGCATGACGCCGATGCCGACGAGACAGCCAACGGCGTGCGCGCGGCTGGCCGGCAGGCGTATGTCGTGGCCGGCGATATCGGCAACGTGGCGCAGGCGTTTGCCATGGTCGACCAGGCCGTGGCGGCGGTTTCCCCTTCCGGCAGCCTCGACATCCTGGTCAACAACGCCGGCGTGGAAGTCCGCGCGGCGTTCGCCGACGTCACCGAGGCCGACTACGACCGCGTGCTCGATACCAATCTCAAGGGCCCGTTCTTCCTGACCCAGCAGTTCGTCAGGCATCGGCTGGCGCGCAAGCTGGGCGGCAAGGTCATCAATATCAGCTCTGTCCACGAAGATCTGCCCTTTCCGCATTTCACCAGCTACTGCGCCAGCAAGGGCGGCCTGCGCATGATGATGCGCAACCTGGCCATCGAACTGGCGCCGGCCGGCATCACCGTCAACAACATCGCCCCGGGCGCCATCCAGACGCCGATCAACCGCAAGCTGATGGCCGACCGCGCCGAGCTGCAGGCGCTGCTGGCCAATATTCCGCTGGGCCGGCTGGGCCAGCCCGAGGAAGTGGCCGGCATGGTGGCCTACCTGGCAAGCGCCGATGCCGACTACATCACCGGCGCCACGCTGGTGATCGATGGCGGACTGCTCTGGAACTATGCGGAACAATAACGTCGACGCTGCCGGCGGCACGCCGCACCTGCCGGCGCGCACCCGGCCCGCCGAGGCCGATGCCGCCAGACCGGCCCGGGCGCCGGGCGAGCCTTCGCCGTCGCACTGCCACGGGCACGCGCCTTCCGTCACCCATCTGCCCAGCCCCGCCCCCTGTACCCTGCCGGGTTGTGCGGAAGCCGACATCATGTCGCCGGCGGAACGCTACGCCGAACTGTTCGTCGACGTGCAGGCCAGCGGCATGTTCGCGGACAGCAAGACGTTTCCCGACTGCATCCCGCTCGACTTGCCCGAGGCCATCCTGGCGCGCTACCGCGCCGAGCGGGGTGGTACGGATTTCTCGCTGGAGGCCTTCGTCCGCACCTGGTTTGCCCGCGAGACCGTGCCGGACGACCACTACGAATCGGATCCGGACAGCTCGCTGCGCGAGCATATCGACGGCTTGTGGCCCGTGCTCACGCGCGAGCCAGCCGAACATCCGCCACGCTGTTCGCTGCTGCCGCTGCCGCAGCCTTACGTGGTGCCGGGCGGGCGCTTTCGGGAGCTGTACTACTGGGATTCGTACTTCACCATGCTGGGCCTGTCGGCCAGCGGCCGGCACGACCTGCTGCGCGCGATGGCCGACAACTTCGCCTACCTGCTCGACACCTACGGGCTGGTGCCCAACGGCACGCGGTCTTACTACCTGAGCCGTTCGCAGCCGCCCGTGTTCGTGCTGATGACCGACCTGTTCGAGGACCAGGGCGTCGACGCGGCCGTGCGCTATCTGCCCCAGCTGGAACGCGAATATGCATTCTGGATGGACGGCGCCGCGCACCTGGCCCGGGTCAGGCTCACCGGCGGCTGGTGCGGCTGCCCGGCGGCGCGCTGCTCAACCGCTACTGGGACGACCGCGCCCATCCGCGCGAGGAAGCGTACCTGGAGGACGTGGCCACCGCCCGCCGCGCCAACCGCCCCGCGCACCTGGTGTTCCGCGACCTGCGCGCCGCGGCGGAGTCGGGCTGGGATTTCAGTTCGCGCTGGTGCGAACCCGACCTGGCCACCGGCCAGCCCAGCGCCGACCTGGCCACCATCCGCACCACGGCGATCCTGCCCATCGACCTGAACACGCTGCTGTGGCACACCGAATGCCGCCTGGCGCAGCTGTGCGAGCGCGCTGGCGACCCGGACCGCGCCACGCGCTATCGCGAAGCGGCGGACCGTCGCCAGCAGGCCATCGCGTCGATCATGTGGGACGCCGGCACGGGGGCATTCGTCGATTTCGACTGGCACCGCGGCAAGCCCCGACAGTGCCTGAGCGCCGCCACGCTGATGCCGCTGTTCCTGGGGCTGGCCACCAACGAGCAGGCCGCGCAGGTGGCCGAAGTGGTCGCCGCCAGGCTGATGGAGGAAGGCGGCCTGGCCACCACGGAAGTCGATTCCGGCGAGCAATGGGACCGGCCGAACGGCTGGGCGCCGCTGCAGTGGATTGGCATCATGGGGCTGCGCCGCTATGGCTGCGACGCGCTGGCCGACGATATCGCGCACCGATGGCTCCAGACCGTGGCCAGCCTCTATGTCTCGGAATACAAGCTCGTGGAGAAATACCGGCTGCAACGCCGCGGGCCCGGCGGCGCCGAGGGCGGGGGCGGGGGCGAATATCCGCTGCAGGACGGCTTTGGCTGGACCAATGGTGTGGTCAGCGCACTACTGGCGATGTATCCGTGGCACCCCGCGCAATCCATGAAGGCAGGCCGCCCGGAAACCGGCGAGTGAGCGAACGAACGACTGGCCGGACCGAGCGGGCGCGGTGGCACAACGGCTGGCCCCGCCCAAGACACCGGAATTCGGAATTTCGTTCCTTTGTTCGGAATTCGACGGTGCGACACCGCATTGCGAGAGGATTGTTCCGCATCCGCCAATAACTCACATGAGTTATTGGCGTAGCAGGTACCAAACGTCACACTGGCGCAGGGTCATTTCGACACGACCCTAAACGACTTGGCAACTCTTACTACCCCGGCGATCCCGCGCGTCGGGGTATTTCTTTTTCTGCGGATGGGGTTTGAATCGGCGCCGTGCAGGCAGCCGCATTGCTCAGCTTGCGCTGATGCCCTTGGCCTTGACGATGGCGCTCCAGCGGTCGTAGTCCTTGTTCAGGCGGGCCTGCATCTGCTTGCCGTCCTGGAACGACGCGATGGCGCCGGCGCTGACCAGTTTTTGCTGCAGTTCCTTGTCCTGGCCGATGATGTCGCGCGTCTCGCTGGCGATGCGGTCGACGATGGGTTGCGGGGTGTCCAGCGGCGCGATCAGGCCGCCCCAGGAATCGAAATCGAAGCCCGGGAAGCCCTGCTCCGATACCGTCTTCACGCCCGGCAGCAGCACGCGGGCGTTGGGCGAGCTCAGCGCGATGGCCTTGAGCTTGCCGGCGCGGATATGCGGCAAGGCGGCCACCACGTCGGCGAACATGATGCCGACCTGTCCGCCCAGCAGATCCGACACCGCCGGCGCGCTGCCTTTGTACGGCACGTGCAGCATGTCGAAGCCGCCCAGGTCCTTCAGTTGCTCCATGGCCAGATGGCCAAAGCTGCCGGTGCCCGAGCTGGTGTAGCTCAGCGGCGTCTTGCTGGTCTTGGCGAAACGGATCAGGTCGGCCAGCGTCTCGACGTGCGGCACCACGGCCGGGTTGATGACGATGGCCATCGGCAGCACGTAGACGGTGGCCACGGACAGGAAGTCCTTCTTGACGTCGTAGGCGTTGGTCTTGTACATCAGCGGCGCCAGCAGGGCCGGCATGCCGAACATGGACAGGTTGTAGCCGTCTGCCGGGCTGCGGATGAAGCTGGCCGTGCCGATCGACCCCGAAGCACCCGGCCTGTTTTCGATGATGACCTGCTGTCCGAGCCGATCCGACAGCTTCTGCGCGACGATGCGCGCGGCGGTATCGGTGGGGCCGCCGGCCGGGAAGGCCACGACCATCTTGATGAACTTGTCGGGCCAGCCGGTCTTGGCCAGCACCGACGGTATCACGGCGGCCATCGACGCGGCGGCGCCGGCCTTCAGTACCTGGCGGCGGCTCAGTCGCAGCTTGGTCATTGTCTTGTCTCCTGTCAATTTAAAAGTCGGGGTGTCAGATCACGCCTCGGGATTGCAGGTCCGCGATGGCGTTGTCGTCGAGCTGTAGCAATTCCTTGAAAACTTCGTGCGTATGCTGGCCCATGTGAGGCGGCGGCATGCGCACGGGCAAGCGCTGTCCGTCGAGCGCATACGGCGGTGCCAGCACGGCCTGCTCGCCGGCCTCGCTGTCCTCGAAGCGATGCAGCAGGCCAGCCTGCGCGGTGCGCTCGGACTGCAAGGCGTCCAGCATGCCCAGCACCTCGCCGCACGGGATCTGCGCGGCCGTCAGGCGCTGCAGCAGTTCGGCGCGCGTGAAGCGTTGCAGCCGTTCGCGCACCTGCGCCAGCAGTTCGTCGCGGTGGGCGGAGCGCGCCGTATTGGTGGCAAAGCGTTCGTCGTCGGCCCATTCCGGGCAGCCGATGACCTCGCGGCAGAACCGCTGGAACTGGCCGTTGTTGCCGACCGTGATCACCAGCGGGCCATCGGCGGCCTCGAACACGCCATAGGGGACGATGGACGGATGCGCATTGCCGAACTTGGGCGGATCGCCGGCCTTGAGCAAGGCCTCCATGCCGTAATAGGACGTGATCATCACGCCGCAGTCGTAGAGCGCCATCTGCACGTGGCGGCCCCGGCCGGTGGACTGGCGCGCGAACAGCGCGGCCAGGATCGCCTGGGCGGAATACATGCCCGTGAACATGTCGACGGCGGCCACGCCGAACTTCAGCGGGCCTTGGCCGGCCTCGCCGTTGGTGGCCATCACGCCGGACTCGCCCTGGACCACCAGGTCGTAGCCGGGGCGTTCGGCTTCCGGGGTAAATCGTGCGTAGCC
This sequence comes from Cupriavidus sp. EM10, assembly GCF_018729255.1. Classification (NCBI taxonomy): domain Bacteria; kingdom Pseudomonadati; phylum Pseudomonadota; class Betaproteobacteria; order Burkholderiales; family Burkholderiaceae; genus Cupriavidus; species Cupriavidus sp. EM10. The sequence continues at coordinate 646,351 of NZ_CP076061.1, forward strand.
GGAGATCGAGCAGTAGACCAGGCGCGGATTGATCTCGCTGAGCTGGTCGTAGCCCAGGCCGAGCTTTTCGGCGCCGCCCACCTTGAAGTTCTGGATCACGACGTCGCACTGCGCGGCGAGTTGCCGGGCCAGCGCCAGGCCCGCTTCGCTCTGCAGGTCCAGCGTCACCGAACGCTTGTTGCGGTTCGCGCTATTGAAGTAAGAGGTATTGCGCGTGCCGATGCGCACGCCCCAGTCGCGGGTGTCGTCGCCCCGGGCGGGGTGCTCCACCTTGATGACGTCCGCGCCAAGGTCGGCCAGCGCCATCGCGCACATCGGGCCTGCCAGCACACGTGACAGATCCAGCACCCGCACGCCGGCCAGCGGCAGCGATGCCATGTTTTGTTGATTCATTTGCTGCGTCTCCCCGCTCCGGATCTGTTCCTGCCAGGGAGGTCCGGTTGTCTTTACGAGCATGCATTGTCCATATGTTCCTTATGCTTGACAATTGCAACCAGTTTTCACCATATATGAATACCCAAGGTTGACAATGGACCTGAACGCGCTTGCATTGCTGGTCGATATCATCGATGCCGGAAACCTGAGCCGTGCTGCCACCCAGCTCGGCATGAGCCGCGCCAATGTCAGCAAGCGGCTTAACCACTTCGAACGGCAGCTTGGGGCCGAACTGCTCAGGCGCAGCACCCGGCAGCTCGAACCAACCGAACTGGGTTGGCAACTCTACGAACATGGCCGCGCCATCCGCCAGGAAATGATGGCCGCCCAGGAATCGGTGCAAAGCCTGGGCAAGCGCCTGAGCGGCACGGTGCGGCTCAGCGTGCCGAGCGGATTCGGCCAGCACACCATGTCGGCATGGTTCATCGAGTTCATGCGGATGTATCCGGCCATCACGCTCAATGTCATTTTCGATAACGACATCGACGACCTGATCAAGGGCGCGGTGGACTTCGCCATCCGCGTCATGGCCGAAACGCCGACCAATGCCGAGGCGCACAGCCTGGGCGATGTCGAGTACGTGGCCTGCGCCACGCCGCAACTGGTGGGCGAATACGGCATGCCGCGCACACTCGACCAGTTCCGCGACCTGCCGCTGATTACCTCCGAACTGACAGGCCAGAAGCTTCATGCGGCGGGCCGGGCCGGTGCGGCCGGCGGCGTGCCGAATATCCGGCCGCGCCTGATGTCGGCGAACTTCTTCTTCCTGCGCGACGCCATCCTGCAGGGGCTGGGCGTGGGCCTGGTGCCCCGCTACATGGTCGACCGCGACCTGGCCGCCGGCGCCCTGCTGCAATTGCCGCTACCGCCCCAGGACCTCGCGTTCCTGCGCACCACCATGTACCTGCTGTACATGCCGGCCCGTTACCAGACGCGCGCCGTCACGACGCTGGTTGCCTTTCTGCGCGACAAGGCGGCCGGCCGCTGATTGCTGCCTGACGGCTACACTGATGGCTTTACCCCTTGCCCCACCCGGCTTTCGCCGCGTCGCCATCCATGCCGCACCCGACTTCCCCCGCCTCCGCCGCCTCCGTCTCGCTGGTCGATTTCCGCACCGAACCGGCCCCCACCCATGACAATCCGCGCCCCGACCGACTGGTGCAGGGCAATCCGGACCGCACCACCTGGACGCACTACAGCGCCACCCAGGGCGACTTCGACTGCGGCGTGTGGGCGTGCCAGCCGGGCGCGTGGCGCATTGCCTTTCCGGCGGGCAAGGAAGAATTCTTCTGCGTCATCAGTGGCCGGCTGCGTATCACCAGCCATACTGGTAACGCACGGGAATTCGGCCCGGGCGATGCCTGTGTGATCCCGGCGGGATTCGAAGGCGTCTTTGAAGTCATCGAACCGGTACGCAAGCATTTCGTCGTGATCGATCGCAACGCGGGCTGAGCGGCCCGCAGGAGACCCTGCCATGTCCAGACGCCCGACCGTGCTTGCCACCCTGTTCGCTGCCCTCCCGGCCGCCCTGGTCCTTGCCAGCCCCGTGCATGCCGCGCAAGCCGCCGCCACGCCGAGCTTCGACTGCAAGAAGGCGGACGGCCAGGTCGAGCAGATGGTCTGCAAGGACGCCACGCTGGCGCGGCTGGATCGGGAAACCACGCGCCTGTACGGCCTGGCGCTCGATGCGCGCTCGTTGCCGACGGCGCAGAAGAAATCGCTGATCGCCGAGCAGCGGGGCTGGATCAAGGGCCGCAACGATTGTTCGAAGGCCGACGACGCGCACGCGTGCACCGCCACCGCCTACCTGCAGCGGATCTACGACCTGCGCCATGGCTACGCGGGCGCGCGCACGCAGGACGACCGTGGCATCAGCCGGGGCCCGTTCAATATCCGCTGCCCCGGCGTCGATGCGGTAATCGCCGGCACCTTCGTGCAGACCGACCCCGGCTACGCGTACTTCCGCTGGCTGGACCAGCAACTGGTGATGCAGCAAGCGCCCGCCGCCTCCGGCGCCCGCTATGCGGCCACGCTCAAGGACGGCGAGGCGCAGTTCTGGGACAAGGGCCCGGACGCCCGGCTGCTCCTGCCCGGCAAGCCTGAAATGGACTGCCGCGTGGAGATGACGGCTAACTGAGCAGGGCGCGCGAGAGGGGAGCAAACAAGGGTGCATCGGCGTCAAATATTCATTTGCCCCGGATGGTGCGCTTCCATATAATAACGATTCTCATTTCCGGGTATTCCGGTCCTCTGCAAGGCCCGCCGCGGCGAACAAGGAAAGGACAATGGCCGCCGACGCCGGTCCGCATCAGGACATTCACGCGCTATACAGCAACCACCATCGCTGGCTGCTTGGCTGGCTACACCGCAAGGTGGGCTGCTGGCACCGGTCCGCGGACCTGGCGCAGGACACGTTCATGCGCCTGCTGGCCCGCGAGGAAACCCCGTCGATTCTTGAGCCGCGCGCATTCCTGACCACCATCGCGCAACGCGTGATGGCCAACCAGTGGCGGCGCGACAAGCTCGAACAGGCCTACCTCGAAGCGCTGGCGCTACAGCCGCCGGCGCTGGCGCCATCGGTCGAGGAACGTGCCATCCTGCTCGAAACGCTGCAGGAAATCGCCGAACTGCTCGATGGCCTGCCCGTGCCGGTGCAGCGCGCCTTCCTGATGGCGCAACTGGATGGCCTGAGCCAGGCAGAAATCGCCGCCAGCCTGAAAATCTCCGTCACCACCGTCAAGCGCTACCTGATACGCGCCGGCACGCAGTGTTATTTCGCCATCGCCGCGCCATGACGCACGCCGCCTCGCCTGCATCCCTCGACATCCGCCCCGAAGTCGCGCACGCCGCAGTGGAATGGCTGGTCACGCTGCAAGGCGGCGACGCCGACGATGCCATGCGCGCGGGCTGGCGCCGCTGGCTAGCCCAACATCCTGATCACGCGCGGGCATGGGCGCATATCGAAGCCGTCAACGCGCGGCTGCGTGGCGTGGCGTCGCCGCTGGCCAGCGCCGTGGCCGGTGCCGCGCTGACACCGCCACGGTCGGCCAATCGCCGCCAGGCCATCCGGGCGCTCGCCGCGCTGTTCGTGGGCGGCGGGGCCGTCTGGACGACGCGGGAGCACACGCCGTTGCAAGGATGGCTGTCCGACGCCCACACCGCCGGGGGCGAGCAGCGCCGGCTGACGCTCGACGACGGCACGCAACTGCAGCTCAATACCGACACCGCGATCGATATCGCCTTCTCGGCAACCGAGCGCCGTGTGGTGCTGAAGCGCGGCGAGATCGACATCGAGACCGCGCGCGATGCCGCAACCACGCCCCGGCCGTTCGTCGTGGCCATGCAGGCGGCCACGCTGCGGCCGCTGGGGACACGCTTCGCGGCGCGGCACCTTTCCGGCGCAGGCTGGATCGGCGTGACCGAGGGCGCCGTGTCGGTGCGCCCCGCCGACGCGGCAGCCGCCGAACGCATCGTCATGGCCGGCCAGGCCGCGAACTTCACAGCGATGGACGTGGAGGCGCCCACGCCGCTGTCCGACGGCGCCACGGCCTGGACCGACGGCATGCTGGTGGCTGCCGATATGCGGCTCGATGCCTTCCTGGCCGAAGTCGACCGCTACCGTCCAGGCAATCTGCGCTGCGATCCGGCCATCGCGGCACTGCGGGTATCCGGCACCTTTCCCGTTGCCGATACCGACCGCATCCTCGACGCGTTGCGCGGCATGCTGCCGGTACGCATCCACTTCATGACGCGCTACTGGACCACGGTACTCCCCGCCTGATCGTCGTTTTACGATTTCCCGGCGTAGATGGGCTGTTTCGGACGCTCGCGCGACATAGGAGGTGAAAGCCTCCCTTGTCGACCCGTTGCCACGCCGATCCGATGCAGTTCCCAACCTTCGCACCATTGCGCCGCCGCGCCGGCGCCCATGTCCACCTCAAGCTCTCGATCCTGCTGGCCGCGTTGCATGGCACCGCCCTGGCGCAGCCAGAAGTCACGCCGGCGGCCGAGCGGTCCGCCACTAGACCATCTCCCGCCACACGCCACTACGACATTCCAGCCGGCCCGTTGCAGACCGTGCTGAACCGCTTCGGGCGCGAGGCCGGCATCCTGCTGGCCTTCACGCCCGGGCAGACCGCCCATGGCCAGAGCGCCGGCCTGCACGGCCATTACGGCGTCGCCGACGGCTTGCGCACCATCCTCGCGGGCAGCCGGCTGGCGCCAGCGCCGCAGCCCGATGGCAGCTACCTGCTGGTGCGCGCGGTCGCGCCGGCCACGCCCACTGCCGATGGCGACATGGCGTTGCCAACCGTCACCGTGACCGCCAGCGGGGAAAACTACCGCGCGCCGGCCACCGCTTCAGTATTGCGTGACGGCCTGCCGTCGATGGAAGCGGCCCAGGCTATCGGCATCGTGCCGGCCCAGGTCATGCGCGATCAACGGCCGCGCAACCTGGACGACGCCTTGAACAACCTCAGCGGCATCTCGCAGGGCAACACGCTGGCGGGGACGATGGATGCCGTCATGAAGCGGGGCTTTGGCAACAACCGCGACGGGTCGGTGATGGTCGACGGCATGCCGCTGGTGCAGGGGCGCGGCCTGAACGCGACCGCCGACAGCGTGGAACTGCTCAAGGGGCCGGCCTCGCTGCTGTACGGCATCATGGACCCGGGCGGCGTCATCAACGTGGTTCCCAGGCGCCCGTCGCTGCAACGCGCCACGTCGCTTTCGCTGCTCGGCACCACCTTTGGCCATGGCCGGAACGGTGGCGGCGCAACGCTTGACACGACAGGCCGCGTCAGCGGTTCCGGCGCGCCCGGGCTTGCCTATCGACTGATCGCCGACCTGATCGACGAAGACGACTGGCGCAATTTCGGGGTGCAGCGCGAAACGCTGGTCGCCCCGTCGCTGGCCTGGTACGGCAACGACACCCAGGTCAACCTGTCGTACGCCTATCGCAAGTTCGTGTACCCGTTCGACCGCGGCACCGCGCTCGATCCGCGCACCATGGCACCGCTGGCGATCCCGAGCCGCCGCCGCATCGACGACGTGCTCAACGAGATGCGCGGCGAATCGCACCTGGCTCAGCTGACCGTGGACCACCAGTTCGATCCCGACTGGAAGGGCCACGCGGGCTACAGCTACAACCGCGAGCACTACGATGCCGGCCAGTTGCGCAATACCGCCGTGAATCCGGTGACCGGCATCCTGAGGCGCCGCAACGACGCCACGCGCGGCGCGCTGTCCACCGACAGCTACGGCATCGCCTACCTGAGCGGCAACGTCCGGCTGGCCGGCATGCGTCACGCGGTGCAGGTCGGCATGGACAGCGAGTATCGCCGCATCTATCGCCGGGATATGCTGCGCCAGCGGGCCACGGCGCCGTTCAACGTCTACGCGCCCACCTACGGCCTGGAGACGGCGCCCACGCAAGTCTCGGCCAGCGAGAGCGACCAGACCGACACGCTGCACGCCACGTCGCTGTTCCTGCAGGACAGCGTCTACCTGACCGACCGGTGGATCCTGGTGGCCGGCGCCCGTTATCTTCGCTACAGCCAGGTGGCTGGCCGGGGCCGGCCGTTCGTGGCCAATTCCGATGTGGCCGACCAGAAATGGCTGCCGCGCGCCGGCATCGTCTACAAGCTGGCGCCGGAACTGTCGCTCTATGGCAGCTACACCCAATCGCTGAAGCCGATTTCGAGGATCGCCCCGCTGTCGGGCGGGACGGTCAGTTCCAGTGCCACCGCACCGGAACAGGCGGAGTCGTGGGAACTGGGCGCCAAATTGGAACTGGCCGGCGGGCTCGACGGCACGCTGGCGCTGTTCCAGATCGACAAGCGCAACGTGCTGGTGTCGCAATTCATTCCGGAAAGCGGCCTGATCGACTGGCGCACCGCCGGCCGCGCGCGGTCGCGCGGCGTGGAACTGGATGTCACCGGCCAGATCGGCCGGCGCTGGAACGTGATCGCCAGCTACGCGTTCCTGGATGCCAGGACCACCGAAGACCCGCTGTACGCCGGCAACCGGCTGTGGAACGTGGCCCGGCAGACGGCCTCGCTGTCGGCGGTCTACGACTTCGGACAGGCGCTCGGCGCCGAACGCTTCCGGCTGGGGGGCGGTGTCCGCTACGTGGGCAATCGCCCCGGCGATTCGGCCAACAGCTTCTTCCTGCCGGCCTATACGTTGTTCGACGCCTTTGCGACCTACGAGACCCGTATCGGCGGGCAAAGGGTGCGCTTCCAGCTGAACGCCAGGAACCTGTTCAACCGCGTGTACTACCCGTCATCGGTGAACCGGCTCAACGTGGCGATTGGCGATGCCCGGCAGATATCGCTGCTGACGACGTTCGAGTTCTAAGGGCTACGTTACGCCACCTCTCCGCTCCAGGCGCGGATCGTGTCCACCGCGCCCGCGTTCGCTGCGATGGCAGACTGGCCGATCTCGCGCGCCCAGAACTGTTCCGAGCCATCCGCCACGCGCCACGCATGCAGCCGGCGCGTATAAAGCTGGAGATCATATTCGGCGGTGATGCCGATGGCCCCGTGCACGGCATGGGCCATCGATGTGACCGAAGCCACGGCATCGCTGGCGCCGAACTTGGCGATGGCCGCGTGCATGCGATGCGGCAACCAGCCATCGCCCTGAAAGGCGATCTGCGCGGCCATGCGCGTGGCCGCCACCTGCTCGGCCATCACGCTGACCTGGTGCTGGATCGCCTGGAACTTGCCCACCGGGCGGCCGAACTGCACGCGGTCGTTGGCGTACTGCAGCGTCAGGTCGAACACCCGTGCAATGGCCCCGGCCATCTGCGCGGCATGCAGCGCCGCACCCATGATTTGCAGCGTGCCCGGCGGCAAGGCGAAGGCCGAAGCCGGCGCGTCGGTGCTGGCAATACTGACCGTGAGGTCGCGGTGCGCCCCGGTCGGCATCACGGTCGGTGGTACGCCGGCGGCGTCGCGCTGCACCAGCCAGGCACGACCGGCCCGTTGCGCCAGGAACCAGCCTGCCGTGGCGCCATCGGCCACCCGGGTACGTGCCTGCCAGCCAAAACTGGCCAGCGAGATGGGCCCGTCGGGTATCGCCACGCCGGCCGCGTGCAGCACCGCGCGCGCAAAGATCGTCTGGCCCAGCGGCAGCGGTGTGGCGTATTGCCCGGTGATCCACAGCAGCGGCAGCATGTCGCGCAGGCCCAGCCCGGCATCGGGCAGCAGGCTGTCGGCAAAACCGCTGGCGTCGAGTTGCGTCCACAGCGCGGATGCCGCAGGTACGTCGCCGGCCTCGATGGCCCGCACCACGGCCGGCGTGCAGTGGTCGCGCAGCACCGTTTCCAGCGCGTTGGCGTAGATATCGTCCATACCCACCTCTCCGTATCAGCGTAGTCCCAGGCCGCGCGCGATCATCCCGCGCAGGATCTCGCGCGTGCCGCCCCGCAGCGAATAGGTCGGCGAGATCTGGCTCACGTAGGCCGCCGTGCGATACAGGTCGGCATCGGCAGCCAGGTCGGCGTCGTCGCCCAATGCCGCCTCGGCCAGCGCGCCGATCGATTGCTCCAGGCCGGTGCCCAGGTCCTTGATCAGCGCGGCCTCGACCAGCGGGCTTTCACCGGCCGCCAGGCGGGCCGTCACGGCCAGCGACATCGCCCGCAGCGTGGCCAGCTGCGCCATGATCCGGCCGATGGTCACCACGTCCCGCTGCACCGCCGGCAGCCGGCGCAGCACCGCCATCCACGCATCGAGCAGCACCACGCTCGAATACAGCCGTTCGGGGCCGCTGCGTTCGAAGGCCAGTTCGGCGTTGACCTGCTCCCAGCCCGCGCCCTCCTGCCCTACCAATGCGTCGGCGGGCAACAGCACGTCCTCGAAGCTGACTTCCGAGAAATGGGCATCGCCGGCCAGGTCGTGGATCGGCCGCACCGTCACGCCGGGCAGCGACAGGTCGACGATCACCTGCGACAGCCCCTTCTGGCGGTCGCCAGCCTCGCCCGACGTACGCACCAGCGCCAGCATGAAGTGGCAGCGGTCGGCATTGGTCGTCCAGATCTTGCGGCCGTTGAGCCGCCAGCCGCCATCGGGCAATGGCACCGCGCGTGTGGCCACGCTGGCCAGGTCCGATCCCGAGTTGGGCTCGCTCATGCCGATGCAGAAAAAGGCCTCGCCGCGACAGATGCGCGGCAGGTAGAACGCCCGCTGCGCGTCGCTGCCGTAGCGCAGGATCAGCGGCCCGCTCTGCCGGTCGGCGATCCAGTGGGCCGACACCGGCGCGCCGCAGGCCAGCAGTTCCTCCACCAGCACGAAGCGCGAGAACGCATCGAGACCGGCGCCGCCGTACTGCGCTGGCAGCGTGATGCCAACCCAGCCGCGCTGCGCCAGCGCACGGCTGAAGCCGGCATCGAAGCCCATCCACGAGCGCGCCCGCACATCGGGCGGCAGCGCCGGCAGGTGGTCCCGCAGGAAGGCCTTGACCTGCTGCCGGAAGGCGGCGGCCCCATCGGGCAGGGTGGTCAGCGCGAACGTGCCAAACAGCGAATGCAAAGTCGACTCCTTTACCGATCCATTCACCAGGGCGCCGGTCAGTCCAGCGTGACGCCCGTGTCCTTGACCACCTTCTGCCAGCGGTCGATTTCCTGGGCCAGGTATTTCGCGTAGACGTCGGGGCTGGAGCCGCGGGCTTCGGCACCCTGGGCGGCCAGGCTGGCGCGCACGTCGGCCGATCCCAGCGCCTTCAGCGCGGCGGCGTTGAGCTTGCGGACGATGTCGGGCGGCGTCTTCGCGGGCACCATCATCCCCTGCCAGGCGCCGACCTCGAACCCCTGCATGCCCGATTCCGCCAGCGTGGGCACGTCGGGTAGCTGCGCGCTGCGCGCGGCACTGGTCACGGCCAGCGCCTTCATGCGCTTGTCGCGGATAAACGGCAGCGACGAGTTGATCGTATCGGTCATGAACTGCACCTGCCCGCTGGCCAGGTCGGTCAGCGCGGGGGCGCTGCCCTTGTACGGGGCATGCACGGCATCGAGGCCGTTGGCCTGCAGGAACAGGAAGGCGGCCAGGTGCGTGACATTGCCGTTGCCGGCCGAACCGTAGGTCATCTTGCCGGGGTGCGACTTCAGCCACGCCACGAACTCGGGCACCGTGTTCGCCGGCACCTGCGCGTTGACTTCCAGCACCAGCGGCACGTTGGCCGTCAGCGCCACGGGCAGCAGGTCGCGCTTCACGTCGTAGGGCAGCTTCTTGTACAGCGCCTGGCTGAGCGCGATGGACGATGTGTTGTACAGCACCGTATAGCCATCGGCGGCCGCCTTGGCGACAATCTCGTTGCCGATATTGCCGTTGGCGCCGGGGCGGTTGTCGACCAGCACCTGCTGGCCCAGTTCATCCGACATCTTCCTGGCGATCACGCGCGACACCAGGTCGGTGGGCCCGCCGGGCGGGAACGGCACCACCAGCCGGATGGGCCGGTCAGGATACGCGGCGGCCAGCGCCGGGCGTGGCAGCACGGCCGCGCCAAGCGCCAGCCCCGTCAGCGCCAGCAGCCATGTGCGGCGCGACGGAACGTTGAAGCAATGCCTGGCAATTCTGCTCTGTGATGGCATGGTTGTCTCCTCCGGTAAAAACCGTGTCCTGCCCTCCCGGTCGGGAACGGGCAGCGCGCGATGGCCGCCGTCAACTGGCGGGGCTTCGGTGCCGCCGGGCCGTCAGGCCTCGCGGCCCGCCAGCAGGCGCCGCGCCGTGTACGTCATCACCAGCGCCTGGCGCTGGTTGAACACCTCGATTGACGAATCGACCACCGCGCGGCCACTTTTCGACGTGGGGCGGACGCCGGTCACTGTGATGCGGGCGTGGATCGTGTCGCCCACCAGTACCGGGCCGTGGATTTTCTGGGTCAGCTCCAGCATGGCCAGGCCAGTGCCCTGGATCATCGTCTGCAGGATGAAGCCTTCGATCAGCGCGTAGGTCAGCGCGGCGGGCACCGGCCGGCCCTTGATGGCGCCCGCCTCGTAGCCTTCCTCGATAAAGATGGCCTCCAGCATGCCGGTGACCGAGATGAAGTTGACCAGGTCGGTCTCGGTCACGGTGCGGCGGAAGGTCTCGAAGACCTGCCCTTCGCGGATGTCCTGCCAGTAGAAGCCCTGTCCCAGGCGCTGGGGTTGTGCTGCGGTCATGTGATCTCCGTGTCGTGTATCGATGGGGGTGTTCCATGGTCAATCGCCCAGGGCGTCGATCTCTGCGTCGCTCAGGCCCACGCTGCCCAGCACTTCGCGCGTATGCTCGCCCAGCCGGGGCGGCACGGCGGCATGGGCGCGCTCGCCGTCGAAGCGCACCGGCGCCCCCGGAAAGCGCAGCGTGCCCATGGCCGGGTCGTCCACCTGGTCGAAGAAGCCCGTGGCCCGCAGGTGCGGGTCGTCGACCAGTTCGTCCAGGCCGTTCACGCGCGCCACCGGGATCTGCAGCGTTTCGCAGAGCGCCAGCCAGTCGGCGGTGCTGCGCTCCCGCACCAGTTCGCCAGTGATTTCGTAGAGCGTCTCGATATGCCGCGTGCGCGCAGCGATGCCGATAAAGCGCGCGTCGGCGGCGAGGTCGTCGCGGCCGGCGGCCTGGAAGAAGTCGCGCCAGTGGGCATCGGTGTAGGGCATCATGCACACATAGCCATCGGCCGTCTGGTATGGCCGCCGTAACGGCGCCAGCACGCGCGGATACCCGGCCGTGGCACGCGGCGGCTCGAAATGCTGGCCGTACAGGTGCTCCACCAGGTTGAACGCCACCATCGATTCGAACATCGGCACTTCCACCATGCCGCCCTTGCCGCCGTTGCGCTCGCGGCCGGCCAGCGCCGCCGAAATCGACAGCGCGGCCACAAGGCCGCTGGTCTTGTCCGCCGAGATGGTCGGGAAATAGCGCACGGTGCCCGTCTGCGCGGCCATCAGCGCCGCGTTGCCGCAGAGGCCCTGGATGATGTCGTCGTAGGCGGGGCGCCCACCATAGGGGCCATCCTCGGCAAAGCCCAGCAGGCTCACATAGACCAGTTGCGGATGGCGCGCCATGACGCTGGCGGGGTCCAGGTCGAGCTTGCCCAGCTTCTGCGGGCGCATGCTGTGCAGAAATACATCGGCCGTCTCCAGCAGCCGGTGCAAGGCGGCCTGTGCCGCCGGCTGCTTCAGGTTCAGTACCACGCTTTTCTTGCTGCGGTTCACGCCCAGGAAAATGGCGGACATGCCATCCTCGGTGGCCGGGCCGGTGCGGCGCGTGGAATCGCCTTCCGGCGTCTCGACCTTGATGACTTCGGCGCCCAGGTCGGCCAGCCACTGGCTGGCGTAGGGGCCCATCACTACCGTCGACAGGTCGACGACGCGGATACCGGACAGGGGCAGCATCGCGGTGTCTCCTTATGGTTTTCTAAATCTGTTGGGGACACAGCGTAGTCCAGCCGCGCGGTTGCGTCTAATATTAGATTTTTAGGAACCGATATCCATTGAATATCGCCATGGACCTGCGCCAGCTTCAGCAGTTTGTTGCTCTTGCCGAAACCGGCAACTTCCACCGGGCCGCCGAGCGCCTGCATATGGCGCAGCCGCCGCTGTCCATCTCGATTCGCAAGCTCGAAGCGTCGGTTGGCACACCATTGTTCGTGCGCACCACGCGGGGCGTGCGGCTGACGCAGGCGGGCGAGGCCGCCTTGAACGACGCGCGGCGCGCGCTGTTCCACGCGGAGCAGGCACGTGCCGCGGCGCAGTCGGCGGCACATGGCGAGCGCGGCGCGCTGCGGGTCGGCTTTGTCGGCTCCGCCACCTACGCGCTGCTGCCGCGCCTGATCCCGGCATTCCGGGGTGAGCACCCGGGCATCGAACTGATCCTGCACGAGTCGACTTCGGCGGCGATCCTGGACCGCATCGAGCGGGGCCAGCTCGACGCCGGGCTGGTACGTTTCCCGATCCTGAACAGTGGGCCATTCCAGTTGCTGCCGCTGGAATCCGACGAATTCATGGCCGCCGTACCGGCAGAAAGCCGCTTCGCCGCGCAAGACAGCATCGCGCTGAAGGCGCTGGCCGACGAGCCGTTCATCATGCATCCCAGCGCCGACGTACCCAACCTTCAAGCCGTGGCGATGTTGCTATGCCAGCAGGCCGGCTTCATTCCGCGCATCACGCAGGAGGCGGTGCAGGTGCAGACCATCGTCAGCCTGGTCGAGAGCGGCCTGGGCGTGGCGCTGGTGCCGGGCGTGACGGCCCGCTACACCAACCGGCGGGTGCGCTTCCTGCGGCTGTCCAGCCCGCGCCCGGCGGCGCGTATCGGCATCGCGCTGGCCACGCAGCAGGACACCGACGACCGGCATGTGCAGCGGTTTATCGCGGCGGCGCGCCGGATTGCGCAGGGACAGGCCGAGCCGGAATGACATGGCTCACAACTCCAGCGCCACCTGTGCCGCGATATTGGGGCGCCGCGTACGAAAATTCGCCGGCTTCTTCACCGGCGTGCCGAGTGTCAGTTCATAGGTCAATCCCGCCAGACCCCCAAGCCGCCACCGGCCTCGCGCGCCGACCACGGCGCCCATCAGCGTGCGCCCGACCAGGAATTCGGCGGACGGGCCGCTGACATGGCCCATATCGAAGCCGACAAACGCCTCCTGCCCCGAATCGCCAATTTTCCACGCCAGGTCATTGCGCATCGCCACGCCGTTCTCGGCGGACAGCGTCAGTTGCTCGTCGAAGCCGCGCACGGCGTAGCGGTTGCCGATCACGAAATAGTCCGACGGCAGGATGCGGGTGGACGCGTACTGCATCCGCATCGAACCCTGGTAGCGCAAGCGCTGTGCGGCGGCCGTGAACGGCAGCGTCAGCGCGGCGTTGGCCATCAATATCTGCGAACGGCCGTCCCATTCGGGCTGACCCAGCACAACGCCCGTCGCCCTGGAATGGCTCGGTAGCGCCTGGCGCCATGACGTGCCGATGTCGACGACGCTGGCGCCAACGTAGTGGCGGTGAGACGCCCCGATCTCGAATCCAACAAGGTCCCGATGCTGGACGGACAGGTCCCGGTCGTTGATCGTGCTGTTCGCCACCTTGCGGTACAACTTGCCGAACAGACTGGTCCTGGCTGCGGCATTGCGGAACGCGACGTAGCCGACGCCGGCTTCCATCTGGCGATTGCTGCCGCCATAGACGATATCGTCCACGAAACCGGCTACGGTCTGCTTGTAGCGCGACTGGCTGGCGTTGACGAACAGGCTCCAATAGCCAAGGGGGACGTTGTAGCTGGCCGACGAGGAACGCGTACCCGCCGCGCCGTTGCCGAAGTTCGCATTGGTATTGCCGGAGAGGGTCAGGCTGTCGTAAAGGAACAGCGGCGAATCCAGGGTCAGCGAGCCGCCGAGCTGATACTTTCCCGTGTTATCGATGCCGCCGTTGTCCGCCGATATCGATCCATGCCAGCGTTTGCCGCTGCCAGGCTTCAGCACCAGATCGGCGTCGCCAGTGTGCGCTCCGGGCACCAGGTCGATCATGGCATCCGCCTGCCCTTGCAACCGCCGGACATTCTCGGTGGCCTGGTCGAGGTCGCGCTGATTGAGCAGGCCACCCGGGCCGGTCGGCAGCGCCGTGCGCCACCATCCGACCGATTGATCGGCCTTCACCTCGCCGATGCGCCCCGCCACGACATGCAATTGCAGAAGGCCGGTGGAAAGATTCTGTTCGGGGATCAGGACCCGCGTGGTGACATAGCCTTCGCTCACCAGCCTCGCCGCAAAATAATCCCGAATCTTCTGCAATCCCGTCGCGCCCGCGCATTGCGAAACGAGAATATCGGCTTCGGCCACCAGCCATGGAAAGGCCTCGGCACCTTTCCACTCCACACGCTGGATCGGGAAGCACGGGATTTCAGGCGGAAGTATCAACGGCCCTTGCGTGGAGGCGATGGCGGCACCGCTAATTGGAGAGAGCGCGTCGGGCCGTTCCATCGCCCGCTGCCGGTTGGCATCCTGCTGTTGCGCCTGGCGTTGCTCGATGACGCTGTTGGGCACTGCACGATCCCCTGGAGACGCTGCCCTGGCCGCCGGCATGGATGCGAGCCCGAAAACGAATGAAGACGAAACAACAACGCCAGCCCTGCGGCCCGCCGCGTGGAACGTTTTGCGCATAGACAATTGGGATAGGTCGCCGAAGATCACGACGTGCCGAGTCATAAATCGGCCAATATCCTGGCACCCGCCAGGGTCGCGTACCCGACATGGTTGTGGCAGGCGACAGGCTATGCAGCGGGGGCGATGGGGTCTATCGTTGTTGGTCCAAAGTGGGCGTCTGAAGAGCGAAAATGCGTGGAAGCGCGGATGGATGGAACAGGGTCATCTCGCTTGTCGGGACGGACGTCCGGAGACGGATCGGAAATTGGCGAAACGGCGAGGTCGGGCGAGGTTTGGGGGCGCAACCTCGATTTCAGGACTTGCTGCTACGGGCGGTCACCATTGCCAGCAGATCGCTGCCCTCTTTTACCCAAAACTTCTCCTCCGCCGGGAATACACTTTCATCGTACTCGTTGGCAAAGTCCACGAATGCCCCCGTCCATCCGTCGGGAATGTACCGTTCCATCTTGGGTCCGTCGAGATAGAACGCGGCAACGCGCTTCGCATCGAAATCCACGAACATGATCGGAAACAAATCGGCCAAGTACCACCACGAATGCGCAGTGGTGTACCGCACCGCCAACTCGAAACTCAATCGATCCCTCGCCAGCTCGAACATCGACATGTGTTCGAGGAACTGGCTTGCATTTTCGTGATTTACCACCCGCATCCCGAATCGGTACGCGTCGTTAAACTCAGGCACCTCATATCCACATCCAATAAGTTCCTGTCGCCATTTTTCTACATCTAATACCCAAAAATCTCTGTCGCTGCGAAAATATCGAATTCGATTTTCATGCCGGACTACTACAACGACGATTTCTACGCGCGTATTCATGGACTCTCCTGCTATTTGGTTACTCGTCCGGACCCTGGAATAGCGACTTCCTCCAACCAGGTTCCCCATATTGGATGAAGCTCATATGACCTGCCAGGGGTTGTCGAATCTACTATCTTAGGCGCCATCTTCCCCTGATTCCTTGGATTCTTGGTGTATCGGTACTGATCAATGGCGTTCTCCTGAATAAAATCGTCCATCCATACTGGAATTTCAAACGAAACGATTTCCCCGCCTGGCCGACGCTCGCGCAAGAAATACTCCGCGTGCGAAGGATCCCCAATACTAATGTTCAATGTGTCGTTCGTAATATGCGGATTCCCGGCACCGTCGATCGTAATCCGATGCCAACTAGCATCCGGCATCGTCCCCCCTGAACCCGAAACACTCTCGACGTCGCAACATCGTCCGCGGCCTTGCCCGCCGCCGCGACGCCGACGGTGATCGCCGCGCCGGTGCCTGCCGGCATCGCCTCGCCGGCGGCGATTTCGCCCGCGAACACGCCGCCACGGTTCATGCACAGTATCGGGCTGGCGATACAGGCGCGGACCGCCGCGACAGCTGCTGCGGCAGTACCCGGAGTCGCGGCGACAATGCCGCCGGCGATGGCCAGTCCGGCTACCGGATTTGCGACGGCTGCCGGCAACGCCCGCTGTTCCGGGGTCAGCGCGCCGTTTGCCAGGCCATTGAGGAACGGGTTGTTGTACTCGGTCGTGGTCGCTGAAAACAGGCCGCCACCGTTCCGGCTGATGAAGGCAGTCGCCGTCGCGTCGCCGCCGGGGCCCTTGCTGGCGACGGCGTCGACGATGCGATAGCCGCTGGCCAGCAGCATGCGTTCCGCCTGGTCGACGGTGATCGGCTTGCCGGTCTTGTCTTCGTACTCAGCCGCGAAGGCTCTGGCCTTGTCCTTTGCCCACTGCCGTTCGTCGGGATGCAACTGCCGGTTGAACCGGTCCGCATTCGCCGCAGTGGCCGCCCCCGCACCGCCGCCGATGGCCGTACCCAATCCGCCGGCCATCAGGTTCGCCGCCAGATTGCCGACAGCCGTGTCCAGGTCGCCGCTGCCGCTGTCCAGGCTTTTGGCGACCGAATCGCCAAGGGTGGCCAGTCGCTGCGCGGCCAGTGACGAGGCGCCCGCACCTGCCGCGCCCGCGATGGCGTTGCCCCCGCCCAGCCCGGCGACCAGCGCGCCGCCGGCCGCGTGCAGCGCCGCGCGGTACTCGCCGCCCTCCTTCCAGTTGTCGATATCGGCCTGGGCCGCGTCGATGGCGGCCTGGTTGGCTTCGCTCGGCTCCCTTGCGTAGGCGGCATTGGCTGCTCTCAGCGCATCGGTGGTCGCTTTCTTCCTGCTGTCGGCAATGTCCCCACGGTTTTGGCCACCGCCTCGCCGGCGGCCTGCGCGGCGGCCATCATGTCGGCCTGCTTCGTGAGGACGTTGTTGAGGTCCGGACCCTTGCCAACCCCGCTGTTGGCGTTCGTGGTATCCCGGTTCAGCGTGGCCACGTCCTGCGTCTGGCTGCCCGCGTCCGTGATCGTGATCGCGCCTTCGGCGATACCTGCCCGCGCCACGCCGCGCTGGTGGCCGCTTTCGTGCTGCGGAATCATCGGGCTGGCGCCGCCGGTGTTCTTGCCCGATGTCGATCCGGACTTCTTGTCCTCGACCTTCGGGCCAAACGTGATGCCGCCGCTGGCTCCGAACGACGTGCCGCTGTAGTCAGACCGGTTCTCGATGTCGCTCCAGGTCAACGTGCCGGTTGTGAGCCGATTCTGGTCTCCCGGTGCCGTGCTGGCGATCACGGCGCCCTTGAGGTCTGTGTTGCCCTTGACCTGGATATCGAAGCCGCCCTGCCCCGCAAAGACGCCCGTCTGTTCGGCCACGTTGGCGAAACTGCTATCGCCTCGGCCCTTCGATGCCGACATCGACCCGCTCAACCCGCCGCCCTGGCTAAAGCTCACGCCGCCGCCCACGCTCTGCTGGCGGACATGGCTTTCCTCGGTGTCCTGGCGGCTGGCCAGGTTCAGGTTCCCGCCGACATCGACCAGCACCCAGTCGCCGCTGACCACGCCGCCCAGCACGCTGGTGTCGTTGCCGGACACGATGGAGACCGCCTCCCCACCCCGAACGCGGCTGACCACCTGCGTGGTGCCGATGGTGTCGCCCTTGCCCTTGCTGGACGAGCCCGACGCCGACACGCCCCACCCCTGAGCCCCGAACGACACGCCCAGGCTGCCGCTGCTGGACTTGTTCGTGCTGTGGCTCTCGTAGGTATCCGTGGCCGAGACGATGTTGACGTCGCGGCTTGCCGCCAGGCCCACCTTCGCCGCCGAGATGTCGGATCCGACGACGTCGAGGTTCCCGGCAGCCCTTTGGCCGTCTGCATCGACGCCCGCCGCGATGAGCCTTGCGGCGCCGCCGGCCTGCACACGCGACCCGGCGTGCGAGGTCTTGTCCTGCGTGAAAGTGCTGCGGCTCTTGCTGGTGCCGAACGACAGCGTCAGCGCCGGAGCGGCCGGCGCTCCGCCCTTGGACAGTGCGTCCATCGCACCGGCGGCGCCTGCCACGGCATCGTAGGCATCGCGGCCTGCCGCCATCCCCCACAGGGCCGATGCCCGGCCGTCCTGGCTCCTTGTGGCCGAGCCGATCTTCTGCCCGGCCGCCAGGGCCGATCCGATTGCGCCGCCGCTCACGCCAAGAGTCAGGCCGGTCTGCCTGACCTCGTGCGTCTCGCCGTGCGACCCCCGGTTCTGCGCGGCGTCCATCCTGACGTCCGCACCCGTGCCCGTGATGTCCTGCATCGCCACCACGTTGCTGCCCGTGACGCTCAACGTGCTGCCCGCCCGCAGGCTTACGCTGCCTTCGGTGCTGCCAACCAGGCTGCCGGCATGCGTGACCGCGCTGTCGCGCGAGGTGTCCTTCTGCTGGCGGCTGCCGTACGAGATACCGCCGCCCGTGGCGCCGAACCCGCTCTTCTTCTCCTCGCGATAGCTCGATGCCGACGATGTCGTCCGCGCCGTCGTGATATGGACGTCGCGCGTGGCCGCCAGGCTTACGTCCCCCGTCCCCGCGACCGTGCTGCCCGCAACCTGCAGGTCACGGCCGGCTTGCATGGCGACGGTGTCGCCCGAGAAAGTGCTTCCCAATGCCTCGGTCCGCGCGCTGGCTTCGATGGTATGCGTGGACTTCTTCGACAGGAATCCGGAGGATTTCGTATGGTGCTCGTCGCGTACCGATGCGCTGGCTTCCCCGGCGCGGATGTCGATGTCCCGGCCAGCGGAAACGGCCAGCACGCCATCGGCGCTCACCTGGGCAGCGGTCGCCTCGACATCGCGGCCCGCCAGCATCGTCATGCTGCCGCCCGAGCGGATCTCCGACCCAACCTCGGCGGTGCGCGCCCGTTCGTAGCGATTCCTGGCATCGATCTCGCCGCGTTCGTGCTGCGCTACCGTGACCGTCCCGAGGTCCAGGTCGCGTGCAGCGCGCATCTCCAGGTCGCCCCTGGTCTCGATGCGGGCCGCCGTCGCGCTGATGTCCCGGCCGGCGACAAACGTCGCGTTCTCGGCATCGACCGACGCCGTGCCAGCCACCTGTGTGATGCTGCCGGTGGCAGCGGTACCCGTTGCGGTGGTCGTCGTCAGCCGGATGTCGCGCCCCGCCCTGGCCGTCACCGTGCCGCCGCGCAGCGTGCCCGCCACGTTGTCGATATCCTGGTCGGCCCTCAGCGCCAGGGTGGCGCCGTGCAGCGTTCCGCCGTCGTTGCGGATGCTGCCGGCTTCCATCTGCGCGACCGTGCCGCCCGAGATGGTCCCGGTATTGACCACGTCGCCGCCGGTCTGGATCGCCAGCCGGTCCGCCGCGATCAGCGCCCCGTCGGCCTGGATGTCGCCCACGCGCGTCATCAAATAGACCTGCGGCACCAGCACCTGCTGCGTGCTGCCATCAGGCAGCGCAACGGTCTTCTCGACCAGCCAGACCACGTCCGACGTAAGCTGCGCCATCTGCGCGGGCGTCAGCTCGGTGCCGATGCCCAGTTGGAAGCGGTCCGCAAAGGCCACGCCCGCCGCCATCAGCGCGGCGTACTGCGTCGCGTTGTCGGTGTAATCGCCCACGAACCGCTGGCCGGTAGCCAGCATCACGGCATCGGCTACCAGGCGCGCTTCGTAGAAGCCATCGCCCAGCCGCTTGAGCACATGCTCGGGGTCGTGGCCAAGCCGCGTCAGCATCTCGTCGCTGGACAGCCACTGGCGCCGGTCGGTGAAACGCGGATCGGTTTCGATCAGGTAGCGGGCACCCGGCTGGGGATTGAGCTGGAATAGCGCGCTATCCGGCATGCCGAGTGCGGGCGTGACCTGCCGGATCGTGGCATCGCCTGTGCCCGGCAACTCTCGCAATGCCGGGGCGCCCGCGCCGTGCGTGATCTGGCCGAGACCGGACTCCGTACGTGCGGCCGCCAGCTTGACGGGCACGGAAATGGCGACGGGGCCGACCGGATAGGTGTCGTAGACCCGTTCACTCCCCTTGAGCCGGCCCTTGCGCTTGACGTAGGTCCATTGGCGCGACCCCGTGACGGTGTCGATGCGCGTGGCGTCGTGGTCGAGGTTGAGCACCGGCGCCGATACGGCCAGGCTGCCGCCCGCCAGAATCTGGCTCTTGTCGTTGGTTACCTGGCCATCGATGCGCGCGTTACCGCCCACCAGGATCCTTGCCGGATCGGTCGCCGCCACCACCTCGTCCTGCCGGTGCGTGGTCGTGCGCTGGATGTGGAACGCCTTGACCGTGCGGGCGTTGAAGTCCCGGTTGAACGCCTGGATCCGTTCGTTCAACGCCAGGTAGCGAGGCATGTTGGCCGTGAACCAGGCTTCGTAGGCAGCGGCATGGCTCTCGTGCTGGGCCTGGCACAGTGGGGGCGCGGCATCGCCGCAAGACGCCCGCAGGGGCGGCGCTTCTGGCCGCTCCACTCCGAGCTTGGTCCAGATGACGTCATCGTGCGGATAGATGAACGCCTCTTGCGGCCGTGAAGCGGTGCTGCCGCCTTGGAAGATCTGCGGCAGGAATGCCAGTCCGACCGGCCGCGCGGTGTCGCCAATGCCCGGCTGCCCCTCGGCGTTGCGCGACCAGTCGAACGGCGGCCCGAACGTCTCGAACGGATACTCGGTCGACGGCAGCACGAGCATGACGTAGTCGTCGCCACCCAGGAAATCCGGCTCGGTGCCCGGCGCCCAGCTGCCGTTGCGGGTGTGGTAGAGCACCACGCTGTCGGCCGGGATGTCGTCGGTCGAGCCGTCGAGCCGGTAGGTCAGTGCCGATTCGCTGCCCCGGTCCACGCGTGTCGTGCTGAAGTGGCTGTTCAGGTTGTCGACCTCGGCGGCGCCAAGGTAGGCGTCGCGGGCCACGTCGATGGTGGCCGAGGCGTTGATCAGCCGGTCGGCCTGGCCGCTGGCCATGCCGTCGCCATCGAGTTCGGCGCCGACCCGCAAGTCCCGCGAAGCATGAATCAGCGCGTGCTCGCGATTGGCGATCTCTGGCGCGCCCAGGTCGATGTCGCCGCTGCGTGACGCGATCACGCCGGCCCCGCCGGTCTCCGGATGGGCGTCGTTGACGATGCGCTCGCCCGCACCGATGGCCACGCTGTCGCCGTAGATCCGGCCGATATTCCTGACGGTGGTCTGCGCCTCCATCCGAACCGCGCCACCATCGATCAGGCCCGCGTTATGGATGGCCTGGTCGCCTTCGATGTCGAGATCGCCGCCGGCTGCCAGCGTGCCGTGATTGACGACATCGCCCGCGACGCGCAGCGTGAGATCGTCTCCGGCCGACACCATGCCGGTGTTCTCGAAGGTGTCACTCAGTTCGATCCGGACGTCCCGCTGCGATGTCACCGTGCCGGTGCCGACAAGGTCACTGCCGGTGATGGCGACCACCGAGTTGGACGCGATAAGCCCCCCGGCATTGGTGGTGGCATCGGCTTCGATCTCCACCATGCCATCGGCCGTCACTTTGCCGCCGGAGTTGTCGAGCGTGACGCTGACGACTGCGAGCCCGGTGTCGGCGCGCAGCGCGCCGCCGGTGTTGTCGACGGCATCGGCGACTATCTGCATCCACGCGCCCTGCATGCCCAGGGGTTGGTGTCGGCCCCGCCAACGGTGTCACGATTGACGACGCGGTCGGCTTCCACGTTCAGCCGGTTGCCGGCGTGGATCAGCCCGGCGGTGTTGTCCAGCGTCCCGGCCGTTGCAAGCGTCGCGTCGCCCTGTGCGATCAGGGAGCCGCCCTTGAGGTCGAGTGTGCCGCCAGAAAGGCTGGCGTCGGTGCCGGCAAGGATCCTGCCGCCGGACGTGATGCGGTCCGTCGCGGCCAGGTTCATCCGGCCGGGCTGGGTGAGCTGGGCGGCGTCATCGACGCCGGAGCCTAGCGTGCCGTGGTTGGCGATCCGTTCCGCCCGGGCCAACAGATCGCCGCCGGCCGCCAGCGTGCCGGTATTCGACAGCGAACCGCTGGCAACTGCCTGGATGCTTCCTTGCGTGGCAACGGTGCCGGCATTATGGATAGCGGCGCCTGCGACTGCCGCGTTGCCCTGTGCTTGCAGCCGCGCGCCATCCACGATGCGCACGTCGCCATTGCTCTCCACCACGATGTCGCCGGTGCTGGCTGCGATGGTGCCGCCCAGGTGGAAGCCGACGCCCTTCTCGGTGCCTACCAGCCGTACCGCTCCGCCGTACATCGCGCCCACCGCCGACGCATCGATGGCATATGCCGGCGCCGCGCCGCTGCCGGGCAGTGCGGTAGCCTCCAGACTGGCGTAGTCGACCCGGTTTGCACCGGCGACGGCATTCAGGTGGCCCGTCCACAGCCCGGCGTTGATTGCCATCGAGCGCGCCAGCAGGTCCACTTGCGCGTGCGGGCTCGACAGCCCCTGCCCCTCGATGGCGATGCGGCCCTGTTGCACGTCGAAGCCGGCCAGCCTGCCATCGGCGTCGTACATGCCACGCCCGGTGGAGAGCGTGAAGCGATCGGCATTGATCGTGCCGCAGCCCGCGCACGTGATGCCGGCCGGGTTGACCACCACGAGGGAAGCGCGGTTGCCGGCAATCTCCTGCATGCCTAGCAGCTGCGACGGGTTGTGCGCCGTTACCTGCTGCACGATGGTGCCGGCGTGCTGGTTGCCCAGTTGCGGATTGCCCTGCACCCAGCCCGCGATCCGCGTCTGGCTGGCATGCCCGGCATTGTTGACGACCACGCCGGACGGCCCGACGTTGTAGTCGGTAAAACGGTTGATGCTGGTGCCGCCCGGCCGGTTGGGCGGCGCGATATTGACCACGGGCGTGCCGTTGGCTGCCGTGCCGACGAACGGCCGGGCGCCCGGCACGTCGCGATCCACGTGGATCGGCAGGGTCTGGGCTTGCGCCGGTGGGCCGGCCAGCACCGCGGTCAGCGCTGCGGTCAGCACCATGATCGGCGTCGTCGGCAAAGTTGCCATGTCGACGGCGACGCTGCCATTGCCGCTGCCTCGGGTGCCGCCGTTCTTGCCTCGCCCCGCTGCAGATTCGTGCACGGCCACCAGCATGCCGCGTGCCGCGTTGAACACCAGCCGGTACAGATACCTGTTCATCTCATCCCCCGATCGGACGCCGCCAGGCCAGGCAGGCGGCAAGGGAAATGAGCCTATTCAGGCACCCTCGGCCGGTCTATCGGAGGAAATTGAAATGTGGAACGAAATGCAGCTTCCTTGTGTCACGCAGCGCCCGTCTTCGGGGGCTGGCGCTGGCTCGAACAATTTCAATACTTGCTCGAAGAAATTCACATCACGTCGTGATATCCGTACCGTGTATTCGCCAGCAATGACCCATCCTCTTTTTCGCCTGCCCCACGCAGGGCGACCCGCAGTGCGAGGTCAACAAGGGCCTGAACTGCGTCAAGGGCTATTTCCTGTCGAAGATCATGTACGGGCAGGACCGGCTGACCCGGCCCCTGCTGCGCATGAAGAATGGCAAGTACGACAAGAATGGCGATTTTGCCCCAGTCAGCTGGGACCGCGCGTTCGACGAGATGGAACAGCAGTTCAAGCGGGTGGGCCCGACCGCGGTGGGCATGTTCGGCTCCGAGCAGTGGACGATCTGGGAGGGCTACGCCGCGTCCAAGCTCATGAAGGCCGGCTTCCGGACCAACAATATCGATCCGAACGCCCGCCATTGCATGGCATCGGCCGTGACCGGCTTCATGCGCACCTTCGGCATGGATGAGCCGATGGGCTGCTACGACGACTTCGAGAACGCCGACGCCTTCGTGCTCTGGGGCTAGACGGGGGCTGCGCCGCTGTCCGACGCGGAACTGGATGCCCGCGTCCACGCGCTGTCGCAGCAGCTGCGCTGCCTGGTGTGCCAGAACCAGACGCTGGCCGACTCGAACGCCGATCTGGCGGTCGACCTGCGGCGGCAGATGCGCGCGCAACTGGCACAGGGCGCCAGCGATACGGCCATCAAGGAATACCTGGTGCAGCGCTATGGTGATTTTGTGCTTTACGATCCGCCGTTCAAGCGGTCGACGTGGTTGCTTTGGTTGGGGCCGTTTGGATTGTTGGTGGGGGTGGCTGGCTGGCTTTGGTGGAGATGGAGGCGCCTGCCCTCACCCCGGCCCCTCTCCCGCTTGCGGGAGAGGGGAGCAAACCGGCGGGAGAGGGGAGCGAGCCAGCGGGAGAGGCTGCTCGAGGCCTTCGGCGCGGCGGCGCGGCAGGCAGCCGGCACCGCCACGGCGAAATAGCCGGAACTCGTCGAACTACGATTCCAGACACCTCCCATTCTCGGAAAATTCCGATGCCAGTGACGTGTCGTGCGCATGCTCCTGATCTGGCCGCATTCGCACTGTCCGCAACTTGTCGGGGGACAAGTGACAAGCCAATGAATCGCTGCACAATGCCGCGACTTTGGATGACGGCCTTGGCCAGTACGAAAATGACGGACACCCACCACGCACCGCCGGACGCCGCGCCGCTCAGGAGGGCGCCGCAGCGCAGGCGTCTCGCCGTCGCCCTGCCCGTCCGCCCGCCCGAGAGCCACCACGCCCCCTGCCCCTCCGGCATATCAATACCACCCACCTGCGCCGCTTCGTCATGCTCATGCAGCACGAATCCGCCATCGCGGCGGAGCGCCACACGGGCATCCGTGCGGCCTGCATCCACTACGCGATCCGCCGGCTCGAAGACCGGCTCGGCACCACGCTGTTCCTGCGCGAAGCCGCGTCGATGCAGCCCACGGCCGCGGCGCGCCGGCTGTATCCGTGCGCCATCCGGCTGCTGTCGATGTGGGACACCCTGGTGGCCGAATCCGCCGCCGCCAGCAAAAGGGCCATCCGGCACCCATCGGGTGGCGCGGGACAAACATCGTAGAATGGCCATTGGCTTGCATTCTGAGGATCAACCCATGGCCGACCGCGATGGTCTGCATCACAAGACGTTCCTGCTGTTGCTGGCGATGGTCACCATCGCATTTTTCTGGATTCTGCTGCCTTTCTACGGCGCGGTGTTCTGGGGCGCCGTGCTGGCGATCATCTTTGCGCCGCTGCAGCGCAGGCTGGTGAAGGCGCTGCGGGGCCGCAACAACCTGGCGGCGCTGCTCACCCTGCTGCTGGTGCTGCTGCTGGTGATCCTGCCGATGATCGTGATCACGATGTCGCTGATCCAGGAAGGCGTCAGCCTCTACGACAACATCCGCTCGGGCCAGCTCAACTTCGGCCACTATTTCCAGTCCGCCGCCGATGCGCTGCCGCCGTTCGTGCGCGACATGCTGGCGCGCGCCGACCTGGCCAGCATTTCCGACGTCAAGGACAAGCTCAGCGCCAGCGCGCTGGCGGCCAGCCAGGTCGTGGCCACGCGGGCGCTGAGCATCGGCCAGAACACGGCCCAGTTCATGATCGGCTTCGGCATCATGCTGTACCTGCTGTTCTTCCTGCTGCGCGATGGCCCGCAGCTGTCGCGCCGGCTGCGCCTGGCCGTGCCGCTCAGTCCTGCCTACAAGCAGCACCTGATCCAGAAGTTCACGACGGTCGTGCGCGCCACTGTCAAGGGCAATATTGCCGTGGCGGTGGCGCAGGGCGTGCTTGGCGGCGGCATCTTCGCGGTGCTGGGCATCCAGGGGTCCCTGCTGTGGGGCGTGGTGATGGCCTTCCTGTCGCTGCTGCCGGCGGTGGGCGCCGGCCTGATCTGGGCGCCCGTGGCGGTCTATTTCCTGCTGACCGGCGCAGTGCTCAAGGGCTGCGTGCTGATCGGGTTCGGCGTGCTGGTGATCGGCCTGGTGGACAACGTGCTGCGCCCCATCCTGGTCGGCAAGGACACGCAGATGCCGGACTACGTGGTGCTGATTTCCACGCTGGGCGGGATGGCGCTGTTCGGGCTGAACGGCTTCGTGATCGGGCCGCTGATCGCCGCGCTGTTCATCGCCTGCTGGGACCTGAACGACGCCGAGGACCCGGCGGCCAACTGACTTCACCAAGCTCACCGAAGCCAGCCCAGGAGACCCCGTGGACCGACTGCAGGCGATGAAGACCTACGTGGCCGTGGTGGAATGCGGCGGCTTCACGCCGGCGGCGCGCAAGCTCGATGCGTCGCTGAGCGTGGTCAGCCGGATCGTGACCGACCTGGAAACGCATCTGGGCGTGCGCCTGCTCACGCGCACCACGCGCCTGGTGCGCCCCACCGCCACCGGGGCCGCCTACTACGAGAACTGCCGCCGCATCCTGGCCGAGATCGACGAGGTCGAACTGGCCGCCGCCGGCACCCACGAAGCCCCGCGCGGGCGCCTGTCGATCACCGCGTCGATGCTGTTCGGCCGGCGCTTCGTGACCCCGGTGGTGGTCGAATACCTGCGCCGCTATCCCGAAGTCGACGTCGATTGCCTGTTCATCGACCGCGTGGTGAATTTCATCGACGAAGGCATCGATGTGGGCGTGCGCATCGGCCCGCTGCCCAGTTCGTCGCTGCAGGCCATCCCGGTCGGCCACGTGCGGCGCGTGGTCTGTGGCTCGCCCGAGTACCTGGCGCAACATGGCACACCGTCGTCGCCGGACGACCTGGCCGGCCATGCCGTGATACAGACCACCGGCATCTCCACCGCGCCAGAGTGGCGCTTCATGCACCACGGCGAGCCGCTGCCCGTGCGGCTGGCCCCGCGCCTGGCAACCACCACCAACGATTCCGCGATTGCCGCCGCCGTGGCCGGCTTCGGGCTGACACGCGTGCTGTCGTACCAGATTGCCGACGAACTGCGCGACGGCAAGCTGCGGCTGGTGCTGGAAACCTACGAACCCGCGCCGCTGCCGATCCACGTAATCCACCGCGAGGGCCGGCACGCCATGCACAAGGTGCGCGCCTTTATCGACCTGGCCGTGGACATGCTGCGCGCCCAGGCGTCGCTGAACCCCTCCGACATCGCCTGATTCTCCTGGATTTCGCAAGAGTCCCTTCTTTGCCGGACCGTTTTTCCGGGATAAAAGGGTGTCTATAGTCGATCCGTACGCAGCGTTTGCGTCCGACACCGCAATAATCGACACAGGACATCCATCATGAAACTTTACGGCCACCCCTTTCGGGACATTCGCACCGCGCATGGCTCTTTTTGTCGCTGCTGGGCCAGCCGGCCGAGTGGGTCGACGTCGACCTGCTGGCAGGCGCCCACAAGACGCCCGAATTCCTGGCCATGAACCGGTTCGGACAGGTGCCGGTGCTGGTCGATGGCGACACGGTGGTCTGCGATTCGAATGCAATCCTGGTCTACCTGAGCAAGAAGCTCGGCCGCACCGACTGGCTGCCGGAAGCCCCGGCCGCCGCTGCCGCCGTGCAGCGCTGGCTGTCGGTGGCGGCTGGCGACCTGGCCTTCGGCCCGGCGCGCGCCCGCATCATCACCGTGTTCAAGGCGCCCTACGACAGCAAGGACGCCATCGAGCGCGCACATGGGGTGCTGCAGCGGATCGACGATGCGCTGGCCGGCCGCCAATGGATTGCCGCCGACCATCCGACCATCGCCGATGTGGCGCTGTACAGCTACACGGCGCGGGCGCCCGAAGGCTATGTCGACCTGAAGGCCTACGCCAACGTGCGCGAGTGGCTGGCGCGCGTGGAAGCGCTGCCCGGCTTTGCCCCGTTCCAGCAGACCGCCATCGGGCTGGCTGCCTGAAACGCGTCCAACGCATCGCACGCACCCACCCACCCATCCGCTTCGGCAAAAAGGAGGCCGCCATGACCCCGCACCCCGCTCCCCATGTGGAAATCCTGCCTGGTACGCCCTGGCATACCGGCGAGCGACTGCTGCAGGCCAGCATCGGCGCCGACGAACGGCTGGCCGAAGTGGGCTCGCGCGTGGTGCGCGACTATATGCCCGACCAGCATCGCGATTTCTTTGGCATGCTGCCGTCGATAGTGATTGGCACTGTGGCGGCCGACGGACGTCCCTGGGCCACGGTGCGCGGCGGCCGGCCCGGCTTCATGCATTCGCCCGATCCGCGCCAACTCGACGTGGCCCTGGTGCGCGACGCCGACGACCCGGCCGAAGCGGGCATGGCGGACGGCAACGCCATCGGGCTGCTCGGCATCCAGCCGCATACGCGGCGCCGCAACCGCATGAACGGCACGATCCATCGCGACGATGCGCAGGGCTTCCAGGTATCCGTGGAGCAGAGCTTCGGGAACTGCCCGCAATATATCCAGAAGCGCGAGCCCATCCTCATCCGCGACCCCGCCACGCCGGCCGGCCAGCCGCCCAGGATGCTGGATGCGCTGGACGCCCAGGCGCGCGCCCTGATCGGCCATGCGGATTCGTTCTTCGTGGCCACCTATGTGGACCTGCCCGGCGGGCAGCGCCAGGTGGATGTGTCGCATCGGGGCGGCAAGCCCGGCTTTGTGCGTGTCGATGACGATGGCAGCCTGACGATTCCGGACTTCCAGGGCAATACGTTCTTCAACACGCTCGGCAACATGATGGTCAACCCGGTGGCCGGACTGGTGTTCGTGAGCTACGCCACGGGCGATCTGCTGCAACTGAGCGGCCGCACGGAGGTCATCGTCGATTCGCCAGAAATCGCCACCTTCGAGGGTGCGCAACGGCTGTGGCGCTTTGTGCCCGAGCAGATCGTGCGGCGCGACCGCGCGCTGCCGCTGCGCTGGGACATCGACCCCGACGGCGCGTCGCCGCAGGCGCTGGCCACGGGCAGTTGGCGCTGAAATTCCGTCCGTGGCACGTGGCGCCGGGCCCACTGCTGTCACGGAATTGTCATCTCCCGACCGGACGATGGGCGTCTGCCGCGCGCCAGGCGGCAGCCATCGCCTGTTTCATCCTGTCTGGGGAGCACAACGATGAACACCCACGTTCAAGCGGCCAATCGCGCCGCGACACCGCACGCCCGTCCCGACCTCGACCGCCGCCCAGGAAAAATCACCTGGGCGTTGTTTATTGCGCTGCTGCTGCTCGGGCTGGGCTACGCCGGTGCCAGCCTGTTCCACGATGTGTCCAGCACGGAGGCGCCCGCGACCACGCTGCTGCCCTACCTGTTGCTGGGCGTGGCCCTGCTGATCGCGCTGGGCTTCGAGTTCGTCAACGGCTTCCACGACACCGCCAACGCGGTGGCCACCGTCATCTACACCCATTCCCTGCCGCCGCACTTCGCCGTGGTCTGGTCGGGGCTGTTCAATTTCCTGGGCGTGCTGGTGTCGAGCGGTGCCGTGGCATTCGGCATCATCTCTCTGCTGCCCGTCGAGCTGATCCTGCAGGTCGGCTCGTCGGCCGGCTTTGCGATGGTGTTCGCGCTGCTGATCGCGGCCATCATCTGGAACCTGGGCACCTGGTGGCTCGGGCTGCCGGCGTCGTCGTCGCACACGCTGATCGGCTCGATCATTGGCGTGGGCGTGGCCAATGCGCTGATGCATGGCCGCGACGGCACGGCCGGCGTGGACTGGCCGCAGGCCATCAAGGTGGGTTATTCGCTGCTGCTGTCGCCGCTGATCGGCTTTGCCTGCGCGGCGGTGCTGCTGCTGGTGCTGCGCATGCTCGTGAAGAACCCGGCGCTGTACGAGGAGCCCAAGGGTAACCAGCCGCCGCCGTGGTGGATTCGCGGCCTGCTGGTGCTGACCTGCACCGGCGTGTCGTTCGCGCACGGGTCCAACGACGGCCAGAAAGGCATGGGCCTGATCATGCTGATCCTGGTCGGCACGGTGCCGCTGTCGTACGCGCTGAACCGCGCCATGCCCGTTGAAGAGACCACGCGCTTCGCCGCCGTGGCGCAGGTCACGCGCGAATCGCTGCAGGCCGGCATGCCGGGGGCGTCGCCAATCGATACGCCGGCCGACGCGCGCGCGGTGCTGTCCGACTATCTGCGTACGAAGGAATTCAACGACCGGGTGGTGCCCGCCCTGGCCGGCATCTCGGGCACCATCGGCGACCAGGTGCGGGCGCACAAGTCGCTGGACAAGGTGCCGTCGACGGCCGTGACCAACGTCCGCAACGACATGTACCTGGCGTCCGAGGCGATCCGCCTGCTGGGCAAGGACAAGCACGTGTCCTTCGATGCCGGCACGAAGGAAAACCTGAAGGCGTTCCAGCGCGAACTGGACACTGCCACCAAGTTCATCCCGCTATGGGTCAAGGTGGCGGTGGCCATCGCGCTGGGGCTGGGCACGATGGTGGGCTGGAAGCGCATCGTGGTGACGGTGGGCGAGAAGATCGGCAAGTCGCACCTGACCTACGCGCAGGGCGCGTCGGCCGAACTGGTGGCGATGGCCACGATTGGCGCCGCCGACATGTACGGGCTGCCGGTGTCGACCACGCACGTGCTGTCGTCGGGCGTGGCGGGGACGATGGCCGCCAACCGGTCGGGCCTGCAGATGTCCACGATCCGGAACCTGGCGCTGGCCTGGATATTGACGCTGCCGGCCGCCATCATGCTGTCGGGCGGGCTCTACTGGCTGTTCTCGCACCTGTTCTGAGGAAATTGCGGGAATATTCAGGGAATGGCGGCACCTGTGCCACAATCGCGCCAGTTTTTGGCCCGACTGGATGCCGCCCATGTCCCTGGAAGCCCTGCAGAACATCAATCCGCAATCGCTGCTCGATACCGCCATCAGCCTGGCCGCCGCGTTCATCCTGGGCGGCATGATCGGCTTCGAGCGGCAGTATCGCCAGCGCACGGCCGGCCTGCGCACCAACGTGCTGGTGGCGGTGGGCGCGGCGATCTTCGTCGACCTGGCCAACCATATCGCGGGGCATGACGGCGCGGTGCGCGTGATCGCCTACGTGGTATCGGGCATCGGCTTCCTGGGCGCCGGCGTGATCATGCGCGAGGAAGGCAATGTGCGCGGGCTCAATACGGCCGCCACGCTGTGGTGCTCGGCGGCAGTGGGCGCCTGCGCCGGCGCCGACATGATCGCGGAAGCCGCCATTGCCGCGCTGTTCATCCTGGCCGCCAACACGCTGCTGCGGCCAGTGGTGGACCGCATCAACCGCCAGCCGCTGCACACCACGGCGGTGGAGGTCACACACACCGTCCACGTGATTACGGCCCGCGATTATCAGAAAACGGCGATGCGTTTGCTGGAAGAAGCGCTGGAAGCGGCCCAGTACCCGACGCGCGACCTGGAAGTGCGCGCGTTCGGCGAGCAGGATGTGGAAATCGAAGCGGCGCTGGTCGCGACATCGGTGGACGGCGACGTGCTCGACCAGATCGTCGGCCGCCTGGGCGGCACCAGCGTGGTCAGCCAGGCGTTCTGGAGCGCGAGCACGACGGAGTAAGTCTTGCTCCCCTCTCCCGCCGGCTGAGGGGTTGGGGGTGAGGGCAAAGCGGTTCTGCTTGCCGATCTGTCGCAATTTGGACTGCCGAGCCCTCACCCCGGCCCTCTCCCACGGCGTGGGAGAGGGGAGAAAACCCGAGGCATTGACACCCGCCCGTGGTCTTGCTCCCTCTCCCGCCCGGCGGGAGAGGGTTGGGGGTGAGGGCAAGCGTTTCTGCTTGCCGATCTGTGGCAATTTTGGCTGCCGAGCCCTCTCCCCGGCCCCTCTCCCACGGCGTGGGAGAGGGAGAAAACCATCAACCCTCGATGGAATCCCGCACCGCCCCACCACCATCTGCCCCAGCATCCGCAGCGCCGTAATATCCTCGGCCGTCCAGCTATCCACGCCAGCCAGGTAGTTGAACGTGCCAATAACCCTGCCGCCATCGCACAGCGGCACGTTGACCACCCCGTTCAACCCCAGCCCGCGAATCGTGGCGATGTCGTCGAACACGGCGGCCAGCGCCTCATCCCCTTCGCCGACGAAGACTTCGCCGCGTTCCAGCAGCTGGCGCGTCCAGGCGGTATCGCCCTTGACCTTCTTGCCGCCGGGCGGATAGGCCGCCGGGTCCGACGACCAGAGCCGGCGGATTTCACGGCTTTCCGGGTGCCAGGCGTTCATGGTCAGCAAACCCGGCCCGACGATGTCCAGCGTGGCCGCGCCTACGGCATCCATGACGGCCTGCGGCGTGGCGGCGGCGCGCAGGCGGTCGAATAGCGGATGCAGGTGCGTCTGCCAGTGGCCCAGCGTATCGACGCTTGCCATGGTCACTCTCCGTGGATGCCCAGTTCCTTGATCAGCTTGCCGTAGCGGTCGGCGTCGCGGCGCAGGATCTTGCCAAATTCCTGCGGCGTCGACGTGGCCGTTTCCACGCCGATCGAATCCATCTTGGCCTTGACCTCGGGCAGCGACATCACGCGGTTGATCTCGGTGTTCAGCTTGGCCACCAGCGCGGGCGGCATGTTCTTCGGACCGAACGCGCCGTACCACACCGACAGCTCATAACCGGGGATGGTCTCGCCGACGGTCGGCACGTTGGGCAGCAGCGGCGAGCGCTTGGCCTCGGTGACGGCCAGCAGCTTGAGCTTGCCGGCCTTCACGTGCGTCAGCGTCTGCGTGCCGGCCGAGAACAGCAGCTGGGTCTGGCCCGCCACCGTGTCCACCACGGCCGGCGCGCCGCCCTTGTAAGGCACGTGCAGCATCTGTACGCCTGCCATCTTCTCGAACAGCACGGCGCTCAGGTGGTTGGTCGAGCCAGGGCCGGCGCTGGCGTAGGCCAGCTTGCCCGGATTGGCCTTGGCATAGGCAATCAGCTCCTTGACGTTGTTGGCCGGCACCGACGGATTCACCACCATCGTGTTGGTCACGTAGGCCAGCAGGCCCAGCGGCGTGAAGTCGTCCACGCCCTTGAACGGCATGTTGGCCATCAGCGCCGGGTTCATGGCGTGCGTGCTCATCGAGCCGATCAGCAGCGTGTAGCCGTCGGGCTGCGCGCGCGCCACCATCGCCGAACCGATATTGCCCGAGGCGCCGGGCTTGTTGTCGACGATCACCGGCTGGCCCAGCGATCTGGTCAGGTGCTCGGACAGCACGCGTGCCAGGATGTCGGTGGAACCCCGGCGGCCCAGGGCACGATCAGCGTGACCGGCTTGACCGGATACGCATCGGCGGCGCCGGCCTGGCCGGTGAACGACATGGCCAGTGCGGCGGCACCGCACAGCAGGCTTTTCAATACGGACCTCATGATGCAACTCCCCTTCTGTCTTCGGACTGTCTGATGTGATCGGGCTTCAGCGGCCCACTGCGTAACCCTGCATGCCGCGCGCATTGGCCCCCGCGCGCAGCACCAGCCGGCCCTTGACGTCGCGTTCCCGCGTGCAGGCCGACATGCGGCCCTCGGACCAGTCTTCGCCTACGCGAACTTCATGCCCGCGTGCGCGCAGCGCTTCGATGGTGGCAGCCGGGAAGCGAGACTCGACGGTAAGGCGGTTCAGCGTGGTCTGGCGCGGCCAGAACGACTGCGGGAAATGGTCGATATGCCAGGCCGGCGCGTCGATGGCTTCCTGCAGGTTCATGCCGTGCACGGCGTGGCGCATGAAGAAGGCCAGCGACCATTGATCCTGCTGGTCGCCGCCGGGCGTGCCGAACACCATGTGCGGCTCGCCGTCGCGCAGGCACAGCGATGGCGACAACGTGGTGCACGGGCGCTTGCCCGGTGCCAGCGTATTGGGCAGGCCCGGCTCCAGCCAGGTCATCTGCAGGCGCGTGTTCAGCGCGAAACCCAGCGCCGGAATGGTGGGGCTGGACGACAGCCAGCCACCCGACGGCGTGGCCGCCACCATGTTGCCGTGGCGGTCGATCACGTCGATATGGCAGGTATCGCCGACAAAGACCTCGCGCTCGGCCCATTCGCTGACCGGTGGCAGCGCCGCGAACGTGGGCTCGCCGATGCCGAAGCGGGTATCGGCCACGGCCAGCGTGCGGTCCGCCACGGTCAGGTCCGGCATGCGCGCCGCCTTGCCCTTGAGCGCGCCCGGCTGCATCGTCAGCGCCGCCCGGTCGCCGATCAGCGCGGCACGCGCGGCAAGGTAGTGCGGATTCAGCAGCGCGCCCAGCTGGCTATCCTCGAACAACGGATCGCCAAACCAGGCCGTGCGGTCGGCCATCGCCAGCTTGGCGGCCTCGGCGATCGTGTGGACGAATTCGGGCGACGTCGGCACGTGGTTTTCCAGCCCGGCATGGCGCAGCATGCCAAGCTGCTGCAGGAACATCGGGCCCTGGCTCCAGATATCGCACTTGGCCACGGTGTAGCGGCCGTAGTCGAGCGTGACCGGCGCCTCGACGGTGGGCTTCCAGCCGGCCAGGTCGTCGTAGCGCAGCAGGCCCGTGTGCTTTTCGCCCGTGGTGTCGCGCACGGGGGTGGTGCGGCAGTATGCGTCGATGGCCTCGGCCACGAAGCCGCGATACCAGCATTGCATCGCCGCATCGATCTGGCCTTCGCGGCTGTCGCTCTGGCTCACGGCCGTCTCGACGATGCGCGTGTAGGTATCGGCCAGCACCGGCAGCGTGTGCAGCGCGCCGGGGCGCGGCACCTTGCCATCGGGCAGCCAGGTATCGGCCGAGCTGTGCCATTCGTCGCGGAACAGCTGCTGCACGGCCAGGATGGCCTGCGAGATGCGCGGCACCAGCGGGAAGCCATTGCGCGCATAGCCGATGGCCGGTTCCAGCACGTCGGCCAGCGACCACGTGCCGTGATCGCGCAGCATGGTCAGCCATGCGCCGAATGCGCCGGGCACCGTGGCGGGCATCAGGCCGATGCCCGGCATCAGCTCCATGCCCTGCTTGCGCAGCGCCTCGGGATCGGCCAGCGCCGGGGCCGGGCCTTGGCCGCAGACCGAACGGACCGCGCGGTCCTTCTCGCTCCAGAACAGGATCGGCACCTCGCCGCCGGGGCCATTTAGGTGCGGTTCCACCACCTGCAGCACAAAGCCGGCTGCCACGGCGGCATCGAAGGCATTGCCCCCGCGTTCCAGCACGCCCATGGCCGTTTGCGTGGCCAGCCAGTGGGTGGATGCGGCAACGCCAAACGTGCCGACGATCTCGGGGCGTGTCGTGAACATGGGTAAATGACTCCTGTTTGATGCATTTGACTTGTGATTCGAGTATAGGCACCTGGAATAACTGCCAACATCGAATGACTTATCGTTGTATTACCATTTGGTTATACCCATTCGGTTACACCCACTCGCATCGCATTCCTGCCCTGATCCCATGCCGATTGCCACCGACAAGCTGTTGCACCAGATCGTGTCGCGCCTGCGCCTGCGCCATTTGCCGCTGCTGCTGGCGCTGGAGCGGCAGCGGTCCGTATCGCGCGTGGCGGCCGAGATGAACCTGTCCCAGCCGGCCGTGACCAAGGCGCTGCGCGAGATCGAGGACATCTTCATGACGCCGCTGTTCACGCGCACCCGCAACGGGCTGGAGCCCACGGCCACCGGCGCGGCGGTGCTGAGCCATGCGCGCATGACAATGGCCGACGCCGAGGCGCTGGGTCGGCAACTGGCAGTGATCGAGGCCGGCCGACGCGGACGGCTGCGGCTGGGCGTGATCCCCTATACGGCCCGCGCAGTGCTGGATGCCGCGCTGGCCTACGGGCTGAACCAGCAGCCGCGTGTGTCGGTGCTGGTGCGCGAAGGCACCACCGACGAACTGGTCGGCGCGCTGCGCCAGCACGAACTCGATTGCGTGATCGCGCGCTCGTTCTACCTGGCCGGCGAAGATATCGCGCAAGAGCCGCTGTACCGGGAAGAGCCCGTGCTCGTGGTACCTTCGCGGGCCAAGGCGCGGCTGTCGCGCGGCGAACTCGACTGGAAACGGCTGGCCGAACTCGACTGGATCCTGCCGCCACCCCATACGCCGGTACGCCGCACCATCAACACGATGTTCGCGGTGGCCGGCGTGGCGCCGCCACTGCCGATCGTCGAAACCTATTCGATCAAGCCGATGGCCACGCTGCTGCGCAGCCAGCCCGACACCATCACCATCGTGCCGCGCGCCGTGGCTGCGGAGCTGATCGAACTGGGGGATGCGGCGGCACTGCCGTTTTCGTTGAGCTGGGATCTGCCGTCGGTGGGCGTGATGTGGCGGCGCGAGACGGAAGAGAACGAGCTGGTGATGCCGCTGGTGGCGGCGTTGAAGGCGGCGGTTTGATTTGCGTTGCTTCTGTGCCGTGGTGGCTGGTGGAAGGCTTTTGCCCTCACCCCCGGCCCCTCTCCCGCAAAGCGGGAGAGGGGAGAACACCACGGGCATATCGAACGCTCCCGGTTTGCTCCCCTCTCCCTCCGGGAGAGGGGCCGGGGGTGAGGGCCAGCCGTCCAACAACCAAAACCAACTAAACTAAGCATGAAAACCGTAGCCCTCTACCTCCTAACCGCCCTGGCCGAAATCCTCGGCTGCTACCTGCCCTATCTCTGGCTGCGCCAGAACGCCAGCGCATGGCTCCTCATCCCCGCCGCCGCCTCGCTGGCCGCCTTCGCCTGGCTGCTGACGTTGCATCCCGACGCTTCCGGTCGGGTCTATGCCGCCTACGGCGGTATCTATATAGCAGTGGCCATTGTCTGGCTCTGGCTGGTGGACGGCGTCCGGCCCAGCGTCTGGGATATGACAGGTGTCACAATCGCCATCGCGGGTATGGCTGTAATCGTGTTTCAGCCCCGGTAGAGCGAGTATCAAGGGCGAATTAAGCGCCACTTTCGCTGACAAAAACCGTCACTTTGTGCATCTTTAGCCCTACCCTCCCACGGAGGGGTGACAGGATTTGGCAGATACATCTAGTTACAGGTGACAAGAAATCTCACACTTCGACGATTTCTAGCCAAATTACGACCTGGCACACCTGTTGCTCTATATGACCCCGACAGCAGCTGCTGTTCTCTATTAATCAAAAGGGGTCAATTCCATGAAAAAAGCACGGATGGGAATCCACCAACGGGTCCAGAAGGGTTTCACGCTGATCGAACTGATGATCGTGGTCGCGATCATCGGTATCCTGGCTGCTATCGCGATTCCGCAATATCAGGATTACGTGGCGAAGTCGCAGGTTGCCCGTGCCGTGAGCGAACTGTCGGCGTACAAGACAGCAATGGAAGACAAAACGAACCGCGGCGACTTTGTCTACACGGATCTCGGCACCGTCGGCTACGTTCGCTCCAACTTCACCACCGCTGACGCAACCTTCACAATGGCCAATACCGGCGTTGGTTCGATTACGGAAACGCTGAATGGCGCTGTCAACTCGGCAATCTCCGGTGGCGTGATCACCATCAGCCGACAAGCGGACGGTACGTGGGGCTGCGGCATTGACGCCAAAGGCAAGGGCACGTTCAAGGCAGTTTATGCTCCTGCTGGCTGCATCTTCACGCCCTGATGAGTACAACTACATTCCGTAGCTAAACACTAAAAACCCCTGGCCTTTCCCCAGGGGTTTTTTCTTTCCAGCTGTCGCTAAAACCGTCGGCTTATCACCCCGCCTCCCCCCGCATCCCAATCTCCCCAATCAGCTTCCCGTACCTGGCGTTATCCGCCGCCACCATGCGCGTGAACTGATCCGGCGAGTCGCTTTTCCGAAGCTCCCCCGCATTCGCCTTCATCGTCGCATCGAGCTTGCCGCTGTTCTGCAGCGCGACCACCGCGTCGAATAGCCGTTTCGCCATTGGCGCCGGCAGCCCAGCCGGGGCAAACAGGCCGCTCCAGTTATCGAGCACAAAGCCCGGCGGCAGCGATTCCGCCAGTGTCGGCACCTTCGGGAAGTAGACCGTCCGCGTGGCCGACGACACGGCCAGCGCGCGGATTTGTCCGTTGCGCAGGAACGGCGCCGCTGTCGACATCACGGGCATGCCGAATTGCGTCTGGCCGCTCAGCATCGACGTCAGGATCTCGCTGGCGCCCTTGTACGGGATGTGCACTGCCTCGACGTGGTTCTGGTGCAGCAACGACTCCACGGCCAGATGCGACACGCTGCCCTTGCCGCCCGAGCCGTAGTTCAGCGCGCCGGGCTTCTGCTTCATCGCGTCGATCAGCTCGCGGGCCGTCTTGAATGGCGACGATGCCGGCACGGCCAGCACCACCGGGCCGCCTGACAGGGCCGAGATGGCCGTGAAGTCCTTGGCGGCGTCGTACGGCTGCTCCTTGTACAGGTGGACGTTGATGACGTGCTGGTTGGCCAGGATGCCCAGCGTGTAGCCATCGGGCTCGGCGCGCTTCAGCGCCCGCGCGCCGATGATGCCGCCGGCGCCGCCGATGTTCTCCACCACCAGCGGCTGCCCCAGCACCGGCGACAGTTCGGCCGAGATGGTGCGGGCGATGGAATCGGGCGCGGTGCCCGCGATAAACGGCACGATCAGCCGGATCGGGCGCGACGGATATGGCGCGGCGGCCATGGCCACGCGGCCCGTCACGCCACCCAATGCGGCGGCACCGGCCGCGGCGCCTGCCGTGGCAAGCCATTGACGACGATTCATGTTGTCTCCTGTATTTTCTGGTCATGCGTGCTCAGGCCCCGGCCGGGTCCAGGATGGCCTTGGCAATCGTATTTCGCTGAATTTCGCTGGTGCCCGTGAAGATGCGGAACATGCGCAGCTTGCGCCAGGTTTGCTCGACGGGATGCCCGCGCGTGACGCCCAGGTTGCCGTGGATCTGCACGGCCTTGTCCGCCACCTCGAAGCAGCGCTCCGACACGAACAGCTTGCACGCGGCCGCCTTCATGCGCAGGTCGGCCCCGGCGTCGGCCAGCAGCGCGGTCTGGGCGATCATGCTTTCGCAGGCCCACAGCGCCGCCGCCATGTCGGCCAGCATATGCTGGATGGCCTGGAAGCGCGCAATCGGCCCGCCGAACTGGCGCCGCTGGCCCGCATACTCCACCGATGCCTGGTAGGCGCGCGTGGCCAGCCCCAGCATCGACGGGCAATGCAGCAGCCGGTTCACGTTGATGCGCGACATGCCCAGCTTGAAGCCCCGGCCCTCGCCGCCAAAGATATTGGCGCGCGGCACGCGCACGTTTTCGAAGCGGATGTCGGCGTCGATATGCTGTCCCGACATCGGCACGTACTCCGTGCTGACGGTCACGCCGGGCAGGTCCAGATCGACCAGCACGGCCGTGATCGACGGTGGAGAGGTCGTGGCGTCCGTCACGCACATCACGATGGCAAAGTCCGCGAACGGCGCGCCGCTGATGTAGTGCTTCTCGCCGTTGATCACCAGGTCGTCGCCGTCCACCACCGCGCTGGTGCGGATGCTCTGCGCATCGGACCCCGAATGCGGCTCGGTCAGCGCGAAGCAGGTAGATTTCTCGCCCCGGATCACCGGCTGGAAGTAGCGCGCCACCTGGTCTGGCGTGGCGTACTTGAGCATGTTGCCCACGCGCGGCGGGCCGCCCAGGTCGCCCAGCACATGCGGGGCCAGCACCGCACCGCTGGCGGCCAGATCGGCCTTCAACGCGCACTGCTCGGAGATATTGAGGCCCTTGCCGCCCAGTTCCACGGGCAGGCAGGCCGCGTACAGTCCGAGTTCGCTGGAGCGGCGCCAGACGTTGCGCAGCACGTCGCGCGGCCACGGGTCTTCGGTACCCAGGCCCAGCTCGTGCTGCAGCGGCAGCAGTTCCTCGTCGATAAAGCGCTGCACGGCCGCGCGCGTCTCGATCAGCACGGGATTGGTCAGATGGTCGAACATGTGTCGTGTCTCCGTGGATCAGTTCACGCGGCGGCTGGCGCCGAGCCAGTACTGCTCGCGCACCAGCTTGCGCGCCAGCTTGCCGCTGGCGTTCTTGGGCAGTTCGGCGACGAAATCGACCGAACGCGGCGACTTGTAGTCGGCAATGCGCGCGCGGCAATGGCCGATCAGCTCGGCCGCGCTGGCCTGCCGGCCCGGCCACAGCGCCACCACGGCCTTGACGCTCTCGCCCCAGGTATCGTCGGGCACGCTGATTACGCAGGCTTCCATCACGTCGGGATGCTGGTACAGCGTGGCTTCCACCTCGGTCGGATACACGTTGAAGCCGCCCGAGATAATCATGTCCTTCTTGCGGTCGACCAGATACAGGTAGCCGTCGGCATCCACGCGCGCCAGGTCGCCCGTGTGCAGCCAGCCGTCGATCAGCACTTCGCGCGTCAGGTCGGGCTCGCCCCAGTAGCCCTGGAACACATCGGCGCCACGGATCACAAGTTCGCCAATTTCGTCGCCGCTGACTTCCTCGCCGCGCTCGTTGACCACGCGTACTTCGGTCTCGCCCAGCGCGCGGCCGCACGATGCCAGCCGCTCGGGCTTGCCTGCCATCGCCAAGGCATGGTCGGCCGTGGATAGCCGCGTAACGCCCGAGGTCGATTCGCTGGCCCCATAGCCTTGCGACAGGATCGGCCCGATCCGCTCCCATGCCTCGCGGATGCGCGCCGGGGCCATCGGCGCGGCGCCGTAGGCCAGCGTCTTGAGGCTGCTCAAATCTGCCGTGGCCAGCGTCGGCTCGGCCAGCAGCATGTTGATCATGGCGGGCACCATGAACACGTGGGTCAGCTTCAGCCGCGCCACATCGGCCAGGAAGCCGGCCGGCTCGAATTTCTCGAACAGCACCAGCGTGGCGCCCAGGAACAGATAAGGCTGCATCAGCATGCCGGACGCATGCGTGACCGGGCCGATCAACGCCAGGCGGTCGCCGGGGCGCGCGGGGCGATCCATGGTCAGGATCATCTTGCGCATCGACGCCAGCCGGTTGCCGTAGCTCTGCATGGCAGCCTTGATCTTGCCCGTGGAGCCCGACGAAAAATGCAGCACGGCCAGGTCATCCGGCTGTGGCACATAGTCGATTTCCGAATTGGCACCGCTTTCGATCAGCGATTCGTAGGCCCCATATGTGTCATGGGCGCCTTCCGCGCCCGCGATGGCAATGAAATGCTCGACGCAGCCAAATCCGCGTGTGTCGCTCGAATATCCGGTGTAGCCCGGCCCGGCGATCATCACGCGCGGCGTGCAGTTCTCGACCACGTCCGATGCCTCGTTGGCCGTAAAGCGCGGGTTCAGCGCCGCCTTCACCAATCCGGCCTTGTACAGCGCGCATTCGATCTCGACGATCTGCGGGCAGTTGCGCGACTGGATGGCCACGCGGTCGCCCTTCCGCAGGCCCAGCGCCAGCAGCGCGTTGGCCAGCCGCGTCGACCGTTCATCCAGCTGGCGGTAGGTCAGCACGCGGTCGCGGTACAGCACGGCGGGGTTGTCGCCCCAATAGCGCGCCGCACGCCTGAGAAAGTAGGCGAATGTCATCGATGTCTCCGTCTTGGAATGTGTGTGGTGTGTCCCAAGTCTGTAAGATGCGAGGCATCACCACAATGCCGCGATTGGAATCAAGTCATAACCAATGGGAATGAGGAAGATGGGACACAGAGTGGGACACGATGGAGACACGTGATCTGGAGTACGTACTGGCCGTGGGCACCCACGGCGGCATCGGCCGCGCGGCCGAAGCGCTGGGGATGACCCAGCCGGCGCTGACCAAGGCCATCCAGCGGGTGGAGGCGCAACTGGGCGTGCCGCTGTTCGAGCGCACCACGCTGGGCATGCGCGTGACGCAGGCCGGCGCGGTGTTCCTGGAGCGGGCGCGCCGCATCCGGC
This sequence comes from Cupriavidus sp. EM10, assembly GCF_018729255.1. Classification (NCBI taxonomy): domain Bacteria; kingdom Pseudomonadati; phylum Pseudomonadota; class Betaproteobacteria; order Burkholderiales; family Burkholderiaceae; genus Cupriavidus; species Cupriavidus sp. EM10. The sequence goes on from NZ_CP076061.1 coordinate 687,692, forward strand.
TGGAGTACGACGATGCCATCAAGGAAATGCGCGGCATCCAGACTGGCGAGCAGGGCCTGCTGCGGCTCGGCTATTCGCCATCGATGCCAAACGCGCTGGTACTGGGCGCCTGCCAGCAGTTGCTGCGCGAGCGGCCGGTGGCACGCCTGCGGCTGACCATGCGGGTGGCGCGCGAGCTGATGGACCAGGTGCAGGCCGGCGAACTGGACCTGGCCGTCGCCCCGCTGCCGCGCCACGCCAATCCGGCGCTGGCCACGCGCGAACTGTTCACCGACCGGCTGGCCGTGGTGGCCGATGAAAACCATCCGCTGCAGCGCCGGCGCGACCTGACGCTGGCCGATCTGGTAGGCCAGCACTGGCTGCTACCGACGGGGCACGTGCTGATCCGCCAGCAGATCGACAGCGCCTTTGCCAGCGCGGGATTGCCGGCGCCGATGCTGCGCGTGGAGACGGATTTCGGCAGTGCCACATTGTTCGACCTGGTACGCGGCACCGAGATGCTGTGTATCGCCGGATCGACCACCAACAGCAAGCGGCTGGGGTTGCGGCCAATCGCCCTGCGCGCGGATGCGCTGGACCTGGGCCGCCGCGTGGGCGTCATGACGCGCGCCGGGGCCTACCTGTCACCGCTGGCGCAGCGGATGATCGACATCCTCGAAGCCCACGTGGAATAGGTGGCTGTCGGCTACGGCTGGGACTGGAACGTGCGCAGGTATGCCAGCAGGTCGTCGAGCTGGCGCGCGTTGCTCATGCCCCAGAAACGCATCCTGGTGCCGGGCACGACCTTGCCGGGGGACTGGAGGAAGGCGCGCAGCGTGTCGTCATTCCACACCACGGTGGACGCCTTCATGGCATCGGAATAGCGGTAGTCGTCGGTGCCGCCAGCCTTGCGGCCGAACACGGCGTTCAGTTGCGGCCCGAACGCGGCGCGCGCCGACGGGCCGACGTGATGGCAGGATGCGCAGCGGGTGTTGAAGAGTTCGCGGCCCTTGTCGATGTCGGCGGCCTGGGCGGTTTGGGCGATGGAGAGTGCGAGGACTAACGCTACAGCGGACTTCATGATGCTTGGTCGGTGATTGGAAGGCTTTTGCGTTCAATAAGCGAAACCGCGTCGTCAAACCGGATAACTCGCCACCTCGATCAAATTGCCATCCGGATCCCGGCAATACACCGACGTCATCGGTCCCAGCGCCCCCGTGCGTTGCACCGGCCCCACTTCCACGGCCACCTTGTGCGCCAGTAAATGTGCGATCACCTCCTGCGGCGGCATTTTCGTGATGAAGCACAGGTCGTCGCTGCCGGACGTCGGATGCACGCCGGTGAACCATGCCACGGTGTCTTCGCCGACCGGGCGCAGGTTGATCTTCTGCTGGCCGAACTTGACCGATACGCGCTTGCCGGTGCGCGAATCGAAATCCTCGCGCTGCATGCCCAGCACCTGTTCGTACCAGACCACGCTGGCCTCCACGTCCTTCACGTTGAGCACGATATGGTCAATGCGTTCGATCGCTAGCGTCATGGCGTGGCGTCCTTTGTGGTCACTGTGGAGCGGCGATTATGTAACAGCATGTGTAGCTGTGCAGTGCAAGGCGTAATGTACACCGGGCCAGCGCAAGGCGGCTTTTATACTGCCCGGCCGGTCAACCACCGCGCCCCCAGTCATGCGCCGAATCTCCTGGCTCATCATGAGCCTTGTCATCGCGGCACTGATCCAAGTGCCCGCAGGTTTCGCGGCCGAGCCCGCCTCCGAGGCGGCAGCGCAGCAAGTTCCCGTGCTGACGCACGCCGAAGCCATCTCCGAACTGAAGCGGCTGCAGTCCGAACAGGACCGCGTCAAGCAGCAGGCGTCCAGTGCGTCCGGCAACATCAAGCTGGGCGATCTCAACGACGCACTCAAGCAGCTCGACGACGATGTCGACAAGCTGACCGCATCGCTGACGCCGCAGCGCGCCCAGTTGCAGGCCCAGGTGGACCTGCTGGGCCCGCCGCCCGAAGCCGCCCCTGACAGCAAGGCCAAGGACGCCGCCAAGGAGGCGCCGGCCGTGGTGCGCCAGCGTGCCGAGCTCAACGCGCGCAAGGCCCAGCTCGACGACGAGCTGAAGCAGGCGGCCGACAGCAAGGACAACATCGCCCATCTGCGCGACCAGCTGGCCAAGCTGCAGCGCAGCCGCCTGAAGGACCAGCTCGCGTTGCGTTCGGAGAGCATCCTGAATCCCAGCTTCTGGACGCCGCTGTTCAAGGTGTCCGAGGAAGACCGCGAGCGCCTGGGCAATTTCACCGACGATATCGGGCCGCGTATCCAGATGGCCTGGGAGCCGTCGCAGCGCGGCACCACCATCATCCTGCTGGCCCTGGCGCTGGCGGTCTGGTCGCTCGGCCGGCGCCTGCTGGAGCGCGGACTGGCCTGGTTCTGCCTGACGCAACTGCCCGAGACGCGCCTGCGCCGCAGCGCCCTGGCCCTGGCCACGGCGCTGACCACGGTCGTCACCACGGCATTTGCCGTGCGCATCGTCTACGCGGCCTTCACCGGCGGCGACGAGATATCGCCCGCGCTGCAGGACCTGATGAACGAGATCGCCAAGCTGACCATGACCAGCGCGCTGATCGCGGGCCTGGGGCGTGCGCTGCTATGCACGCGGCACCCCAGCTGGCGGCTGCCCGCGCTGGCCGATCCGGTGGCCCTGGCGATGCGGCCGTTCCCGACGGTGCTGGCCGGCCTGCTGCTGCTCGCGGGCACGCTGGAGCAGCTCAACCGCATGGCCGATACCACGGTGCAGGTGACGCTGCTGGGACGCGGGCTGGTGTCGCTGGTGGTGGTGCTGACCATTGGCGCGGCGCTGCTGCGCGCCAACCGCGTGCGCAGCGAACTGGTGGCGGCCGGCGAGCGGCCCGAGGCCCGCGCCACTCTGGCCGGGCTGATTCATGCCGCCGTCACGCTGATCGTGGCCGTGTCGTTCGGCGCCCTGCTGATCGGCTACATCAGCTTTGCGCGCTTCCTGACCTACGAACTGGTCTGGTTCGACATCGTGCTGTGCAGCCTGTACCTGCTGACCCAGCTCACGCGCGACGTGTGCGAGGCCGTGTTCTCGCCCAGCCACCGCAGCGGCCGCATCATCAAGCAGCTGTTCGGGGTGGACGACCCGCACCTGGAACAGGTGTCGACGGTGCTGTCGGGCATCGGCGCCAGCGTGTTGCTGCTGCTGGCCGTGCTGGCCCTGCTGACGGGCGGCTTCGGCACCACGCCGGCCGACCTGCTCAACAGTCTGCTGACCGTGCTGGGCGGCGAACGGCTGCGAAGCATGAACATCATGCCGGAGCGCATCCTGAACGCGGTGATCGCGCTTGGCGTGGGCATCTGGCTGCTGCGAACGGTACGCCGCTGGCTCGATGCCGAACTGCTGCCCAAGCTTTGTTCGGAGCCGGGGCTGCGCGCGTCGCTGATCACGCTGTTCAGCAACGTCGGCTATGTGCTGCTGGTGCTGCTGACGCTGTCGCTGCTGGGCGTGAAATGGGAGAACCTGGCGTGGATCGTCAGCGCGCTGTCGGTGGGTATCGGCTTCGGCCTGCAGGAGATCGTGAAGAACTTCGTGTCGGGCCTGATCCTGCTGACCGAGCGGCCGGTGAAGGTGGGCGACATGGTCAGCCTGGCCGGCGTGGAGGGCGACATCCGCCGCATCAACGTGCGCGCCACCGAGATCCAGCTGGGCGACCGATCGACGGTGATCGTGCCGAACTCGCAGCTGATCTCGCAGAACGTGCGTAACGTCACGATGAGCAACAGCACCCAGGGCGTGGCCACGCTGCAGCTCACCTTCCCACTGAACACCGACCCCGAGGCGGTGCGCGACCTGCTGCTGGACGTGTATCGCGCGAACGAGACGATCCTGGACATCCCCGCGCCATCGGTCACGTTCAGCCAGCTGGCGCCCAACGGCATCACGCTGAGCGTGACGGGCTACGTGGGCAGCCCGCGCATCGCGGCGGGCACCAAGAGCGACCTGCTATTCGAGATCCTGAAGCGGCTGCGGGCGGCCAATATCTCGCTGTCCGAGCCGCAGACGCTGCGACTGGAAAACCTGGCGGCGGGGCTGGGCACCTGAGGACGGGATCGGGAAACTTCCGGCGGGCTCATGTCCCGCCGATTATTTCCCGCCGGGCTCGTGCCCTGTCCAGTAATCGGCACCGTCATCGTGCGTGGACAGGACAATCCTTTGCTGGCAATGCCGGCATGTATAGACAAAGACCTGCTTGCCGGCGTGCATCAGCGCATCGCCGGACCGCGCCAGGCGCGGGTGAGGCGGGACATACCCAGGACGACCCAGCAGGTTCTTGCAAAGTTCGCAAGGAACCATGGTGCTCTCCAGACTCTGACTTCGGACCGTGCAACAACCATGTCCGCCCAGCTTGCAGACATTGCTGCAACGCAACAGAGGCCAGTATAGGCGCACGATCGTTCGATCGCCACGGGCTTTCCGGGAGATAGATTAATTCCTCGATTTGCTGAAATCGTCGGCCGCGAAGCGGTCCGTGGCGGCCAGCAACTGGTCCATGATGCCCGGCTCGGTCCAGGCATGGCCCGCGCCTTCGATCAGATGGAAATCCGCGTCGGGCCAGGCCTCGTGCAGCGCCCACGCATAGCGCGCGGGGCATGGCATGTCGTAGCGGCCGTGCACGATCACCCCGGGAATGCCGGCCAGCTTGTGGGCATCGCGCAGCAACTGGCCGTCTTCGAGCCAGCCACGATGCGTGAAATAGTGGTTCTCGATGCGCGCGAAAGCCAGGGCGAAGTGGCCTTCGTCATGCTTGGCGGCGATATCGGGATTGGGCAGCAGCGTGATGGTCTCCGCCTCCCAGACGCTCCAGGCGCGCGCGGCCTCCAGTTGCTTCTGCGCGTCGGTGCCGGTCAACAGCTTGCGGTATGCCGCCATCATGTTGCCGCGCTCGGCGGGCGGCACCGGGGCCTGGAAACGCGCCCATTTGTCCGGAAACATCTCGGAGACGCCGAACTGGTAGTACCAGTCCAGTTCCGCCTGCGTCACGGTGTAGACCCCGCGCAGCACCAGCTCGCTGACACGCGCCGGATGGGTCTGGGCGTAGGCCAGCGCCAGCGACGACCCCCACGAGCCGCCAAATACGAGCCATTGTTCCACGCCGATCAACTGGCGCAGCTTCTCGATGTCGTCGACCAGGTGCCACGTGGTATTGGCCTCCAGCGAGGCATGCGGCGTGGATTGGCCGCAACCGCGCTGATCGAACAGCAGCACGTCGTAGCGCGCCGGATCGAACAGGCGGCGATGGTCGGGCGAAATGCCCCCGCCCGGCCCCCATGCAGGAACACTGCCGGCTTGGCGCCGCGCGTGCCGACGCGCTCGAAATACACGACATGGCCGTCGCCCACGTCAAGCGTGCCGGTCTCGTAGGGTTCGATTTCGGGATAGAGCGTTCGCAGGGCGGACATGAATTGTTTCGCGTGAAGATCATTCGAAACAAAAGTGTAGCCCCCGGCAGCGCCGGTTGCTTTAAGTTTCGTTTAAGTCTGCGGCCCTAGATTGGAGCCGTACCGCAACCGAACCCCCAGAGGTGAAGCCATGACTCCCCAAGACGTGCAAGCACTGGAAACCTTCCTGAGCCAACTGACCCAGGCGCGCGTGGACAACAAGGATGCCCAGGCCGCGGCGATGATCGCCGACGCCGCCGCGCGCCAGCCCGACACCGCCTATCTGCTGGTGCAGCGATCGATGCTGCTCGACCGCGCGCTCCAACAGGCACAGGCGCAGATCCAGACGCTGCAAACCCAGCTTCAGGCCGCGCAGGCCGCCCAGGCCGTGAACGGGGCCGGGTCGCGCGGCTTCATGGACAATGACACCGCCTGGGGCAACAGCGCCGGCCGCGCACCGCAGGCCGCTCCGGCACCCCAGTATCCGCCGCAGCAGCAGTACCCGTCGGCGCCCCAGTACCAGGCGGCCCCGGCCCAACCGGCCCAGGCGGCCCGTCCGGGCTTTCTCGGTGGCGGGCTCGGTGGCACGCTGGGCAGCATCGCCACCACGGCGGCCGGCGTGGCGGGCGGCGCGATGCTGTTCCAGGGCATCGAGAACCTGTTCCATCGCGGCGGCGGCGGCGGGGGCTTCTTTGGCGGCCAGCCGGCCGCGGGTTCCGAAACGGTCATCAACAACTTCTACGGCGATGACAACGCGAACGGCGGCGGCCAGCGCGACAACGCGCTGCTGGCCGACAACGGCAATCTGGACAACGGGCTGGACGACTATGTCGATGCCGGCCAGGACGACGACTCGTCGTTCTTCTGACCCCGGGGCGCCCGGCTGGCGCCTGTAGGACAGCCACCGGTTGCCGCCCTGCCCCGATGCGGGCAGGATCAAGGCAACCGGGCGCCGCCTGCCCGGCACGGGAGCCGGCGCCATGAAGACGTTCCACTGCAATCGCTGTGACAACCTGGTGTTCTTCGAGAACATCGCCTGCGAGCGCTGCCACGCCACGCTCGGCTTTATTCCGGCGCTATCCCAGCTGGCCGCCTTCGAAGGCGACGATGCCAGCGGCTGGCGAAGCCTGCATCCCGACGCCCACGGCGCCATGTTCCGCCGCTGCCACAACTACCAGGTGGAAGCCGTCTGCAACTGGATGGTGCCGGCCGACGATCCCGGCACGCTGTGCGAGGCTTGCAAGCTGACCCACACCATCCCCAACCTTGATACGCCCGAGAACCGCCTGTACTGGTACCGGCTGGAAACGGCCAAGCGGCGCCTGCTCTATACGCTGCTGTCGCTGGGGCTGCCGGTCGTCTCGCGCGACGACGATCCCGTGTCGGGGCTGCAGTTCGACTTCCTGGCCGACACCGGCCCGCATGATCCCGCCATGACCGGCCACGACAACGGCCGCATCACCATCAACATCGCCGAAGCCGACGACGCGCACCGCGAGCGCACCCGCACGCAGATGGGCGAGGCCTATCGCACGCTGCTGGGCCATTTCCGGCATGAGGTGGGACATTTCTACTTCAACCGTCTGATCGCCGGCACGCGGCGCGTGGAGCCGTTCCGCAAGCTGTTCGGCGACGAAAGCGCCGACTACGCGGCGGCGCTGCAGCAGCACTACGACCACGGCGCGCCGGCCGACTGGCAGGCGTCGTATATCAGCGCCTACGCGACCATGCATCCGTGGGAAGACTGGGCCGAGACCTGGGCCCATTACCTGCATATGGTGGATACGCTTGACACAGCCGTGTCATGCGGGCTGGTGCTGAAGCCGGAAAGCCCGCGCGAGCCGACGCTGACCGACCAGACGCCCGTGGAGGACGCCAGCTTCCGCAGCCTGATGCAGCGCTGGTTTCCGCTGACCTACGTGCTGAACAGCCTGAACCGCAGCCTGGGCGTGCCCGACGGTTACCCGTTCACGCTGTCGCCGGCCGTGGTGGCCAAGCTGGAATTCGTGCATCGCGTGATCGATGCCGCGGCGCGCGAGCACGCCGCGCCGGAGCCGGAGCCGGTTGCGGCACCGGCAGCCGGGGCTGACATCAAGCCGTCACGCTAGCGTCACGGGAATCATTGCTGTCGCGGCGCTGCGAACCGGCCAGCGACCAGGCAAACACCACCAGGCCGCCCAGCGCCAGCAGCGCGCCAACCCATCCCGTGGACGTCCAGCCCATGCCGGCGGCGATGGTGACGCCGCCCAGCCACGCGCCCAGCGCGTTGGCCATGTTGAAGGCCGAATGATTGAGCGCCGCGGCCAGCGTCTGTGCATCGCCGGCCACGTCCATCAGGCGGATCTGCAGCGGCGGCCCCAATGCCACCGCCGTGCCCACCAGCATCACGTTCAGCGACGCCAGCCACGCATGGTGCGCAGTGAACACGAATGCGCCCAGCACCAGTGCCGACCACACCAGCACGCCGCCCACGGTGGGCATCAGCGCGCGGTCGGCCAGCTTGGCGCCGGCCAGGTTGCCGGCCACCATGCCCACGCCGAACAGGGCCAGCACGATGGGGATGCCGCTGGCCGGCATGTGCGCCACTTCGAGCATGGTCGGCTTGACATAGCTGAACACGGCGAACATGCCGCCGAAGCCGATCGCGCCAATGCCCAGCGTGAACCAGACCTGCTTGCGCGCCAGCGCCGACAGCTCGCGCAGCGGGCTGGCATGGCGGTCGGCCGGGACGAACGGCACCCAGCGCCAGACCAGTAGCGCCGTCAGCGCCCCGATGGCGCCCACGATCATGAACGCGGCGCGCCAGCCCAGCCACGTGCCGATGCCGGCCGCGATGGGCACGCCCACCAGCGTGGCCACTGTCAGGCCCAGCATGACCAGACCCACCGCCTGGGCGCGGCGCTCGCGCGGCACCAGGCTGGCCGCCACCAGCGCCGCGACGCCGAAATAGGTGCCATGCGGAAAGCCGGTCAGCAGCCGCAAGACCAGCATCGACAGATAGCTCGGCGCCAGCGCGCTGGCCACGTTGCCGACGGCGAAGAACGCCATCAGCGCGATCAGCAGGTTGCGGCGCGGCCAGCGTGCGCCCAGCACCGCCAGCAGCGGCGCACCGATCACCACGCCCAGCGCATAGGCGCTGATCAGGTGGCCCGCTTCGGGGATGCTGATCGCCAGGTCGCGGGCGGCGTCGGGCAGCAGGCCCATGATGACGAACTCGCCGGTGCCAATGCCAAAGCTGCCCACGCCCAGCGCCAGCAGCGCGCGGCGGTCGGCGGCACGGTCGCGGGGGGTATCGGTGTGGGCGTGGGGATGGGCGTATGAAGCGAGATCGGGGACGTTATCGAAATTTCCGGAAGGAGCGGTCATGAGGAGAGATCGCGAGACATCTGTTATGGCTTTTCGCCGCGCACTGGCGGACAGGATCTTGCGTCCTGCCTCGGGGGCTCCAGCGTGCTCCGGTGCGGCGTGTGTTGGGGTAATGCGCTTACGTAGTACTACGTTGCACCGCCGGGGGCGGCACGACTACGCAAGGGCGTTATTGTGAAGCAAAACCGTGTTGGCTGCCGGCCCCTGTCGCAAAGCCCCTTCGCGCGAGTCCTGTATCCGCCGGTATCCAGTGCCCGCGCCGCCACTGTGGGATAGGGCACAAGAGCATGGCGTGGCATGTCCTCGTCGCCCTATGCTGGATACATGCGGCGCCGGGGTACCGTACCCATGAAGCATGGCGCCGGGTGCCGCGCGTCTCGTCGTGTGGGAGGGGATATGTCCCTGCGTAATGCTCTGCTTCTTTCGGCCATCGGCCTGGCCTGGACCCTTCCCGCCTTCGGGCAGGGATGTCAGCACGACATGCAGTGCAAGGGCGACCGCATCTGCAACATGGGCACGTGCATGGCGCCCGATGCAAGCCCTTCGGATACTGTCGCCACGCCGTCGACGGCGTCGACCCTGCTGCCCACGATCAAGCTGTCGCCGCAGCAGTCGTCGTCCCAGTCGCCATCCCAGTCGTCGGCGCAGCCGCCTGCCGAGCCGCCGCAGTCCGCCCCGCCGCAGTCCCCCTCCCGGCAACCGGCTCAGCCGCAGCAGCAAACCCAGTCGCAACAGATCAGCGTGCCGCGCAGTTGCTGCACGGTGGCGGGCAAGTTGCGCCTGTCACCGCCGCAGTCGGGCGACGGGCCGCTGGTGGCCGGCGATACCTGCCGGGGCTTGACGACGACTGGCAAACCCGTGCCGGGCGTGGCCTGCAACTGAGGCTTGGCCGTTCACGCGGCGCCGAGCGCCGTAGCGATGACCCCGCGCAGCCACCGGTGCGCGGGGTCGCGATGCACGCGCTCGTGCCACAGCATCGACATCTCGTAGCCGGGCACTTCCACGGGCGCGTCCACGACCTGCAAGGCCGGGTTGTCGACGGCCAGCCGCGCCGGCAGCATCGCCACCAGGTCGGTGCGCGCCACCACGGCAGCCACATACAGGAAATGCGGCACCGACAATGCCACGCGCCGTGACACGCCGGCCGCGGCCAGCGCTTCGTCGGTGACGCCGAAGAATCCGCCGCCGTCGGGCGACACGATCACGTGTTCGAGCGCGCAGAACTGCGCCAGCGTCGGCTTGCGCCTGAGCTTCGGATGGCCGGCGCGCCCCACCAGCACATAGCGCTCGGTGAACAGCGGCACGCGATGCAGCGACTCGGGCGATCCATCGGTCGTGTGGAAGGCCAGGTCGATTTCGCCGCGCTCGGCCTGACGCACCAGGTGGGACGGCACCATCTCCACCACTGCCACCCGCGTGCCGGGCGCCGCCAGCCGGAGTGACGCCAGCGCCGGCAGCAGCACCGTCGATTCGCTGTAGTCGGTGGCGGCGATGCGCCACGTGTTGGTGGCCACCGCCGGATCGAACGGGTGTTCCGGCGCCACGGCAAGCTCCAGCGCGGCCAGCGCCTCGCGCAACGGTTCGCGCAGCGATTCGGCGCGCGCGGTGGGACGCATGCCGCGCGGGCCCGGCAGCAGCAGCGGATCGTCGAAGATCTCGCGCAGGCGCGCCAGGTGCACGCTGACCGACGGCTGCGAGTAATGCAGCCGCTCCGCCGCGCGCGTGACGTTGTGTTCCGAAAGCAGCACGTCCAGGGTGACCAGAAGGTTCAGGTCCAGGCGTCGGAGATTAGTCATGGCTATAGCTGGAATTCTGGATATTCATTTCCAATATACCCGAGCCAAACCTATGCTGCCTCCATCGACTCAACAATATCCATGGAGCCTGTCATGAACGTACTGATTGTTTACGCCCACCCCGAGCCCACTTCGCTGAACGGATCGCTGCGGGATTTCGCGGTGCAGCGGCTGGAAGCGGCCGGGCACCAGGTGCGGGTGTCGGACCTGTATGCGATGCAATGGAAGGCGCCGCTCGATGCCGGCGACACGCTGGAGCGGCGCCCGGGCGGGGCGCCCTTCCACCCGTCGCTCGATTCGCGCCATGCCTTCGAAACCGGCGTGCAGAGCCCCGACATCGCGGCCGAGCAGGAAAAGCTGCGCTGGGCCGATGCCGTGATCCTGCAGTTTCCGCTGTGGTGGTTTTCGATGCCGGCCATCCTCAAGGGATGGGTGGAACGCGTGTACGCCTACGGCTTTGCCTACGGCGTGGGCGAGCATTCGGACGCGCGCTGGGGCAATCGCTATGGCGAAGGCACGCTGGCCGGCAAGCGGGCAATGCTGATGGTGACCACAGGCGGCTGGGAATCGCACTACAGCCCGCGCGGCATCAACGGGCCGATGGACGACATCCTGTTCCCGATCCAGCACGGCATCCTGTACTACCCCGGCTTCGACGTGCTGCCGCCGTTCCTGGTCTATCGCACCAGCAGGATGGACGAGTCACGCTATCTGACCATCACCGAAGCACTGGGCCAGCGGCTGGACGAGTTGTTCACGACCACGCCCATCGCATTCCGGCCGCAGAACAGCGGCGCCTACGAGATTCCGGCGCTGACGCTACGGGCGGACATCGCGCCGGGGCTGACCGGCTACGCTTCCCATGTGTCGGAAGCGGCCTGAAAGATCGAGGATGGCTGGAAGACCGGCTAGCGGTCGCGGGTGACGCTTACGCCGGCATCCACCGTGCCGTAGGCGGTCACGCTCGACTGCCGCTCGCCGGTGTCGGAAACGGTGGTGCATCCCTGGACCGAAGCCAGCAGGAAGAACATGCCGATCGTGCTGAACATAACGCGCATGGTATGGCCTGAATCGTAGCAATACCGGCTTCGACGCTGGGGCGGCCGGGGAGTTTCCACAAGGCCGATGCCCTCGGGAAGTCGCGGCAGAAGGCGCGTTGAACCGCTTCAGGCCGCCTGCGCGCCGTGCGCCTCGCGCGCCATCTGGCGATAGTGGCGCGTGTGGCGATACAGGCCGTAAAGGCTGGTGGCCGTGAAGCCCAGCTGCTGCACGAACAGGCCATAGGTGCCGGTCACCAGGGCAAAGGCGCTCCAGACCAGGTTCGAGCACAGGTAGGCGATCCATCCCCAGCGCGACGCGCGGTTATGCAGGGCGACCAGGAACGATCCGCTCATGGCCAGGGCGCACCCCGACCATTCCAGACCAGTCAGCAACTGAGGGATTTGAGCGGCAAGCTCCATGGGGTTGTCTCCGGTTTGTGTTCATTTTTTGTATGCAAAACGGAGCCTACCGGAAATGGGCGGGATCACGCAAGAGGTATGTCCCCATTGCGGGGCCGTGATACGCCGGGGCGGCGCTACAATGCGCGCTCTTCACCCACGGGAACGCCCGCATGCTGCCGGACGGCGAATCGCTACTTCTGCTTCTCACGCGCGAGATGCCCTTCGGCAAGCACAAGGGCACGCTGATCGCCGACCTGCCGGGCAACTACCTGAACTGGTTTGCGCGTGAAGGTTTTCCGCCCGGTGAGATCGGCCGGCTGCTGGCGCTGATGCACGAACTGGACCACAACGGGCTCAAGGACCTGCTGAAGCCGCTGCGCGCGCGGGTGCCCCGCCGATAAATGAAAAGGCCAGCCGCGCTGGCTGGCCTTGCTACGTCTGGCTGACGGTGCAGTCGATGCCCTACCTGGCCGCCTGCGCCGGCGTCGGCTGGGTGGCGGTGCCCGGCGGAATCTGGTAGCTCCAGGTTTCGCTGAGCGGCTTGCCGTTGGCCACCAGGGCCTCGCGCATTTCCACCACCTTGTTCGGGTCCTTGACCTTGATGCGCAGCGTCACGCGATAGCCCCTGGTCACCGGATTCGGCTGCAGCACGTTCTCGATCACCTCGGCGTTGTCGCCCACGCTGAACTGCGCCTGCACGGGCGTATTGGCCGGCAGCGTGGCCAGCGGGCCGCCCTCGAAATCGATCACGAAGCCCAGGCTGCCGTCCAGATGGCGGATCAGGTTCTTCTGGGTGATCTCGCCGGCCGTGCGAAGCGTCTGCCGCGCCCACGCCAGGTCCTTGGCGAACACGCCGCGTTCGTCCATGGTCCAGTGGATCGTGTAGTCGGCCTTGATCGGCGTGCCCTTGGGGGGCAACTGGTCGGGCGTCCAGAACGAGACGATGTTGTCGTTGGTCTCGTCGGGCGTGGGAATCTCCACCAGTTCGACCTTGCCGGGGCCCCAGGCGCCCTGGGGCTCGATCCACGCGCTCGGGCGCAGGTCGTAGCGGTCCTTCAGGTCTTCGTACGACGAAAAATCGCGCCCGCGCTGCATCAGCCCAAATCCGCGCGGATTGTTCACCTGGAACATGCTCAGCGCCACGTACCTGGGGTTGTTCAGCGGACGCCACAGCCATTCGCCGTCGCCGGTATGGATCGACAGGCCGTTCGAATCATGCAGCGCCGGACGGAAGTTGTTGGCATCGCGCATCTGCTGCGGGCCGAACAGGAACATGCTGGTCAGCGGGGCGATGCCCACCTTCTTGACCTGCCCACGCATGAACACGCGCGCCTGCACCTTCAGCACCGCATCGGAATCGGGCTGCAGTTCGAAGCGATAGGCGCCGGTGGCGTTCTTCGAATCGAGCAGCGCGTAGAACACCAGGCGCTTGTCTTCGGGCTTGGGCCGCTCTATCCAGAACTCGCGGAAAGCCGGGAATTCCTCGGGCTCCGACAGGCCCGTGTTGATCGCCAGGCCGCGCGCGGACAGGCCGTAGACCTGCCCCTTGCCGATCACGCGGAAATAGCTGGCGCCCAGCACGCTCATCACCTCGTCGAGCTTGTCGGCCCGGTTGATCGGGTACAGCACGCGGAAGCCCGCGTAGCCCAGCTTGTTTGTGGCGGCCTTGTCGAGCTTGAGGTCGCCGAAATCGAAGCGGCTCGGTTCGTAGCGGATCTCGTGGATGCGGCTGTCGACGATCTCGTTGATCCGCACCGGCGTGCTGAAATGCATGCCCTGGTGGTAGAAGCCGAGCTTGAACGGCGTGCCCTCGCCCTTCCACTCCACGTTGTCCATCTTTGGCTGGATCTTGATGTAGTCGCCGAACTGCATCTGCGCGAACACCGGTGGCAGGTTGCTGACCGGCGCCGCATAGGGCTGGTCGGCCAGCTTCTTCGCGCGGGCGGTCACGTCGTCGAGCGAAAACGCGTGCGCGTGGGCCGCGCCCAGCAGGCACCCCACAAGCGCGACGCCCGGCAAGACATGTTGCAACCTGTTACGAAACGACGCGACGGGGCGAGCGACGATAGCGGCAAACACCAATCAATCTCCTGAATTCACATCGGAAAAAAGCCACATAGCGGCCACAAACGGGCCATTTTAGGCACAGTAAGGCTGTAAACTTGCGACGCAGTTCAGAAAAATAACCGATTTCGCCTGACGTGCCTGTCAGACACGTGGCGACAGCCGATCCAGCGCAGCCGCCGCATGATGGCGGGCGATGATCCCGGCAGTCCGCCCGCCAGTCCGCCCATCAGAGACAACGACTAATGCGAATGCTTTCCACGCTGGCCCTTGCCGCCAGCCTTGCCTGCGCGCCCATGTTTGCCGGCGCCGCACCTGCCGCTTCCGCCGCCCCCGAGGCGGCCAACGCCAGCGCCGCGCCCGCCGCCGACCGGCAGGCGTTCATCGACGGCCTGATCGGCCGGATGACGCTGGACGAGAAAATCGGCCAGCTGCGCCTGATCAGCATCGGGCCCGAGATGCCCGCGCCGAAGCTGATGGAGGAAATCACGGCCGGGCGCGTGGGCGGCACGTTCAATTCCGTCACGCGCAAGGACAACCGCCCGCTGCAGGAAGCGGCCATGCGCAGCCGCATGAAGATCCCGATGTTCTTCGCCTATGACGTCGTGCACGGCCATCGCACCGTGTTCCCGATCAGCCTGGGCCTGGCGTCGAGCTGGGACATGGGCGTGGTGGAGAAGGCCGCGCGGATTTCGGGCCTGGAGGCCGCGGCCGACAGCCTGGACGCCACGTTCGCGCCAATGGTCGATATCTCGCGCGATCCGCGCTGGGGCCGCACGTCCGAAGGCTTCGGCGAAGACCCGTTCCTGGTGTCGCAATGCGCCCGGGCTAGCGTGAAGGGCTTCCAGGGGTCGTCGCCGGCCAACCCGGACAGCGTGATGGCGTTCGTCAAGCATTTCGCGCTGTACGGCGCCGTGGAAGGCGGCCGCGACTACAACACCGTCGACATGAGCCCGCAGCGCATGTACAACGACTACCTGCCGCCCTACCGGGCCGGTCTGGACGCGGGCGCCGGCGGTGTGATGATCGCGCTGAATTCGGTCAACGGCCAGCCGGCCACGTCCAACAAATGGCTGCTGCGCGACCTGCTGCGCAAGGAATGGGGCTTCAAGGGCGTGACCGTGAGCGACCACGGCGCCATCGACGAACTGCTGCGCCACGGCGTGGCCAGCACGGGCCGCGACGCCGCCAGGCTGGCCATCGAAGCCGGCGTGGACATGAGCATGGCCGATACGCGCTATCTGGAGCAGCTGCCCACGCTGGTGAAATCCGGCGCGGTGCCGGTATCGCTGATCGATGAAGCGGTGCGCGAGGTGCTGAACGCCAAGTACGACATGGGCCTGTTCCAGGACCCGTTCCGGCGCATCGGCCGCGCCGCCGACGATCCGCCCGACGTCAATGCCGAAAGCCGCCTGCACCGCGCCGAGGCGCGCGAGGCGGCGCGCAAGTCGATGGTGCTGCTGGAAAACCGCAACCGCACGCTGCCGTTGAAGAAGGGCGGCACGGTGGCCGTGATCGGCCCGCTGGCCGACGCCCAGATCGACATGATGGGCAGCTGGTCGGCAGCCGGCGTGGCCAGGCAGGCCGTCACGCTGCTGCAGGGCATGCGCGACGCGCTGGCCGGCAAGGGCCAGGTGACCTATGCCCGGGGCGCCAATATCACCGACGACCAGCGCGTGGTGGGCTACCTGAACTTCCTGAACTGGGACAACCCCGAGGTGGTGCAGGACAAGCGTTCGTCCGGCGACATGATCGAGGAAGCGGTGCGCGTGGCGCGCGGCGCGGACACCGTGGTGGTGGCCGTGGGCGAGACGCGCGGCATGTCGCACGAGGCATCGAGCCGGTCCAGCCTGGGCCTGCCCGGCACCCAGCTGGAACTGCTGAAGGCGCTCAAGACCACCGGCAAGCCGCTGGTGCTGGTGCTGATGAACGGCCGTCCGCTGACGATCAACTGGGAAAAGGACAACGCCGACGCCATCCTGGAAGCCTGGTACCCCGGCACAGAGGGCGGCCATGCCATCGCCGACCTGCTGTTCGGCGATGCCAATCCGTCGGGCAAGCTGCCCGTCACGTTCCCGCGCTCGCTGGGCCAGATCCCACGTACTACAACGCGCTGCGCATCGGCCGGCCGTTCACGCCGGGCAAGGCGCCGAACTACACCTCGCAGTACTTCGAGGAGGATTACGGCCCGTTGTACCCGTTCGGCTACGGGCTGAGCTACACCACGTTCAGCCTGTCGGACGTGCGGCTGTCCGGGGCGAAGCTGGCCCGCAACGGCAATCTGACCGCCAGCGTGACCGTGAAGAACACCGGCGACCGGGCCGGCGAAGCGGTGCTGCAGCTGTACCTGCAGGACGTGATGGCGTCGACCGTACGGCCGGCGAAGGAGCTGAAGGATTTCCGGAAGGTGATGCTGGCGCCGGGCGAATCGCGCGTGATCGACTTCCCGATCGGAGAGGACAAGCTCCGGTTCTACAACGCGAAGCTGGAATACGTGGCCGAACCGGGCGAATTCAACGTGCAGGTGGGCTTGGACTCGGCCACCGTGAAGGAAGCAAGGTTCACGCTGGAATGATGGCCGCCGCGCCCCGGCGCCTTTGCGGGCCGGGGCGGGCGTCGCCTGCACACAGGATCAGCGATTGCCGTCCAGCAGGTCGTTCAGCACTTCGTCGAACGCCGCCTGGGCGTCTTCCAGCGCCTGGAGCGCGGCGTCGAAGGTCTGCAAGGCGATCTTCGATGGCTTGCCGCCGCCCTGCGGCGGATACTGGCTTTGCAGCGCGGTGAAGGCCACCTGCACCTGGCGCGTGCAATTGACCACGCGTTCCATGGCCTGCGCCTCCTCGGCGCGTTTCTGTTCGTCACTCATGCAACAGCCCCCCGTGGCCGTAATGTCGATATGCGGCATATCGTACAAGAACTTGCGGCCCCCCTGCCGGGTCCAACGCCGCATTGCCTGAAATTCGGGTAGGCTGGACGGGACTTCCATGTCCGTGACCCCGTCCGTCACTGCTCGTCGTCGCCGCTCGTCGTCACCGATCAACGCCCCCATGTCATCGTCGTTATTGCGCAGGACATTGGCCGCCACCCTTGTGACGGCCGGCAGCTTCGCCTGCTACTGGACCTATCTCACCGTCAACCAGGAGCGCCTGCTGTTCGATGCGCGCCGCCGACCGCCGCGCGACCTGCCCGACGGCATCGACGCCTATTCGCACCCGGTGCCCGGCGGCCTGTTCCGCGGCTATACCTACCACGCCGACCACGAAGGCGTGCGCGACCTGCTGTTCTACCTGCCGGGACGCGGCGAGGACGTACTGGAAACGCTGCAGTTCATGAAATGGCTGCCGGCGGGCATGGGCTTCGCCACCTTCGACTACCGGGGCTGGGCCATTCCGATGGCATGCCGTCCGAGGCGGCCGCCGTGGCCGATGCCAGCCAGTTCCTGCTGCATATCCGCCGCGCCTTCCCCGGCGTTCGCGTGCACGTGGTGGGCCGCTCGCTGGGTACCGGCGTGGCGATCCAGCTGGCCGACCTGCAGGATTTCGAAAGCCTGCAGCTGATCACCCCCTACGATTCGCTGCTGGAGATCGTGCGCAAGCGCTTTCCGCTGGTGCCGCTGCGCCAGCTGATGCGCCACCACTTCGACTCGATCTCCCACTGCAAGAAAGTGGTGCAGAGCACCAAGGTGCTGCTGGCCGAGCGCGACGACGTGGTGCCCCATGCGTGCTCCGAGCGGCTGATGGCCGCGTGGCCGGGGCCGGTGGCCGTGCAGACCATTGCCGGGGCGGATCACTACACCATCGTCGAATTGCCGGAAACCTGGCTGGCGCTGTGCGAATTCGCGCGCCAGGTGCCGCACCAGCCGCCCCCACCCGCTCGCACTGCGCCGCAAGCGCCACCTTCCGACATCACCGAGACCGGTGTGCCGCTGCCGCTTTCCGCAGCACGGTAGAATGCGCGCCATGAAAAAATCGTAGTCAAGGCGGCAGCCGTGACCGCAGGGCTGGCCGCCGCCGGCGTGCTGCTGGCCGGTTTTGCCGCCGTGGTCAGCCTGCGTCAACTGCCGTCCGTCGACGCCCTGCGCGACTATCGCCCCCAGGTGCCGCTGCGCGTTTTTACCCGCGATGACGTGCAGATCGGCGAATTCGGCACCGAGCACCGCGAGTTCATCCCGATCGACCGCATGCCCAGGCAGATGTCCGACGCGCTGCTGGCGGCCGAGGACGACCAGTTCTACAGCCATGTGGGCGTCGACGTGCCGGGACTGGTGCGCGCCGCGCTGGCCAATATCGGCGAGGGCTACGCCCAGGGCGCGTCCACCATCACCATGCAGGTGGCCCGCAATTTCTACCTGTCGCGCGAGAAGACGCTGTCGCGCAAGTGGTACGAGATCCTGCTCGCGTTCGAGATCGACCGATCGCTGCCCAAGGAGCGCATCCTCGAGCTCTACATGAACCAGGTGTACCTGGGCGAGCACGCCTACGGCTTCGGCAGCGCCGCGCAGACCTACTTCGGCAAACCGCTGGCGCAGCTGTCGCTGGCGGAGACGGCCATGCTGGCCGGCCTGCCCAAGGCCCCTCGACCATGAATCCGATGGTCAACCTGCCGCGCGCCAAGCGCCGCCAGGAATACGTGCTGGGCCGCATGCTGGCGCTGGGCATGATCACGCAGGACCAGTACCGCGACGCGCGCAACGCGCAAATCGTGGTCAGCCACGATGCCAATGGCCGCTTCGACGGGCATGCCGAGTATGTGGCCGAACTGGCGCGCCAGCTGGCGCATGATCGTTTTGGCGACGACGCCTATACGCGCGGCATCAACGTCTACACCACGGTGTCGTCGATGCACCAGACGCTGGCCTACGACGCCGTGCAGGCCGGCATCGAGCGCTACGGCAAGCGGCATGGCTCTGCCAAGGCTGCCACGGCGCTGCCCCAGGCGGCACTGATATCGCTGGACGCCCGCACCGGCGCCATCGAGGCCATGGTGGGCGGCACCGATTTCAGCACCAACCGGTACAACCACGCCACGCAGGCGCAGCGCCAGCCGGGCTCGACCTTCAAGCCGTTCGTCTATTCGGCGGCGCTGGAGCGCGGCATTTCGCCGGGCACGCTGATCAACGACGCGCCGCTCGACAATTCGCCGCGCTGGCAGCCGTCGAACGACGATGGCCGCTTTGTCGGGCCGATCACGGTGCGCCAGGCACTGGCCGAATCGCGCAACCTGCCGGCCATCCGCACGCTGCAGGCCATCGGCATTCCGTATGCGATCGATTTCGCCGGCAAGTTCGGCTTCGCGACCAAGCGCCTGCCGCCGTACCTGCCGATGGCGCTGGGCACGGGCACCACGTCGCCGCTGCGGCTGGCGGCCGCCTATGGCGTGTTCGCCAACCAGGGCCACCGCATCGAACCGTACCTGATCGAGAAGATCACCGATGGCGACGGCAACGTGCTGTTTGCGGCCGACACCGCCGAGCCGCCGCGCGTGATTTCCGAGCGCAACGCCTTCGTCATGAACAGTCTGCTGCAGAGCGTGGTGGACGAAGGCACGGGCACGGGCGTCAAGCGCTATCTGCGCCGCGACGATGTGGCCGGCAAAACGGGCACCACCAACGATTCGGTCGATGGCTGGTTTGCCGGTTACGCGGGACAGGTGGTCACCGTGGCGTGGATGGGCTTCGACGACAACCGCAGCCTGGGCCGGCACGAGTTCGGCGCCACGACGGCGCTGCCAGTCTGGGCCGCCTATATGGAAGGCCGCCTCGCCGGCGTACCCGACGCCGGCTTTGCCACGCCGCCGCAACTGGCCCAGTTCAACAACGACTGGGCCTATGCCGAGAACGCCGACGGCACTCACGGCCTGGCGTCGCTGGGCTTCCCGCCGCCACCGGCCGCATCCGATCTGCCGGCCGATGGCGGCATGCCAGGCGTGCCGGTTTCCACCAGCCCGACGCCGACCCCGGCCGGGCTCGACGTCCCGGCATCGACCAACGCACCACGCGCCGGCGGCGCCGCGCTTTGATGCCGCTCGTCGCATCCACCTTCTGACGCCAAACCCTTGACGCCGACCATGCCCGTCTACGCCACCCCGCTGATCTGGGCCGTCGCCACGCTGGCCACGCTGGGCGTGCTGTTCCGCCCGTTCCGGCTGCCCGAGCCGTTCTGGGCCATGGCTGGCGCGCTGCTGCTCTGCGTGGCCGGCCTGCTGCCCTGGCGCGACGCGCTTGAGGCGGTGGCGCGCGGCAACGATGTCTATCTGTTCCTGGCCGGGATGATGCTGATCTCCGAACTGGCCCGCAAGACCGGCCTGTTCGACCATGTGGCGGCCCTGGCCGTGCGCAGCGCCCAGGGTTCGGCCAGGCGCCTGTTCGTGCTGGTCTACGGCTTCGGCATCGCCGTGACGGCCTTCATGTCGAATGACGCGACGGCCGTGGTGCTGACGCCCGCCGTGCTGGCCGCCACGCGCGCCGCCCGCGTGCGCAATCCCCTGCCCCACCTGTACGCCTGCGCGTTCATCGCCAATGCCGCCAGCTTCCTGCTGCCGATCTCGAATCCGGCCAACCTGGTGCTGTTCGGCGAGCGCATGCCGCCGCTGATGGGCTGGCTGGCCCGGTTCACGCTGCCGTCGGTCGTGGCCATCGTCATGACGTTCGTGGCCCTGTACTGGACCCAGCGCGAGGCCCTGGCCGAGCGCATCGCCGACGACGTGCAAACGCCGCCGCTGACGCTACAGGCCTGGCTGACCACGGCAGGCATCGCCCTGACCGGCGTGGCACTGCTGACCGCATCGCTGCGCGGCATGGACCTGGGATGGCCCACCTTCCTCGGTGGCGCGGCTACGCTGCTGGCCGTCTGCGCCACGCAGCCGCGCCTGCTGCGCCCGGCGATTACCGAGGTCTCGTGGGGTGTATTGCCGATGGTGGCCGGGCTCTTCGTGCTCGTGGCCGGCCTGTCGCAGACCGGCCTCACCGCGCAGCTGGCCCACTGGGTACGCGAGCTTTCGATGCAGCACGGTTCGGATGCCGTCATGGGCGCGGGCATTGCCGGCGCGCTGGTCGGCGTGGTCAGCAACATCGTCAACAACCTGCCCGCCGGGCTGTTTGCCGCCTCGGCGCTGGCTGCCGGTCACGCGTCCGAAACGGTGACGGCCGCCGTGCTGATTGGCGTGGACCTGGGGCCCAACCTGTCGGTGACCGGTTCGCTGGCCACGCTGCTCTGGCTGACCGCGCTGCGCCGCGAGGGCCACGTCGTCAGCGCTGGCACTTTCCTTAAAACCGGCGCCATCGTGATGCCGCTGGCGCTGCTGCCAGCGTTGGCCGTCTTGCGCTGAGTCCGCCCGGCGCGTTTTCGCTTATAGTGAAGCACCGCGCACCGCGCCCCATTTCCGCCCATCAGCAGCGGCCGCACATGTCACACAAGGATCACCCCGACGGGGGCAAGCACCCTGAACATACACCGGTTTCCGACCGGATCCGCGCCCGCATCGCCGAGGCCGGCGAACGGTTCCATGCCAACGACAACATCGCCCGCTTTATCGAGCACGGCGAACTCGATGCCCTGCAGGCCGAGGTCGAGGCGCGCATGGAGGAAGTGCTGCGCACGCTGGTGATCGACGTCGACCGCGATCACAACACCCGGGAGACCGCGCGCCGCGTGGCCAAGATGTACCTGAAGGAGATCTTTGCCGGACGGTACGCCAAGGCGCCCGAAGTCACGGAATTCCCCAACGTCGAACAGCTCAACGAGTTGATGATCGTCGGCCCGATTCGTGTGCGGAGTGCCTGCTCACATCACCTGTGCCCGATTATCGGCAGCCTTTGGGTAGGCGTGATGCCGAACCGGCATTCCAACCTGATCGGCCTGTCCAAGTATGCCCGGCTGGCCGAATGGATCATGTGCCGCCCGCAGATCCAGGAAGAAGCCGTGGCCCAGGTGGCCGACCTGCTCCAGGAAAAGATGAATCCCGACGGCCTGGCCATCGTGATGGAAGCCGAGCATTTCTGCATGCATTGGCGCGGCGTGCGCGACACCGACGCCAAGATGACCAATAGCGTCATGCGCGGATCGTTCCTGAAGGACGACAAGCTGCGCCGCGAATTCCTGACGCTGCTGAACCTGAACCGCCGCTGATCTGTCCCGCCACCGCAGGAGGCCACCATGCTAGTTCGTCTGCTCTACGCCAGCCGCGCCAGGGAACCCCTGGCTGCCGATGTGCTGGATGCGATCCTGGAAACGAGCCTGGCGCACAATCCCCGCCACGGGGTCACCGGCGTGCTGTGCCACAGCAACAGCATCTTCCTGCAGGCGCTGGAAGGCAGCCGCGAAGCGGTGTCCCGGCTCTATCTCAATATCGGTCAGGACAAGCGTCACCACGACGTGGTGCTGTTGCACTACGAGGAAATCGCCGAGCGGGCGTTTGCCGGCTGGTCGATGGGACGCGTAAACGTCGGCAAGATCAACGCCGCGACGCTGCTCAAGTATTCGGCACAGGGCGAACTCGACCCCTACCGGATGCCTGGTGCAGCATCGCTGGCCCTGCTCAGGGAACTGATTGCCGGGGCGTCTATCGTCGGGCGCAGTCCGGAACGCGGACGAAGCTGAAAACGGCGGGCGGGGCGATTCGCTCAGGCCGACAACTGCCCGAACAGGCCGCACTCCAGGTCGCTCTCCAGTTCTTCCACCCATGTCGTGCCGGGCCCGGCGTCGTAGACGCTTTCGGCGCCCGTGCCCTGCCTTCGCACCGTCACCTGGCGCGCCGTGGTGCCATTGACATCGGATATCTCGAACTCCTGCACAGCGAGACCGACCTGTCTGAACACGGCCTCGACGTCCTGCCGTTCCTGAGGGGGAAATTCGTCGAATTGACGCATCGTCATGGCACACCTCCACGCGGGCGTATTTGCGCGCGGCCATAGGATGCCACCTTTCATGGCGGCGCGTGACGCAGTGCGAAAGACCACGCGCGCGTCGAATGTATTGAATCGTCAGCGTCACGTGGAATGCCGGTGACCATCGGCGATGCCGACCCTGCCGAAGCGCGTGCACCGGCTATTCGAATAGCAGTTCTCCGAGTTTCCGGTCGTGACAAGTTTCGGCCGCGTCTGCCTTTGCTCCTTCCCCCGTTTGACCGAACCTAATAAATAGTAATTCGACTAGAACTCGGAAACACCGGGTTCGGCCGGCATCGATTTTCTTCCCTTTATTTTTCTGGGGCTATCAAGCGGACAACGCAGAATCTCGCGATTTTTCAATGAATAACGATAGACCGTCCTTGTGCGTACTCGTAGTGTCGACACTCTTACCTCCATCCAAATGGAAACACGACAATGCGGAAGAAGATCACACAAGCGACGGAAGGCGAGCAACTGCGTCAGACCATCTTCCATACTGCGCAGGCACAGGCTCACGCCCTGCATGGCATGTACCGGGACACCTTGGCCGCCTTCATGTCCACCCCTTCGGTGGTGCCCGTTCCCCGGGCCGCGCGCGCCATGTTCTGGCTGGGCCGCTTGCGGCAATGGCGCGCGATCGACCTGGACAACGGCGAGACCTGCCCCACGCCGAACTGGCTTTCGCTCCAGCTGGGCGTGCTGGAATCCCTGTCCGGCACGCATGCGCTGGCGCCGCACAAGGAGCAGTGGAGCGGCCCCGCGCGGCGCCAGACCTACGAGCGCGACATGTCGCAGCAGATCGCCATGCTGCTGGCGCTCGACTGGCGAGACCTGGCGTCCTTCTGCCTCGACTCATGGTTCGGCATCGACAGCGACCTGGCCGCCCTGCACACGCTGAACGGCATGACCGGCATGATCGTGAGCGTGGCCGGGCAGGCCCTTGGAATCGGCGTGCCTCAAACCGTCTTCCACAAGGGCGATGCCCTGCTGGCGCGCATTGTCGAGCAATGGCAGGCCGACGACGAAACGTTCATGCCACTGGCATACGAACTGGCGGACCGCCACCTCATGCAGTGCCGCCTCGACATCGACCACTCTCTGTTTGACTTCGATCATCCCGTCGAGCAGACCATTCCGGTGGAACTGCTCATGCTGATGCGATTGCGAGGGTCGAGCCATCTTCCCGAATACCTGAGCCGTCACGCCGCGCTGTCCCACCCGGCGGCCATGCTGGTGGCGGGCGGTCCTCCAGTCCAGTCCCAACGCTGCGCGGGGTTCGTCGAGCGGGTCAGCCGCCTTCTGCCGCAGTACCGGGCATTTTCCGATGCCATCGAGAGACAGTCCCGGCACCTCACGAGCGCGAAATCTTGAAGCGCCTCACCGAAACTAGTAGATCGGCTATATCTCAATCGTCTTCCAGACGACAGAATGCGACCAGACAGAAGCACGGTTCAAATCGTTGTCACAACCGTGCCTCCCTGGAACGTCGCCGGATACAGCCGTATTTTCCGGAATCCAGTCTTCCGTCAATGTTGCTATGACCTTGAAAAAATCCCATGTGAAATAGGAATCTGACAACACATAATTCGCCTTCTCATTGAGTTGTGATTTTCGGAAATGGATGGAGTATTTTTCCTATGCTTGAAAAAGCACCAAAACGAATCGCGATTCCTACCGTACGCGTTACCTGTCTGCGAAAAGGACTTTGAGGCATGCCTGCAAAAACCATTCGGGTCGCTCTGGCTGACGACCATCCCCTCGTCGTCACCGCCCTGCGCGACTGCCTGCAGCGGACACCGGGCTTCCAGGTAAAGTGCGAATGCACAAACGGCAGCGAACTGATAGGCGCCCTGGCCCAGAACCCGGTGGACGTGGCAGTCACCGACTTCAGCATGGGACACGGCGATACGTCCCTCGACGGCTTCAACCTTCTGCGCAGGCTCGGACGCCTCTATCCGGAGACCCGGATCGTCATCGTCAGCGCGCAGACAAACCCCGGCGTCGTCATACGGGCCATGAAACTCGGCGCCCGCGCGTTCGTCAGCAAGGAAGACGAACTCGACGAGATCGTCCGTGCCTGCATCCATGTGACCGTCAGCAACGGCAATTTCTATTCCCCCTCGATTCGCGCCGTGCTGGACAGCGCCGCCTCCACCGCGCCAACCACCGAACTGACCCTGCGCGAACTGGAAGTGGTACGCCTGTATGCACAGGGTTTCCAGCTCAGCGAGATCGCCAGCAAGCTTGGCCGGTCTGTCAGCACGATTTCGAGCCAGAAGACCGTAGCCATGCGCAAGCTCAACGTCCAGACCAACACGGACCTGATTCGCTACGCCTATGAAAACGGGTTGATCTGATTGGATCTGAACTGATCTTCTTGCCATGCAGCAGATTCTGGATCGCACGCAGCAGTCCCTGGCGGAGTCGTTTGCCGCGCTTGCCCGCAACGCGCGGCGGCAGCAGCAGCTTTACTACGCCACCGTCGGACTGCTGATCGCCATCATCGTCGTGTCCGGACTGCTGCTGGCGGGGCTGGCCGCGGCGCGCCATCTCGATGTACGCCGCAGCCACGTGGCGCAGTATGTCAGCGGCATCTCGCTGAAGTTGCAGAGCCAGACGTCATTCCTGCGGCGTACTGCCCTGACCGTCGACTACTACCTTGCCGCATCGAGCGACGCGCCGCCGGACACCGAACTGCTCTCGCAGATTCGTCATACCGGCCTCGCGCGATCGCCCGATGGCGAGTATGTGATGCTGGTACCCGATGCCACACGCCAGGCCTGGGGAGAAGCGTTGCCGCACAAGGTCTGGCAGCTCCAGCAGATCGCCACGGCGACGCTGACCACCGGGATGGCGTTCGGGCTCGATGCACAGGCTTACGTCGTCGCGCCGGATGCATCGTTCGCCATCCTGGTGTCGCCGGCCGGGATCCATGCAGCCGACCCGGCCGACGCCGATTTCGCGGTCCGCCTGCGCGACGACCTGTCGCGCCACCTCCCCTCGCCGACGGCCAGTGAAGGCCCCGCCCAGCAGCAGCCGCGCTGGATCGGCCCTGTCGACGATCCCGTTCACCGGACCCCGTAATGATGGCAACACTCGACGCGCGCGCTGCCACCGGGAACGGACAAGCCACCCTGGTTGCGGCGAGCATCCCGGCCCGGTCGTTTCTTGCCGGTCTGGCACGCCCGGCCGATCCCGCCACGCTCTGGCTGGTGAATCGCAATCACGCCAGTATCGACGTATCGCCGCCAACCCATGCCGACCTGTCGGACCGGATACTGCGGCATGCCCGCGGCATCCAGCTCGATACCCCCATCCCGACGCGCGACGGGCTGCTGCTTGTGCAGCAACTGGACCCGGCCTTCGGGACGCTGGTCTACCTGCTCTCCTACGGCACGCTGCTGAACGCGATCTCCGCCGAATTGTTCGCCATCCTGGGCGCCGGGCTGCTGCTGGTTCTCTGCGTTGTCCTGACCGCGCGCTACTGGGATATCCACCTGCTGCGCCGCAGCCATGCCGAGGCAGCCCGTTCGCTGGAGAACGAGACCATCAGTCATATTCTGGTCAGTGCGACGCCTATCGGGCTGTGTATCGTGCGGCAGCAAGACGAAGCGATCCTCACATCGAACGCGGTGGCCGACTCGCTGCTCGGCCTCGCCCAGGGGGCACGCATGCCCGCAGGCATCATGAACGCGCTGCGGAGCGAGGCCGCTTCGTCCGGGCGGACCCGGTTCGCGTCGATCGTGCAGGTGACGGTGCCCGCGACAGAGAGGCCTGCCGCCGCTCCTCACGAACCGCCGGCGTCGGCGCCGCACCAGTTCCTGCAGGTCACATGCGCACCGGCAAGGTATCGCGACGAAGCGGTACTGTTCTGCGCGATACAGGACATCACGGCACAACACCAGCTTGAGCAGCAGTTGCGCGGCGCGCGCGAGGCCGCCGAAGCCATGATGCGTGCACGGTCGAATTTCTTTGCGTCGATGAGCCACGAGATCCGGACGCCGCTGAACGCCCTGCTCGGCAACCTGGAACTTCTGGCCCGTGCCGAGGGCTGGAGGCCCAGGCGCCACGGCTTCGGGCGCTGCAACTGGCATCGGAAGGGCTTCACCGGATCGTCAACGACATCCTCGATTTCTCGAAGATCGATGCCGGCGAAATGAAGCTAGTGGCCGAGCCGTTCCGGCCGATCGACGACCTCGAAAGCCTGTCGATGTCCTATGCGCCGATGGTGCAGGGCAAGCCGATCCGCTTTTACGTGCACCTGTCGCCAACGCTGGACACGGTGCTGACCGGCGACCGGACACGCATCGCACAGGTCATCAACAACCTGCTCAGCAACGCCTTCAAGTTCACGCTGTGCGGCAAGATCACGCTGAGCGCCGAGGTCACCACCGATACCCAGGACCGCAACGTACTGGTCTGTCGCGTGCGCGATTCGGGGATTGGCATGCCTCCCGCACTCGTGGCCAGGATCTTCCACCCGTTCGTCCAGGGGAAGCCAGCACATCGGCGCGATACGGGGGCACCGGGCTTGGCCTGTCGATCTGCGCACGGCTGACTGAACTGATGCAAGGCCATATCACGGTGGAAAGCGTGGAAGGCGTGGGCAGCGCGTTCACCGTGGTGGTGCCGCTTGGCGAAGCGGCCATGCCGGCCGAACCGGCCGAACCGGTGACGCGGGGCACCCGCGCCATGATTCTCTGTCAGGAGTCAGAGTCGGGCGCCGTGCTGCAGGCCTGGCTGGAGCGGTCCGGCTGGCGCTGCGATGTCTTCCATCAACTCGGTGCCGCGCAGGCGTGGCTGCGTGCCAACCGCCCTCATATTTTCGTAGTGACGGGGGAGCACGGGCTCGATACCATCGCGGCGCTGCGGCAGTTGCATCCCGCCAACGTGGTCTGGGTGACCCGGGACGGTCCCGAACACCCCGCCGACCGGGGACACGGTGTATTCGAGGTATCGACCTTCAGCCATCACGCCATCCTGGCCGGCTCGCTGGCCGCCCTGGACGCGGAGCCAGCCGACGCCAGCGCCCACGCCGGCGCCCAGGGAGGCCGGACGGAGGATGCAGGCGATTGGCATCTCTCTTCTCCGGCCACCGTCGGCAACGACGCCGCACGCCGCCCGATACTCGTCGCTGAAGACAATGCGCTGAACCAGACGCTGATCGCCGAGCAACTCGTGACGCTCGGGTGGGACCCCGTGGTGGTTGGCGACGGACGCCAGGCGCTGTCGGCTTTTGAAAGCGGGCACTTCGATGCGGTACTGACCGATGTCCACATGCCGGTCATGGATGGCTACGAACTGCTGGCGGCCATTCGCGCCCTGGACACCCGCGTCCCGGTACTGGCTTTCAGCGCGGTGACGCGCACCGGGCAAGCGGGTGAGTGGCAGGAGCGGGGATTCACCGGCCATGTCGCCAAGCCGGCCTCGCTGAAGGCGCTCGAACAGGCGCTGCAGGCGATCATCCATGCGGCGCCGGCAGATGCGGCAGCTCCGCCCGATCCGGCAGATGTGGCCGAATCGAACGACGACTTACCGGTAACTGTCCCGGAAGACAATCCCCCAATTCCAGCCTCCGAAATTGCGCGCTACAAGCTCTTGCTGCTGGAACATCTGCGGAGCGACGGGCCTGAACTGGCGGCGATCCTCCTGCGCCACGACGCCGCATCGCTTCGACACTGGGCGCATCGGTCTGCAGGTGCCTTCCTTGTCGTCGATGCGCAGGATATGGTCCGAGCGTGCCGCCTGGTGGAATGGCTCTGCGACCAGGCCAGTAGCTGGACGCCCGACATCGCCGCAGCCGGCAGCGCGTTGCTTGCCGCCGTCCAGGCGTACTGCGACGACACCGCCGGCCTGAACGCCTGAGTGGACCGCCGCACGGCGAGCCGCCCGTGCGGGCGCGCCACACATTCCACCGCGAAGAGGGTGCCGAATTTGCATGGGCCGCCGTGGCGGACGATAATGGCGCGTCCGAACGCGCCCCGGCTGTATCCCGCAGCGGGTTCAGGGCTTTCCAAGAACAGCGCGAGCCGTCCGCCCCTTCCCCATGCAGTCCCAACAAGGTCTTCCGCGCCCCCAGCGTACCTGGGCCATCCTGACAGTGTTTTGCGGCCTGGTGATGGCCGTGCTGGACGGATCGATCGCCAATATCGCCCTCCCTTCCATTGCCCGGGATCTGCATAGCGACCCGGCGCGGACCATCTGGGTCGTCAACGCCTATCAGCTTTCGGTCACGGTTTTCCTGTTGCCACTGTCGTCGCTGGGCGAAATCCTGGGTTACAAGCGCGTCTATCGGGCCGGGCTTGCCACCTTTCTCATTGGGTCGCTGTTGTGTGCGCTGTCGCCCAACCTGCCGGTACTGGTTGCGGCGCGGGTCATTCAGGGCATTGGCGGCGCGGGCATCATGAGTGTCAATACGGCGCTGGTCCGCTGCATCTATCCTCCGACGCGGCTGGGGCGCGGCATCGGCCTCAATGCGCTGGTGGTTGGGGTGACGATTGCGGTGGGGCCGTCGCTGGGCGCGCTGATCCTGGCCGTCGGCAGCTGGCCATGGCTGTTCGCGGTCAACGTGCCGGTGGCCATCTTTTCCCTGGCAATATCGCGTAGCGCGTTGCCGGAGACGCCTCCGCAACCGCGCTCCTTCGACTATCCGAGCGCCGTGCTCTCGGCGGTGGTCATCGCGCTGTTCGTGCTTGGCGTGGACGGGCTGGGCCACGACACGTTGCGCCTGGCCGGTGTGGCCGGCCTGGCGCTGGCCATCCTGCTGGGCTGGCTGCTGGTGCGCCGGCAGCACGGACAATCCGCGCCCTTGGTGCCGGTGGACCTGTTCGCCAGCCGCGCCTTCACGCTGGCCGTTGCCACGTCGTTCTGCTCGTTCATGACGCAAATGCTGGCGTTCGTGTCCCTGCCGTTTTCCTCGAATACCAGCTTGGCCGCAGCCTGGCGGAAACCGGCCTGCTGATCACGCCATGGCCCTTGATGGTCGCCGTCATGGCCGCTCTTTCCGGCAGGCTGTCGGACCGCTATCCGGCCAGCGTGCTGGCCGGTGCGGGGCTGATCATGCTGGCTGCCGGGCTGATTGGCCTGGCCGTGCTGAACCGCGATGCCGGCAGCCTGGACATTGCCTGGCGCACCGCGCTGTGCGGCATCGGCTTCGGGTTCTTCCAGTCACCCAACAACCGCGCCATGATCAGTGCCACGCCGCATGAGCGCAGCGGTGGTGCAAGCGGTGCGCAGGCGACGACGCGCCTGCTGGGGCAGACCACGGGCACAGCGGTGGTTGCCCTGCTGTTCAGCCTCGATCGCGGCGACGCGGCCAGGACTGCGCTGTACGTGGCCGCCACGGTGGCGACCATCGGCGCCATCGTCAGCCTGAGCCGGTTGCGCGACCGACAAGCTTGAGGGGACACCCGCCCGCTTCAGCGCTGCCCGCCCGGTGGGCCATGCCGAGCGCCTGCTCGATCCGCTCCAGGCGCTGGCGCCACGTGGGTGCGTCATCCGGTTCCGGCAACGCCACGCCGCCGTGGCCGCCCGCATCGCGAATCCGGTTGTGATCGCCCTCCACCGAAATCACCGTACACCCCGCCAGCGGCGATCCCAGCGACAGAGCCAGCACCACTACGCCGAGTTTTCGTCGATTTGCCATGATCGATACCTCGCCATGTCCGCGCACCAATACAAAAAAAACCGGGCAGCGCGCCGTCCTGCCTGACGGCGTCCTGCCCGGAACCGCTACCGGCTTACCCGCCGGCTGGGTCCTCCCTGGTCAGGTTCAGGCGGCGCCCAGGTCGAGCCAGGGCTTGGAGTCGCCACCGTCGATCACCGAGGTGAAGTTTGGATCGCCGGGCTCCTGGTCTGCGCTGACCCACCATTTGGCGCGGTACTTGTGCAGCCCCTGGCCCTGGTAGTTGTTGGTCACCTCGGCGCCGGTGTCGTACGACTGCGGACGCCATGTGCCCGCGGTGTCCGAACTGCCACCCGCCAGCACGCGCAGTTCCAGCGTCGTGGTGTGCCGGTCGCCGGTGCCGGCCAGGCCCGTGACGGTCAGCGTCACCTCGATGATGGTGTCGTGATCCACCACCGGGGCGTTGGCGCTGACCGAAACGGAGTCCGCGCCATCGAACGACAGGCCCGGCGCCGACCACGAATACATCAGCGGCGGCTGGCCAGTCGATTCACTGCCGGACAGCTGGATCGGCGCGCCGCTTTCGACCTGTGTGCGGCCCGTGATCACGGCCGTGGTGTCGCCCTCTGACGCTTCAGCCGGCACCACCGTCAGGAAGATCGCGCTCTGGTCGGTCTCGCTGCCGTCGTTCACGGTCAGCTTGACCCAGTAGTCGGTCGGTGACGTCACCGATGGCGCGGTGCCCTCCACCTGTTCGGCCGTACTGCCGTCGAACGGCAGGTCCGGCGCATCCCAGACGTAGGTCAGCGCGTTGTCGTCCGGGTCGAACGACGCTTCGGCCGAGAGCGCATACGGCGTGCCGGATTCCAGCAGCACGGTGATCCGCGACGTCGGCGGTTCCTGCGTCTTCTTCTTGACCACCAGGTTCTGGCTGGCCGAGGCCGTATCGCCATTGGCATCCGTGACCGTCAGCGTCACGGTGTAGGTGCGTGCCACCAGCGGCAGCAGCCCTTCCACCACGGCGGTGGTCTTGCCGTCGAGGAACGTCAGTCCGGGCGCGCTCCACTTGTAGGTGAGCGGCTCGGCACCCCACGACCGCAGGCCCGAGAACGACACCAGCTCGGCTTCGAAACCCTCGGTCGGGCCTTCGATCACGGCCACCGTCGTGTCCATGGTCTCGGTGTTGATCCCCTCGAAGTAGAGGGGGTCCATGTCGACCACTTCGGTCCTCGCGGTGGCACCCAGGCCTTCGCGGGCGGCGTTCAGCAGCACGCCGTTGTCCATGTCGATGGTCCACGTGAACAGGCCGCCCAGGTTGTTCTTGAGCACGTACTCGCCCTTGGCGCGTACCGAGCGCGGGGTATCGATGGACAGGAACAGACCGTTTTCGGGGCTGTACAGGTAGTCGGCGTCGGCTTCCTTGTCGGTGTACAGGTTGAAGCCGTTGATGCCCGTCTGGTTCTCCAGGTCCAGGTAGTTGTACAGGATGTCGTAGAACTCGCTGGCGCCCGATTCGTACGAGCCAGTGGTGGAGCCGGTGCCCGGGTGGTACATGCCGACCAGCGGCGACCAGCTCTCGATCACCGCATTGCGCGCGCTGCGGCTGTAGGCCGCGTAGCCTACGAAGATGTTCTTCGACGGCACGCCCACGCTCAGCAGGTATTGCACCGACTTGTCGATGCTGAATCCACCGCCGGCGTAGTCGTACAGGTTGGTGTGGTGTGCCAGCTTCTCGGCCCACGGCGTGCCGAAGAAGTCGTAGGTCATCAGGTTGATGCCCTCCACGCCTGCCGCGATCATGCCGGGGATGTCGGCCGACTCCATCGTATCCATGGACGCACCGGCGGCGATGCTGATGCGCACGCCAGGCAGCCGCTGCTTGATGCCGCGCACCAGCGCCTGGAAGTTCGCCGCGTCCTCGGGGCCATGCGGGTTCCCCGCGCCGGGCTGGCCCGGGTATTCCCAGTCCAGGTCGACTTCGGTGAACATCGGGAAGCGGTCGAAGATGTAGGCGATGCTTTCGATCAGCGTCTGGCGCTTGGTGGCATCGGCCGCCACGGCATGGAAGGCGCCGCTCATGGTCCAGCCGCCCAGGCTGAACGACAGCTTCAGGTTGGGATTCTGCTGCTTGAGCTTGGCCAGACCGCCCAGCACGCCCTGCGCCTTGCTCTGGTCGAACAGTTCGCGGTAGTCGTTGCTCACCCACCCGCTGAAACCCACGTTGCGAGCCGATGCCACATCGCCCCACGGATCGGTAAAGGTGGCTTCATGCAGCTTCTTGCCGAAATCCACGGCGGCCTGGTCGATCGTGTACTGCTTCTCGCCCGTGTCGCCCACGATGCCGGCGAAGCCGATGATCAGGCGATCATAGGCCGACGCATTGAGCAGCATCAGGTCCGTACCCCGTCCCGCCGCACTGTTGGCGTAATTGCCATCCAGGCGGCCGTCGTACTGCGACCAGTCGGTGTAGTAGCCGAACACCTGGGTGTTGTTCCGCGTGGCGCCGTACGTGTTGTACACACGCTTGGCGACGCGCGTCGAGGTGTACGAGTAGTTCTCCACCTCGGTCGCCGGATTGAAGTTGTTCTGCTTGTAGGTGCGTTCCGATGCGCCCTTCGAATCCGGAATGGACGGATCGCCAGGATCTTCCGAATACACGAGCTTGCTGTTGGCACGACCGCTGCCCAGCGTGTTGCGCACGCCGGCAAAACGGCGTCGCGGCACGCGTGGCGGTTCCGTATCCGACGGATCGCCGCTGCGGAACGGGCGCGAATTCCAGCCAGCGCGGCCCTGGGTCGCCTGGCCAGCCGATTGCTCATTGCTGTCACACGATTTCTTTGTCATGACATCTGTCCTTGCAGAATGGTTTGAATGCCCCGGGCGCCCCGGCGATTTTCGGATCGGTCCGGCACAACCTGCGGCCGGACACATCATTCGCTCGCGGCGACTGCAATGACATGGATTCGGCGTGGAATATCCACGGTGATATCTGTTCCCCCTTTGATTGCCCCGGCATTCGCCATTGCGTAATGAATATCGAGGGATTTGGCATGTCCCGCGCATTACCGGATATGGATACGCATTGATCCATCGCGAGAAATGGATGACGTGGAATGGCGCAAATCCATCGGGATATCGGCGCACAGCATGCGCATAGCGTGCACTCCGGACTTAATACCCGTATGGGTTATGATGCAGGCGGAATCCCGCGCTCTTCGTATTCAGTCCCGTCAGGTCATCTTGTATTGACAAGTGATCAGCGCACGCGGTTATTCCTTGGCTCATGCGAGATGACGGGCATGCCTTGCCGGTCATTGTTTCCGTAATTGGCGATATACGGCAAAGAACGGCGCCGAGCCGTCACCCGTGCGGGTCAGATACCGAAAGAAATATCTTCCATGGGAGCTATTTCTGCGGATCGATACGCTTGTCGTCCATCGCAGACGACATGGGGTAATCGAAATGATCCGGAATAGCGATTCGGTATTTTTTGATTGGGACACGGACCGCGTATTACGCGGCGGCGTGGTGGCCAAGATAACCGGCCAACAAAAGAAACTGCTGCGCCTGCTGGTGGAAGGCAAGGCCGCCGTCAAATCCCGCGATTTCCTGCTGAAGGGCGTTTGGGGAAAACGCGCCGGACTGGTGGACGAGCTTTACCTGGTGCAACTGGTCTACCGCCTGCGCAAGGCACTGAGCCCGGTCAGTCTTGACGCCCATATCGTGACCGTGCCACGCCAGGGCTACCGGTTCATTCCCGTGCCCTTTACCACCACGGTACCGCCGGCGGACGATGCGCTCGCACCTGTGATGGCCATCGAATCCGGCCTGGAACAGGCGCGCGGGCTGGCCCATGTGCTGGCACAACTGGGCCTGCCCATTTCGACGTCGGCTGCGACGGCCGCATTTTCAGATATTGGCGATGCACTGAATATCGACGAATCGCAAGGCATCGTTTCCTGCAATGGCGTGATTGCCAAGCTCACGCGATTCGAGTTGCGTTTGCTGATCGTGCTGAGGGACCACGGCGAGAAAGTCATGTCGCGGCAACAGATCATTGCCGCGGTGTGGGGCCCCGGCGCGATGGTGGACGAAAATTGCCTGACGCAACTGGTGTCGCGGCTGCGGCGCGCGCTGCATCCGCTGGGATTGGACAATTGCGTCTCGGCGGTGCCCAAGGTGGGCTACCGCTTTCGTCCCCAGACTGGCGCGGCGGCGCGCGTCGCCTGACCGCTAGCCGCGTTGCGCCATGCCGTTATTCGGCCTTCGCGCCAGAGTCCTTGACGACCTTGGCCCATTTGGCGATTTCGCCACGCTGGTACTCGGCCAGCTTTTCAGGGGTGCCCAGCACGGGGTCCAGGCCCAGCGTCTTCAGCTTGGCCTGGACGTCGGGCAGCGTGAAGATGCGGTTCAGTTCCGTATTCAGCCTGGCCACCACGTCCTTGGGCGTGTGGGCCGGCGCGAAGATCGCGAACCACGAGGTGGCCTCGTAGCCGGGCAGGCCCTGTTCCGCGATGGTCGGAATGTCCGGCGCCGAGACCGAGCGCTGTGCGCTGGTGACGCCCAGCGCGCGCAGCTTCCCTTCCTTGACCACCGGCAGGGCCGACGGCAGGTTGTCGAACATCATCGTGATATGGCCGCCCAGCAGGTCAGGGATGGCCATGGCCCGGCCCTTGTACGGCACGTGGACGATCTTCGTACCGGCCATCGTGTTGAACAGTTCGCCGGCCACATGCAGCGACGTGCCCACGCCCGGCGTGCCGAACGTCAGTTGCCCCGGCTTCGACTTGGCCAGCGCGATCAGTTCCTGCACGTTCTTCGCCGGCACCGACGGATGCACCACCAGCACGTTGGGCGTGGACGCCACCAGGATCACCGGCGTGAAGTCCTTGACCATGTCGTACGGCATCTTGCTGTAGAGCGCGCCGTTGATCGAGTGCGTGCCTACCGTGCCCATGGCCAGCGTATAGCCATCGGGCGCGGCCTTGGCCACCATCTCGCCGCCGATATTGCCGCCGGCGCCGGGCTTGTTGTCGACCACCACCGGCTGGCCCAGCGAGAATTTCTCGGAGAAGATGCGTGCCAGGATGTCCGGCGCGCCGCCGCTCGGGAATCCCACCACGATGCGGACAGGCTTCGACGGATAGGCATCGGCGGCCTGTACGGCAGGCGCCGCGAACACGGCGGCGAGAGTGGCCGTGGCGGCCAGCATCGCCAGCACCTGGCGGCGCCGGAACATTCGAGCACGCATGATTCTTGTCTCCTGAATCGTTTTTGTCTAAAAGCGGGTACTGCGACTACACGGCGATATTGCCGAATTGCTTGCTGACCTGATCGTGCAGCCGACGCATGCCGCGCAGCCAGCGGTCATAGTCCTGGCCCTTGCGCCGATAGTATTCGAGCACTTCGGGATGCGGCAGCACCAGGAAGTTTTCGGCGGCGATGCCCTCCAGCGTCTTCTCGGCCACGTGCTCGGCCGTGACCGAGCCCTCCTGCAGGAACCCCTTGCGCTCGCCCTGCTCGCCGAACAGCATCTTCGTCTGCACGCCCTGCGGGCAAATGCAGCTGACCTTGATGCCCTGGTCGCCATAGGTGATGGACAGCCATTCCGCAAAGCCGATGGCCGCGTGCTTGGTCACCGCATACGGCGCCGAGCCGATCTGCGACAGCAGGCCGGCCGCCGACACCGTGTTGACGAAGTAGCCGTCGCCGCGCTCCAGCATCTGCGGCAGCACGGCCTTGGCGGCGTGGATGTGCGCCATGACATTGATGTTCCAGATCCGCTGCCATTCGTCGTCGGTGGCGTCGAGCCCCTTGCGCAGGATGATGCCGGCGTTCGAGCAGAACACGTCGACCTGCCCGAAGCGCTGCGTGGCGGTATCGACCAGGCCCTGCACGGCCGCGGCATCGGCCACGTCCACGCGCTGCGAAAACACCTGGCACTCGGGCGAGGCGGCAGCGGCTTCAGCCGCGACCTGCGCGGCACCGGCCGCATCGATATCGGCGACGGCCACGCCGCGCGCGCCCGCCTTGGCAAATGCCAGCACCAGCGCGCGGCCGATACCCGTGCCACCGCCAGTCACGATCACCGTCTTGTTGCGAATCTCCATCGACATCTCCTTCCTGTTTTCAGAATTTCTCAGAATTATTCGAATCCGGTCACGCGGATTGCCACAGCCGCGTTGCAAGTGTGTCGGCCAGTTCACGGATACGCGGGCCGAGGTTGCCTTCGAGCACTTCCGGAGACAGTCGTGTCGAAGCCCCGCCGATATTGATCGACAGGACTTCGGAGCCATCCACCAGCCGTACCGGCGCCGCCGCCCCGCTGACCGACCGGTCCCATTCCGCATGGGCCACGCAGAAGCCGCGTCGCGCGTGCTCGCGCATGGCGCGGTCGAGCCTGGTACGCACGCCGGCCCAGCGCGAACCGTGCTGCCGCTCCAGCTCGGCCAGCACCGCCGCGCGCCGTGGCGCGGGCAATCCCGCCAGCCAGGCGCGGCCGATGGCCGACGTCGCCATGGGCAGCCGCGACCCGGGCGTCAGCCGCATGACCAGCGCGCCACGCGGCTGGCAGACTTCCAGGTACAGCATGTCGTTCCGATCCGGGGCCGCCAGCGCGACGGTACACCCCGTTGCAAATGCAAGTGACTGCATCAACGGCTGCGCGATATGGCGGATGCCCGCGCCGGACAGGTAGCGCTGGCCGGGCAGCATGGCGCCCTGCCCGATGCGGTACTTCTCCTGCTCTTCGACGTAGACGAGATAGCCGACGCTGGCCAGCGTGTAGGTAAGCCGCGAGACCGTGGGTCGGGGAATACCCGTACGCCGCGACAGTTCCGCGTTACCCAGGAAGTCGTCCTCGGGGCCAAAGGCGCGCAGCAGCTCCAGCCCGCGCGCCAGCGCCGTGACGAAATTGCGGTCCTCGGCATCCGGCGGATGCGCGGCTTCGCACGACACCAGGGCGGAATCAGGCGGCTGCGGAATCGAGGTCGTGCGCTTCATGTCCGATTGATATCAGTTTCCGTGCCCGGCGGGCGCCGCTATGTAGGGAAAACATAGGCGCCAGAAGCACGATTCATGTGCGAAGCAGACTTCTTCCTGCCCTGCTCAATGCCAGCGAATGTCGGCGTAATTCGGATTACTGCGATTCCGGCGCCGGCCGGGCTCTGCAACACTCGCTCAGCACCGCTACCGGCGTCCGCGGCGATCACATTTCATCCACCGTTTCATCCTCTACGCCAAGGACATGATCCTTGAAGTCCGCTATTAAATGGCTCGCGAGCTGCCTGGCAGTGTTGCTGCTGGCAGCCGTCGCGATCGATGCAGTCGGCGCATGGCGGCATCCCGAGCTGTATCGCTTCGGCGGAAACGGGGGCGCCATGGCTAACCGCTGGGCATATCGGTCGCTGGGAGCCTATCTGTCCAGTGCCGTGCTGATTGCGTTTGCATGCGGGCTGGCCCTCGTGGGTATCTGGGCTCGCGCGATGGCCTTGCGGTGGCGCTGGGCTTGCGCACTTCCCTTGCTCCTGCAGGTCGTGCTCATCGCCACGGAATGGATATCAGAATTTCTTTAAGCGCCCCTTCTTGCGCGCTTGCTTGCACCCACTCTCCATTGCGGGTTTTCCCGGCCGCCCCATGCAGTGAACACATAGGCGTCATACGCCGGATAAATATGCCGCAGCTTTCCTGCGCCCGGGCTACTTGCACGCTGAAATCAGGGAATTCACGGACGTATTGCGGCGGCATGCGGGATGGCTATTTCGCTTGGCGGAATACTACGTCCGATTGCTTGACGCTCGTCAAAACGCTATGCAAAGTCGCCGAAAACGAACGACCGTGCGAGAACACGACACGGCGTCGGAGACAGCGCGGGTGCCGTCACGGCACACCACCGCAAGGAGACAGCGCATGGCATTGTTTTTCCAGCAGTTCCTCAACGGTCTCACACTGGGCGGCGTCTACAGCCTGGTGGCATTGGGACTAACC
Source organism: Cupriavidus sp. EM10 (assembly GCF_018729255.1). Classification (NCBI taxonomy): domain Bacteria; kingdom Pseudomonadati; phylum Pseudomonadota; class Betaproteobacteria; order Burkholderiales; family Burkholderiaceae; genus Cupriavidus; species Cupriavidus sp. EM10. Next base: position 726,294 of record NZ_CP076061.1, read on the forward strand.
CTTGTCTACGGCATCCTGCACGTGCCCAACTTCGCGCATGGCGCGTTGTACATGGCCGGGGCGTACGTGTCGTACTACGCGATGACCACGCTGGGCCTGAACTACTGGCTGGCCATGCTGTGCGCCGCCGCCGTAGTGGCCGTGCTGTCGATGCTGGCGGATCGGCTGGTCTTCCACCCGCTGCGCAACGCGCCCGAGGTCCACGACATGATTGCCGCCATCGGCATCCTGCTGTTCCTCGAAGCGGGCGCGCAGGCGCTGTGGGGGCCGACTTCCACCGCATGCCTACGCCGTACGGCCAGATGGTGGAGATCTTCGGCCTCACCGCGCCGCTGCAGCGCGTGCTGATCATCGTCGCCGCGTTCGGGCTGATGGTGCTGCTGCATCTGTTCCTTACGCGCACGGTCACCGGCTCGACGATCGTCGCGATGGCGCAGAACCGCGAGGGCGCCGCGCTGGTCGGCATCGACGCCACGCGTGTGACGCTGCTGGTCTTCGCCATCTCCGGCGCGCTGGCCGCGATTGCCGCCACGCTCTACGCGCCGATCAACCTGGTATATCCGAGCATGGGCAACCTAGTAATCACCAAGGCGTTCGTGATCATCATCCTGGGCGGCATGGGCAGCATTCCCGGCGCCATCGTCGGCGGGCTGATCATCGGCATGGCCGAAAGCTTCGGTGGCTTCTACATCTCCACCGACTACAAGGACATCATCGCGTTCCTGCTGCTCGTGATCATCCTGTCGGTGCGTCCGCAGGGCCTGTTCGCCGGCCGCGCCGCCTGAGGAGGACACCCACATGAAAGCACTGCAAGGCAAGACCGGCTGGATGCTGCTGCTGGCGGCCGCCATCGCGTTCCCGCTGGTGGTCCCGAACAGCTACTTCCTGACCGTGATGACGCTGGCGTTCATCACCGCCATCGCCACGCTCGGCCTCAACCTGCTGACCGGCTACACGGGCCAGCTCAACCTGGCGCACGGCGGCTTCATGGCCATTGGCGCCTACACGCTGGGCATCCTGACCGTCGACCACCAGTTGCCGTTCTGGCTGGCCTTTGCGCTGTCCGGCGTGGTCTGCATGGTGCTGGGCTATGTGGTGGGCGTGGTATCGCTGCGCCTGAAGGGGCACTACTTCTCGATCTTCACCCTCTGCGTGGGCTACATCATCTATCTGGTCATCGAGAAGTGGGAGGGCTTGACCCACGGCGCGGTGGGCCTGATCGGCATCCCCGTGCCGGCCGCCATCGGCCCGGTCGCCTTCGACAGCGTGCAGGCGCAGTACTACCTGGTGCTGTTCTTCCTGGCGGTCGGCACGTTCGTGATGCACCGGATCGTCGGCTCGCTGCTGGGCCGCAGCTTCATGGCCGTGCGCAACAGCGATGCGCTGGCCGAGGCGCTGGGCATCAACCTGATGCGCACCAAGGTGCTGTCGTTCGTGCTGTCGGTGGCCTATGCCGGGTTCGCCGGCGCGCTCTATGCCGGCCAGGTGCGCTTCCTGGGCCCGGACATCGCCCGCACCGACATCACGTTCGACATGGTGATGTCGATGCTGGTCGGCGGCACGGGCACGCTGCTGGGTCCGCTGCTGGGCGCGGTGCTGGTGCCGTGGGTCACGCAGACGCTGCAGTTCCTGCAGGACTACCGGATGCTGGTGTTCGGCCCGGTGCTGATCCTGCTGATCATCTTCGTGCCCGACGGCATCGTGGGATCGTTCCTCAAGCGCCAGGCGCGCCGCGCCGCCGCGCAGCGCCGTGGCGAACTGGCCGCCGCGCGGGCCGCGCAGCCCGCCCCCATGCCCACCACCCGCCCGGGAGCCGAGAATGCTTGAGATCCGTAACCTGACGAAGAAGTTTGGCGGCCTGACTGCGGTGCACGATGTCTCGGTGACGCTGGAGACCGGCCATATCAACGCGATCATCGGCCCCAACGGTGCCGGCAAGACCACGTTCTTCAACCTGATCGCCGGCACGCATGCGCCGACCTCGGGCCAGATCCTGCTCAAGGGCCAGGACGTAGCCGGGCAGCGTGCCGACCAGATTGCCCGCATGGGCGTGGCGCGCACCTTCCAGGCCACGTCGCTGTTCGACCGCGCCACGGTGCTGGACAACCTGATCGTCGGCCACCGCCTGCGCACCAAATCGGGCCTGGCGGACGTGCTGTTCAACTCGCGCCGCCTGCGCGAGGAAGAGAAACTGTGCCGCGAGAAGGCCGAGGCCGCGCTCGATTTCGTGGGCCTGTCGCACCTGGCCCACGAGGTAGCCGCCGACATCACGCAGGAGGCACGCAAGCGGGTGGCCTTTGCCCTTGCGCTGGCTACCGATCCCGACCTGCTGCTGCTCGACGAACCGGCCGGCGGCGTGAATCCCGAGGAAACGGTGGGCCTGGCGGAACTGATCCGCAAGATGGTGCGCCATGGCAAGACCGTCTGCCTGATCGAACACAAGATGGACATGATCATGCGGCTGGCCGACAAGATCATGGTGCTCAACTACGGCGAGAAGATCGCCGAGGGCACGCCCGCGCAGATCCAGCAGGACCCGCGCGTCATCGAAGCCTACCTGGGAGCCGATCATGTTGCAGCTTGAACGCGTCTCGCTGTCGTACGGCAGCTTCCGCGCGCTGGACAACATCACGCTGCACGCCAGGGCCGGCGAGCTGGTGGTGCTGCTGGGCGCCAACGGCGCCGGCAAGAGCTCGATCTTCCTGGCGATGAGCGGCATCCACCGCACCAGCGGCGGCAGCATGCGTTTCGACGGCCGCGAGCTGGGCGGCATGAAGCCGTCGCAGATCGTGCAGGCCGGGCTGGTGCATTGCCCCGAGGGCCGCAAGCTGTTTCCGGCCATGACGGTCGAGAAGAACCTGACGCTGGGCGCCTATGTGCATCGGCGCGACCGCTCCGGCATCAGGACGACGCTGGAAGAGGTCTACGAGATGTTCCCGATCCTGCGCCAGAAAAAGGACGACCCGGCCGGCTCGCTGTCCGGCGGGCAGCAGCAGATGGTGGCGCTGGGCCGTGCGCTGATGGGCCGCCCGCGCGCGCTGCTGCTCGATGAGCCGTCGCTGGGGCTGGCGCCGCTGGTGGTCAAGCAGATGTTCGAGGTGATCCAGCGCATCAACCGCGCCGGCACCACGGTACTGCTGGCCGAACAGAACGCCTACGCGGCGCTGGGCATCGCCCATCGCGCGTATGTCATCGAGAACGGCCGCATCGTGATGGAAGGCGACCGCGACGCGCTACTGAAGGACGAGGGGATCCGGAAGGCGTATATCGGGGGTGAGTTCGACTTGCCCCCGGTTTGCTCCCCTCTCCCGCGCAAGTGGGAGAGGGTTGGGGGTGAGGGCAAGGCGGTTCAAGCGCCGACCACGGCAATTTGAGACGCCCGCCCTCTCCCCCGCCCCTCTCCCGCATGCGGGAGAGGGGAGAAAACAATCGGTAAAGACAAAAATCCAAAGGAGACAGCACATGCAACACAAGACATCGGGTCGTTTCTTCGCGCTGGCCACCTGTGCGGCGGCAGCCTTCATCGCGTCGTCGCCAGCCTTGGCCCAGGAAGTGGTCAAGATCGGCTACACCGGGCCGCTGTCCGGCGGCGCCGCGCTCTATGGCAAGAACGTGCTGTCCGGCATCCAGATGGCCGTGGACGAGATCAACGCCGCCGGCCTGCAGGTGAACGGCAAGAAGGTGAAGCTCGAAGTGGTGGCGCTGGACGACAAGTACGCGCCTGCCGAAGCCGCCATCAACGCGCGCCGCCTGGTGCAGCAGCACAAGACGCCGGCCGTGTTCGTGCCGCACTCGGGCGGCATCTTCGCGCTGCAGGCGTTCAACGAGCAGGAGAAATTCCTGGTCATGGCCTATTCGAGCGTGCCGCGCATCACCGACGCCGGCAACAAGCTCACCATCCGCATTCCCCCGGCCTACACCGGCTATATCGAGCCGTTCGTAAAGGCGCAGATGAAGCGCTACGGCAAGAACGTGGCCATGGTGCCGGCCGATCACGACTACGCCAAGGCCTGGGTGCAGGCCTTTGTGCCCGCCTGGGAAGGTGCGGGCGGCAAGGTGGTGGGCAACAACCCGATGTCGTACACCAAGGCCACCGACTTCTACACCGGCGTGTCGCGCGCCATCGCCGACAAACCCGACGTGATGTTCGTCGGCGGCCCGTCCGAGCCTACCGCGCTGGTGGTCAAGCAGGCCCGCGAACTGGGCTTCAAGGGCGGCTTCATCATCATGGACCAGGCCAAGATGGACGAGATGGCCAAGGTCACCAACGGCCTGGCCATGCTGGAAGGCTCGATCGGCGTGATGCCGCTGGTCAACGACGCCCGTCCGGCCGCACAGGCCTACAACGCCCGCTACAAGAAGCTGCACGACGGCCGCGACGCCACCACCGAGATGTCGCTGAACTATACGATGACCTGGGCGCTGGCCAATGCGATGAAGCTGGCCGGCACCACCACCGACGCGGCGGCGATTCGCGCGAAGATGCCCGACGCGGTGAAGTCGCTGCCCAAGGAAGTGAATCCGAACGAGGTGGATGGCATCGACGCCAAGGGCGGCTCGGTGGCCGACACCGTGGTGGGCTGGGTCCAGAAGGGCAAGATCGAGCCGGTGCGCCTGTCGGAGCTGGCCAAGTAAGAACGCAGCAGGACCGGGAGAGAGAGGCGGAGGGGCTGTACCCCGCTGGCGGGCATGCCAGCACTGAAGTGGCAGTTAAAAAGCGTAAGCGGAGAGAAACGAAGGGCGTCCGGCACAACCGGACGCCCTTTGTCCTTTGCGGCGCTGGAGAAGCGGTCAGCGCCGCTCGTCGTTACGCGCCTGCTGCTGGCCATGGCGGGCGTGGTCCTGCTGCACCCGCTGCTGCTGTTGCTGTTGCTGCTGGCGCTGCTGTTCCTGGAACTGCCGCTGGCGGTCCTGCTGCTGGCGCTGTTGTTCCTGGAACTGGCGCTGCTGCTCCTGCGCCTGCCGTTGTTGCTGCTGCATCTGTTGCTGCTGCATCTGTTGCTGCTGCATCTGTTGCTGCTGCTCCTGCATGCGACGCTGCTGATCCTGGGCCTGTCGCTGCTGCTGCTCCATCTGCTGGCGCTGCATCGCTTGCTGCCGCTGCTGTTCGAACTGCTGGCGCTGCTGCTCCTGGAACTGGCGCGCCTGTTCCAGCTGCTGGCGTTGCGCGGCCTGCTGACGTTGCTGGTCCATCTGCTGGCGCTGCTGGTCCTGGAACTGCCGCTGCTGCTGGTCGCGCATCTGGGCCTGGCGTTGCACCTCCTGCTGCTGGCGCTGGATGTCCTGCTGCTGACGTTCCTGCTGCGCACGTTGCTGGTCGAACTGCCGCTGGCGTTCCTGCGCCTGGCGCTGGACGTCCTGCTGCTGGCGCTCCTGCTGGGCGCGCTGCTGGTCGAACTGGCGCTGGTGGTCCTGCGCCTGCCGCTGGATATCCTGCTGCTGCCGCTCCTGCTGGGCGCGCTGCTGGTCGAACTGGCGCTGGTGGTCCTGCGCCTGCCGCTGGATATCCTGCTGCTGCCGCTCCTGCTGTGCGCGCTGCTGGTCGAACTGCTGGCGGCCCATGGCGTCGCGGCGCTGCTCGTCAAGCTGGCGTTGCTGGTCCTGCGCCTGGCGCTGCTGGTCGAACTGCTGGCGGCGTTGCTGATCCAGCGATTGCCGCTGCTGGTCCTGCATCTGGCGTTGCTGGTCCTGCATCTGCCGCTGCAATGCCTGCTGTTGCTGCCGCTGGTTGTCCGTGGACAAGCGCTGCTGGTCCTGCATTTGCCTTTGCTGGTCGTGCAACTGGCGCTGCTGGTCACGCTGCTGATCGAACTGCTGCCGCTGCGCGTCCGACACGCCGCTGCGCAACCCGTCGGGGCGCTGCCCCCGGCCGGCCTGCGCCGCCTGGCTCATCCGCACATCCGGCTGCCAGACCTGGCCCAACTGCGGACCGCGCCGCGCGTCGTCCCGGCCCGGCGGGCCCTGGCGGCGGTCGTCCGCACCGGGTACCGGGCCATGCCACGCGGGCCCGGCGCCGCCAGTGCCGCCTTCGCGTGCGAAGCGGCGCGCCAGATCATCGGCGCCCACGCGCCCGGGCTGGTGGGCGACGATGGCCTGGCGCTCGAATCCCTGTCGCGCCATCGGCGGCAGGCCCTGCGGCCGCGCGCCGCCGACCAGGCTGGACTTCACCGGCCCCATGATCGGCCCGCCACGCGCCTCGCCCGCCGGCAGGTTGCGCCATTCCTCGCGATGGCTGCCGCGCGGCACGGGGCGGCCCTCCACGAAATTGCGCGACGGCATGCCAGTGATGGCGCCCGGCACGTTGCGATTCACCCAGCGGTCGCGGTCGCCCCCGCGCATCCAGTTGTTGTTGACCGTGAAGTTGTTGATACGCGTGACATAGCGCGGACTGGCCCGGTACACCGGCCGATAGACGTCGCGCGGACCCAGCGGATACCAGGCCACGCCGGGGCCGCCGCCAATGCGGATGCTGGCGCCACCGACAAAGCCAACCACGGCCGGCGCGTAGCACGGCCGCACCGCCACCGGCCCCGGTACCCAGCCCCAGCGGCTGCCGAAGTAGGCCCAGCGCCCGTAGTGCGACGGCGCAAAGCCCCACGGGGCGTCGTCGATCCACGTCCAGCCCCATGGCGCCACCCAGGCCCAATGGCCCGTGCTGTAAGGCGCCCAGCCCGTGGCCACCTCGCGCGGGAACCACACCGCGCCATAGCCGGGGTCCTGCTGCCAGTCGCCGTAGTCGTCCAGCGCGGTGTAGCCGGTCATGTCGGGCGGCACATAGCGGGCGGACGGCGAGGCATCCTCGCGCGCATCGCGGGCCGCGGCCCACTGGTCGAAGCTGTCTGGCGCCGGATAGCTGCCCTGCCCGGCATCGGCCAGGTCGGTGCCCGCAAACCGCATGCGCTGCCCGCGCGCCAGTTCGATCGACCGGGTATCGCCATACAGCACGGCGCTGCCATGCCGCATCGTCACCAGCGTGGAGGTACCGTCGGGCGACACGTCGATCCGGTAGTCGCCGGGCTCGCGCGGCACGAATGCCAGATTCGGCGTATCCACCTCCACCTGCTGGTCGGCCGGCAGCGCACGCACGCGCAACTGCAGCGTGCCCTGGGTCAGCTTGACCTGGGTGGCGCGGTCGTCCAGGTTCAGGATGGTCGCGGCGGTGCCGCCGCCCAGCCGCACCGCCGTGGTGCCGGCGTGCAGTTCGGCACGGCCGCCCGGGTCGACCCAGAGCCGGTCTCCGGTGGTGATTGGCCGGTTCAGGCCCACGGCCGCCCATTCGTCGGAGCCGGCAGGCGCGAAGCTGAGGCCGCCAGCCATCTCGGTGACCGTGGCGATTCGCGACGGGGGATCGGCGGCCAACGCGGACGGGTCGCCCAGCACGTTGGCATCGGCGGGATCCTGCTGGATATAGCCGGGCGGCACGCCGGGCGCGCCGGGGGCGTAGTCCTGTGCGCGGGCGTTCACCTGGACGCAGAGGGCGGCTGCCACGCCAAGGGCGGCTGGCAACAGAGCGCAACGCTGCGCAAAGCGATGACGGGATTGCATGATCGATTACCTGATTCCGGTGGGCCGTGCCGGCGACCTTGGCGGCATGCACCCGCTGCCACCGTATAACGGATAACGGCGCAGCGACCGGGCTGTGCACCGGACTTTGTAAGCACATATTTCCCCGCCAGCCCACACTGGCATGCGGGACAAAGGCGGATACAAGTCTTGCGGACAAGGGGGATTAACAGGCGGGAGGCGGCGCGATGGCCACCGATGCTGCAGTGCAGCGACGAGGGCTGCTCAGCGCGGCTGGTTGCGCAGGAAGTCGGTCAGGCGGTCGGCCGGCATCGGCCTGCCATAGAGATAGCCTTGCGCTTCGATACAGCCGTTGCCAAGCAGGAAGTCGCGCTGTTCGGCCGTCTCCACGCCCTCGGCCACCACGCCGATCCGCAGGCTCTGGCCGACGTTGATCACCGAGCGCACGATGGCGGCATCCACGCTGTCCTGCGTGACATTGCGGATAAAGGACTGGTCGATCTTGAGCCGGTCCACCGGGAACGACTTCAGGAAACTCAGCGACGCGTAGCCGGTACCGAAGTCGTCGCAGGTCAGCGTCACGCCATCACGGCGCAGTGCCTGGAGCTGGTCAGATACCTCGTCGCCCTGCTGCAGCGCGATGGTCTCGGTGATCTCGATTTCCAGCCGGTCCGGCGGCAGTTCCAGCGCGCGCAGCACGTGGCGCACCTCGGTCAGCAGCCGGCTTTCGGCCAGCTGGGCGGCAAACAGGTTGATGGCCACGCGCGGCGCGTCGGGGAAGGTCAGCGACCACGCCCGCGCCTGCGCGCAGGCCGTGTGCAGCAGCCACATGCCCACGTCGGCGGCCACGCTGCTGGCGGCCAGCGCGTCGATGAACGCCGCCGGAGTCAGCAGGCCCAGCGTCGGATGGCGCCAGCGCATCAGTGCCTCGGCGCCCACCACGCGCCCGTCGCGCAGGTCCACCTGCGGCTGGTACAGCAATTCAAACTGGCGTTGGGCGTAGGCTTCGCGCAGGGCCTGGACGAGCGACAGGCGCGTCGTCACGTCGGTGCGCATCTGCGGCTTGAAGAAGCGGATGGTGCGGCCGCCGTCGTGCTTGGCCCGGGCCAGCGCCAGGCTGGCGGCGGCCAGCACGTCGGCCGTGGAATCGCCGCCGGCGGGCATCACGCAGGCGCCCAGGCTGGCCAGCACATGGTGGCGGTTGCCATTCAGTTCAAACGGAGCCGACAGCATCGACAGGATGGCCGCGCTCACGTGGCGCACCAGCGTGGGGTCTGAAATGGAGGTCAGCAGCACGCCGAATTCGTCGCCGCCGACCCGGCCCACCACGGCATCGCGCGGCGAGGCGTCGCGCAGGCGGCGGGCCACATGCTGGAGGATCGCATCGCCTTCCAGGTGGCCGTGCATGTCGTTGAAGGCGCGGAAATCGTCGATGCCCACCAGCAACAAGGCAAAGCGGGGCGTCGTCTCGCCAATCAGACGCGCCTCCAGCCGCTTCAAGAATGCCTGGCGGACGACCACGCCGGTCAGCGGATCGAGATCCGCCGGCGGCAAGGCGCCAGTCACCTGTGCCTCCGACTTGGCCACCATCCCTGCCCTATCAGTTGTGATGAACATTTTACCCGCTCAAGCTATCTGGCAAGTGTGACGAAAACTTTGAAAAAAGCAAGGCCTACAAATTGGCGCCGCCGCCGCGCAACGGCGCCGGCTGGCGGGAGCCTGTCGGCCGTTGAAATGGCTCGGACGTTACAGTACCCTACGCCGCAAACGCCCACCACCCGTTCGAGGGATACCCCCTATTCGAGTGGGGGCCCTGGCGGACGGCCAGCGCCGGGCGCGGCCGTCCGCCCAAACGAGAGACCCCATCGACCGTGAACCACTGGACCATCCGCACGCGCATCCTGGCTAGCTTTACCTTCATCCTGCTGGTCATGACGCTGATGAGCGTGGCAGCCTACAACCGCCTGTCCGCCATCGAGCGCGAAACCACGGTCATGCGCACCGATGCCCTGCCCGGCCTGAACTACAGCGCCGGCATGCGCGGCGTGTGGGGCGAGATCTACGTGCTGGCCTGGCAGACCGTGACGGCATCCGACCCGGCCCAGCGCACCCGGCTGCTGACGCAGACCGAAGAGGCCACGCGGCGGCTGGACAAGCTGCAGACGCTCTATGCCGATTCGATCCAGCGGGAAGAGGATCGCATCCGTTTCCGCGCGTTCCTCGATGTTCGCGCAAGATACGAGCAGGCCGCCCAGCCCTATCTGGACCCGACGCGCTGGCGCGACACCGCTACCGCCGAAGCCGCCCTGCGCGGCAGCGCCCATGACATCTGGGCCGATGGCCGCAAGGCGCTGCAAGGCCTGGTGGACGACAACGCCGGCGTCAACGACCGCGCCGCCGCCGGAATCGTCGATTCGGTCAGCGCCGCCAAGACCAGCATCGAGGTGGCGCTGGCCATTGCCGTGCTGGCCGCGCTGGTCTGCGGCTTCCTGCTGTTGCGTGCCATCAACGGCCCGATGCGGTCGATCGTGACGCTGCTCGGCACCATGCGCGGCGGCGACCTGCGCCAGCGCATGACGCTGAACCGCCGCGACGAATTCCAGGCCGTGGAGGCCGGCTTCAACCAGATGGCCGGCGAACTGACGTCGCTGGTCGGCCAGGCCCAGCGTTCGGCCATCCAGGTCACGACCTCGGTCAACGAGATTGCCGCCACGGCCCGCCAGCAGCAGGCCACCGCCACCGAAACGGCCGCCACGACCACGCAGATCGGCGCCACGTCGCGCGAGATCGCGGCCACCTCGCGCGACCTGGTCCGCACCATGAACGAGGTGTCGCACGCCGCCGAGCAGACCGCCGGCCTGGCCGGCACGGGCCAGGTAGGCCTGTCGCGCATGGAATCCACCATGCACCACGTGATGGATGCCGCCGGGTCGGTCAACGCCCGGCTGGCCACGCTTAACGAGAAGGCCGGCAATATCAACCAGGTGGTGACCACCATCGCCCGGGTGGCCGACCAGACCAACCTGCTGTCGCTGAACGCCGCCATCGAGGCCGAGAAGGCCGGCGAATACGGCCGTGGTTTCTCGGTGGTGGCCACCGAGATCCGCCGCCTGGCCGACCAGACGGCCGTCGCCACCTACGACATCGAGCAGATCGTGCGCGAGATCCAGACGGCCGTGTCGGCGGGCGTCATGGGCATGGACAAGTTTTCGGAGGAAGTGCGGCGCGGCATGTCCGAGGTGACGCAGGTGGGCGACCAGCTCTCGCAGATCATCGGCCAGGTGCAGTCGCTGGCGCCGCGCGTGCAGATGGTCAACGAGGGCATGCAGGCCCAGGCTGGCGGCGCCGAGCAGATCAACCAGGCGCTGATGCAGCTGTCCGAGGCGGCCCAGCAGACCGTGGAATCGCTGCGGCAGTCCAGCCAGGCCATCGACGAACTGACGCTGGTTGCCAACGAGCTGCGCAGCGGCGTGTCGCGTTTCAAGGTCTGAGCGGCCTGGCCGCGCGTCCCCATGGCGCTCTTCCTGCTGTTTCGCATCGGCCCCGACTACTACGCGCTGGATAGCGCCGAGGTGGCCGAAGTCCTGCCGCTGGCCGCCGTCAAGCAGATTCCCGGCGCGCCCGCCTGGGTCAGCGGGCTGATGACGCGGCGCGGGCAGACCGTGCCCGTGATCGACGTGACCGCGCTGGCCACCGGCGTGGCGGCCGGCGAACGCAACAGCACGCGTACCGTGCTGGTCCATTACCGGCGTCCCAGGACGGGTAAGGGCGAGCGCGATGGCGCGACGCACCTGCTGGGGCTGCGGCTGGAATATGCCACCGACACCCTGCGCTGCGACCCGGCGTCGTTCGTCGATAGCGGCATCGATCCCGGCCCCGCGCGCTATCTCGGCCCGGTGCGGCAGGACGCCCGGGGCCTGGTGCAATGGGTCCGCGTGGCCAGCCTGCTGCCCGATGCGGTCCACATCCTGCTGTTTCCGGAGGCCAACCCCGCATGACGGATCTGCCCCATCCTCCCACGCAGATCGAAGCCTTGCTCAAGGAGCGGATCGGCCTGGACGCCGCCGCGATCGGCCCGGCCGTGATCGCCCGGGCCGTCGAGGAACGCCGGCTGGCCGTGGGCGCCCGCGACCCCGGCGCCTACTGGAACCTGCTGCATGCGGTGCCCGACGAACTTCAGGCGCTGATCGAGGCCGTGGTGGTGCCCGAGACCTGGTTCTTCCGCCACCGCGAAGCCTTGCTGGCGCTGGGCCGCTTTGCCGCGCACCGCGCCTTCGGCGACGGCGAGCGCCTGCTGCGCGTGCTCAGCCTGCCGTGCTCGACCGGCGAGGAACCGTATTCCATCGCCATGGCGCTGTTCGACGCCGGGCTGCCGGCCGACCGCTTCCGCGTGGATGCGGTCGACGTCAGCGCCCGCGCGCTGGAACGCGCCCGCGCCGGCCTGTATGGCAGCAACGCGTTTCGCGGCGTGCCGCTCGATTTCCGCGACCGCTACTTCGCGCCCGCGCCCACCGGCTACCACTTGTCGGAAAAGGTCCGCGCCCAGGTGCGGCTGCTGCAGGGCAACCTGATGTCGCCGGGCCTGCTGGCCAACGAGGCGCCTTATGACTTCGTGTTCTGCCGCAACCTGCTGATCTATTTCGATCCGGCCACGCAGCAGCAGGCCGTGCAGACGCTGAGGCGGCTCACCGCCGCGCACGGGCTGATCTTCGTGGGCCCGGCCGAAGCCAGCCTGCTGACCCGCGAAGGGTTGAGCGGCGCCGGGGTGCCGCTGGCCTTCGCGTTTCATCCGATGCCGGCCGCGACGGCGCCTGCCGCGCCAGCCAAACGCGCCTGGCAGCCGGCCGTGCCGCTGGCACCGGCCCGCCCGGCGCCGACGACTCGCGCCACGCGAATGCCGGCCGCCGGCGTCACGGTCAATCCAGCCAGGGCCGCCAACGCGGCCAACGCGGCCGCCAGCACCCCGCTGGCATCGATCTCGGCCATGGCCGACCGGGGCGAGCTCGATGCCGCCACGGCGGCATGCCAGCAGTATCTGGCCGATCATGGATCATCGCCCGACGGCTGGTGCCTGCTGGGCGTGCTGCATGACGCGGCCGGCCGGATCGCCGACGCCCATGCCGCCTATCGCAAGGCGGTGTATCTTGACCCGGGCCACGAGGAAGCGCTCTATCATCTTGCCGCCTTGCTCGACAGCGAAGGCGATGCCTCGGGTGCCCACCGGCTGCGCGAGCGCGCCCAGCGTCATGCCCGACTGAGCCATGGCTGATTCCATCGTCCAACACGCATCCACCACGCTGCCCGGCCTGGCCGCCGGCACCGTCTACGACTGCTGGCGCCGCATCGGCACCGGCGGCGACCGCTCCTGCCCGAAGCTGAAGGATTGCCTGCGCTGCCGCAACTGCCCGGTCTATGCGCAGGCGGCCGTGACCGTGCTCGATTCGCTTTCCGCCGGCAGCCTGTGGGACAGCACCACCGACAACGCCATCGATGAAGACACCCCCAGCCAGGATCGTGTCGCCGGCCAGTCGCTGCTGATCTTCCGCGTGGGCGACGAATGGCTGGCGCTGCCCACCGCCGCGCTGGGCGAGATCACCGCCCCGGTGCCCGTGCATTCGCTGCCGCACCGGCGCCACGCGGCGTTGATCGGCGTGGCCGCGGTACGCGGGGTGCTGCTGACCTGCGTGTCGCTGGCGCTGCTGTTCGGCGCGCCGGAAAGTGCGGCCCAGCCGGCTACGCGCTGCCTGATCCTGGGCCAGGGCCGCAATGCCATCGCGCTGCCGGTGGCAGAGGTGGCCGGCGTCGAGCAAGTGCCGCGCCACGCGCTGCTGCCCCTGCCGGCCACGCTGACGCGCGCATCGTCCCGCTACACGCAGGCACTGTTCGAACACGGCGGCCGCAGCGTGGGGCTGCTCGATGCCGACCTGCTGCGTCAGGCACTGTCGCGGAGCCTGGCATGAATCCCGAGCAATTGCGCGATGCCTCGATGCTTGACCTGTTCGCGCTCGAAGCCGACGCGCAGGCCGAAGTCCTGAACGCCGGCCTGCTGGCGCTGGAACGCGACCCGACGGCGGCCTCGCAGCTGGAAGCCTGCATGCGTGCCGCCCATTCGCTCAAGGGCGCGGCGCGGATCGTCGGGCTCGACGGCGGCGTGCGCGTGGCGCATGTGATGGAGGACTGCCTGGTGGCGGCCCAGCGCGGCGGCATCGTGCTGGCCCCCGCCCATATCGACGCCCTGCTGCAAGGCACCGACCTGCTCCAGCGCATCGGGCACCCGCCCGGCGGCAACCTGAACTGGCCCGAACTCGACGGCCGGGCCGAGATCGACGCCTGGATCGACAGGATGAACCGGCTGCTGGATGGCGACGATGCGGTACCCGCGCCGCTGCCGGTGCATGCCGGGGCCGAATCCGCTGCGGAACCGGCCGCCGAACCGGTTTTCCCGCCCACGCCTGATATCGCCCACGAATCTTCGCCCGCGGCCGCCTTCGGCGCCGACGCACAGGAGCGCATGCTGCGCGTCAGCGCCGACCGCCTGGATCGCCTGCTGGCGCTGGCCGGCGAAGCGATGGTCGAATCGCACTGGCTGCGGCCCTTCGGCGGCGCCATGCAGCAGGCACGCCGCCACCAGATGCGCACGCTGCAGGCACTCGATGGCGTGCAGGCGCTGCTGGACACGCCCGAGGGCTCGGTGCCGCGCATGCGCGCCGCGCTGGCCGAGGTGCGCCAGCTGCTGGAGGAAGGCCACGGCCAGCTGTCGCAGCGCGTGGACGAGTTCGACCAGTACGATCATCGCGCCAGCCGGCTGTCGCGCCGCATCTACGACACCGCGCTGTCGTGCCGCATGCGGCCGCTGTCGGACGGCATGACGGGGTTCTCGCGCATGGTGCGCGACCTGGGCCGCGCGCTGGGCAAGCATGTGCATCTGGTGCTGTCGGGCGAGCAGACGCAGGTCGACCGCGACATCCTGGAGCAACTGGATGCGCCGCTGGCCCACCTGCTGCGCAACGCGGTGGATCACGGCATCGAGCTTCCCGAGGCGCGCCGCGCCGCCGGCAAGCCCGAGGAAGGCCGCATCACGCTGATGGCGCGCCACAACGCGGGCCGCCTGGTGATCGAGATCTTCGACGATGGTGCGGGCGTGGACCTCGACGCCCTGCGCGCGGCCATCGTGCGCCGTGGGCTGGCCCAGGCCGAGACCGCCGCGCGGCTGTCGCAGGCGGAGATGCTGGAATTCCTGCTGCTGCCGGGCTTCAGCCTGCGCGAGACCGTGTCCGAAGTCTCCGGCCGGGGCGTCGGGCTGGACGCCGTGCAAGACATGGTCCGCGCCGTGCGCGGCAGCCTGAAGCTGTCGCAGCAACCCGGCAGCGGCCTGCACTTCCATCTGGAACTGCCGCTCACGCTGTCCGTCGTACGCGCGCTGCTGGTGGAAATCTCTGGCGAGGCCTATGCCTTCCCGCTCGGGCTGGTGCTTCGCGCCGTGGCCGTGCCGCGCGATGCCATCGAGCAGACCGAGCAGCACCAGCATTTCCGGCACGAAGGCCGGCCCGTGGGGCTGGTCAGCGCCGCGCAGATCCTGCAGCGGCCGGAGCCGCCGCGCGAAGGCGACTCCACGCCCGTGGTGGTGATCGGCGAACAGGAACGCGTCTACGGCATTGCGGTGGATCGCCTGCTGGGCGAGCGCATGCTGGTGGTGCAGCCGCTGGCGCAGGCGCTGGGCAAGATCAAGGACATCGCCGCCGGCAGCATGACCGACGACGGCACGCCAGTGCTGATCTTCGACGTCGAGGACATGCTGCGCTCCGTGGAAAAGCTGGTCTCCGAAGGCCGGATCGAGCGCGTGCGCCACGCGGGCACCGATACGGTCGTGGCGCGCCGCAAGCGCGTGCTGGTAGTCGACGACTCGCTGACCGTGCGCGAACTGGAGCGCAAGCTGCTGGCCGGGCGCGGCTACGACGTGAGCGTGGCCGTGGACGGCATGGACGGCTGGAACGTGCTGCGCGCCGAGGCATTCGACCTGGTGATCACCGACGTCGACATGCCGCGCCTGGACGGCATCGAGCTGGTGACGCGCATCCGGGGCGACACGCGGCTGGCGCAGCTGCCGGTGATGATCGTGTCGTACAAGGACCGCGAGCAGGACCGCGAACGCGGCATGCAGGCCGGTGCGGATTACTATCTGGCAAAGGGCAGTTTCCATGACACCGCACTGCTGGACGCCGTGCGGGACCTGATCGGCGAGGCACGCACATGAAGATCGGTATCGTCAATGACTCCGCACTGGCCGTGGCCGCGCTGCGCCGCGCGCTGGCACTGGACACCGCGCTGGAAATCATCTGGGTCGCCGGCAACGGCGAACAGGGCGTGCAGATGGCCGCCAGCCAGACGCCCGACCTGATCCTGATGGACCTGCTGATGCCGGTGATGGACGGCGTGGAGGCCACGCGGCGCATCATGGCCGCCACGCCGTGCGCGATCGTGGTGGTGACGATGGACCTGGGCCGCAACGCCAACCAGGTGTTCGATGCCATGGGGCATGGCGCGATCGATGCCGTCGACACGCCGACGCTGACCCAGTCCGATGCCACGCTGGCCGCTGGGCCGCTGCTGCGCAAGATCCGCAATATCGGCCGGCTGGTGGCGGGCCGCGCGCAGGCGCCGCAACCGGTTGCCGCAGCGTCGTCGGCGCCGGCCGCGCCCCGGCTGGTGGCGATTGGCGCCTCGGCCGGCGGCCCGGCGGCGCTGGCCGCGCTGCTGGGCGCCCTGCCCGCCGGTTTCGGCGCGGCGGTGGTGGCCGTGCAGCACGTGGACGAGGCCTTTGCGCAGGGCATGGCCGAATGGCTCGACGCGCAAAGCCCGCTGAAGGTGCGCATCGCGCGCGCCGGCGAAACACCGCAGGCCGGCACCGTGCTGCTGGCCGGCACCAACGATCATCTGCGGCTGGTTGCCGGCACGCGGATGGCCTATACGCCCGAACCGGGCGACTACCTGTACCGACCGTCGATCGACGTGTTCTTCGAAAGCGTGGTGGAGCACTGGCGCGGCGACGCCGTGGGCGTGCTGCTGACCGGCATGGGCCGCGATGGCGCGCAGGGCCTGAAGGCGATGCGCGAGCGTGGCTTCCTGACCATCGCACAGGACCAGGCCACCAGTGCGGTCTACGGCATGCCGAAGGCCGCCGCCACGCTGGGCGCGGCCAGCGAGATCCTGCCGCTGCCACGCATCGCGCCCCGGCTGCTCCGGGCCTTCGGCGGACAGGAGACAACAAGAAACAAGGGGTAAGGAAAAATGTCCAGACTAGGGAATCCGGCCGATCCTTCGGCTTCCGGGAACGAATACCTGGCCATGGTGCTGCTGGTCGACGACCAGGCCATCATTGGCGAAGCGATCCGCCGCGCGCTGGCCGGCGAGACCGATATCGACTTCCACTATTGCGCCAATCCAGAGGAAGCGGTGGCCGTGGCCGAGCGCACGCAGCCGACCGTGATCCTGCAGGACCTGGTCATGCCCGGCACCGACGGCCTGACCCTGGTGCGCCGGTACCGCGAGAACCCCGGCACGCGCGACATCCCGATCATCGTGCTGTCGACCAAGGAAGAGCCGACCATGAAGAGTGCGGCGTTTGCCGCCGGCGCCAACGACTACCTGGTCAAGCTGCCGGACACGATCGAGCTGGTGGCGCGCATCCGCTATCACTCGCGCTCGTACCTGAACCTGCTGCAGCGCGACGAAGCCTACCGCGCGCTGCGCCAGAGCCAGCAGCAGTTGCTGGAGACCAACCTGGAGCTGCAGCGGCTGACCAATTCCGACGGCCTGACCGGGCTGTCGAACCGGCGCTATTTCGACGAATACCTGGGCGCCGAATGGAAGCGCGCCCAGCGCGAGCAGACCCAGCTGGCGCTGCTGATGATCGACGTCGACGCATTCAAGGCCTACAACGACACCTACGGCCATGTCGCCGGCGACGAAGTGCTGCGCCGCGTGGCCACCGTGATCCGCGAGAACTGCGCCCGGCCGGCGGACCTGCCGGCACGCTTCGGTGGCGAGGAGTTCTCGATGATCCTGCCCGCCACGTCGCCCGGCGGCGCGCGACTGCTGGCCGAGAAGGTGCGCCGCTCGATCGAGACGCTGCGCATCGACCATGCCGGATCGCCCACCAGCGGATTCGTCACGGTCAGCATCGGCGGCGCGGTAATCGTGCCGGGCGCCGACGGCAACTTCAGCCGGCTGGTCGAAGCGGCCGATACCGGTCTGTACCAGGCCAAGCGCAACGGCCGCAACCAGGTGGTGATGGCGTAGTTCCGGCGCGGGCTTCCGGGCGTGGCATGCATTCTGCAGTACGAACGGTTCCACATAAGTCGTTACACACAAAAGGAACCGCCGCCATGCCCAATCAGACCCCACCAAAGACCAATCCGTCCGCGTCCAATGTCGGGGCCAGACCACGCCCCAGCACTCTGGCGACAACCCGAGCCAGGACCGCGCTTCGGGCAACAACCAGGACGGTACCTACGAAAAGGCCGTTGCGGACCGGCTTTCCGGGCGCCCCGAGCAGCTGGGCTCGCCCAGCGTCGGCAACGTGGTATCGAACGCCGGCAAGACGCTGACGACCAACCAGGGCCTGCAGATCCCCGAGGACGACGACTCGCTGAAGCTGGGCCTGCGCGGGCCGACGCTGCTGGAAGATTTCCATCTGCGTGAAAAGATTACGCACTTCGACCATGAACGGATTCCCGAGCGGGTGGTGCATGCGCGCGGCGCCGCGGCGCACGGCTACTTCGAGCTGACCGAGTCGATCGAGGACTACACGACCGCCGAGCTCTTCACTCGGGTGGGCGAACGGACGCCGGTCTTCGTGCGCTTTTCGACGGTGGCGGGCTCGCGCGGCTCGGCGGACCTGGCGCGCGACGTGCGCGGCTTCGCCACCAAGTTCTACACGCGCCAGGGCAACTTCGACCTGGTGGGCAACAACATGCCCGTGTTCTTCATCCAGGACGGCATCAAGTTTCCGGACTTCGTGCACGCGGTAAAGCCGGAGCCGCACAACGAGATCCCGCAGGCGGCGTCGGCCCACGACACGTTCTGGGATTTCGTCTCGCTGCAGCCCGAATCGATGCATATGGTGCTGTGGACGATGTCGGGCCGCGCCATTCCGCGCAGCTTCCGGACGATGGAGGGCTTCGGCGTCCACACGTTCCGGCTGATCAATGCCCGGGGCGAGGCAACGCTGGTCAAATACCACTGGAAGCCCGTCGGCGGCGCCCATTCGCTGGTCTGGGACGAGGCGCTCAAGATCAACGGCAAGGACCCCGACTTCCACCGCCGCGACCTGTGGGAGTCGATCGAGATGGGCCAGTACCCCGAGTACGAATTCGGCGTGCAGCTGGTGCCCGAGACCGAGATGCTGAAGCTCGGCTTCGACCTGCAGGACCCGACCAAGATCATCCCCGAGGAACTGGTGCCCGTGAAGCGTATCGGGCGCATGGTGCTGGACCGCAACCCGGACAACTTCTTTGCCGAGACCGAGCAGGTGGCGTTCCACCCGGGGCACCTCCTGCCGGGGATGGACTTCACCAACGACCCACTGCTGCACGCGCGCCTGTTCTCGTATATCGACACGCAGATCACGCGACTGGGCGGCCCGAACTTCCACGAACTGCCGATCAACCGCCCGCTGTGCCCGGTGCACAACAACCAACGCGACGGCTTTATGCGGCAGACGATCGTGCAGGGCAAGGAAAGCTACCAGCCCAACTCGGTCAGCGGCGGCTGCCCGTTCCTGGCCGGCGACAAGGACGCCTATCGCCACTATCCGGCGCCGGCCGAGGACGGCGCGGTCAAGGCGCGCGTGCGCAGCAACACGTTTGCGGATCACTTCTCGCAGGCCAACCTGTTCTGGCGCAGCCAGTCCGATGTCGAGAAGCAGCAGATCATCGACGCGTACAGCTTTGAGCTGTCGAAGGTGCAGGACCCGGCCATCCGCTCGCGCGTGGTGGGGCAGATCGTGCATATCGCGCAGGAGCTGGCCGATGGGGTGGCCGGGCAGCTTGGCATTCCGGTGGAGCCAGTCGGGCCAGCGGTGCAGATCAACGACTACGGCGTGCAGACATCGCCTGCGCTAAGCCTGGATGCCCAGCCCAAGGGCGACATCACGGGCCGCAAGATCGCGGTGCTGGTCCATGACGGCGTGGACGACGCGGCGATCCAGTCGCTGCAGGCGCTGGCCCAGGGGATGCGCGCCAATGCGAAGATCGTCGGCCCGCGCGCGACCAGCGTCACCACCGCAGGCGGTGTGGCGCTGCCCGTGGACTATGCGCTGGCGTCGGTCGGCTCGGTGCTGTTCGATGCGGTCTACGTGCCCGATTGCAAGAATCCGCCCGCCGACCCCGACCCGAGGGCGCTGCTGTTCATCAGCGAGGCCTACAAGCACTTCAAGGCGGTGGGGGCCGGCGGCAGCGGCGCGCTGCTGGTGGCCGAGGCCGCGCGTCGTGCTGGCATCCAGGGCGGCTTCGCGGGGCCGGGCCTGGTGATCGGCAAGAGCGAGGATGCCAAGACGCACCAGGCCTTCCTTGACGCCGTGGGCGAGCATCGCTGGTGGCAACGGCCGGACGCGCTGAAGATTCCGGTGTAAGCGACGGGCTGACCGGGTGCGTTCACGCCCGGTCAGCCTGCATGGGCGACATCCAGATCCAGGTGTGCCAGGCGGGCGGCCTCGCGCAGGCTGGCCACGATCCGGTCCAGCGCCGCATCGCGGGCCTCGGACGAGCGCTGGCGCAGCGCGAACGACGGGTGGTACGTGACGATGACCAGGTAGTCGTCGCACGTCACGGGGGCATCCATCATTTGGGATAGGGTGACCCGCTTCCGGTGCAATACCGACCCGGCCGCAGTGGCGCCGAGCGCGACAATCGCCCTCGGTCGCACCCTGTCGATTTCCCGTTCCAGCCACAGATGGCAGGCCTCCACTTCCAACTGCCCTGGCGTCTTGTGCAGCCGCCGCTTGCCGCGCGTTTCGAACTTGAAGTGCTTGACGGCATTGGTCAGGTAGACCGCGCTGCGCAGCACGCCGGCCCGCGCCAGCGCCTCGTCCAGCAGCCGCCCGGCCGGGCCGACGAAAGCCTCGCCCCGCAGGTCCTCGTCGTTGCCGGGCTGCTCGCCTACCAGCATCAGGGGCGCATGGGCCGGGCCCTTGCCCGGCACCGCCTGCGTGGCGTCGTGCCAGAGGTCGCAGCGGCGGCAGGCGTTCAGGTGCGCCGCGTCGGCTATCGGGATGTCTCGCTTCGTCGCCATGTAGTGCCCGCGGTTGGCGGTGGCGTCAGCTCAGGTTGAGCGTGCGCGCCGACGGGTCAGCCGCAGACCGGTCGCCGATCCCGTCGTCGGGATCGCCGCGGCGTTGCACGCGGATATGGTTCTCGACGTCCTGCACGCCGAAGACGGCATCCGCCATATCCTCGATCAGGCGCTTCTGGTAGCGGTCCTGGACCATGCCGGACAGTGTCACGACGCCTGCCGCGACCTCCACCGACACCTCGGACACGTCGATGCCGTCGTGCATCGTCAGGCGCTCGCAGATATCGTCCCGGATCAGGTCGTCCGCGCGCTGGTAGTCCTTGGGGCCGGGGTAACGACCTGCGCCGATGCGGGCCGAGTGCACCGGTTGCGTAGGATGCGCGCGGTAGCCGGGGTCTCCCGGATACAGCCGCTGGGCGCCGTTGAACGACTGGCCGCCGCTGTCGCTGCTGCCGAAGTAGCCGGCGCCGCCGTAGCCCGGCTCGTTCTGCCGCTGCGCGCGGTCCTGATGCGCCTTGGCGCGCCAGCTTTCCGCGCCCGAGGGCTCCTGGAACTGCGGGCCGGTATCGCGTACCGCATCCCGCGTCACTTCGTTGTCTGTCCGCTCATGCCGGTGCCGGCGCAGAAAGTCGAACATGATCCGCTCCTGGTGGTTGCACTGATGTTTGCAGATAGGCAGCCAGGCGCAAGAAACGTGCCCCGGGAACGGGGCTACTTCGGGCGTGGCGGCTTCAGATCGTCGCCGACGGCTGGCAGCTTGCCCTGCCGCCGTAGCGTGACCGCCTGCGCCAGGGCCGCGCCGGCATTCTCCACTTCCTTCTGCACGCCGACGTCCTCGTCGAGGTCACGATGCGAGGTGGCATAGGGCGAGTAGTACCCGATAAACCGGTCCAGTTGCGCCTGCGGGCCGGCCTGGACGAGTCCCATCCAGTTCAGCCAGTCGCCCAGCGACCGGCGCACGCCCTCGATGCCCGCAACGTCGCCATGTACGACCACGCCGAAGACGCGCCCCGCCAGATGCTTGGGATAGTCCCAGCCCTGCAGCTCAAGCGCCTTGGCCTCGGGCACCTTCTTGCCGTGGGTGCTGCTGGGGTCGGGGTTGCCGCCATCGGCGCAGACCAGCCGGTCCATCATCAGCTTCAGCGGGCTCGACACCTGGTACCAGTAAGTGGGCGTGACGATCAGCACGCCATGCGCGCGCACCCAGCGCGGATAGATGTCGGCCATCCAGTCGTTGACCTGTCCCAGCGAATGGTTCGGGTAGCAGCTGCAGGGCCAGTGGCATAGCGGCATAGACGTCGACACGCACCCCTTGCAGGGATGGATACGCAGGTCATGGTCGGATGCCAGCAGGCTCAGGTCCAGCGTATCGACGGTCATGCCCAGTGCCTCCATGCGCGCCCGGGCGATGCCGGCCAGGCGCCAGGACTTGGACATTTCCCCGGGACACGTGTAGTCGTTTCTGGCCGCGCCAACCACCAGCAGCACGCGCGACGGTCCGCCAGCATCGTCATGCTCGCGCTGCGCGGCGCGTATGGCGTCGCGCGACTGGCGCCATTCGACGGACAGATCGTAATCGGGGTCCGCCGCGCCGGGGCCCGCTTTCTCGGTCACGGGCGCCTTGCGGCCTTCGTGATAGGCGTCCCAGGCGATGGCTTCGAGCCGCTCGATCGCATCGTCTTCGTTCCGGTAGGCTGGATCGTGGAAGCGCGCCCGGAAGCGCTGGCGAAAGACGTCGCGGGGCATTTTCTCGGTGACCTGCCCCTTGCGCACGTCCTGCGCGGCGTCGCTATTCGTGCGGGCTTCCTTGCCGGCTGCGTAGCTGGCATCCGGGCGTTGGGAATCCGTCATGTATCGGCTATCCGTGATTATTGCGGCGTGGCTTATCGTCCACCGCCCCCGGCCGCGCCACCCGCCGCGCCGCCTCCCGCGCCCCCACTCACTCCGCCTCCCACTCCGCCTCCCACTCCGCCTCCCACTCCGCCTCCCACTCCACCACCCATGCCGCCCGACGTCCCGCCGCCCATGGTGCCGCTACCGGTACCGCCGGTCCCCGTCGTGCCGCTGCCTGACGTGCTACCCGGCATGCGTCCGCCCGGCGTGGTGCCTGTTCCCGGCGGCATGCCGGTCGGGGTATCGGTACGGCCATCCCCGGGTTCATGCCCGACGTGCCGGGCATCCCGGGCGTTCCGGGTGTGCCCGGGGTGCCTGGGGTGCCTGGGGTGCCTGGGGTGCCAGGGGTTCCCGGCGTTCCCATCATTCCTGGCGTCGAATTCGTACGGCCGCGTTGGCCGGCCCGGTTGCCCGCCGAACTGGAACCCGTGCCGCCGGGCATCGTGGTCGCACCGGGGGACGTGGCGCCCGTGCCACTGGTGCCGCCACCGGCGGTGCCGGTCCCGCCAACGCCTGTTCCCGTCTGCGCATAGGCGGCGCCAATGCAAAGCGCCGCTGCTGTCATCGCCATCAGCTTGCTGGATCTCATGCCTGGTCTCCCAACATGGGTGGATGAAGGATGTGCGGATGCGCTCGCAACGGCCGTGCCTGCACGGTGGCGCTGTGCCTGCCGCGCACCTTGGCGCACCTTGGCGCACGTGCGGCGCACTCTGCCGGCAAGGGCGATGGCCGTACCTGGCAGTAAAACCTCCCCGTCGTCGTCAGATGTACGCGCACGGGCTGCATCCCCCGCGCGTTTCCGCCATCCCCGAAAGCGTGCCGTAGCGCCTGGCACGCCAAATGCGTCGCTTGGGACCCTTCAGGATCCATCGCGCAAGGAGCACGACCATGAGCAAGACACCCCCCGAACGCGCCAGGGTGGTTGGCCAGGACCAGGACCTGGCCGACACCAGCCAGCCGCTGACGAATCACCGCTATGGCGGCCACAGCGGCGTGAGCGACGATCACCGGAAGTTGCAGTACGAGCAGGCGATGCCGGCACACCTGGACAACTCTCCCGAGCCGCCCTACCTGCCGTGTGGCACCAACGAACCCACGGGCATCGAGCAGCACGGCATGTATGGCACCGCGCCTCGCCAAACCGCGCAGCCCGCCCCGCTGACCGAATCGACGCGTCCACTGCCGGGGCCGGCTTCACTCGGGCAGTACGACAACACCGATGACATGCGGGCCATTTCGCCGCGCAGCGATCTCCACCAACGCGAGGTGCTGGACAAATGCCTGGCGCAATGGGTCGATCCCGGCACCGTCAACGCAACGTTCTCGGACGGAGTCTGCGTGCTGAGCGGCCAGGTGCGCGACGCGGAAACGAAGGCCCGCATCGGGCAGGCGGCCCGCGAGTGCCTGCCGACGTACGAGATCCGCAACGCGCTGGCGCTGTCGGTCCAAGGGTGAGGTATCCGGCAGGGATCGACAGGCACGCTTGTTGCGCCACGAGGGGTTCCGATCGCACACCACAGGAGAATGCAATGGCATCCAATCTCTCTTCCACCCAGGGCGCGAACATCGTTGGCTCGGGCGTTGGTGAAGGCCCCGGCCCCGAGGTGATGGCGGCGTCGAGCCTGGACGACACCAAGGTCTATGCGTCCGACGGCGAGCACGTCGGCGAGATCAAGGAGATCATGATCGACGTGCAAAGCGGACGCGTCGCCTACGCGGTGCTGACGACCGGTGGCTTCCTGGGAATCGGCGACACGCTACACGCGATACCCTGGAGCGCGCTGGTGATGGACACCGACGCCAAGTGCTTCCGGTTGGGACTGACGGCGGACCGCATCAAGGAGTCGCCCGGCTTCAACAAGGACAGCTGGCCGAGGATGGCCGATCCGCAGTGGGCCAACACCGTGCACCAGTACTACGGGCGCGATCCGTACTGGACCAATGTGGGCGGCACGATCTAGCCGAACGGGTTGGCAAGGCGTGCGGATCTACTCATGTCGGCACGCCTTACAAGCTGGTGATTCAAACGCCAGTACGACAAACACGCTTGGACCCGCATGGATATCGGCGAGCACGGCTGGAAAGATACCCGGGCGCGCAACATGACGCCGGCAGCCCGCGCGTTTGCAGACGCCGCCGTTCCGCTGCCGGATATCGACCACCCCGACTTCGCCGAATGGGTCGACCGTTTCGCGGATAGCCGGGTGGTGTTGCTGGGCGAGTCATCGCACGGCACGTCAGAGTTCTATCGCGCCCGTGCACGGGCCACGCAGCGGCTGATCGAGAAACACGGCTTCACGATCGTCGCGGTGGAAGCCGACTGGCCGGACGCCGCCGCGATCGACCGGTACGCGCGGCAGAGGTCCGCCGCGACGGACGCTCAGGGCAGCGGCACCCGTGCCGAAGCGTTCGCCCCGTTTTCGCGCTTCCCCACCTGGATGTGGCGCAACCAGGAGGTAGCGGATTTCGTGCAGTGGCTGCGCGACCATAACGCGCAGCGACCGGCGGTGGCGCAGGCCGGCTTCTTCGGGCTCGACCTCTACAGCATGAAGGCATCGATGGCGTCGGTGCTGGCCTACCTGGACAAGGTCGACCCGGCGGCGGCCAGCGAGGCCAGGCAGCGCTACGCCTGCCTGGACCCGTGGCGCCAGCAGCCATCGGTCTACGGACGTGCCGTGCTATCCGGCGCCTATTCGGCGTGCGAGGAAGCCGTGATCGAGCAACTGCAATCGCTGCTGTCTCAGCGGATCGCCTATGGCAGCCAAGGGTTCGAGGACTATTTCGACGCGGCCCAGAATGCACGGCTGGTGGCGTCGGCCGAGCAGTACTACCGCCTGATGTACTACGGCTCCACGGCCAGCTGGAACCTGCGCGACACACACATGTTCGACGTGCTGACGCGGCTGCTCGATGCGCACGGCCAGCACGCCAAGGCCGTGGTCTGGGCCCATAACTCGCATATCGGCAATGCCGCGGCCACGGCCATGGGTACCGACAGGCGGGAATTGAGTATCGGACAGCTGTGCCGCGAGCGTTTCGGCAGCGGCGCGGCGCTGATCGGCCAGGACACCTACGCGGGCACCGTGGCCGCCGCGTCGGACTGGGACGGACCGATGGAAGTCAAGCGCGTGCTGCCCGCCCGCACCGACAGCTACGCCTTCATCGCCTACGAAGCCGGCGTGCAGCGTGCGTTCGTCGACCTGCGCGCAGACGTGGCGTCGGCCAGCTCAGCGTTGCGAACGGCATGGAGGACGCCCCAGCAGGAACGATTCATCGGCGTGATCTATCGACCCGAGACCGAGCTCGTCAGCCACTACGCGCGTGCCGTGTTGCCGGAGCAGTTCGACGCCTGGTTGTGGTTCGAGGACACGACTGCAATCACGCCGTTGGCCGCAGCCCAGGCAACGTCGGCAGGCATGCCGGAGACGTGGCCCTTCGGTCTCTGATGGCCATTGCGGCGTTTGAAACGTACGCCCGTGTGTCAGATTTGCAACCAAATTGTGGGATTTCTCCGACATGGAATTCGGAGCCCCGCGTCTGTCTCGGCCTTGTCCGGATGCCTATCGTTGCATCACGGCAAGCGCAATGACACAAGGCTGCCAGCCGCAACCCGCATCAACGATTGCCAAGCGCGGCGCGCATCGCACGCATCGACGAACCACCCTGCCGCAGGAATCAAGGCAGGAACGTCGTCTCCGGCATGTCTCGCTCGCTCCCTGAACTTCAAACGGAAAAGAGGTGAACACATGACGCAATTCAGGAAAAGGATCATTTTGGGACTGGCACTGGCGACGACCGCGGTCCTGGCGGCCTGTGGCGGCGGCGACGACGGCATCGATGACCGCATCGGCGTAAGCAAGCCGGCGGTGCGCGTGATCCATGCAGTTACGGCCGGGCCGAATGTCGACGTGCTGCAGAACGGCGCACTGACGACGCTGACCAACATCCCGTACAAGACCGTGTCGGGCTATTTCGACGTCAACACGGGCAACAACCTGTTCGCCTTCAACCTTACCGGTACGTCGACCCAGATCGGCTCGACCACGGTCGACGCCCATACGGGCCACAAGTACACGGTAATCGCGCTGCCTGGCACCACGTCGGCTGACGTGGCGCAGATCGACGATCCGTATGGCAAGGGGCTGCTGGACACGTCGGCGCGTGTGCGTACGTTCAATGCGTCGATCAACGCGCAGAACATCGACGTGTACCTGACCACGCCTGCCGTGGACCTGAACTCCGTGGCGCCTAACATGGCAGCGGTGCAGTACAAGAACGCCGTGCCGGCGTCGGGCCAGGATTCGCAGTATGTGGATGGCGGCACCTATCGCCTGCGTATCACGACGGCGGGTACCAAGACGGTCATCTTCGACTCCGGCGCGCTGACCATCAGCAAGAACTCCGACTGGCTGATCACGACGATCCCGGCCGATGGCTTCGGTGCCGTGGTGCCGAACCGCATCAAGGTGCTGGTGGCACAAAGCAATACCAGCAATGCCACTGCGCAGGAACTGGTGACCCAGACGACGACGGCCGCCCAGTAATTCCGGCCGCCTTCGAAGCGCCCCGATGCCCTTGCGGCAGCGGGGCGTTTATCGTTTTCACAGGTGCTGGCGTGCTATTCGACTTCGTGCTTCAGCACGTCGAGGTGCGACAGGTAGGCGTCAAGCTCTGCCCGGCCCTGGTCGGTGATCGTGTAGACGCGCCCGTTGCCTTCCACCAGTTCGGCGGTAATGGCGCGCGCCATCATCAGGCTGCGCAGGATGGGGCGCAGCGCACGGATGTTCTTGTCGATCCCCCGGTCGCGCAGGCGCTCCATCAGGTTGAACACCGTGGATGGGCTGGCCTGCACCAGCTTGAGGATGTAGAGCCGGGACACGACCCGGTCGAGCGAAGGCGGTTTCATAGGCGCAGGTGACGCAGCCAACGGTGCGGTAAGTCTAATCATCATGCGCAGCCCAGGTCTGCTTGCGCAACCAGGCTTCTCATCTTCCTTGAATGGCGAAAAAAACGGGGTGCACGCAGTGGCACCCCGAAAGCTTGCTATTGACGCGCCGCCGGAGCGGCGCGGTAGTTCAGGAACGCCACGGAGCGTTATTCTTCCTGGAACGCTTCTTCGCGCTTCGCCTTGATCGACGGCAGCGCCACCACGGCCACCAGTGCGGCTGCGGCAATCAGCAGGCCCACCGACAGCGGACGGGTGAAGAACACCGTGAATTCGCCACGCGACAGCAGCAGCGTACGGCGGAAGTTCTCTTCCATCATCGGTCCCAGCACGAAGCCCAGCAGCAGCGGCGCGGGCTCGCACTTGAGCTTCAGGAACAGGTAGCCGATCACGCCGAAGGCCGCTGCCATGAACACGTCGAAGGTCTGGTTGTTCACCGAGTACACGCCGATGCAGCAGAACGTCAGGATGGCCGGGTACAGGAAGCGATACGGCACTGTCAGCAGCTTCACCCAGATGCCGATCATCGGCAGGTTCAGGATGATCAGCATCAGGTTGCCGATCCACATCGAGGCGATCAGGCCCCAGAACAGCGACGGGTTGCTGGTCATGACCTGCGGGCCCGGCTGGATGTTGTGGATCGTCATCGCGCCCACCATCAGCGCCATCACGGCGTTAGGCGGAATACCCAGCGTCAGCAGCGGGATGAACGAGGTCTGTGCCGCCGCGTTGTTGGCCGATTCCGGACCTGCCACGCCTTCGATGGCGCCCTTGCCAAACTCGTGCGCATACTTCGACGTCTTCTTTTCCAGCGAGTAGGCTGCAAACGAAGCCAGTGCCGCACCGCCGCCCGGCAGGATACCCAGCGCCGAACCGAGCATCGTGCCACGCAGCACGGCCGGGATCATGCGCCGGAAGTCTTCCCGGGTCGGGAACAGGTTCGTCACCTTGTTCGTGAACGTCTCGCGGGCTTCCTTCTGCTCCAGGTTCGCGATGATTTCCGCGAAACCGAACATACCCATGGCCAGCGCCACGAAGTCGATGCCGTCGGTCAGTTCCGGCACGTCGAACGAGAAGCGTGCAGCGCCCGAGTTCACGTCGGTACCGATCAGGCCCATCAGCAGGCCCAGCACGATCATCGCCACGGCCTTGGGCAGCGAACCCGAAGCCAGCACCACGGCACCGATCAGGCCCAGCACCATCAGCGAGAAGTACTCGGCGGGACCGAACTTGAATGCCAGTTCCGACAGCGGCGTGGCGAAGGCAGCCAGGATCAGCGTGGCCACGCAGCCGGCGAAGAACGAGCCGATACCGGCGGTGGCCAGCGCCACGCCAGCACGGCCGCGACGCGCCATCTGGTAGCCGTCGATGGTGGTCACCACCGACGACGATTCGCCAGGCAGGTTCACCAGGATGGCGGTGGTGGAACCGCCGTACTGCGCGCCGTAGTAGATACCGGCCAGCATGATCAGCGCGGCCACCGGCGGCAGCGAGTACGTCACCGGCAGCAGCATGGCGATGGTGGCCAGGGGCCCGAGGCCCGGCAGCACGCCGATCAGCGTTCCGAGCACGCAGCCCAGGAACGCGTACGCCAGGTTCTGCAGGGTCAGTGCCGTGGAGAATCCCAGGGCAAGGTGTTCAAACAATTCCATTTGGGGCGACTCCTTAGCCGGTGATGAAGGCAGGCCACACCGGCATCTGCAGGTTGATGCCGTACACGAACGCACCCATGCTGATCAGCACGAGCACGACGCTGTTGAGCAGTGCGCCCTTCCAGCTGAACTCATGGCTGGCCATCGACGACACGATCACCAGCACGAACACCGACAGCACCATGCCGAGCGGCTTGAGCAGCAGGCCGAACAGCACGACGGAACCCAGGATCCACAGCAGGATCTTCAGGTCCCAGCGGGCAAGCTGGTCTTGCTCGCCCTTGGACGACAGGGCCCCGATCGTCACGACCGCGCCCAGCAGGGCCAGCACGAGGCCGAGCAGGAACGGAAAGTATCCGGGACCCATCTTGGCGGCCGTTCCCATGGAATAGCCGCGAGCGACGAAGGAAAAGCCCAGACCGACCAGAACGAACATCAGGCCGGAGGCAAAGTCCTTTTGGCTGCGTATGCGCAAAACGATTCTCCTCAAGTAGTGAAAGCGGTACGCGTGGATCGCCGGCTCTGGCAGGCCACGCTGCGAACGCGCGAGTGCATGCACGTTCGACGCGATGGGACGAACGATAAAAATGGGAACTTTCAGCCGCCTTTCATTTGTCTGCGGTGTAGGGTATTTCCCGATCCCCGTGTCAGCGGGCGTCGCACGGCCTTGCATCACGTCGTGATGCAATAAGCGACCACCGACCTGCCTGATGCAAGGCAATTGAAAGGGGAGGCAGTAAGACGAATGAAAGGAAAAATTGCGCACCGAGGCGGCTGCGCGGCGCTGGCAGGCTGCGCAGCTTTCGGCTGGCTTACAGGCGCACCGGGCGTCGGTGCGCAGAGGTCATATGTGTTGTCATGCAGACGGACTGATGCATGTCCTGATGCATGTGTGCATGCGTCTTTTGTTCAACGGGCGGCTTCGGCGCCCGCGTCGACATCCTCGCACGGGCAGCCCATGCTGGTATCGGGTGCCTGACCTACGGCCTGGGGGTGCGGCGTGGCGGGCAGGATATGGCTGCGCTTCCAGTTGCCGAAGCGGTAGTAGAGGAAGGCCAGCACCACCGACACCACCGATCCCAGCGGAAAGCTCCACCAGATCGACTCGGCTCCGATACGCGGGCCCAGCGCCCAGGCAAACGGCAGCCGGATCACCCACATCGAGATGAACAGGATGACCAGCGGCGCCATCACCGCGCCGGTGGCGCGCACCGTGCCGAACACCACGATCGTGAAGCCGAACAGGATGAACGACCAGAGCACGACGAGGTTGATATGCTGGGCGATCTCGATGGCCACGCTGTCGTCGCCCAGGAAGATCCCGAGCGAATGGCGGTTGAACAGGTAGACCAGCCCCACGAGCGCCCCCGTCATCAGCACGTTGAACAGCAGGCCCACCTGCGTGATGCGCGATACGCGCGCCCACAGGCCCGCCCCAACGTTCTGCGCCACCATCGACGACACGCTGGCGCCCACGGCCAGCGCCGGCATCTGCACGTACGTCCACAGCTGGGACGCCACGCCGTAGGCCGCCGTGGTCTGCGACCCGTAGCCGTTGACCATCGACATCATCACGATGGCCGACGACGAGATCACCACCATCTGCAGGCCCATGGGCAGCCCCTTGGCCACCAGCGCCTTGAGGATCGCCGTATCGGGCTTGAGCAGCGCCAGCTGGGTACGATGCAACAGCAGGAAATGCTTGCGCCGGTAAAGCAGCACGAGCATCGCTGCAAGGCTGGTCAGTTGCGCGATCAGCGTGGCCAGGGCGGATCCGGCAATGCCAAGCGCCGGCAGCGGCCCGACGCCGAAGATCAGCACCGGGTTTAGCACCACGTCCAGCACCGCCGACAGCAGCATGAAGTAGAACGGCGTGCGAGAGTCCCCCGCGCCGCGCAGCGTCATCATCACGAAGTTGTAGAAGTACATGAACGGCAGCGCGACAAAGATGATGCGCAGGTAGATCACCGCCAGCGGCGCGGCGTCGTGCGGCGTCTGCATCGCCGCCAGGATCTCGGGCGTGAACGCGAAACCGAAGGCGGACGCCAGGACCGACAGCCCGACGAAGAACGTGGTGCTGGTGCCCACCACGCGGCGCGCCTCGTCGATGTCGCGCGCGCCAATGGCCTGGCCGATCATGATCGTATTGGCCATGCTGATGCCGAACACCACGCCCAGCAGGAAGAACAGGATGATGTTGGCGTTGGACGTGGCGGTCAGCGCGGCCTCGCCCAGGTAGCGGCCCACCCATACCGAGTTGATCGAGGCGTTCAGCGACTGGAGGATGTTGCTGCCCAGCACGGGCAGCGAGAACATCAGCAGCGTACGGCCAATCGGGCCGGTGGTCAGTCGGGCATCGGGCTTCATGGAGGAAGTCGGTTTTCCGCGCTGCAACATGAGCGGCGCGCGGCGGGTTGGGAAGCGGGTTGGCAGGCAAAGAGCAAAGGCGGACCAGTCAGTCTAGTGCGCGGCACGGCACCGTGCCAGTGGCCGTCGGCTGACATGCAAGGGCCGATTATCGGCCAGCCATGATCTCTGTGCGAATTCCGGCGCGACGCGTTAAGCTTGCGGTTTTTCCGACCGGTCGTTCGATCGGTCGCGGCCGCCGGCCGGCGCGCCGTCCCAAAACCCGCACAGGAGACACGCATGGTGTACCAGGATCTCGCCCTCTACATCGATGGGGAATTTGTCAAGGGAGGCGACCGGCGCGAGCAGGACGTCATCAACCCGGCCACCCAGGAACTGCTTGGCAAGCTGCCCCATGCCAGCAAGGCCGACCTGGACCGTGCGCTGGCCGCCGCCCAGCGCGCCTTCGAAACCTGGAAGAAAACGTCGCCGCTGGAACGCTCGGCCATCCTGCGCCGTGTGGCGGAACTGACGCGTACGCGCGCCAAGGAAATCGGCCGCGATATCACGCTGGACCAGGGCAAGCCGCTGGCCGAAGCGGTGGCCGAAGTCACCATCTGCGCCGAGCACGCCGAATGGCACGCCGAAGAATGCCGCCGGATCTACGGCCGCGTCATCCCCCGCGCAACCCGAACGTGCGCCAGATCGTGGTGCGTGAGCCAATCGGCGTGTGCGCCGCGTTCACGCCGTGGAATTTCCCGTTCAACCAGGCCATCCGCAAGATCGTGGCGGCCATTGGCGCCGGTTGCACGCTGATCCTGAAGGGCCCTGAGGATTCGCCCAGCGCCGTGGTGGCGCTGGCCCGCCTGTTCCACGATGCAGGCCTGCCCCCGGGCGTGCTGAACATCGTCTGGGGCGTGCCCAGCGAAGTATCCACTTACCTGATCGAATCGCCGATCGTCCGCAAGATCTCGTTCACCGGTTCGGTGCCGGTGGGCAAGCAACTGGCCGCGATGGCCGGCGCCCACATGAAGCGCGTGACGATGGAGCTGGGCGGCCATTCGCCCGTGCTGGTGTTCGACGATGCCGATATCGAGCCGGCCGCCGAGATGCTGGCCCGCTTCAAGCTGCGCAATGCCGGCCAGGTGTGCGTGTCGCCGACGCGCTTCTACGTCCAGGAAAAGGCGTATGACCGCTTCCTGGCGCGCTTTACCGAGGTGATCGGCTCGATCAAGGTCGGCAACGGCCTGGACGACGGCACGCAGATGGGTCCGCTGGCCCACGAGCGCCGCATTGCGTCGATGGAACAGTTCCTGGACGACGCAAACCACCGCGGCGGCAAGATCGTGGCCGGCGGCTCGCGCATCGGTGACAAGGGCTTCTTCTTTGCCCCGACCGTCGTGACCGACCTGCCCGACGATGCCAGGCTGATGGTGGACGAGCCGTTCGGCCCGGTGGCGCCGGTGACCCGCTTCAAGGACACCGAGGAAGTACTGCGCCGCGCCAACAGCCTGCCGTTTGGCCTGGCGTCCTACGTGTTCACCAACTCGCTGAAGACCGCCCATCAGGTGTCGAACGGCCTGGAAGCGGGCATGGTCAACATCAACCACTTCGGCATGGCGCTGTCCGAAACGCCGTTCGGCGGCATCAAGGACTCCGGTATCGGCAGCGAAGGCGGCCAGGAGACCTTCGATGGCTACCTGGTGACCAAGTTCATCACGCAGGTCTGATCGCAGGTCTGAGCGCAAGCGTTGCCTTGTCCCTCTCCCGGCCGGGAGAGGGACCCCCGCCTTATTTCCCGCCCTTCGCCTTCCGGTAGTCCTCGGCGAACGTCTTCCACTGCGCCAGCGACACATCGCGCCCATGCCGGGCCAGCCGCAGCGCCATCGATTGCCAGCGCCCGCCCGCGGCGTAGTCCTGCAGCTTCTCTATCCGGTCCGCCGCCTGATGGCCGCAGCCACGCAGGTGCGCCCAGGCGGCGGCACGCGCCATGGTGGCCAGCACGTCGAGCAGCGCCGTCTTGTCGCGGCAATGCGCCAGGTCCACGCGATCGGTGGTGGGCTGGAGGCTCTTGACGACGAACGACTCGCGCCTGCCCAATGCCACATACGACAGCAGCGCCGGCGACGCGGCCTGCATGATCTGCTGGGACGTCACCACGCGCTGGGCATCGCTGCCCCAGTGTGGCTGGTGATGCGCCATGTCCACCCAGGCGCTGGGCGCCGCGCGCTTGATATCGACCAGCCGGCGCGACGTGGGCGTCTGCATGTCATGGGCCAGCACGACGTAGCGCTCCAGCCCGAGGCTGCCCACGCCGGCCACGCGGCGGGCGGCGTCTTCCGCGACAAACCGGTGCCCGTGATGATCCTGCTGCGAGTAGACGGCGAGGATACGCGCGGCACGCTCGCGCTGCGCGCGATCCGCACGCATGGCGTGCCGGTCGAGATTGAGCCGCCGGCGTCCGCCGCGCAACGTGGTGCGCGACGCCAGCAGCGACCCGCGCCGGCGTCGCTTTACCTGCCGCAGCAGCGTGGCCACCAGCCCGGTGGCCGTGGCGCGTTCGATCCAGCGCGGCTTGCCGGTGCGCAGGGTGTGCGTGTATTCGCCCAGCATGTTGGCGCAGGCCACGCGGGCGTCCGCTTCGGACAGCCCATACTGGTGCGCGGCCACCAGCACGCTGGACAGCATGCGCACCGCATCCACGGTGAACGGCGCCACCAGCGCATCGTCGAAATCGTTCAGGTCGAAGTAGACCAGTCCGTTGTCGCCCTTGAACGACCCGAAATTCTCCACGTGCAGGTCGCCGCAGACATAGGTGTGGGGGCGCCGAGACCGATGTCGTCCTGCAGCGACGCCGCATAGAGATGGTTGGTGCCGCGAAAGAACGCAAACGGCTCGGCCGCGATGGCGGCAAGCTTGAGGGTCAGCCGGTCGGGATCACGGCCATGGTTGTAGAGCAGGATGCTTTCGGTGACGGCGTGCATGGGCGAGGTGGGTAGTGGAAACGTCGCGGCGCCCGCCGCCTGCCTGGCGGCGCTAGCGGAAGAAGACGCCGCGGGTCAGGAAAGTGTAATCCGCTTCGGCCGCCATGAGCCATACCAGCACCAGCAGGCACAGCGGGGGCAGCAGGATCGCACAGATCAGCGCCATGCGCTCCCATGCCATGTGCATGAAAACGGCGATGATCAGCCCGGCCTTGAGCACCATGAACAGCAGGATCAGGAACCAGCGCAGGTAGCCGGTCAGGCGGAAGTAATCAACCATGTACGACATGGTGGACAGCACGAACAGCAGCACCCAGACCTTCAGGTACAGCCCGATCGAATGCGACTGGCCGCCGTGCTCCTGGCCCGGTTCGGCGTGCGGTGCGGCTTGGGTAGGAGTCGATGCCATGATGCGTCTCACCACAGGTAGAACAGCGCGAAGATGAAGACCCACACCAGGTCCACGAAGTGCCAGTACAGGCCCGCGATCTCC
This sequence comes from Cupriavidus sp. EM10, assembly GCF_018729255.1. NCBI lineage: Bacteria > Pseudomonadati > Pseudomonadota > Betaproteobacteria > Burkholderiales > Burkholderiaceae > Cupriavidus > Cupriavidus sp. EM10. The sequence goes on from NZ_CP076061.1 coordinate 761,421, forward strand.
ACGGCCTGGTAGTTGCCGCTGATGTCGTAGTGGCCGCGCAGCACCTTGCTTGCGATGAACAGCAGGTAGATCACCCCGCACGTCACGTGAAAGCCGTGGAACCCGGTGACCATGAAGAACACGGAACCGAACTGCGCGGCGCCCAGCGGGTTGCCCCACGGCCTTACGCCTTCGGTGACGATCAGCTTGGTCCATTCGAAGGCCTGCATGCAGACGAAGACCTCGCCCAGCCAGGCCGTCACGAACATCAGCTTGGCGCAGTTCATGCGGTCGCGCCGATAGGCGCAGTTCACCGCCATGGCCATCGTGCCGCTGCTGGTGATCAGCGTGAACGTCATGATGGCAATCAGCAGCAACGGCACCGGCTGGCCGCCGATGTTGATGGCGAACACTTCGCTGACGTTCGGCCACGCCACCGTGGTCGACATCCGCACCGTCATGTAGCCGGTCAGGAAGCAGCTGAAGACGAAGGTGTCGGACAGCAGGAAGATCCACATCATCGCCTTGCCCCACGACACCTTGAACGCGCGCTGGTCCGAGGACCAGTCCGCGACCAGGCCCCGCAGGCCGCCCGGCGGATGATCGTGCGGCGTGGTAGCTGGCGTGGAGAGTTGCGAACTCATCGATGTACCTCCCTCATCCCCGGCCGCAGATGTAGTTGACGAGCTCGGGCGTCAGCCAGGCCAGCGCGGCCAGCAGCACGGCCCAGACTGCCAGCAGGAAGTGCCAGTAGCGCGCGCAAAGCCCGATGCGCACCTGCGTGCGCGTGCCGCTGCCCCGGTCGAACGCGACGAACGCGAATCCCACCAGCCCGCCGATCATGTGAAGGCCGTGCATCGCCGTCAGCAGGTAGAAGAAGCTGCCGGCCGGGTTGCCGGCCGGCACCACATGCGATCCATACAGCGCCGCCCACGCCCAGAGCTGCGATCCCACGAACGCCAGCGCGCCCAGTCCGCCCAGCCGCAGCGCCACGCGCGCGCGCGCCATCCGGCCGGCACGGGCCGCCCGCGACGCCAACGCCATCGCCACGCTGGCCGTCGCCAGCAACGCCGTCGACAGCCAGACCTGCCACGGCAGGGCGATGCGGTGCCAGTCCGGGCTGTCCATGCGCATGATGTAGGCCGCCAGGAACAGCGTGAACAGCGCCGTCACCACAACCATGAACACCCACAGGCCCGTGCTGCCCGGCGCGCGCTGGCCGTGGCCATGCATGGCGTCGCCACCCGCACCGCTGCCCGGTGAATCGGGGATACGCGGAACACGCCGGCGCCTGCGTCGGCTGCCATCGGATCGGCGTTCATGCGACGGCTCCCCGGCTTGGATGCGGCTCGGGCTCGGCACCACCGGCATCGGGCGGCGCATTCTGCGCGATAAAGTCCTCGGTGGCGCCCGGCACGCTGTACGCATAGGCCCAGCGGTACACCACGGGCAGATGTGGCCCCCAGTTGCCATGCACGGGCGGCGTCTGCGGTGTCTGCCATTCCAGCGATGCGGCGCGCCACGGATTGGGCCCGGATGCATGGCCGCGCCGCAGGCTCCAGAACAGATTGAAGACGAACAGCAGTTGCGCCGCCGCCACCACGAAAGCGGCCACCGAGATGTACATGTTCATCGTATGCGCCGATTCCGGGATGAAGCTGTAGTTGTCCCAGGCGTAGTACCGGCGCGGCATGCCCATGATGCCCAGGTAGTGCATCGGAAAGAAGATGGCGTAGGTGCCCACGAACGTCACCCAGAAATGGATGCGGCCCATGGTGTCGTCGAGCATGCGTCCCGTCACCTTTGGATACCAGTGGTAGATGCCGCCAAACACCACCAGGATCGGCGACACCCCCATCACCATGTGGAAGTGCGCCACCACGAAGTAGGTGTTGGAAAGCGGTATGTCGACACTGACGTTGCCGAGGAACAGCCCCGTCAGGCCGCCGATCACGAACGTGCTGATAAACGCGATGGCGAACAGCATCGGCACCGAGAAATGGATATCGCCGCGCCACAACGTGATGACCCAGTTGTAGACCTTGATGGCTGTTGGCACCGCGATGATCAGCGTGGTCGTGGCGAAGAAGAAACCAAAGTACGGGTTCATGCCGCTCACGAACATGTGGTGGGCCCAGACCACCACCGACAGCAGCCCGATCGCCAGAATGGCCCAGACCATCGTCCGGTAGCCGAAGATGCTCTTGCGCGCGTGCACGCTGACCAGGTCGGAAACGATGCCGAACGCGGGCAACGCCACGATATACACCTCGGGATGGCCAAAGAACCAGAACAGGTGCTGGAACAGCAGCGGGCTGCCGCCCTTGTAATTGAGCTGCTGGCCCATCGACACCATGGCCGGCATGAAGAAGCTGGTGCCCAGCGTCTTGTCGAGCAGCATCATCACGCCCGAGACGAACAGCGCCGGGAACGCCAGCAGCGCCAGGATGGTGGCCATGAAGATGCCCCACACGGCCAGCGGCATGCGCAGCATCGTCATGCCCTCGGTACGTGCCTGCAGCACGGTGGTCACGTAGTTCAGGCCACCCATGGTGGCGGCCACGATGAATATCAGCAGCGACACCAGCATCAGGATGATGCCCCAGTCATGCCCAGGCGTGCCGGGCAGGATGGCCTGCGGCGGGTACAGCGTCCACCCCGCGCCAGTGGGCCCGCCGGGCACGAAGAAGCTGGTCAGCAGGACGATCACCGACAGGAAGTAGACCCAGAAGCTCAGCATGTTGAGGAACGGGAACACCATGTCGCGCGCGCCCACCATCAGCGGGATCAGGTAGTTGCCGAACCCGCCCAGGAACAGCGCCGTCAGCAGGTAGATCACCATGATCATGCCGTGCATGGTGACGAACTGGTAGTAGCGGTTGGCGTCGATGAAATCGAACTTCCCCGGAAACCCCAGCTGCATGCGCATCAGGTTGGACAATGCCACCCCGACCAGCCCCACGAAGATGGCCACCAGCGTGTATTGCACGGCAATCACCTTGTGGTCCTGGCTCCAGATGTAGCGGGTCCAGAAGCTCTGCGGGCCATGATGGGCGGCATCGTCGGCATAGGCCATCGTGTCCTCCTCGCCTATTTTCCGGCCTGGGGCGCCGCACCGGCGCCGGAGCCCAGCGAATGGATATAGGCGGACAGCGCCGCCACTTCCGCATCGGTCACCGGCACCTTCGGCATGACCGGGCCAAAGCCCTTGACCACGCGCGCCTGCGGATCCTCGATTTCCTTCTTCAGGAAGGCGTCGTCGACGGTGGCGCTGCTGCCATCGGAAAACGACTGCGTGCTGCCGTACAGGCCCTTCCACGATGGCCCGACGCCCTGCGTGCCGTCGACGCTGTGGCAGGCCACGCAGCCCTTGCTTTGCGCCAGGGCCCGCCCCTGCTCGACTGAACCGCTCGCACCGGCGCCGGCGGCAACCCCGGTACCGGGCAATGCCGCCGGCTGCGCGGCCTTGGCCTGGGTCATCGCGAAGGTCTGCTGCTTTGCCAGCCAGGCATCGAACGCCGCCTGATCTTCCACCACCACATGGCCACGCATGTTGTAGTGCCCCACACCGCAAAGCTGCGCACACAGGATGTCGAATTTCCCGGCCTGCGTGGGCGTGAACCAGAACGACGTGACCGTGCCGGGCACCATGTTCATGCGCGCCCGGAACGGCGGCACGTAGAAATCGTGCAGCACATCCTTGGACCTCAGCAGCACCTTGACCGGGCGGTTCAGCGGCAGATGGACTTCCGGACCCAGCACCACCACGTCGTCCTGGCCGTTCGGGTCGTCGGGGTTCAGGCCCATCGGATTGCCGGCGCTGGTGAAGCGCGGATCGCTGGTACCGAGTTCGCCACCCCGGCCGGGAAAGCGGAATGCCCATTGCCATTGCTGGCCCACCACCTCCATCACCATGGCTTCGCGCGGCGGCCTGACATAGTCGGCATAGACGATCAGGCCGGGCGCCAGCAGCGCCATGATGCCCACCGCGCTCAGGCCGATCAGCCAGTGCTCCAGCCGGCGGTTCTCGGGCTCGTAGGCGGCGCGGTGGCCTTCGCGATGCCGGAAGCGCCAGACGATATAGCCCAGCAGCACATTGATGACGACGAAGAACAGGCCGGTGATGACGAGGGTAATGGTCAGCGTGTCGTCCATCTGTTTCCAGTTGGACGCCAGCGGCGTCAGCCACCAGGGGCTCAGGAAATGAAAGAGCACCGATGCCACGACCATGATCACGAGCACGACCGCGATCGCCATGTCCCCCTCCTCTTACGCACGCAAGGGAACGGGCCGGAAGGCAGGGGCAGGCAGGTGCGCCCGTTCACGCACGTGGAATAAGACTAGTGCATCGGTTCAGGCCACTGCAAGGCGACATGCGCCCGCCATGGTTCGGAGACACTCGCGCGCCCGCTCACCACATGTCTCGCGTGCGGCACAGCAAAAAATGGCAGTGGGGACATCGCCAGTCCCGACTGCCATCCGTGCCGCACGCGGGCCGTGGCTCGCGGCCAGGGCGTGCGTACTCCGACTTGCATCACATGACGATGTATCTAATGCACGACATCGCGCGACTCCAGCTTCCAGTAGAACAGCGCGATGCACATGCCGAACATCAGGTGGCCCACCAGCGTATGCCAGCCCCGCGCATCCACGAACCACGGAAACGCGACCGTCATCACGTAGAAGTTGAACAGGTAGACCACCAGCCCGAAGCCGGCGCCCACCAGCATCGACATCCCCACGCTGGAATCCAGCTGGAACGGCGCGATCAGGGCGCAGAGCGCGCAGCCCAGCACAATGCCGATCACGAAGTGGATGATCAGCGCCACGGCCACCGTGCTGACGCTGAACATCGACGTCTGCAGCACCTCGCGCCCCATCACGATGGCGGCGATCATGCGCGTGGTGCCCCACGGATGCACGCCGGCCACCATGCTCGACCAGAACATCTCCACGACGATCAGCAACGCGCCCGCAGCAAGGCCCGATACGGCGGCGGCAGACCAGTCGGGCAGGCGGCGCACGTATTGATGCGAATGCATGTGAAGTTCCATAGCTCCCTCCGTTGGTGACCGATGATGGCCATCATGAGTCCAGCATAGGACACGCGTCGAGGCAGGTGCGAACAGCGCTTGCGCCCGGCGCATTGTGCAGCGCGGCGCAACGTGCGCGCTGCCTGACGGAAGGACGAGCCGGAATTCTGCAAGCGTTTCAAACATTGCGGGACAACCCTGACGCTTCCGGCCTTGTATTCGCCACCCACGGCCTATACTGGAAACAGAAAGAAACAAGACAGGAGACCGCCATGATCCACCTTCAGGCGCACGATCTTGTATTTTTGATCCCCATGGCACTCGTCGGGCTGCTGGCGATGGGTGCGATCCCGGTGGCCGCCAAGGCGCTGCGTATCAGCTGCCGTTGCGCGGGCGCAATCATCGGGGTACTTCTCGGGGTGCTGGTGCTGGAAGCACTGCCGCTGCTGATCTAGCGGCGCAGTTCGAAAGAGAAGCGCCTTTGAGAGAAGGAGGCGCGAGATGTCGCTGACCCTGCTCGCTGCCGCGATGGCCGCGCTGCTGACCGTGACCGTCGTGCTGGCGCTATGGCGCTGCGGCCATCCGTACCGCACGCGCTACACGCGTTGCGCGCGCCGGCGCAAGCGTGCCGGCCTGTGCAGGGAGATGCGGCAAAGGCACTCCCACGTGCCCTGAAGCTGCGGAAGCTGCTGAAGCTGCTGAAGGCTGCTGAAGCCCGCGAATGCCGGCCGGGCTTCAGATCTCGATCATCGAGAAATCGGCCTTGTAGACGTCGCATTCGGGGCAACGCCAGTCCTCGGGGATATCTTCCCACCGCGTGCCGGGCGCAATGCCGTCGTCGGGCCAGCCCTGTTCCTCGTCGTACACCCACCCGCAAATCAGGCAAACCCACGTCTTGTAGGCAATCGCTTCCTGCTCCAACACTCGCTCCTTGTGATCGTCAATCCATCAGTTCGGGGCGAATGATACGCGGTTTCGGCAACACCACCGGGGCGCGGCGTTCGAAGCTTTCGTTCAAACGCCGCGGCCGGCCGCCCGTCCGCAGGGCTACTGCCGGATCGAGAAGTCCACGCGGTTCGGCGTGCCCTTGTCCTTGATGCCCTCGGCAGTCAGCTTGGGCGCCGTCAGGAACAGCTTCGAATCCGGTACCTTGCCGTCACGCTCCAGCGACTGCTTGACCGCCAGCGCGCGCTGGTCCGCCAGCGCACGCAGCTCGGCATCGGTGACCGGCGCGTTCTCCAGCAGCAGTTTCTCCATCTCGTTGGGCGGCAGCGACTTGTTCAGGCCGATGAAATTCTTCGGCTTCTTGAAAGACTCGCGCTTGTACACCGCCTCCAGGTATTTCGGATATTCCTGCTTCGACACCGTCACCCGCGCGCCCTGGTCGCCGCCCTCGCCTTCCTCGGCCTGGGCACCGTCCTGAGCCGAACGGCGCAGATCGCGCTGCTTGGCCTCGGCCACGCGCTGGTCAAGCCAGACACGGCGCGCGCCATCGGCATCGGTAGCGGGGTCGATCCGCCCGCTGATTTCCAGGCGCAGCGACGGGCGATCGTTGAGCGCCTTGCCGATGGTCTCGATCTTCTTGCGCGCGTCGTCCGTCAGCGTCGACGACCCGGGCGCGAACTCGATATAGCCAAGCTCCTCGCCGCTGCCGCCAAACGCCGAGGCAATCAGCGAGAACGGCGACGTGATCGCCTTCGTCAGCAGGTTCACGATCACGCGCATGATCACGCCGCCAATGCTGAACTCGGGGTCCGACAGCGATCCCGACACCGGCAGGTTGATGTCGATCACGCCGTTGCGGTCCTTCAGCAGCGACACGGCCAGCAGCACGGGCAGCTTCACGGCGTCCGGGCTGTCCACCCTTTCGCCGAACGTGAGCTGATCCAGGTACAGGTGATTCCTGGCGTCCAGCTTGCCGTTCTCGATCTTGTACGCCACATCGACGGTCAGCTTGCCCTTGGTGATCGGGTAGCCCGCATACTTGGCCGCGTACGGCGTCAGCCGCGTCAGTTCCACGCCAGCCGCCTTGGCCGCGATGTCCAGGTAAAGCTGCTCGCCCAGCGGATTCAGCTTGCCGCTGATGCTGACCGGCGCATCGTCGTCCAGGCGGCTGTCGAGCACCAGGTCAGCCGGTGTGGGATCGGCCGACGACACCTTCGACACCGACCCCTTCATGTCGGTCAGGTTGGCCGAATAGTTGGGCTTGACGAAGAAGTCCGAGAAGTTGATGTTGCCCTTGTTGATCGTCACCCCGCCCAGGCGGATCTGGGGCTTCGGGCCCGTCGCCTGCTTCGCAGGGGCGCCTGCGGGCAGGCCTGGCCTCAGGGCCGATGCGGGGCTGGCCTGCGTCAGGCTGGTAGACGGCGCGGCCTCGCCCTTTTCGGCGCCGCCGGCCATCACGTCCTGCAGGTTCAGCCTGCCATTGGCGTTGAGGATCACGCGCGCATAGAAGTCGTTCAGCGCCACGTTGTTGACGCCGACCTGCATCGGCCCTCTGGCGTCGTCCATGTTGAAGTCGATGCCGTTGACGGCCAGCGCCCGCCAGCGCAGGAAATCGTCCCCGGTGATCCGGTCGACGGTGCGCACGTTGCCGGCAAGCGCATTGCCGCTGAAGCGCACTGCAATCGGCTTGCCGGCCGGCGCGTCATAGGCCACCTTGCCCTTGAGCGTCATCGTGCCGCTGCGCAGCGCCGCGTTGAAGCGGTCGGCCAGATAGGGCTGCAGCGGTGCCATGTCGAGGTCACGCAGGTCCAGCTGCAGCTGCGCGGCCGGGCCCGTCGGCATGACCTGGCCGTCGATGTTCATCACGCCCTTGCGGCCGCTTTCCGCGTGCAGCTTCATCGGCAGCGCCCCTGGCGACAGCGGCCAGGTGATGGTGCCGGTGCTCAGGCCGATATTGCGGAACTGGAGGATCACCGGCCTGCCGCGATTGGCTTCGGCCGGTGCGTAGTCCGCCAGCCGCGCTTCGCCGCCGTCCACCGCCACCTTGCCGACGCGCACCGTCCACCCCGGTGCGGCCGCGCCGCCGTTGGCTTGCGGCGCGGGCCTTGTGGCACCCTTCTGCGCCACCGCCTTCTGTTCGGCGGATTCGGTCGCCCAGATCTGCGCCGATTCCAGCAACTGGCCCCGATGGTCGCGTGTGGCCGAGATGCGCGGCTTTACCAGCGCCACCTGCCCGGCCTCGAAGGTCTGCTTCGCCAGGTCCAGCTGGATATCGTCGAGAACCAGCTTGTCGGCGTTGACCAGCGGCAGGTTGGCGCCTGCCGCGTCCGCCACGCGCGCCGTGCGGACATTGCGAGCCGCCCTGGCGCCGCGCCTGGCCGGGGCCGCGGCGGCGTCATCGCCATCTGCGGCAGCCGACGCTGCCGAGCCGCCCGGCACCTTGACCGGCTCCCGCGTGGCCACATACACCGGCGAAAGCTCGACGCGCGATTTCTGCAGCGTGAACTGGAATACCGGCTGCGTCCACGCCATCGTGTAGTGCAGTTCGGCATTGACGGCGGTTTCGCCAAACTGGCTGTGCAGCGCGCGCGGCCACCATGCCGAGAAGCCCTGCGGGCGCAGGCCGGCCGTTTCCAGCGTGCCGGTCAGCGTGCCCTGCTTCAGGCCCAGTTCCCCCGTGTGCTTGATGGTCTGCCCGTTGGCAATCGTGATATTGGCGTCGAGCTTGGCCGGCTTGTCCCCGGTACTGGCCACGTTGGCCACGTCAACGTTGACCGGCCCGATATCGAGCTTGCCGGGACCGGACGGCGCCAGTTCGTCGACAAACCCGAGTCTGGCGTCCTTGACCGTGACACGGTCGACCGCATACGACCACGGCACCTCGTCGGCCTTGGCCGGCGGCTGTACGCCGGCTGCCGCCGGTGCGGACGCAGCCGATGCCGCAGCGCCCGATGCTGGCGCGACGGACTTCGCCTGGACCTGCGCGGCTGCCTTCGGCGCTGGCGCCGCCGCCGGCAGAAAGGCCGTGGCCAGGTTCAGCGAACCGTCCTGGCGACGCAGCGCCTGCAGGTCGAATCCTTCCAGCTCGATGCTCTTTACATGGGCGGTGTGCGCCAGCGGCTCCACGCGGTCCAGGTCGACGGCCAGGCGGCCGGCCTTGACGAGCGGCGCGCCAGCGCGGGTCTGCACGTCGGCTTCGCGCAGCGCGACGGTGCCGGATACATACAAGTCCTGCTTGTCCTTCTCCTGCCGGAAACCGACCTTCAACCGTGTATCGACCAGACCGCCCTTGACCTGCGCATCCTTCAGTTTTGGCGCAAAGGCCATGTACTTCGCCACCTCCAGGCCGTCCAGATTGACGTTGAGGTCGGTCTGATGGCTATCGGAAAACGGCTGCGACGTACCCTCCAGCGCCAACGGCGTGCCATTGATCTTGGCAAATAGCGACGGACGTGTATTGATCGCCACATCGTGCGGCAAATTCGACAGGAATGGCAGTGTCAGCGTGAAGTTCTCCACGCGCTGGACGGTATCGAGCAGCTTGTCGTCATAAACGAAGCTGCCGTTGCTCACGGCGATATTGCTCACCGAGAACCGGGCCGGCTTGCTGTCGGCCGGCTTGGGCGGCTGCGCGGCAAAGCGCTCCTGGATATCGGCGAAACTCATGCGGCCATCGGCATTGCGCACCACATGCACGCTGAGCCGGTCCACATGCAGGAAATCGACCACGGGCGCCAGATGCCAGATCGACGCGGCGGAAGTATTGGCTTCGACCTCGCCCAGCGTCAGCATGGGCGTCTTGCCGTCGGGTTCGAAAATGGTCAGGTCGTTGAGCGTCGCGGCCAGTTCGAACGGCCGGAATTGCGCGGAACCCAGCGTGACCTTGCGGCCAAGCGCCTCGGTCGCATTCTTCTCTACCAGGTATTTGATCAGCGGCGGCCCGCCAAAATAGCCGGCCAGGCCGAATACCGCCACCGCGGCCACCAGGCCGCCCGCGACGCGCACTGCCACGCGCCGGCGTGGCGTCGCCATGGCCGCCCCTGTCGCAGCCTGGATGGAATCCTTGAAAGCCATGTCACCCCAGAATATATGACCCCGCGCATTTGGCGCTTTGTGCCCCGGATTTCACTTGTTTTTGCATTATGGAGACGGATTATGGCAGCGCAACCGGCGATTTAGTATTGAATCTGATCGAAACCACAGATGAAACACGTCGATCTGGTATCTTTACGCCTTTGCGAAGCGTCCCGTCGTGCCCGCCTGCTTACCCGCCGGCCCCGGTTCGCCAAGTTCGTGTCGTGATCCCTCGGCCGTCTCCCTCCACGTCATCCGTGTTGCGCGCTTCGCATGTGAATGTATCCATGCGAGTCTTTCATGTCCTCCTCCAGCAGTTCCGCCGGGGCAATGCGCGCAGAAGGCGGCCACGCCGCCCGCCCGCTGACCGGCCAGGACTACAAGACGCTTGCCCTCGCAGCACTGGGCGGTGCGCTTGAGTTCTACGATTTCATTATTTTGTCTTTTTCGCCAAGGTCATTGGCCAGCTGTTCTTTCCGGCTTCGGTGCCGGACTGGCTGCGCCTGCTGCAGACCTTCGGCATTTTCGCCGCCGGCTACCTGGCGCGTCCGCTGGGCGGCATCATCATGGCCCACTTCGGCGACCTGCTGGGCCGCAAGAAGATGTTCACGCTGTCGATCCTGCTGATGTCGGTGCCGACGCTGCTGATGGGCCTGCTGCCCACCTACGCGACGATCGGCCTGCTGGCGCCGATGCTGCTGCTGGTGCTGCGCATCCTGCAGGGCGCCGCCGTGGGCGGTGAAGTGCCGGGTGCCTGGGTATTCGTGTCCGAACACGTGCCCAAGCGCCATATCGGCTATGCCTGCGGCACGCTGACCGCAGGCCTCACGGCCGGCATCCTGCTGGGTTCGCTGGTGGCCACCGGCATCAACGCGATCTTCGATCCGCAGGAACTGCTGTCCCATGGCTGGCGCGTGCCGTTCGTGCTGGGCGGCATCTTCGGCGTGGGGTCGATGTACCTGCGCCGCTGGCTGCACGAGACGCCGGTGTTTGCCGAACTGCAGCAACGCAAGGCGCTGGCCGCCGAGATGCCGCTCAAGGCCGTGGTGCGCGATCATCGCGGCGCCGTGCTGATCTCGGTGCTGCTGACGTGGATGCTGTCGGCTGGCATCGTGGTGGTGATCCTGCTGACCCCCACCTACCTGCAGACGCTGTTCGGCTTCGACGCCCGCACGGCCCTGGTGGCCAACAGCGCGGCCACGCTGTGCCTGTCGATCGGCTGCGTGATCGCCGGCGTGCTGGCCGACCGCATCGGTGCCCGCCTGACGCTGACCATCGGCGGCGCGCTGCTGGCGGCCACGGCGTACCTGCTGTACACCACCATCGGCGCCCGCCCTGACCTGCTGCTGCCGCTGTACGCGCTGGCCGGCTTCTTCGTGGGCACCATCGGCGCCGTGCCTTACGTGCTGGTGCATGCCTTTCCGGCGCAAGTGCGATTCTCGGGGCTGTCCTTTTCGTACAACGTCTCGTACGCGATCTTCGGCGGCCTGACGCCGGTCATCGTCTCGCTGATGCTGAAGACCGACAAGCTGGCCCCGGCGCACTACGTGGTCGGCGTCTGCATCATGGGCATCGTCACCGCGCTGTTCGTGCGCAAGCGCGAGGCCTGATTTACCGCCCGCTGTGCCCGCCGGCCTGTCCGGACAAAAAAGGGGGAAGGCCAGAAGCCTTCCCCCTTTCATTTGCGCGGCAGCCGCGTCATGCCGCCCGGCGATACTGCCGGAAAAACTGCCACATCATCCAGCTTGCGTCAGGGCCGACGTCGCTGTGGTACTGCACGCTGGCGTCGCCGCCGCTCCAGGCATGATCGAGGCCCGCCACTTCCACCAGCCGCACGACGTCGCGATTCCAGCGGCCGAAGCGGGCTTCGCGATAATCCCCTGCTCCATCGACGGCGCGTCATTGGCGCATTCGAGACGCTCGTCGGCGCGTTCGCTCAGCCCGTTGTAGGTCAGGAACTGGCGCGCCAGCAGGCGGCCGTTGACCGGGTTTACCGCATCGTCGGTCATGCCATGCACGACGATGGCCGGCATCTCGGGACCCCCTGGCGTCACGCCGGCCGCATCGAGCAGCAGCGCCGGCTCCAGGTCGGTACCCTGCCGCATCGCCTTGAGCCCCGCGCCCGGATTGCCGGCCGCGCCAATCACGACGCCCGAGTGCAAACCCACGGCCGCCACCTTTTCGGGATAGCGCAGCGCCACCACGGCCGCCATGGCCGCTCCCGCGGACAGGCCTGCCAGATAGACCTCGCCGGTGCGGACGTCCGGCCGGCTGGCCAGTTCGTCGATCAGCATGGCCACGGCCTGCGCCTCGCGTCCGCCCTCGCCGTCACCCAGGTCGAACCACTGCCAGCAGCGGTGCACGGACCGGCGCAGCGGCTGCTGCGGATAGGCCACCATGAACCCCTCGCGCTCGGCCAGCGCGTTCATGCGCGTGCCGGCGGCCAGGTCTTCGGGCGTTTGCTGGCAGCCGTGCAGCATCACCACCAGCGGCAATGCGCCCTTGGCGCCAGACGGAATATAGAGACGATAGGAAAGCTGCGGCACCAGCTCGCCTGGCAGCGGTGCCAGGCCCAGCTTGTGCGATTGCCACGAACCGGGCAGGGCCGGCGCGGGGCTGCGCAGCCGGCGTGCGGCTGGCTGGGCTGGATCGAAACGCCCCAGCCAGGAACGAATTTGCTTCGCGGCCCGGTATTGCGAGCGACCGAATTGTCGCCACTGCACATCCCAGGCCGGAGACAGGCTTTTGGCCATATGAAGACTCCTGCTCATCTAGCGATGGGTCTCCTCCTGTATTTGTGCGACGCAGCATAACACAGCCGACGTGATGGATTGCCGCTATTGTCTGCAAGAAGCAACATGAAATTTGGAAACAAAAATCTCCTTGGTCGGCGGCCTTCACCCGAACGCGTCAGCGCTTTGGGAAAAAACTTAGCTCTTGCCTACGAAAGAATGCAAAACGCGCATAGATCGCAGCGTTTTGCCAGAACTTATACTGGGCAGCATCCCAGCCCACCGGAAGCACCACGCGGCGATGCCCCTCGACCGTCCCGGCACAAGCGCCCCTTCCTGCAGCCTTTGCCCGTTCCGCCCGGCGTGCCGCCATGCCTGCGGCGATAGCGCCCTGCACGCGACGGCGCCGCTTGCGCCAGCCCGGATACGGTTGAGAGCCGGAGATGTGCTCTATGCGCAGGGCCGCCCGAAACTTTCGGTCTTCCCGGTGCAAGCGGGTGGCCTGAAGCAGATCTACGAGTCGCGCCTGGGATGGCGTCAGGTGAACGGCTTTTTCATTGCGGAGACGTCTGCGGCCTGGAAGCGAACGAACCCGCCACCCACACTGCCAGCGCCGTCGCGCTGCAAGACACCGAATGCTGTACCGTCCCCATTGAAGCGTTGCGTGGCAGCCTTGCCGATCCGGGCATGCGCGCCGCCATCCTGGCCAACCTGCGCAGGCAGGCCGACCGGCAGGCGGAACTGCTCGTGGCCATCGGCTCGATGAAGGCCGCTCAACGGCTGGCCATGCTGTTGCTGGACCTGTCCGCCGAACAGGCCAGGCGTGGCGTTGGGAAAGGGGAATTGACGCTCGCGATGACACGGGACGACATCGCCAGCTACCTCGGCCTGACGCTCGAAACCGTGTCGCGCCTGCTGTCGCGTTTTCGCTCGGTCGGCTTGATCACGGTACGGCATCGCATGCTGCGGATCGTCGATCCCGAAGGACTTGCCGACGTGTATGCCGACGCGGACCGCATTGCCCGGCGCGGCCCGGGAGACTGAGCGCCGCGCCCGCGATCCCCGGCTATTCCTTCGCCACGGGGTCCCAGCCCTGAGGCGCGAAGCTGCGGATGGCCCCGGCCCGCGACGCCGTGCCCTTGCCCAGGTCGCGTTCATAGAAACGGCGCTCGCTGTCGAGCATGAACGTATGCACGCCCGAATCGCCATAGCGCGCCGGCCAGGCGATGAATGCGAACTTCGCGTCACTACCCTTGGGCGCAGCAAGCACGCGGTAGCGATAGCCGAAAAAGGCCTCGTCGGGCGGCGTCTCCGGGCTCATGGCCAGGGCGTCCGGGCCCAGCGGGCTATCGTTCTCCGTCGATGCCGACGGCCAGTACAGGCCATCGGTTCTGCCCGGCGTGCTGACCAGCTGGCGGGCGAACGCGCCGTTGCCCACCTGCTCGGCATAGCGCTGCTGCGCGTCGGCCAGCTGCAGCAGCGTGTCCATGGCCACGATCTCGTTGCGGCCAATGCGGCGCACGCGGACTTCGCGCTCGCCGGCGGTCAGGTCGAACTGCCATCCCGCCTTGCGCTTCACGATCGGCACCGGAAAGGTCCACCCGCTGCTACCCACTTCCACACTGGCGCTGTTCTCGCCGTCCTTGCGAATGGCGTGGTGGCTGGCCCATGCGCCAAGGAAGTCGTAGATGTCCTGCTGGTTCAGTCGAGGTGGCACGATCCGCCGGTACTGCGCCCCCAGCACGCGCTTGAGCGCGTCGGTATCGCTGCGCGCCACCCCGTCGCCCAATGCATCCATGGCCGCCTCGGGCGACGCAAACACCTGCTGCGCCATGGCCGGCGCGGCCATCGACACGACCGCCAGCACGGCCACGGCCAGTGCGCGCAACGACTTCCAACCGCCTGCGTTTCCGCCAATTCCCTGGTTGTGCTTCATCGTTACCTCCGACCGTGACCGAAATGAGCGCCGCCAGCACCGCCGCCACCGCCAAAGTGCCCGCCACCCGCGTTGCCACCGCCATGGAAGCCGCCGCCTCCGCGCTCCGGCATCGCGCGTTGTGGCGCTTGCCCGCCGCCTGCGCGCTGCAGCCCGCTGCCGCCGCGTTCGGTCTGCTGACGCATGCGGTCGCCATTGCCGGCATCGTGAAAAGCGTTGGCGTGATTGCTGTCGCGCGCACGGTTGCGGGCTTCCGTCTGATCGGCGCGCTGGCGGCTGGCCCCCGCCGGACGCGGGTTCTGCCCACCCCCTGACGATTGACGCCCGGCGAGCCGTGCCCTTGGATCGACTGGCCGGTCCGCCCCTGGAATGACTGTGCGGCGCGGTCGCGTGCGGCATCGCGCTGGTTCTGCGCGCCGCCTGGCCGTTGCGGATTCTGGACCCCGCCACCGCCCTGCCCCAGCCGCTGGCCGCCGGCCTGGCCCGGCGGCGGACGATTGGCCAGCGCCTGCTGCCGCTGCGCATCGAAGCGGTTGGCGACGTTGGGATTGTTATACGGCACGTTGCCGCGATTGGCGGGATTGTGCTGCCAGTTCACGTTGGCGCGGTTCACGTCGAGCCGCTGGTTCACGTTGATATTGTTGTAGCGGTTGACGTTGATGTTGACGTCATGGCCGCCCCAGTTGAATCCGCCCCACATCGAATTCACGGCCGCCACACCCAGGCCGAATCCGATGCCCGCGACCAGCGACGTCGCGAACACCGAACCGGGCGGCGGCGGATAGTAGGCGGGCGGATAGGCGGGATAGGGCCAGGTGCCGTAGACCACGGTGGGGTTGTACGCCGGCACATACACCACCTGCGGGTTGGCGGGTTCGATCTGGACGATGGTCGTGCCGCCGGTCTGCTGCGTTACCACCTTCTGCTGTTCTGTGGTCTTCAGCGTGCCGGCCTTCTGCGCCTGCACGCGCAGCCGCTGCACCGAGTCCATCACGTCATCGGGCTGGGCCAGGAACGCATCGCCCACCGACTGCACCCACTGCGGCTGCCGCCCCATCATGTCCATGACCGACGGGAACGCCACCAGCGACTGCACGCTGGGGTCCCATGGCTCGCCGGCCACCGCCTTGGTTGCGGCATCGCCCGACAGGCTCTGGTTCGACTTCGACCACTGCGCGGCAGCGGCCACGTCGGCGGGATACGTCGAAGCCATCAGCACCTGCGACAGCAACGCATCGGGATAAAGCGCCACCGGCGCCAGCAGCTGGTCGAGATGTGGCGGGTCGAGCTTTGCCTGGGCCATCGCACCGCCTGCGGTGGCAAGCAGGGTCAGGCCGAGCAGCCAGGCCAGGATTTGTCGCACGCGCAACATGATCACTCCCTCAATGACGAAAAAGGACCGCTACACCTGCCTTCCGGAAACTGGCCGGGCATTACCCAAGCTGGATGACTTACTTGCGGGCCTGCGCGCACTCCTGCCGGTAGGCTTCTTCCAGGCGCTTGCGTTCGGGTGCGCGTTCGAGCGTGGAATAGGTGCGCCCGTCCGCGGTGGTGACATTCGACTGGCCCTTTGACCATTGCGGCCCGGCGGGCAATGCGTTGATCCTGTCGAGCAGCTGGCGGCAATGGTCGCGCTGCGATGCGCCGGCCGACGCGCCCGGATCCTCCACGGTGGACGTGGCGGGATCGAGCATGCGCGGCGGCGGCGGGGCAATCATCGGCGTGGACGGGTCCGTCGGAGGCGTCGCCTGTCCGTAGGCAACGAACGGGACCACACATACAGCTGCAGCGATGGCTGCCAAAACCTTTCTCACCACAAAAACTCCAGAATTCAGCGGCAACATGTGCGTTGCCATTGCGATGGCTGCCGGCCCGCGGGTGGCCGCGATGTCAGGCATCGACCTTGCCGTTACCCCGCCTGCCGGCACGATTGCGCAGCAGCTCCAGTTGCAGCAGCGCATCCGCAAGCATACTCTTCAGCCGCACATTTTCTTCCTCGAGCTGCCGCATGCGCCGTGCGTCGGCGCCATCGGCATGCCGGGGCGGGCCGTACCGCGCGCGCCAGCCGTAGAACGAGGCATCGCTGAAGCCGTAGCGCGCGCACAGTTCCCGCACGGGCACACCGCTCGCGGCCTCGGCCAGGTACATGCGGATCTGCTCCTCCGAATAGCGTCTGTTCACCGATGCCTCCGCTCGTGGCGTCCCCCGCGCGGCGGGCGCAGCGGCCAGCCGTTCATGCCGGTAAGGTAGCCCAGCGCTCGCGCAAAAGGAATTCAGTGTCTTCGCCGTACGAGTTAAGCAAATTGAAAGAAAAGCATCGGCAAGGTCAACGACGCTGGAGGCGGCATCGGTATGCGGATACGCCCCCGCCCATCTGGGTCACGCGTGGCGCGGCCTCGCAAATTTCGTTTTTCCAACTTGGAACAATCTGGTTCCGAGCTCATGCCCGAACGTCCGGTTGAAACACTTTGCCTGGTCCGCCGCGATTGCCCATCGAAAATGCCGTGTCCGGTGCATCGCCCCGCCACGCCTGTTGCCGCGCGGTTTTTCGACCTTGTATGTATGTGCGAACAAAGGGCCTTTATGGGCGGCGCGACCACACGACATCAAACACGTTCTAGTAGTTTCCAAAATGTTGTATTAAGATTTCTTCGCATCAACTAAATTTCAAACGCCTGCAAGGCACGCCTCTCCGGCGTCGCAGACAGGCGTCCGGCAGCCCCTCACCTTCGCGGTGACGACGGCGACTGCCGGGTCCGGGCCTGAGGAAGAGGACCACTGCCGTACCGCACATGCCTTCGGCGTCCTGCCGAAGAAGCGCGGCAATCGTGGATGTACCCGTGTGCAAAGACACGGGTTGCATTGCCCGGGCGTACATGTTTTTTTCGTTCCCGCCCCTTGTAGTTTCATGCTGTATGGGTTGCAAGCGTTGCGTGGTGTCTGGACCGGGCAACGACTGGTCTTGCAGGCACGCAGTTGCAGCGCTACGCCACAACAAGAAAAAACACATAAGTCTCGGATCGGGAGAAGTCAGTATGCGGCACGTCAGCACCAAGCTATTGCATGTGTTCGTCCTGCTCATGGAGTACCGCGACCTCGGCGCGGTAGCAGCCTGCACCCAGGGGCGCATTCCAACCGTTGCCTACAGCCTGGCTCGCCTGCGCGAGATCACCGGCGACGCCCTGTTCGTCAAGCGCAACGGCACGCTTGAGCCAACGCCCCATGCGATGCGGCTCGAACAGACGGCGCGCCAGATCCTTGCGCGCTGGAACCAGCTGGTGCAGCCGCAGGACCAGGTGGCCCAGGCGGCCGGCAATGGCCGCCGCATTTCGATCGGGTTTTCATCGTCGATCGGCGATCCGGTCATCACGGAAATCCTGACCACCCTGTGCGAGCGATACCCGCACGACAGCTTCGTCACGCGTCCGGTCATCGCCGATGCCTCGCTGGGCGACAGCCTCGATACCGGCGATCTCGACTGCGCGTTCGTGGTCGATGGCGCCCAGGTGCCCGACAGCGTGACGCCGCATAGTATTCTCGCCACGCCGAGGCGGCTGGTGAGCGCCACGCGCGGCGGCACGAACGACGAGGCCGAAACCGACTGGATCCTGCTGCAGGAGGATTGCGAAAGCGGCAGCCCGCTGCACGCCTTTCTGGTCCGGCGCGCCAATACGCCGGGGCATCGCGAGACCGTGGTGCCGTCGTGGCATTCGCAGATCACGCTGCTGCATTCGGCTGGCGGCATCTGCCCGGTGCTGGACTTCAACGTGCCGTTGGTCACGCGCGACCGCAAGACCCGGCTGCTGGCGCCGCCGGCAGCGTTTCCCGCCTGGGCAGCGCTGCATTTCTGGACGCCCCAGCGCGCGCAGGACCCCACGGCGCTGCGCGACATCATGGATGTCGGCGCGTCGATCCTGCGCGATCCGCTCAAGGCCATCGACGGCCGCCGCCACGCCCAGCAACGCGTCCCGGCCCTGGCTATCGCCTGAACCTGCGCAAGACAGACAAGGCCTCGCGATGGCGACATCGCGAGGCCTTGTGCATTTCCCCTGCGCCATCGCAGGACTCTTTCGTGCATTTGCGAATCCTCTTACTCCCATCCGCGTCTTCGCGCATTAACCTCGCCGGGCATCGCTGTGTTTCGGATCGTCACCCATGCGATCCGCCACGCAGCATGCGCGCAGCCCATGCGTGTTTGCGCCGCATGCCACCTCGCGTGCGGCGCATTTTCGACGCCAGCGCGAAGCCGAACGCTGAAGAGACATGTGTACAGGACAGGAGTCGATGGATGACGTTGAGGATTTTGCTGGCCGACGACCACCCCGTCATAACGGCGGCGATCCGGGCCAGGTTGCAGTCGCAGACCGGCTGGGAAGTCTGCGGGGAAGTGATCAGTGCCACCGATCTGCTGCAGCAGACCGATCTCTTGCGGCCCGATATCGTGGTCACCGACTACCACATGCCAGGGCCGGCCGAGCTGGATGGCGTACGACTGCTGACAGCGCTGCGCCGCCGGTATCCGGCCATGGCGGTGGTGGTGCTGACGATGATCACCAATCCGCTGGTGCTCCGCACGATCCTCGACGTCCGCGTGCAGGGGCTGCTGCTCAAGGACAGCCAGCTTACCGAGATCGTGACGGCCATCGTCCGTGCGCAGCGCGGCTATACCTATATCGGCAAGTCGGCGCTGCGGGCGCTGGCGCCGACCGAAGTGCGCCCCATGATGCCGATTGGCCGCGAAGGCATGCAACGGCTGTCGGCACGGGAAACGGAAGTCCTGCGGCTGTACCTGACCGGGCGCTCGGTGACCGAGATTGCCGCCACGCTCTGCCGCAGCGTCAAGACCATCAGCCGGCAGAAGAACTGCGCGATGCACAAGCTGGGCGTGGGCAACGACCGCGAGCTGTTCGAATGCGCGGCCCTGCAGGGCATGGTGCTGCCACAGTGCTGATGACCATGGACACCGCTCGCTATAATCGGCCAAGCCTTCCGACCCTGCCGAACCCCTTGCCGCGCGGGGGCTTGCCCGCCGCGCCATCCACGCTCATGTTGCCGTCTTCGCCCTCATCCTTGCCTTCGTCCCCCGCCATCCCCACACGCACGGTCCCCGCCCTCATGGTGGCTGCGCCGGCGTCGGGGCAAGGCAAGACCACCGTCACCGCGGCGCTGGCCCGGCTGCACGCGCGCCAGGGCCGGCGCGTACGCGTCTTCAAGACTGGGCCCGATTTCCTGGACCCGACGCTGCTGGCGGCGGCAAGCGGCGCGCCAGTGCAATCGATCGACCTCTGGATGACCGGCGAAGCCGACGCCAGGGCGCGCCTGGCCGACGCAGCCGCCGATGCGGACCTGATCCTGGTGGAAGGCGTGATGGGCCTGCACGACGGTACGCCAAGCAGCGCCGACGTGGCGCGCCTGTTCGGCCTGCCGGTGCTGGCGGTGATCCAGGCCGGGGCGATGGCGCAGACGTTCGGCGCGCTGGCCTACGGGCTGGCGCACTATGGCGCGCCGTTCCGGGCGATGCACGTGCTGGCCAACGGCGTTGCCACGGAGCGTCATGCGTCGATGCTGCGCGAGAGCGTGCCGCCGGGCATCGCGTGGGCTGGCGCGCTGGCCCGTGAGGCTTCGGCCAGTCTGCCGGAGCGGCATCTCGGCCTGTTCAGCGCCGACGAACTGCCCGATCTCATGACGCGGCTCGACATTCTGGCCGACGCGCTGGCCTCGCTGCCGCTGTCGCACCTGCCGGAGCCTGTGACGTTTGCCCCGGCCCCAATCGCCGCGCTGCCGAGGCTGCTGGCGGGCAAGCGCGTTGCAATCGCACGCGACGAGGCATTCCGCTTCATCTATCCGGCCAACCTGGATACGCTGACCGCGCTCGGCGCGCATATCGCGTGGTTCTCGCCGCTGCGCGACCGCGCCTTGCCGCCGTGCGACGCCGTGTGGCTGCCGGGCGGCTATCCCGAACTGCATGGCGCCGCGCTGGCGGCCAATACGTCGATGCACGAAGCCCTGCGCGATGCGCATGCACGCGGCGTGCCGATGCTGGCGGAATGCGGCGGGATGATGGCGCTGTTCGAGCGCCTGGTCGACAAGGAAGGCGTCGGCCACGACATGGCGGGCCTGCTGCCCGGAACGGTGACGATGCAGAAGAGGCTCGCCGCGATCGGCCACCAGTCGGTGGCGCTACCTGGCACCGGCGAGGCGCTGCGCGGCCATACGTTCCACTATTCGAGTGCGGCAACGCCGCTGACGCCGGCGGTCAAGGCCATCTCGCCGCGCGATGGGAGCGTGGGCGAAGCGGTGTATCAGGCCGGCAGCCTCACCGCGTCGTACGTTCACTTTTATTTTCCGTCGAATCCGGCCGCGATCGCGGCGGTGCTGGGGGCACCTGGTTGACGGCAGTGCCGGTCAGGCGGCGTCGCGCTCGGTGCGGGCAACGGCGTCGGCGATGCCCGCCTCCAGTTGCGCCAAGCCCTTCGACAGGTTGTGCATCGTCGTTTCCGACACGCCTGCGAGCACGTCCTGCAGGAAGGCCGAACGGCGCGGCATGGCCTGGTCCACGATGTCGCGGCCCTGGGTGGTCAGCGTCACGTTGGTCATGCGGTTGTCGCGCTCACTGGTCGATCGCTCGATCCAGCCCAGTTCCTGCAGCGCCTTGAGTTGGCGCGTCAGGGCGCCGGGGTCCATGCCCACGCGGTCGGCCAGCGGCTTTTGCGCAATCGGGCCTTCGTGCCCATACAGGGCAAACAGAATGCGCCAGCGCGGCAACGGATGTCCGATGCGCTGTTCGAACGCGGCGGCATATGCGCGGTAAGTGCGTCCGAACTGTTGCAGCACGGCCAGGCTTTGTCGCTCCAGTTCCAAATCCAGTCTCCAGTTGGCAGATTTCAGTCCGCGGCCATCGCGGGTTCGTGAACCCGCGCCAGCCGGATCGGCGGGACACGGCGCACCCGCCAGATGCCGATCAGCGCCGCGACGGCCGCCAGCAGCAGGCCAAGGTGGATGGCGCTTACCAGCGACACTCGCGCCTGCTCCAGCAGCAGGGCTCCATTGTGCCCTGCCTTTTGCAGATGGGTCAGCAATTCCGCCTGTGCAACCTTGTCGATCAGGATCTGGGGGTCGGTCATCTTCGATGCCCAGTCGGACGCATTGGCCGAGGCCAGCGACGCCGTCACCCCCGCCGTGTAGCTGCGCGTGACTAGCGTGCCCACCAGCGCGGTGCCGACCATGCCGCCCACCATGCGCAGCGACTGCAACATGGCTGTAGCAATTCCCAGATGCGAGCGGCCAGCAGTCTGTTGCGCGAACACGGTCAGGTTGGGCAGGACGAAGCCCAGGCCCAGACCGGCGCACAGCATGATGGCCAGCAGCACATTGTGATGCATGCTGCGCGTCGCCTGTGACAGGCCCAGCAGAGCCAACGCCAGCATGGCAAACCCGGCGTACAGCATGCTGTTGGGCTGCGGAATGCGCGTAATGATACGGCCATTGACGATGCTGCCGATGGTGATGCAGACCACCAACGGCGTGACGAGCAAGCCCGCTTCCTTTGGCGAATAACCGAAGCCACCCTGGAACAACAACGGCGCGTACAGCAGCAGCGCGAACATTGCAAAACCGCCCAGCACGCCAAGCAGGAACAACGGCGCCAGCGCCGGATTACGGAACATGTCGAGCGGCAGGATCGGCGCCTCGCAGCGGCGCGACCACTGCCACAGTGCGACGAACGAAGCACACGACAGCACCATCAGGCCGATGGTGACCACGTCGAAACCGCGCTCGGGCAGCCATTCCACCGACAACTGCAGGCTGCCCAGCCCGGCGGCGATCAGCAGCGCGCCCAGCCAGTCGATGCGAATCCGCGCCTCATTGTGCTGATGGCGCAGGTGCG
Organism: Cupriavidus sp. EM10; assembly: GCF_018729255.1. Classification (NCBI taxonomy): domain Bacteria; kingdom Pseudomonadati; phylum Pseudomonadota; class Betaproteobacteria; order Burkholderiales; family Burkholderiaceae; genus Cupriavidus; species Cupriavidus sp. EM10. Next base: position 784,008 of record NZ_CP076061.1, read on the forward strand.
GCAGGTAGCGCCAGGCGATCACCAGGCCTAGCAAACCGACGGGCACGTTGATATAGAACACCGCGCGCCAGCCATACCATTCGGTCAGCAGGCCGCCCAGCGACGGCCCCAGCGCGTTGGCCAGCCCGAAGGCCGTGCTCATCATGACCTGCCAGCGCAGACGGACATGCGAATCGGGAAAGAGATCGGGCACGCAGGCGAACGCGGTGCCCACCAGCATGCCGCCGCCGATGCCCTGGAGCGCGCGCGCCGCCACCAGGAATGGCATGTTCGACGCCAGGCCGCACAGCACCGACGCGGCCAGAAACACGATGATCGACGCCAGCACGAACGGCTTGCGCCCGTAGTAGTCGCCCAACCGGCCAAAGATCGGCACCGTGACCACCGATGTCAGCAGATACGCGGTGGCCACCCAGGCGTAATACTCGAACCCTTGCAACTCCGCCACCACGGTCGGCAACGCCGTCGACACCACGGTCTGGTCCAGCGCCACCAGCATCACGACAAACGCGATGCCCAGCATGGCCAGCAGAGACTCCCGGAACGGCAAGACCTGCCCTTTGCCGCCTGGCTGCGCCTCACCCTGCACCTGACCCGATTCCGATGCCATTTCTATTGCCCGATCAATAATTGCGCAATCAATGATCGTCTGATTATAGGGCGGCAACATTTGTTCCGCAGAAGATTTTTGGCGTTCCTACGATGGGTTTTCCGGATCGGTGCGATGATGGACGCGACATCCGCACACGGAGAGCTTGCATGAAGGCAGTCACGCTGATTGGCGCGCCCACCGACGTGGGCGCCAGCATTCGAGGTGCATCGATGGGACCGGACGCGCTGCGCGTGGCCGACATCGCCGGCGCCCTGGTCCGCAACGGGCTGCAGGTGCGCGACCTGGGCAACCTGAGCGGGCCGGGCAATCCATGGCAGGCGCCCGTCGACGGCATGCGGCATCTGCAGGAGGTGCTGGCCTGGAACGAACAGGTCTTCGAAACCGCCTATGCGACCCTGGCGGCCGGCCACATGCCGCTGCTGATGGGGGGCGATCACTGCCTGGCCATCGGATCGGTCAGCGCGGCCGCCCGCCATTGCCGCGAACAGGGCAAGCGCCTGATGGTGCTGTGGCTCGACGCCCACGCCGATGCCAACACCGGCAGCTCCAGCCCCACCGGCAATATCCACGGCATGCCGGTGGCCTGCCTGTGCGGGGACGGGCCTGCCCCGCTGACCGCGCTCAGCGGCGCCACGCCGGCCGTGCTGGCGCAGCAGATTCGCCAGATCGGCATCCGCAGCGTCGACGCCGAAGAAAAGCTGCGCCTGCGCGAACTGGGACTGACGGTCTACGACATGCGCTATATCGACGAAAACGGCATGCGCGCGACCATGGAGCATGCGCTGGCCGGCATCGACGCCAATACGCACCTGCACGTCAGCTTCGACGTCGATTTCCTCGACAGCCAGATCGCGCCCGGCGTAGGCACGCCCGTGCGCGGCGGCCCCACCTACCGCGAGGCGCACCTGGCGCTGGAGATGATCGAGGATACCGGCGCGCTCGGCTCGCTCGACGTGCTCGAACTGAACCCGGCCCGCGACGTGCACAACCAGACCGCCGAGTTGGTGGTGGAACTGCTCGAAAGCCTGTTCGGCAAGTCGACGCTGTAGCGGCTGCGCGCAGCGGAAATAAAAAAGGAGGCAGCCGAAGCTGCCTCCTTCATGCCCGCGAACGCTGCCGTAGCGGGGTTCAGGACGCCGACCTGCTGCCGTTCGACGTGCTGCCCGTGGTCGTGCCGGCGTCGGTCGCCGCCGCACCGGTCGCCTCGTTCAGGCCGCCGCCGAGCGCCTTGTACAGGTTGACCTCGCTGGTCAGCTGGTTCAGGCGCGCCTCGATCAGCGCCTGGCGCGCCGTGAACAGCTGGCGCTGGGCATCGAGCACGGTCAGGTAGCTGTCGACACCGGTGCGATAGCGTCCCTCGGCCAGGCGGTAGTAGTCCGAACTGGCTTCCACCAGCCGGGTCTGCGCCGCCACCTGATCAGTGAACGTACCGCGCGCGGCCAGGCCATCGGACACCTCGCGGAACGCCGACTGCACGGTGCGCTCGTACGTGGCCACGTTGATGTCCTTCTGGATCTTCGCGTAGTCCAGGCTCGCGCGCAGGCTGCCGGCCGTGAAGATCGGCAGCGTGATCTGCGGCGAGAACAGCCACGTACCCGATCCCGCATCGAACAGGCCCGACAGTTGCCGGCTGGCCGTGCCGCCAGAGGCCGTCAGCGTGATGCGCGGGAAGAACGCCGCGCGCGCCGCGCCGATGTCGGCATTGGCGGACTTCAGGCGGTGCTCGGCCTGCAGGATGTCCGGGCGGAACTGCAGCAGGTCCGACGGCATGCCGGCAGGCACTTCGGCAACGAGCTTCTGGTCCAGCGACAGGCCTGCTGGCAGGTCGGCCGGGATGCCGGCGCCCAGCAGCAGCGTCAGCGCGTTGACGTCCTGCGCCACCAGGCGCGTGTAGCGCGACAACTGCGCGCGCGCGTTCTCGACCTGGGTCTGCGACTGGCGCAGGTCCAGGCGCGACGCGATGCCTTCCTCGAAACTGCGGCGCGTCAGGTTGTACGTGCGTTCGTACGCGCCCAGCGTGTCGCGCGTGACCTGCAGGTTCGCTTCGTCCGCCAGTTGCGTCAGGTAGGCATTGGCCACGCTGGCCACCAGCGCGATCTGCGTGCTGCGGCGCGCTTCCTCGCTGGCGAAGTACTGCTCCAGCGCCGCCTCGCTGAGACTGCGCAGGCGCCCGAACAGGTCGAGCTCCCACGCCGTGGTGCCCAGCGACACACCGTATTGGCTGCTGATCACACGCTGGCCGGTCGACGACAGATCCGCCGGCACGCGCTGGCGCGTGCCCTGGCCGGTGGCGCCCACCTCGGGGAACAGGTCGGCACGCTGGATGCGGTACTGCGCGCGATACGCGTCGACGTTGAGCGCGGCCACGCGCAGGTCGCGGTTGTTCTCCAGCGCGACCTGGATCAGCCGATGCAGGCGCGGATCGGCGAAGTAGTCGCGCCAGCCCAGTTCCGCCGCAGCCGCCACATTGGCATCGCCGGCGGAGGCCGCATAGGCGTCCCCCTGCGGATAGGCCGCGTCGACCGGCGCGGCCGGCCGCTCGTACGACGGGATCAGGCTGCAGCCAGTGAGAGCCGCCGCGGCGGCCAGGCAAAGTAGCGTCTTTCTCATGCTTGGGCTCCCGTTTCCTGGGAGGATGGTCCGGACTTGCGGCGCCGCTCCTTGATCGACGTCACCACGACGAAGAACAGCGGCACCCAGAAGATGGCCAGCACCGTGGCGGTGATCATGCCGCCGATCACGCCGGTACCGATGGCGTGCTGGCTGCCCGCGCCGGCGCCTTGCGACACCGCCAGCGGGAACACGCCCAGCATGAACGCCAGCGACGTCATGATGATCGGACGCAGACGCATGCGGCAGGCCTCGACCGCCGCCTCGACCACGCCCTTGCCCTGGTCGTGCAGGTCCTTGGCGAATTCGACGATAAGAATCGCGTTCTTCGCCGACAGGCCCACCGTGGTGAGCAGGCCCACCTGGAAGAACACGTCGTTCGACAGGCCACGCGCCAGCGTCGCCATCAGCGCGCCGACCACGCCCAGCGGCACCACCAGCATCACCGAGAACGGAATCGCCCAGCTTTCATACAGCGCGGCCAGACACAGGAACACCACCAGCAGCGACAGCGCGTACAGCGCCGGCGCCTGCGCACCGGACAGGCGTTCTTCGTACGACAGGCCTGTCCACGAGTACGCGATGCCCTGCGGCATCTGCTTCATGATTTCCTCGACGGCCGCCATGGCGTCACCCGAGCTCTTGCCAGCAGCCGGCTCGCCCAGGATTTCCACGGCGGGTACGCCGTTGTAGCGCTGCAGCTTTGGCGAGCCATACCCCCACTTGCCGGTGGCGAACGCCGAGAACGGCACCATGTCGCCCTTGTCGTTGCGCACGAACCACTTGTTGAGGTCGTCAGGGTTCATCCGGGCATTCGGACGACCCTGCAGGTACACGCGCTTGACGCGGCCACGGTCGATGAAGTCGTTCACGTAGCTGGAACCCCACGCGATCGACACCGTGCTGTTGATGTCGGACAGCGAGACGCCCAGCGCACGGGCGCGTTCGTCATCGATATCGAGCACGTACTGCGGCTCGTCGTTCAGGCCGTTCGGACGCACGCGTTGCAGCGCGGGGCTCTTGGCGGCCAGCGCCAGGAACTTGTTGCGCGCATCCATCAGCGCCTCGTGGCCCAGGCCGGCCTGGTCCTGCATGTAGAAGTCGAAGCCGGTGGCGTTGCCCAGTTCCTGCACGGCGGGCGGCGCAAAGGCGAAGGCCAGCGAGTCGCGGAAGGTGCTGAACTTGGCTTGCGCGCGCTTGGTCAGGTCGAACACGCTGGTGGCATCGCCCTCGCGGTCCTTGAACGGCTTGAGCAGGATGAATGCGAGACCCGAGCTCTGGCCACGGCCGGCAAAGTTGAAGCCGTTGACCGTGAACAGCGACTCCACGATCTTGCCTTCGTCATTGAGCAGGTAGTTGCGCATCTGGTCCAGCACGGTCTGCGTCCGCTCGGCCGACGATCCCGGCGGCGTCTGCACCTGGGCATACAGCACGCCCTGGTCCTCTTCCGGCAGGAACGACGTGGGGATCCGCGTGAACAGGAAGGCCATGGCCAGCACGATCAGCGCGTAGATCAGCAGGAACGGCGCGCGCCGCTTGAGGATGCCCACCACGCCACGCTCGTACTTCTGCGTCGACCGGATAAAGCCGCGGTTGAACCAGCCGAAGAAGCCGGCCTTGTGTTCGCCGTGGTCGCCCTTTTCGATCGGCTTGAGCATCGTGGCGCACAGTGCCGGCGTCAATATCAGTGCCACCAGCACCGACAGCACCATCGCCGAGACGATCGTGATCGAGAACTGGCGATAGATCACCCCGGTGGAGCCGCCGAAGAACGCCATCGGCAGGAACACGGCGGACAGCACCAGCGCGATACCCACCAGGGCGCCCTGGATCTGGCCCATCGATTTCCGGGCGGCCTCCTTTGGCCCGAGCCCCTCCTCGGACATCACCCGCTCGACGTTTTCCACCACCACGATGGCATCGTCCACCAACAGGCCGATGGCCAGCACCATCCCGAACATCGTCAGCGTGTTGATCGTGTAGCCAAACGCCGCCAGCACCCCGAACGTACCCAGCAGCACCACCGGCACGGCGATCGTCGGGATCAGCGTGGCGCGGAAGTTCTGCAGGAACAGGTACATCACCAGGAACACCAGCACGATGGCTTCGAGCAGCGTCTTGACCACTTCGTGGATCGAGTCGGCAATCACCGGCGTGGTGTCGTACGGGAACACCACCTTGATGCCCGGCGGGAACGACGGCTCCAGCTGGTTCAGCGTGTTGTGGATGTTCTTGACGGTTTCAAGCGCGTTGGCGCCCGATGCCAGACGAATGGCGATACCGGATGCAGGCTTGCCGTTGTACTGGGCGTTGATCGAGTAGTCCTGGCCGCCCAGGCCCACTTCGGCCACGTCGCGCAGGCGCACCTGCGAGCCGTCGGGGTTCACCTTCAGCAGGATGTCGCCAAACTGCTCGGCCGTTTGCAGGCGGGTCTTGCCGATCACCGTGGCATTGAGCTGCTGTCCACGCACCGCCGGCAGGCCGCCCAATTGGCCCGATGCCACCTGGACGTTCTGCGCCTTGATGGCGTTGCTGACATCGAGCGGGGCCAGCTGGAAGCTGTTGAGCCTGGCCGGGTCGAGCCAGATGCGCATCGCGTACTGCGAGCCGAACACCTGGAAGTCACCCACGCCCGAGGTACGCGAGATCGGATCCTGCAGGTTTGACACGATGTAGTTCGACAGGTCTTCACGCGTCGTGGCCGGATCGGTCGAGATCAGGCCGACGATGATCAGGAAGTTACGCACCGACTTGGTCACGCGGATGCCCTGCTGCTGCACTTCCTGCGGCAACAGTGGCTGCGCCAGGGCCAGCTTGTTCTGGACCTGCACCTGGGCGATATCGGGGTTGGTGCCCTGTTCGAACGTGGCCGTGATGGTCATGCTGCCGTCGGAGTTCGATTCCGACGAGATGTAGCGCAACCGGTCCAGGCCGTTCAGCTGCTGTTCGATCACCTGCACCACCGTATCCTGCACGGTCTGGGCGGAAGCGCCCGGATACGTGACCGAGATGGCGATGGTGGGCGGCGCGATCGCGGGGTACTGCGTGACCGGCAGCGAGCGTATCGACAGCACGCCCGCCAGCATGATCACGAGCGCGATCACCCACGCGAAGATCGGCCGCTCGATAAAGAAATTAGACATGGCAAATCCTTATGCGACGGTCCCGGTCAGGACTTGGCGGCCGGCGCCGAAGCGGCGGCCGGAGCGGAGGCTGGCGCAACGCCCGCTTGTGCCGCGGTGGCTTCGGTGGCCTTCACCTTGGCGCCAGGCCGCACGAACTGCAGGCCTTCGACGATGACACGGTCGCCGGCCTTGAGCCCTTCGGTCACGAGCCAGCTGGTGCCGATGGTGCGGTCGGTCTTGAGCACGCGCAGTTCCACTTCATTGTTGGCGTTGACCACCAGCGACGTGGGCTGCCCCTTCAGGTCGCGGGTCACGCCACGCTGCGGTGCCAGGATGGCCGATTGCCTCACGCCCTCAGCCAGGCGGGCGTGCACGAACATGCCGGGCAGCAGCTCGGCGCGCGGGTTCGGAAATACGGCGCGCAGCGTCACGGAACCGGTACTCTGGTCCACCGCCACCTCCGAGAATTCCAGCCGCCCGGCTTCCTTGTAGGTGCTGCCGTCCTCGAGTTGCAGCATCACCTTGGCCGCGTTGGCGCCGGCGCCCTGCAGCTTGCCGTCGGCCAGTTCCTTGCGCAGGCGCAGGATCGATGACGACGGCTGGGTCACATCCACGTAGATCGGGTCCAGCTGCTGGATCGTGGCCAGCGCATTGGCCTGCCCGTTGGTGACCAGCGCGCCTTCCGTGACCAGCGAACGGCTGATGCGGCCCGAAATCGGTGCCAGCACGCGCGTGTAGCGCAGGTTGATGTGCGCCTGGTCCACGGCCGCCTTGGATTGCAGGTACGACGCCTGGGCTTCGGCATATTGCTGCTTGCTGACCGCTTCGTCGCCAACCAGGCGGCCGTAGCGCTCCGCCAGCAGCTTCGACGATGCGAGCGTGGCTTCGGCGCTCTTCGCCGTGGCTTCGTAGGTGGACGGATCGATCTGATAAAGCTGCTGACCCTGCTTGACGTCGCTACCTTCGACGAACAGGCGCTTCTGGATGATGCCGTTGACCTGCGGGCGAACTTCGGCGATCCGGTACGGCAGCGTACGACCCGGCAGGGACGTGTCGAGCGTGACAGTTTCGTCCTTCAGCGTGACAACTTTCACTTCAGGCGTCTGGGCCGCGGGGGCTTCGTTCTTCTTGCCGCAGGCCGTCAGGGCGGTCACGGCAAGAGCCAGCATGCCTGGAATCAAAGCACGCCTGGCGCGCATTGCTTGCATAGCGATTTCCTCGAGGATGAAACGGAATTGGTCTTATTGGACCCGGCCAAAGCCGGGCGGGCGCCACGGCGCGCGTGGACGCAATTGGCGTGCCTGCACCAGGCACGTATCGAATAACGGCTCAACGGATTGTCGCCATGGGCCCCTGCTTTCGCCGGCTTCGCCGGCCTGGAGGAAAACTGAACACCGGCCGCGCCGCGCGCGCGTCCGGCACAGGGCCGCCCGTTCGGACAACCCTGCTCCCCGTACTCTCAAATGTCCTACCCCAATCTTCGATTATCGGGACTATTGTTGCGTGCGTAAGGCCGTGCTCCGATCTGGGCGGGCATCGTCTTGTCGATCGACAACGATAATCGTTTTCACCGATATCTGCAGACGCTCAGCTGTCTTGTGGCGTCTTTCACACAACCATCGGTCTTCCGTATCCGGCTGCTCCCTCCTCCAAGGTAAGCCGCCGATACTGCAATGCAGCATTTGAGCTATCCGCGTAGCAAACAGTTCAATAAGCATGCTGCCTATTCTGGTCGCCGGCCGATATGCTACCAGTTGGAACATATTTCAGGATGACAGAAAATTGGCTGTAATGAAGTGAAATAGTCGATTTGGCGGGGTAGATTCGAAAAATTGCGCGCAAATCGGAACGAGCGGCCCGGTAGCATCCGCTCATGAGACAGTGTTTTGCGTAGATGGGACAGTTACCAGCGCGCTGGGCATTGCCCATTGTGGCCAAATGAAAAACCCCGCCGTGAGGCGGGGTTGGTCTTCCAGGCTTCGTCGGTCACTCGATCGTCATGCACCATCGAGGAAACGATTCCGGGGTCCAAGGCGGGTGCCTAGCATCGGACCACTCCAGCGCATGTCTCCGCGATAGGCTGATGTCCCGACGCGGTCCGGTTCCATGGCCGCACCCGGCGCAGGTTGGTAGGACGGCGCAGGTGATTGATATGTCTGCTGTTGCGGCGCCAGGTTTTGCCTCGTCGAGCTATCGGCGCCCTGGGTGTACGGATCGAACTTATCCCCGGCGCGGGCGCCACTGGTGTTGGAATCGTACGTGCCGCCGCTTGCAGCGCCTTGGGTATAGGGATCGCGTGGACCCGGGGTCGTTTGGGCGATCGCAGTCAGTGAAATCAGGGCAAGTGCCCCGGCTGCAATCACACTTCGGGGTCGAATCATCGGCATGGCTTCACCTCCGGAAAGCGGTGGGACAGCAGGCTTGCCGTCCCTGTAGCCTTCATTGAGCGAAAGGCGTGCCGGCAAAATTATGACTTCTTCAGCACAATCCGAGGGGGTTTGACCGGGTTAGCTCTTGAGCTTTTACAAGCTCAGGTAAGGGCTGCACCGGAGCGCTGGCGCGGCGCCAAACACAAATCGTGCGCGCAAAGCAAAACCCCCAAGCTTTTGGGCTTGGGGGTTCTGGGTATAAGAGCCTGGCGATGACCTACTTTCACACGGGTAGTCCGCACTATCATCGGCGCAAAGTCGTTTCACGGTCCTGTTCGGGATGGGAAGGGGTGGTTCCAACTCGCTATGGTCACCAGGCATGAGGGGTTGCCGGGCTGACAGGTGTCAGCGCGGCGAATCGGGGTGTAGTAAGGGGGTTGTGTTGTATGCCACATGGCACACGCGGACTCGTCGTCCCACCAGGTCAAACACACTGGTTATAGGATCAAGCCTTACGGGCAATTAGTACTGGTTAGCTTAACGCATTACTGCGCTTCCACACCCAGCCTATCAACGTCCTGGTCTCGAACGACCCTTCAAGGAGGTCAAGCCTCCAGGGAATCCTCATCTTCAGGCGAGTTTCCCGCTTAGATGCTTTCAGCGGTTATCTCTTCCGTACATAGCTACCCTGCGATGCCTCTGGCGAGACAACAGGTACACCAGCGGTACGTCCACTCCGGTCCTCTCGTACTAGGAGCAGCCCCCGTCAAGATTCCAACGCCCACGGCAGATAGGGACCAAACTGTCTCACGACGTTTTAAACCCAGCTCACGTACCTCTTTAAATGGCGAACAGCCATACCCTTGGGACCGGCTACAGCCCCAGGATGAGATGAGCCGACATCGAGGTGCCAAACACCGCCGTCGATATGAACTCTTGGGCGGTATCAGCCTGTTATCCCCAGAGTACCTTTTATCCGTTGAGCGATGGCCCTTCCATTCAGAACCACCGGATCACTATGTCCTGCTTTCGCACCTGCTCGACTTGTCGGTCTCGCAGTTAAGCACGCTTTTGCCATTGCACTTTAGGTACGATGTCCGACCGTACCAAGCGTACCTTCGAACTCCTCCGTTACACTTTGGGAGGAGACCGCCCCAGTCAAACTGCCTACCATGCACTGTCCCCGACCCGGATTCACGGGCCAAGGTTAGAACCTCAAACAAACCAGGGTGGTATTTCAAGGACGGCTCCACGTGAACTGGCGTCCACGCTTCAAAGCCTCCCACCTATCCTACACAGATCGGTTCAAAGTCCAATGCAAAGCTACAGTAAAGGTTCATGGGGTCTTTCCGTCTAGCCGCGGGGAGATTGCATCATCACAAACACTTCAACTTCGCTGAGTCTCGGGAGGAGACAGTGTGGCCATCGTTACGCCATTCGTGCAGGTCGGAACTTACCCGACAAGGAATTTCGCTACCTTAGGACCGTTATAGTTACGGCCGCCGTTTACCGGGACTTCAATCAAGAGCTTGCACCCCATCATTTAATCTTCCGGCACCGGGCAGGCGTCACACCCTATACGTCCACTTTCGTGTTTGCAGAGTGCTGTGTTTTTATTAAACAGTCGCAGCCACCATTTTATTGCAACCCCTTCACCCTTCTGGCGCAGGCCAGTCAAGCTACCAGGGCGTACCTTATCCCGAAGTTACGGTACCAATTTGCCGAGTTCCTTCTCCCGAGTTCTCTCAAGCGCCTTAGAATACTCATCTCGCCCACCTGTGTCGGTTTGCGGTACGGTCTCGTATGACTGAAGCTTAGAGGCTTTTCTTGGAACCACTTCCGATTGCTTCGCAGCGCAAGGCCGCTCGCCCCATACTCTTGAATCCCGCGCCCGGATTTGCCTAAGCGCCTTCTCCAATACAGGGACCGGGACTTCCAACACCCGGACAACCTTCCGCGATCCGTCCCCCCATCGCATCATACGACGGTGCAGGAATATTAACCTGCTTCCCATCAGCTACGCATCTCTGCCTCGCCTTAGGGGCCGACTCACCCTACGCCGATGAACGTTGCGTAGGAAACCTTGGGCTTACGGCGAGGGGGCCTTTCACCCCCTTTATCGCTACTCATGTCAGCATTCGCACTTCCGATACCTCCAGCATCCTTTACAAGACACCTTCACAGGCTTACGGAACGCTCTCCTACCACGCACATAAATGTGCGTCCGCAGCTTCGGTATATAGCTTAGCCCCGTTACATCTTCCGCGCAGGACGACTCGATCAGTGAGCTATTACGCTTTCTTTAAAGGGTGGCTGCTTCTAAGCCAACCTCCTGACTGTTTTAGCCTTCCCACTTCGTTTCCCACTTAGCTATATTTGGGGACCTTAGCTGGCGGTCTGGGTTGTTTCCCTCTTGACACCGGACGTTAGCACCCGATGTCTGTCTCCCGTGATTGCACTCTTCGGTATTCGGAGTTTGCTATGGCGGGGTAATCAGCAATAGACCCCCCAACCATGACAGTGCTCTACCCCCGAAGGTGAGACACGAGGCACTACCTAAATAGTTTTCGGAGAGAACCAGCTATTTCCAGATTTGTTTAGCCTTTCACCCCTATCCACAGCTCATCCCCTAACTTTTCAACGTTAGTGGGTTCGGTCCTCCAGTACGTGTTACCGCACCTTCAACCTGGCCATGGATAGATCATCTGGTTTCGGGTCTACACCCAGCGACTCAACGCCCTGTTCGGACTCGCTTTCGCTACGCCTTCCCTAATCGGTTAAGCTTGCCACTGAATGTAAGTCGCTGACCCATTATACAAAAGGTACGCCGTCACCCGTTGCCAGGCTCCGACTGTTTGTATGCATGCGGTTTCAGGATCTATTTCACTCCCCTCCCGGGGTTCTTTTCGCCTTTCCCTCACGGTACTGGTTCACTATCGGTCGATCACGAGTATTTAGCCTTGGAGGATGGTCCCCCCATCTTCAGACAGGATTTCACGTGTCCCGCCCTACTTGTCGCACACCTAGTTCCACAAATCGGTTTTCGCATACAGGGCTATCACCTGCTATGGCCGGGCTTTCCATCCCGTTTTGCTAACCGTTCTGCTAAAGAGTGCAAGGCTCTTCCCATTTCGTTCGCCACTACTCTGGGAATCTCGGTTGATTTCTGTTCCTGCAGCTACTTAGATGTTTCAGTTCGCCGCGTTCGCTTCCCTGACCTATGTATTCAGTCAGGGATGACCCATTCGGGCCGGGTTTCCCCATTCGGACATCTCCGGATCAAAGCTTGTTTGCCAGCTCCCCGAAGCTTTTCGCAGGCTACCGCGTCCTTCATCGCCTGTGATCGCCAAGGCATCCACCACATGCACTTGTTCGCTTGACCCTATAACGAGTGAGTCTAACGTTTCCGTCCTACCCTCTGGCTACAGGTCTGAGTTCTCGCGTTTGTGCCGTATTCCAAGTCATCTTTCGATCACTTAAATACATTTTGGTTGATACAATCACAACCCGGTATCGCGCTTGTACTGCAGCGTCTCATCAACGCCTCGCGACACCTTTACTACATCCCATATTGTTAAAGAACAGCCGAGGCGAATTGCATTCGCGCTCGATGGCAACAGCCAAAGAGAAACACTCGTGCGAGCGCTTTTCTTTAGCTACAACCCCAAGGTAAGTGGTGGAGGATGACGGGATCGAACCGACGACCCCTGCTTGCAAAGCAGGTGCTCTCCCAGCTGAGCTAATCCCCCGCACGATAAGCTTGGTGGGTCTGGTAGGACTTGAACCTACGACCCCCGCCTTATCAAGACGGTGCTCTAACCACCTGAGCTACAGACCCTTGGCTGTAACAGCAAACAAACCGATAAGTGTGAACGCTTGACTTGTGAACACAAGCCTCTGGAAAGGAGGTGATCCAGCCGCACCTTCCGATACGGCTACCTTGTTACGACTTCACCCCAGTCATGAACCCTGCCGTGGTAATCGCCCTCCTTGCGGTTAGGCTAACTACTTCTGGCAAAACCCACTCCCATGGTGTGACGGGCGGTGTGTACAAGACCCGGGAACGTATTCACCGCGGCATGCTGATCCGCGATTACTAGCGATTCCAGCTTCACGCAGTCGAGTTGCAGACTGCGATCCGGACTACGATGCGTTTTCTGGGATTAGCTCCCCCTCGCGGGTTGGCAACCCTCTGTACGCACCATTGTATGACGTGTGAAGCCCTACCCATAAGGGCCATGAGGACTTGACGTCATCCCCACCTTCCTCCGGTTTGTCACCGGCAGTCTCTCTAGAGTGCCCTTGCGTAGCAACTAAAGATAAGGGTTGCGCTCGTTGCGGGACTTAACCCAACATCTCACGACACGAGCTGACGACAGCCATGCAGCACCTGTGTCCACTTTCCCTTTCGGGCACCTGATGCATCTCTGCTTCGTTAGTGGCATGTCAAGGGTAGGTAAGGTTTTTCGCGTTGCATCGAATTAATCCACATCATCCACCGCTTGTGCGGGTCCCCGTCAATTCCTTTGAGTTTTAATCTTGCGACCGTACTCCCCAGGCGGTCAACTTCACGCGTTAGCTACGTTACTGAAGAAATGAATCCCCAACAACTAGTTGACATCGTTTAGGGCGTGGACTACCAGGGTATCTAATCCTGTTTGCTCCCCACGCTTTCGTGCATGAGCGTCAGTGACGTCCCAGGGGGCTGCCTTCGCCATCGGTATTCCTCCACATCTCTACGCATTTCACTGCTACACGTGGAATTCTACCCCCTCTGACATACTCTAGCCTTGCAGTCACAAGCGCAATTCCCAAGTTGAGCTCGGGGATTTCACGCCTGTCTTACAAAACCGCCTGCGCACGCTTTACGCCCAGTAATTCCGATTAACGCTCGCACCCTACGTATTACCGCGGCTGCTGGCACGTAGTTAGCCGGTGCTTATTCTTCCGGTACCGTCATCCGCCCCAGGTATTAACCAGAACGTTTTCTTTCCGGACAAAAGTGCTTTACAACCCGAAGGCCTTCTTCACACACGCGGCATTGCTGGATCAGGGTTGCCCCCATTGTCCAAAATTCCCCACTGCTGCCTCCCGTAGGAGTCTGGGCCGTGTCTCAGTCCCAGTGTGGCTGATCGTCCTCTCAGACCAGCTACTGATCGTCGCCTTGGTGGGCCTTTACCCCACCAACTAGCTAATCAGACATCGGCCGCTCCTGCTGCGCGAGGCCTTGCGGTCCCCCGCTTTCACCCTCAGGTCGTATGCGGTATTAGCTAATCTTTCGACTAGTTATCCCCACAACAGGGTACGTTCCGATGTATTACTCACCCGTTCGCCACTCGCCGCCAGACCGAAGTCCGCGCTGCCGTTCGACTTGCATGTGTAAGGCATGCCGCCAGCGTTCAATCTGAGCCAGGATCAAACTCTTCAGTTCAATCTCTGTGTGGTGCCGAAGCACCTCGCTCTTTCGAGCGGTCGCTCACTCTCAGAAAACTGACTGGCTCAACGTCTCGCGACGCCGAACCAACATGTTTTACTGTGCGAGCACTGATAACTTTTGAAGCATCACGAAGACCGAAATCTCCGTGGCGTTCGCCATCAAGCGCCCACACTTATCGGTTGTTTGTTTGTTAAAGAACTCCAGCGGCCGGCTTTGCCGTTCGCTGTCGCTGCGTTGTTTTCGTCGCAGCGGAGAAACGAGATTATGCAGAGCATTCAGCGTTTCGTCAACAGTTTTTGCAGAACTTTTTTTCTGCCGGTCAGCGCTGCAATCCTCTGCACCACCGCCCACTGTCGCCCCGCAACCCTTGTCGCTGCTGCGTTTGCAGCGCGGTTTGTGTTGCGAGGGGGCGAATATTAGTCCGCTTCGGCGAGGTGCGCAAGGGGTTTCGCAAAAGAATTTTCCGATCCCTTAGAATCGCCGGATGACGACGACGCCGGAACCTCCCACCTATCTACCCGAACGCCTGGCCAGCCGCGACGCGGGGGCGCTCGATGCCCTTGCGCTGGCCACCGCCCTGGCTCGCCCCATTGCCTTTGTGGACCTGGAGACGACCGGGCCGGACGCCCAGCGCGACCGGATCACCGAGATCGGCGTGGTCGAAGTGGGCCCGGACGGTATTCACGAGTGGGACACCCTGGTCGACCCCCAGGCCAGCATCCCGCCCTTTATCCAGGGCATGACCGGGATCACCGACGAGATGGTGCGCGGGCAGCCCACCTTTGCGTCGATTGCCGAGCTTCTGGCTGAACGGCTACAGGGCCGGCTGTTCGTCGCCCACAATGCCCGCTTCGACTATGGCTTCCTGAAGAACGAGTTCCGCCGGGCTGGCGTCACGTTTCGTGCCGATGTCCTGTGCACGTTGCGGCTCTCGCGCTCGCTGTTCCCCTCCGTTGAGCGCCATGGGCTCGACGCCCTGATCGCCCGCTTCAACCTGGTGCCCAAGGGCCGCCACCGGGCGCTGGCCGACGCCGAGCTGCTATGGCAGTTCTGGCAGAAGATCCACGGCCTGTATTCCGTCGACCTGGTCGAGTCGGCCGTCAAGACGCTGGTCAAGCACGCCAGCCTGCCCGCCGGCCTGAGCGAGACGGCGCTGGACGATGTGCCCGACCGCCCCGGGGTCTATCTGTTCCACGGCGACGACGACGCGCTCCTGTATATAGGAAAGAGCATCCATCTGCGCCAGCGCATCCGCGCCCATTTTTCCGGCGATCACACCAATCCCAAGGAAATGCGCATCGCCCGCGCCGTCAGGCGTGTGGATTGGCGCGAGACCGGTGGCCAGATCGGCGCGCTGCTGCTGGAGGCGAACCTCGTCAAGACGCTGCGGCCGCTGCATAACCATCAGCTACGCCATAACGACGAGCTGTTCGCGTGGGAAATGGTCGATGGCCTGCCCGCGCCGCGCCTGCGGTCGGACCGGCAGGTCGACTTCAGCCGGCACACCGGGCTCTTTGGCGTTTTTCCGAGCCGCGCCACGGCACGCGCCCGGTTGCGCGCGCTGGCCGAGGAACATCGGCTCTGCCTGGTCACGCTGATGCTCGAACCGACGGCCCGCCGCGGCAACCCATGCTTCGCGCGCCAGATCCAGCGTTGCGCGGGGGCCTGTACCGGCGATGAATCGCGGGCCGATCATCGCGTGCGGACGCTGGCCGCGCTGGAAACGCTGACCGTGGCGCCCTGGCCCTTCGACGGTGCTATTGCGTGGCGAGAGGGCGAGCAGCCCGACCAGCCGTGGCACGTCATCGAGGACTGGTGCTACCTCGGCACGGCCCGGACGTTGGCCGAAGCCGAAGGACTGACTGCCCTGCCGGCCCGCTTCGATATCGACACTTATCTGATCCTGGCGCCGCACCTGGCCAGCCTCAAGGCGACGGCGGTGCCACTGGCTTCGGCTAGGCCCTTCATGTTGACGGTACAGATCGCGCCCGTCATGGCGAAGATCGTCGCGTCCATTGAGGAAGAGCCGGCCGCGAAACCGCGCGTCATGCCCAGACGCACGACGGCGTTGTCCGATATCCAGCCATCGTTGTTTGACTAGATACGAATCAAATACGGATCGATGGATTCCCCGCCGCTTTGTGCGGCGGCGCGCATAAGCACCCAAAAGCGCGTTGCCAGCGCTTCGGCCGGTCAGCTAGTCTCCGACAGGAGGGATTGCACCCGCGAGATGGAGCCGTCATGCCTGCTTCGCCCCGACCAGCCGCCTGCCGCGCCGTCCTGCTGGCCGCCGGCGCCATTGCCCTTGCCGCCGCATGCGCCAATATCGAGGCCAACACCATGCAGCGCATCTTCGATTCGTGGAAAGGTGCGCCTGTGGATCAGGCCAAGGCGCAGTGGGGGCCGCCCCAATCGGTGCAAACCGTGCCGGGCGGCACCGCTTATGTGTGGACGGACGAAGTGCCCGTCGCCCGCGCCCCGGGCAGCGGCCCGCGTGACGCTGGGCTCGAACAACCGGCCCGGGTGGCCCAGTGCCAGCGCAAGCTGGTGGCCGGCCCCGATGGCAATGTCAGCCGTGGCGAATGGAGCGGCAGCGCCTGCTGCACGCAAAGCCTGATCGGCACCTGCGCCGGACTGGCACGCAAGGCCACTGGCTGAACGCCGGCCGTGCCGCGCCGTCCGCCGATCTACTCCAGCACGATCCCCCGCGCCTTGATGAGCGCGCCCCATTTCCTGACTTCCGTATCGATGAAGCCGGCAAAGTCGGCGCTGCTGCCCGGCGACGGCTGCAGCCCCAGCGCCAGCAGCTTCTGGCTGACCTGCGGATCACCCAGCGCCTGGCTGGCATCGCGGTTGATCTGCTGGACGATGGCCGGCGGCGTGCCGGCCGGCGCCACGAGACCGAACCAGCCGTAGCCCACCACGCCGGGCACGCCCTGCTCGGCAAAGGTTGGCGCATCGGGATAGACCGGCGTGCGCGCGTCGGCGGCTACGGCGATCACGCGCAGCTTGCCGGCCTGGATGAACGGCAGTGCCGTTGTGATCGCCGTCAGCGTGGCATCGACACGCCCGGCCAGCAGCTCCGTATAGGCGGTGGCATCGCCCTTGTAGTGGACGTTGAGCGCCTTGAACCCGGACTGCGCGGCGAACAGCTCGGCCGTCAGATGCGGGCCCGAGCCGATGCCCGGCGAGGCGAACGTGACGCCTTCTCGCTTCTGCTTTGCCATCTTGACGAAGTCGGCCACGGTCTTGACCGGCGAGTTGGCATTGACGATCAGGAACACCGGCCCCAGCACACGCGGCCCCACGGCGACGAAATCCTTATGGATGTCGAACCGCTGCGACAGGCCCGCGGCCGTATTGATGGCGAACGGCGCGGCCGCCCACAGCAGCGTGTAGCCGTCGGCCGGCGCGTGCGCCACCGACTCGCTGGCCACGCGCGTGCCCGCGCCGGGCTTGTTCTCCACCACCACCTGCTGGCCGTACTTGCGGCTCAGCGCCTCAGCCAGCACGCGCGCCGACGTATCGTTCGATCCGCCGGGCCCGTAGGGCGACACCAGCCGCACCGGCTTGGTCGGCCACGTATTGCCGAAGGCGTGCGGCACCACGCCGGCCAGTGCCATCGCGCCCAGCAGGCGGCGGCGAGTCAGTTGCGACGGGCTCATGATGCCTCCCTGACCCGCTCGATGGCGGGATAGCGATAGGTGCGGTCAAGGTGCGCGGGCTGCGGCACGTACAGGCGCAGCGCCACGTAGAACGCGCCGGCCGGCGCCGGCAGCCAGTTGCCCTGCAGCGCGCGATCCTGGGGCGGCTGGGCCGACAGGTACAGCGTCAGGCTGCCGTCAGCACCCCGCGCCAGCGAGGGCGACCGGTCGCCCAGCGAGTAGCGCGCGAGTTCGTTCGGCACCAGCATGCAGTCGCCCTTGTCGTACATGGTCAGCGACCAGAACGCGCCCACGCGCGGCAGGTTGTCGGCCGGGAAGTGCAGCCGGTAGGCGTGGTTGCCATCGAGCGGCGCGCCGTGGGCGCAGCGGTCGGCCATCACGTACATGGCCTCCTGCACGCCCAGCGCACCGATATAGTTGCGCGCCACCAGCGCCCGCTGCAGGTAGTGGGTGCCGTACGATTCGCGCACGTCCACCGACATCGTCCAGCCGCCGCCCATGTCCGATGCCTGCGGCGCGGCCAGGTCCGCCAGCACGCCCTTCAGCGCCACGCCGAGCGCGTCAAGCTGCGCCGGCGTGGGCGTGATTCCCTTGCCGATGCCGGCTTCGGCGAAGCGCGCCACCATATCGGCTTCGGCGGCCGGCGGCGGATTGTCCGCCAGCATCTGGTTGACCACCGCCGCGAAGCGCGCCGGATCGCCCAGATGCTCGCGCGGCTGCATGCCCGCATCGAAGGCGAACGCGGCCGGATCGCCATCGAGCCGCTTCAGCGCGATGGCGTCCTGCAGCGCGTGGCCAGCCGCCAGGTCGGCATCGCCATCCACCAGCAGCCGGCCGATCATCCACACCGCGTTGGTCGGGCACGGTACGGCCTGCATGCCGGCGGGCACCTCGCCATGCCAATCGGGCCCGTGCAGCAGGAAGCGGCCCGCGCCAGTACCGGTGGTGCGGCTGCCCAGGTAGCCGAACGGGTTGGTATAGAAATCGAGCAGGCCCAGCACGTAGTAGCGGCCCGCGAAATCTGGCACTTCCAGCACCACGGGCTCGCGCGACAGGTCCAGCCAGGCATTGGTGTACAGCGTGTCGTTGTTCGGCGTGACCACCTGGCGATGCTGCGGCCCCAGCAGCTCGCGCGTGTGGATCAGGTGGTTGACCCAGCGTACGGTGGAATCCGGGCCGTCGCCGGCAAACTGGCCGGCCCGGTTGCGGCGCGGGCAGGTGGCCGACCGCATGCGGGCCATCTCGTAGAGCGGCAGCGTGTAGATCACGGCCTCGCGAGCAAGCTGCGGCAAGCTGGCGCTGGAATTGATGTTGTCCTGAGGCATGTGCTGGTGTCTCCTTTCTTATATAGGGATGCGTGTGCCGCGTCGGCTTCAGCCGATCCGGCGGACGGCTGGAATCGTGTACTGCCCGGCGATAAAGCCGGCGGACGGGTGGTACAGCCGCAGGATCAGGTAGAACGGGCTGTCGGGCGCGGGCAGCCAGTTGGCGTCATCGGCCGGGCGCGCATGGCCGATGGGGATCACCAGCGTGCCGTCGGCTTCCATGCGCAGCCCCGGGGTACGGTCGCCCACCGCGTAACGGCCGATTTCGTTGGCCGAGAAGTAGCGGTCCTCGCCGTAGAGCGATACCGACCAGAACGCCTCGGCGGGCGGCAGCATGCCCGGCGCAAAGCGCAGTTCGTAGCGATGCTGGCCGTGCAGTGGCTGGCCGTCGGCGTCGAAATCGGCCATCGCGTAGACCGCCTCGTCCGCGCGCAGCGCCCCCAGCCCCTTCATCGCCGTACAGGCGCGCAGCAGCCAGTCGTCGCCATAGATGCCCAGCCGCAGGCTGTAGCCCCATGCCTTGCGCCCCTGGCTGCGTGTATGGGCTTCGATCAGCGCCATGCCCTGGGCGTAGGCGCTGCGCAGGCCGTTGACGATGGCCGGACGCAGCGCGGCCATCTCCACATCGTCCTCCAGCCGCAGGCCCACCTTGCGCAGCAGCGTGAACAGGCCCTGCTCCTGCGGCCTGGGCGGAAAATCGCGCATCGCGCGGAACAGGTTCTGGACGAAGTCCACGCCGGCGTCGCCCGTGTCGTGCCACTGCGCCACGCTGGCGGGCCGGGCCGGGCCGGCGCTCTGCACCACCTGGAAGCCCTGCTCGAAAGCGTTGGCGCGCGCCAGATCGTCGGGGCCGGCCACCAGCACCCGGCCCAGCACCCAGACCAGTGTCGTCGGCGCTTCCACCACATGCTTGCCGCTGCCGCGCTGGCCCGGGCCGACAATCTCCACGTTGGCACCTTCGTGCGGCACGTTGCGCGGGCCAAGGTTGGCGAAGTTGTTGGTGTGGGCATCCAGCAGCTCGACCACGTAGTAGCGGTCGGCGTCGGGCAGTGCCGGTACGCGGATCGTGGCCGGCCCGTCGGCCAGGTTGAGCCAGCCGCAGAAATAGAGCAGGTCGTTGGCGGGCGTGACGATGTCGCGGTCTTCGTGGGTCCACTGCCGCGCGCTGGCCGACAGCATGTTCATCGGCGCGCGGCCGTAGCGCGTGGGGGCATCCACCGAGGTCTGCAGCCGACAGGTACGCAGGGTCTCGATCAGCGGGTAGCCGTAGATCACCAGCGGCAGCGCGGCGGCGGCCACCAGGGCTTCCTGCGGGCTGGCGTGCACGGACGAGGCAGAGGATGCGGGGAAGGCAGGATGGTTCATGTCGATGGTCAGGGTGGATGGGGGATCGGATTCATTCCAGCGCGGCGCCGCTCGACTTGACGAGCGCGGCCCAGGCTCGCGTGTCGTCGCGCATCTGGCTGGTGAACTGGGCGCGCGACGTGGGCTGGTAGCGCATGCCCATCGCCGCGATCTGCGCCTGCAGCGCACTGTCCTGCATGGCTTCGTGCATCGCGGCTTCCAGCCGGTCGACGATCGCTTGCGGCGTCCTGGCCGGCGCGAACAGCGCGTACCAGCTGTCGACGCGGAATGCGATGCCGGATTCGGCCAGCGTGGGCACGTCGGGCAGCGCGGCCGAGCGCTCGGACCCCGTCACCGCCAGCGCGCGCACCTTGCCGCTGCGGATCAGGGCCAGCGTGCCGGCCATATCGGACATGGCGACGGGCACCGTGCCGCCCATCACGTCGTTCAGCATCGGCGCCACGCCCTTGTAGGGCACATGCCGCAGGTGGATACCGGCGGACACGTTCAGGCTCTCGCCGGCCAGGTGGCCGCCGGAGCCCTGCCCCCACGAGCCATAGGCCAGGTCCGCGCCGGGCTTTTTCGCCATGGCAATCAGCGTGCGGACGTCATGGGCCGGGAAGGCGGGATTGGCCACCAGCACGTTGCCGCCGTACGCGATACGACTGATCGGCACGAAGTCTCGCGACGGATCGTAGGTCAGCTTCGGGAAGATGGCCGGGGCAATCGCGTGGGTGGCCGAGATGCCAAGCACGATCGTGTAGCCGTCGGGCGCGGCGCGTGCCACTTGCGCCGTGCCGATGGTGCCGGTGGCGCCCGCCACGTTCTCGACGACCACCGTGCCCTTGAGCACCGTCGACAGGCGTGCGGCCACCATGCGCCCCACCACATCGGTGCCGCCGCCGGGCGGAAACGGCACCACCAGCCGGATGGGGCGGGAAGGGTAAGTGTCCGCGGCCGAAGCCACCGGCACGATCATTCCGCCGGCAACGCCCACCGCCAGCCACACCGCCAGGGCGTGGCGCGTCCTGCGAATCGTTGATCGCATGGTCTGTCTCCGTATTGTCTGGATAGGCGCCGTTTCAGCGCAGGGTGATCACGGCATCCGCCGCCACCAGCCCATCGGAGCCGACGATAAACGGGTTGATTTCGAGCGTGTCGAGCCGGTCGCCGATGGCGGCAGCCGCGCGCGATACGTTGACCAGCACGTCGGCGACCCTATCGAGGTCGATGGCGGGATGGCCCCGGTGCCCGCTGCAAAGCGCGGCGGCGCGGCTCTGCGTCAGCATGGCGCGTGCGCGCTGGCGCGACAGCGGCGCCAGGCCAAACGCCATCTGCCGGAAGATCTCCACGGCCGTGCCGCCGATGCCGGCCAGCGCCACCAGCCCGAACACGGGGTCGCGCCGCACGCCCACCATGATCTCGCCCCAGCCGCGCGCCATGCCGGCGACGATGGCCCCTTCGAATGGCACCGCGTTGCCGTCGGCATCGTGTGCTTGCGAGGCAGCCTGGCGCACCTGCTCGAACGCGGCGCGCACGGCGTCGGCATCGCGCAGGTTCAGCACCACGCCGCCGATATCGCTCTTGTGCAGGATATGGCGCGAGCAGATCTTGACGGCAACCGGGTAGCCGATCGATCCGGCGATCTCCACGGCCGCCTCGGCATCCTGCGCCACGCCGTGCGGCACCACGGGCACGCCGGCATCGGCCAGCAAGGCCATGGCTTCGGCTTCCGAGAGCGCGTTGGCGTCGGCCGGGACAGGCTGCGGCAGAGTCGGCAACGCTGGCGCCGTGTCATCGGCTTGCGCGGTGGCTTCCATCGCAGCGGCCCGGGCCAACGCGGCCACGGCCTCCATCGTCTGGGCGGGTTCGCGGAACACCAGGCAGCCGCGCGCTTCCAGCCATTCGCGCTTGTCGGCGTCCATCACGCCGGAGATCAGCAGCGGCGCGGCGGCGGCATCGCTCTCCAGCGCGGTCACGGTGTCCTGGAACAGCGGCCACAGCCGGGGCGCATTGACGCCGCCCGCCAGGAACGCCGCCACCGCGCCGTACTGGCCGCAGCGCGCCACGTTGGCCAGCGCGTCGACGAACACCTGCGGCTGCGCCACCACCTGGCCGGTGACGTCGATGGGATTGGCGGTGCTGGCAAACGGAATGGCCGTGCGCAGCGCCTGTGCGGCGGCGTCCGGCATCGGGGGCAACGGCAGGCCCAACGTCTCGGCGCTGTCGGCCATCATGATGCCCACGCCGCCCGATACCGTGACGATGGCCGCCGGCGCCACCGCATCGGCCGCCATGCCCGAGGCCGATTGCCACTGGGCTGGCCGGCGCCCGCGCGCCAGCGTGTAGCCGAGCCGGAAGAATGTTTCGATCGTATGGGCGCGATGCACGCCGTATTCGTCGAACACTGCCTGATAGACGGCGTCCTCCCCCGCCAGGCTGGCCGTATGCGACTGCGCGGCACTGGCGCCAGCCGCCGTGGTGCCCACCTTGGCAATCACCACGGGCTTGCCGGCCGCGCGTGCGGCGGCCAGCGCGCGGCGCAGCCGCATGCCGTCGCGCGCCCCTTCGATATAGGCCAGGATCACGCGCGTCTGCGGATCGTTGGCCAGCCATTCAATCACGTCGGCCACCTGCAGCCCGGCCTCGTTGCCCGTGGTCACCCAATGACTCAGGCCCAGCCCTGCCTCGCGCGCCAGCGCAAACGCATAGGCGCCAAACGCGCCGCTCTGGCTGACCAGGCCCACCTGCCCGACCGGCGGCACGCCGCTGAGTGGAATCGGCGAAAACGTGGCGAACATGCGCTCGCCCAGGTTCATCGCGCCCAGGCAGTTGGGGCCCAGCAATTGCACGCCGTGGGCGCGGGCCTGCGTGGCCAGTGCGTTCTGCAGGGCATCGCCGCCGCTGACCTCGGCAAAGCCCGAGGTGAACACCACGGCGGCCCGGGTTCCGGCCTGGCCCAGTTGCGCCATCACGTCGGGCGCGGCGGGCGCCGGCACGGCCACGATGGCCAGGTCCACGGGTTCGCCGATATCGGCCACCGACGCATAGGCGCGCAGCCCCTGCACGGTCTCGGCACCGGGATTCACCGGGAACACGCGACCGCCATAGCCAAGCTCGGCCAGCAGGCGAAGCGGCACGCCGCCCACCTTTTCGGGCTGCGTTGATGCACCGACCACCGCGATCGATCGCGGGCACAACAAGGGCTGCAGGTCCAGCATGGTGTCTCCGTTGATGACACCGCGGTACGTGCCACGGCGTTCTGTCGTGCGGGCGATCCGGGCCCGCGCCCGGCGGCTAGCGTCCCACGCCGGCCATGTTCTCGATGGCGCGCACCATCTCGCGCAGCAGCGGCGCCACGCGTTTTTCCATCATCCCGCGCCTGACGCGCAGGCCCGGCAGCGCGCAGTTGAACAGCAGCGGCCGGTTCAGGTACGCGATGCGCGAATGGACGCCCACGCCGTGGATATCCTCGCCGGCATCGCCTTCGTTGAGCGTGAAGCCGCGCTTGGGGTAGTGCGCCACGTTGTGGCAGACCGTCTCGTAGCACACGCCGAATTCCTCCGGCCGCTCGGTGCGCGCCAGCATCATCAGCTTCTCGAACTCGCTCTTCGACTGCGTGCAGAGAAAGGCCCGGCCCATCGCCGTGGTCAGCACCGAGCGCACCGCACCCACCGCCGGCCGCGCCGACGTGCCTTCCAGGTGCGTGCACGATTCCAGGTACGTCACATCGAGCCGGTGCGCCACGCCCATCGACACGGCGCCCTCCACCTCGTTGGCCAGCGCCTGCATCAGCGGCCGGGCCAGATGGCGCACCTGCAGGCCGGCCAGGTACGGATAGCCCAGCGCCAGCACCTGCGCGCCCACGAAGTACTTGTCGAGCTTCGGGTCCCAATCGAGATAGCCGAGCTCGAACAGCGTGCGGCAGATGCGCGACACCGTGGCGCGCGGCAGCTGCAAGCGCTGCGACAGTTCGCCATTGCCCAGCGGACGCGGGTCGTCGATAAAGCAGCGCAGCAGCGCAAACCCCTTGGCCAGCAGCCCGCCGAACGAAGGATCTTCGCGGCGGCGTTCGGCAATGAATTGTTCGACCGGGGTGTTCATGGGCATGTCGTCTCCTGGATTCCAGTTTGGGCGCCGATTCGACATCGTGTCAAAAAGCGGAACGAATTTCCATATATTGGAAATCCGGGGCGTAAACCCTGACTTGACGGTGCGCGGGGCCGAACCTTAAGGTGCAAAACCGAATCCGAATTCGCATACGGAAAACTGCCCATGCAAGCCGCTTACCCAGGTAGCGATACCGCCACGTCCGCGTCGGGCTTTCCGCGCGTCGATACCTCGTCCATCCTCCAGCCGCCGCGCCAGCGCCGGGCCCGGGAGACCGAACAGGCCCTGCTGTCGGCCGGGCGCCAGTTGCTGGCCGAGCGGGATTTCGCGGCCGTCTCGGTGGCGCAGATCGCGGCGGCGTGCCAGGTGTCGGTGGGCGCGTTCTACGGCCGCTTCCGCGACAAGATGGCGTTCTTCGATGCGCTGCGGGCGTCGGTGATGGAGGAATCCGATGCATCCGTGGCGCGTTACATGGCCGAGCACCGCTGGCAGGAAGCCCCGGCGGCCCAGATCCTCGACAAGACCATGCGCTTCATGGTCAACGGGTGCCGCAACAACCGTGGTGTGATTCGCGCATCACTAAAGCACGCGACCACGCACCCCGAGCAATGGCTGCCGCACCAGAAGAACGGCCAGGCGCTGATCGACAGGCTGGTAATCCTGCTGGTGCCGCGCCTGTCCGGCCCTGCCGACGAAGCCGAACTGCGCGTGCGATTTGCGATGCAGATGGTGTTCGGGATGCTGGTCAATGCCGTGCTGAACAACCCGGGCCCGCTGCATCTGGACGACGAACGCCTGCCGGGCGAGATGGCACGCATGGTCGGCCGCTACCTGGGCATCGACGCCTGACCCGGCCCCGGTCCAACCCACATTCCCTCGCTTCATCCGTCCAACCGCCCGTATCAGCCGCAGCCATAGCGGCATGTCTGGCACCAGACCGGGCACAAAAAGAGGAGACACACCATGAAGCATTCCACGCTGCCGCGCCGCCGCTGGGTGGTACGCGCTGCCTGCGCTGCCGGCGCGGCGTTGTCGCTTTTGCCGCTCGGCGCGTTCGCGCAGGGCGATTACCCCACCAAACCGATCCGCATGGTGGTGCCGTACCCGGCCGGCGGGCTGACCGACACGCTGGCGCGCCAGATAGCCGACGGGCTGTCCAAGCGGCTGGGCCAGCCCGTGGTGGTCGAAAACAAGAGCGGGGCGGGCGGCATCATCGGCACCGATTTCGTCGCCAAGTCGGCGCCCGACGGCTATACGCTGCTGATGACGATTCCGGGGCCGATCACTGCCAATCTGGCGCTCTACAAGAAGCTGCCCTACGACCCGCGCACCGACCTGCGCCCGATCTCGGACGTGGCGATGGCCCGGACGGTGCTGGCCGTCAACAGCGCCGTGCCGGTCAAGACCGTCAACGAGCTGATCACCTACGCGAAGAAGGAACCCGGCAAGCTGCGCATGGGCTCCTGGGGCCGGGCACCCAGCCGCACACGATCCAGGCCTACATGGACAAGACCTATGGGGTCGACATCCTGCACGTGCCGTATCGCGGCGAAGGCCCGATGGTTTCCGACCTGCTGGCGGGCCAGGTGAACGTGACGATCGGATCGGTCACCACGTTGCGCCAGCACATCGCCACCGGCAAGCTGCGTCCGCTGGCCGTGGCCGGCACCACGCGCGCCAGGGCGCTGCCGGACGTGCCGACGTTCGCCGAGGCCGGCTATGGCGATGCGGCCTACAAGCTCGTCGGCCCGACCACGCTGCTGGCGCCGGCCAAGACGCCCGAAGCCATCGTCGAGCGCCTGGGCCGCGAAGTGGCGACGCTGGTCAAGACGCCGGAGATGCAGGCCAAGATCGACGAAATGGGCGCCGAGCCGATGGGCAACATGCCGTCCGAAGCGGAACGTGCCTACAAGGCCTATCTGCCGGTGGTGCTGAAGCTGACGGCCGACACCGGCGTGACGCTCGACTGACTTCGGCGCAATACATGCCGGGACGCACATAAGCGCCGCCGGCATGCAGCGAAACCATGGCCGTCATGAATTCCCGCGGGCCTTGCTGGGCCCGCGGCATGCGGCGGACTAGAATCGCGCCATTCCTTCCTTGCAGGTTGCTCTCACCATGGCCACGCTCTTCCTGGTCCGTCACGGCCAAGCCTCGTTTGGCGCCGCCAACTACGATTGCCTGTCGGATGTCGGGCGCCAGCAGGCCCGGTGGCTTGGCGAGTACTTCGCAAGCCGGGGTATCGCGTTCAAGCGCGTGGTGGCTGGCTCGCTGGTACGCCAGCAGGACACCGCCACCGAAATCCTCAACGGCATGGGTGCCGCCGGGACGACCGTCGAAACGCACACTGGCCTGAACGAATACGACGGCGAAGCGCTGTATCGCAGCTTCACCAATGGCGCCGATCATCGCGCCCACCAGAATGGCGACTACCAGGACTACTGGCGCACGTTCCGCGCGGCGTTCGCGGCGTGGACGCAGGACCAGCTGACCGGCATGCCCGAAAGCTGGGGCGAGTTCGGCGCGCGTATGCAGGCCGCGTTGTCCACCGCCACCGAAGGCGCGGCGCGCGAGGATGCGCTGCTGGTGGTCAGTTCCGGCGGCGCCATCGGCCGCGCCGTTGCCGATCTGCTGGGCGCACCCACGCAGACCGCCATCGAACTGAACCTGCAGTTCCGCAACACCGGCTTCTGCGAACTGATCGTCGGACGCGGCACGCAGCGCCTGCTGAGCTTCAACAACGTGCCGCACCTGGAACACCCGGAGCGGCGTCGCGCCATCACGTTTGCCTGACCGGCCCGGCTAGCGCTGCGACAGCGCCAGCTTGCCGGCCAGCGCCAGGAATACCGTTCCCGCAAACCAGTTCACGGCGCGCTGCACGCGTGCCGAGCGCATCAGCACGCGGCCGAACAGGCCCGAGAACCACGCGATGGACCCGAACACCAGCAGCGTGGCCACGATGAACGTGAAGCCCAGCACCATGATCTGCAGCGCCACGTGACCCTGCTTCGCGTTGACGAACTGCGGCAGGAACGCCAGGAAGAAAATCACCACCTTGGGATTGGTCAGGTTCATGACCACGCCGCGCAGGTACATGTTCTTGACGGGCCGGGCCGCCGCATCGCCCTTGCCGATATCGCCGACCGGGGCGCGGAACGCCTGCCACGCCAGGTACACAAGGTAGAGCGCGCCTGCGATCTTCAGCACCGTGAAGGCCACAGCCGATGCCGCCAGCAGCGCGGCCAGCCCCACCGCCACCACCGCCGTATGGACCAGCAGGCCCGTGCACAGGCCCAGCACCACGGTCAGGCCGGCACGCGTGCCGTGCATCGCCGATTGCAACAGGACGAAGATATTGTCGGGCCCCGGCGCCAGGCTCAGCAGGACGGCAATCCCCAGGAAAGGCAGCAACGTTTCTAGCGGCGGCATGCGGTGCTCCGTGACATGAGAGCCGCCATGGTAGACCATCGTCGCGGCTCGCGGTAACAACCGCTTTTCGACCGAATCGATCAATCCATTCAAACAATCAATTTATCAGCACAATCCTCGCCGCCTATATTCGAGTCGCCTTCCGCGCATGACGGGACGGCCATCCGAAAACAAATACGAGGAGACATCGATGGAAGCACGTGCACATGGGCGGCACGCGGCGGCGCTCGCCCTTGCGGCAACGGTAACGCTGCTCGCGGCCTGCGGTGGCAGCGATGACAACAACGGCGGCAGCAACGCCGGCAGCGGCGGCAACACTGGCACCGGCAACGGCGCGGCCAAGACCCCTGCCGTGACGCTGAAGATCACCGGCACGCAGGATTTCGCCGGCACCTACGGCAGCGTGGGCCAGTACGAGCAGGTCACCGGCACCGTCAGCGGCGAAGTGGATCCCAAGGATCCGAAGAACGCCATCATCCAGGCCCTGGCGCTGGCGCCGGTCAATGCCAACGGCATGGTCGAGTATTCGGCCGACTTCGTCATGCTCAAGCCCAAGGACATGAGCAAGGCCAGCGGCGTGCTGCGCTACGACGCGCCCAACCGGGGCAACATCCTCACAATGCCCAACCCGGCCGCCACGCCCAGCGACGCGGTGTACATGGAGCGCGGCTACGTGCTGCTCTATTCGGCCTGGCAGGGCGACGTGCCAAAGTCCACGCCCGCGCGCCTGACCGTGACGGTGCCCGTGGCAAAGAACGCCGACGGCACGTCGATCACCGGCACCTATCGGTCGGAACTGGTGCCCACGGCCGCCACGCCGATGATGTCGCTGCCCGGCGGCGTGTTCAACGGCACGATGCTGCCCTATGCGCCCGCCAGCCTCGACAACACCCAGCCCGGCTATTCGCTGACCCGGCGCATCAACGAGACCGATCCGCGCGTGGCCATCCCGGCCAGCGACTGGAAGTTCGCCCGATGCGATACCGGCAACCCGTTCCCGGGCACCGCCGACCCGGCCAATGTCTGCCTGCGCGGCGGCTTCGATCCGCAATACCTGTATGAGCTGGTCTACGTGGCCAAGGACCCGAAGGTCATGGGCGTGGGCTTGGCCGCGCTGCGCGATACGGTCAGTTTCTTCCGCAACAAGGCCGCGGACAGCGCCGGCACGCCGAACCCGCTGGCCGGACGCATCCGCTACGCCATCGGCCAGGGCACTTCGCAGTCGGGCAATGCGATGAAGACGTTCCTGCACCTCGGCTTCAACCAGGCGCTGGACGGCTCGAAGGTGTTCGACGGCATCTACGCCCACGTGGCCGCGCGGCAAACCAATATCAACACGCGCTTTGCGGTGCCGGGCGGCGGCGGCGGCCTGCGCACCGACCACACGGCATTCGGCCAGACCGCGCCGCGCGGGCTCGATTCGAACTACGTGGACGATATCTCGGGCAAGACCGGTGGCGTGATGTCGCGCTGCTCGGCCAGCAATACCTGCCCGAAGTTCTTCCTCGGGTTGTCCGGCACCGAGTTCTGGCAACTGCAGGGATCGCCGGTGCTGACGGACGCCAACGGCTTCCGCGACCTGAAGCAGCCCGACAACGTCCGCATCTACTACTACACGGGCACACAGCACGGCGGCGCGGGCGGCGCCAGCAGCATCGCGTTCGCCCCTACGCGCAACGTCTATCCGGCCGGCACCGTGATCCACCACAACGACACGTTCCGCGCGCTGTTCATCGACCTGGAGGACTGGGTGGTAAAGGGCTCGGCGCCACCGGCCAGCCAGGTGCCGGCATTGGCCGATGGCACGCTGGTGCGGCCCGCCAGCCTGACGCTGCCGGCGATGAAGGGGGTAAGCTGGCCGGTGTCTGGCGTATCGACCCCGATTCCGGACTTCCAGTACCTGGCGCGCTACAACGGCTATCCGCTGCTGGATTTCGGCCCGCAGTACCGGCGCGAGGATGAGTCGGGCATCGCCACGATCCTGCCGCCTGCCTACCTGAACCGCGATTACGCGATCCTGGTGCCGCAGACCGATCCGTCGACCGGCATTCCGCGTGCGGGGATCCGCAGCGTGGAAGCCCGGGCCCCGATCGGGACCAGCCTGGAGTTCAACTACGTGGCCACGGCGGGCATTGTCGACCTGTCGAACCTGACCGGATCGTTCATCCCGTTCCACAAGACCGAAGCCGCGCGGATTGCCGCCGGCGACGGGCGCCCGTCGCTGGAATCGCTGTATACCAACCAGGCGGGCTATGTGGCGGCGGTGACCACGGCAGCCAACGACCTGGTGGCGCAACGCTTCCTCTTGCAACGCGATGCCGACGCGATCATTGCCCGTGCGGTCGCGAACCCTGTGCTGCCCTGACGCGGCAGGGCGCCGGGCGGGGCGGCCTACATCAGGCGCGCAATCGCCTCTGCCCGGATCGACTCGGCCTTGGCCTTCAGGCGCAGCGCGATGTCGGCGCCGCGCTCGTTGGCCACGCGCTCGATAAAGGCGGACCGCAGCACGTCGTTCAGCGTGGCGACGTGCGACGCTTCGCAGAACATCTTCCAGGCCATCGGCTGGCCGCTGTATTCGTCGCGCCGGCGCAGCATGGCCGCATCGATGGCGGCAACGATGGCGGCATCGCGCACGATGACGGGGTTCGTGTGGGCGGCAAGGGTCTGGAACATGATGGTCTCCCGGTCGGCAAGTCTGGCGCTGCGTTTCAAGCCGTGTTCTCCGATCCGGTTCTGCAAACGACATGCCAATATCGGCAGGCCGGCCCGGTATCCATACCCGCGTTTCAATCGGCCTCCCCGCCAAGGCGCGCCACACCGTGATTCCGGGAACCGTTACCCCACTTCAGACGGGCGCCTGCCGGCCCTGAAATCCACTGCCGGTAGCGGTCCGGCAAACAAAAAAGGCGTTACGGGTTACGTAACGCCTTGCTCGTTCCGGGTAACAGCCATCATGCACGTGCGCCGTCCAGGTAGGGGTCGAACGTGCGGGCCGGCGTAGCGGAGACGCCCACATTATCGAGGCCGGCCACGAAGCGGGCGCCGTCGGTGTACGGGTCGGCATTGCGGGCGCCGTCCAGATACGGGTCGGCGGTACGTCCCGGGGCTGCCGATACGCCAGCCTTGTCGAGGCCGGCTACCGTGCGGGCGCCATCCAGATACGGATCGGCCTTGCCGGCGCGGGCACCGTCGGTGAAGACGTCGTGCGTGCGGAATTCATAACCGTATTTGTCGGCGGAAACCGTCGTGCGGAACGTGTAGCCATACTTGTCTGCCGATACCGTTTCTGCCTGCGCGGCGCCCAGGGCAGCCAGCGACAGAACCAGGGTCGATGCGATCTTGAGGGCGGTGGTCTTGGTCATGATTTCTCTCCGGTAAAAGGTGGCGCAGTTTATTCAGTTTGTATGAATGGCCCCGGTCGCTGCTTCGCTGCTGCTTTCTTGCCTTCGCTGCGTTGCGCGCCGTCCATGAACAGAACTATAGGCCTCCGCATTCGGGCGGAAGTGATCCATTCGCGCACAAGTTATTCAATTTTTTTGAATCGTGGAAACTCGGCGCCGGGCCCCGGCAAGCCGACGCGGTGCCGGGGTGCCCTGCGGCAATGCGCTACAGTGACGCGCATGCTGGCTAACTCATGGCGACCAACCCCGCCCGCGTTCCATACATGCACAGCTTGCGCCCCCGTGTTTCGGCCCTGACCTGGCTCCGCGCCTTCCTGCTGACGCTGCTGCTGACCGGCCCCGCCTTCGGCGCCGGTTCGCCGCTGCTCAATGCCATCAGGCCCGCCGCCGACAAGCCCGCGTCGGCGCCCGCCGCCAGCGAATCGCTGGCCAAGTCGCTCGACCAGGTCATCGGCACGCTGCAGAGCGACACCGAACGGCAGGCACTGGTCAATCAGTTGCAGACCTTGCGCAAGGGCCTGGACGCCTCAGCCCCGGCCGCGGCAGCCAGCGCCCCGGCGGCCGGACTGATCGGCGCGGTGGCGCAGGCGCTGCAGGACATCGACGACGTCCCGCATGCCAGCCGGGGCCCGTGGCAGTACTGGCGCTGGCGCATTCACTTCGCGGGCGAGGAACTGCATGAGGCGATCACCATTGGCCATACGCGTGCGGCACTGGATTCATGGCGCGAGTTCGGCATCGTGCTGGCCGGCTGGGCGCTGACGGGCTGGCTGCTGTTCGAGTTGTCCCGCCGGCTGCACCGCAACCGGCTGCGCCCGGCGCGCCGTACCCAGTTGCCCGTGGTGCCGTCGTGGGTCGATGTCGGCATCTATTTCCTGCGGCGGATCGGGCCGTGGATCGTGGCCTTTGCGCTGACCGTGCTGCTGGCCTACAAGGTCTTCGGCCGCACGCCGGCCAGCATGGGGGCCGTGCTGGTGGCCTACGCCATCGTGGCCGGCGCGCTGATGTCGGCGGTCTGCCAGGTCATCTTTGCCCTGTTCCAGTCCGGCCATCGTTCCCACGCCGTGCGCGACCTGCTCAAGCATTCGCCGATCCTGCTGTTCGTCACCGGCGCGCTGGCCGCGCTGGGCGAAGCCAATACCGATGCGCGCGTGATCACGGCGCTGGGCGTCAACCTGTCCGCGCTGGTCAGCACCTTCGCCAATATCCTGGCCGCCGTGCTGATTGGCGTTTTCACGGTGCGGTTCCGCCGGGCCATCGGGCAGCTGATCGCTTTCCGTCCCTTCGCCTTCCGCCAGGAGCATCCGGCCCTGATGGAGTTGCTGCGCATGGCCGGCCAGGCCTGGTACCTGCCGATGCTGGCGGTGGTGGGGGCGTCCGTCATCGGCACGGTCATGGCGACCGGCCGGGCCGACGAATTCCTGCGCCGCGCGGTGATCACGGTGGCGCTGTTCGTCGGCGCCATGCTGCTGACGCTGGTGGCGGGCCGCTCGCCCAAGGCCACGGTGCGGGCGCCCCGGCTGCGCGACCGCCGGCGCTCGGCCTACCTGCAGCGCTTCGGGCGCTTCGGCGTGGCGCTGGTGCGCGTGATCATCTGGCTGACCTTCCTGGAACTCAACGCGCGCATCTGGGGCACGTCGCTGATAAAGCTGGCTGACTCGACCGTGCTCGGGCGGCATATCACGCAGTCGGTGCTCAGCGTGATCGGCGTGATCCTGCTCGCCTGGCTGATCTGGCTGCTGATCGATACGGCGATCACCCAGTCGCTGTCGCCCACCAACAATCGGGCCGCCCAGCCCAGCCTGCGCGCCAAGACCATCCTGCCGCTGGTGCGCAACGCGTCGTTCGTGGCACTGCTGGTGGTGGCGATGATCGCGGTACTGGCCAACCTGGGCGTCAATGTCACGCCGCTGCTGGCCGGCGCGGGGGTGGTGGGGCTGGCCATCGGCTTTGGCGCGCAAAGCCTGGTGCAGGATCTGATCACCGGCCTGTTCATCGTGATCGAGGACTCCATTGCGATTGGCGATTCGATCGAACTGCCCGACCACGCGGGCGTGGTGGAGGGCATGACGATCCGCACGCTGCGACTGCGCGACGGCAAGGGCGCGCTGCATACACTGCCCTACAGCCAGATCAAGGCCGTCAAGAACCTGTCCCGCGACTATGCCTTCGCGGTGTTCAGCATTTCCATCGCTTACCAGAGCGACTTCGACCGCGCGCTCGACATCATCCGCCAGACCGGGGCCGAAGTGGCCCGCGACCATCGCTATGCCCGCAACCTGCTGTCCGGCCTGGACATCCTGGGCCTGGACCGCTTCGATCCGAACGGCCAGGTGGTGCTGGCGCAGTTCAAGACGCGGCCCTCACGCAGTCCGAAATCTCGCGGGCCTTCAACATCCGCCTCAAGCGCAACTTCGATGCCGAAGGCATCCGCATGGCAGCGCCCTACGTGACCGTGCAGGTCGATGGCGGCAACCATGCGGCGGCCACAGACGCCGCGTTGAACGCCGCAGCCGGTGCAGGCGCCGAATTAGTCACCTCGGCGAAGGGACAGCCCTAGGCTTCGCGACACGAATGTGAAGCCTCGGGCGCCCCATCGGTGGGGTGTCGCTTTTGCGCAATGGCGCCGCGAAAACTTCGCCGTGAATCGTTTGAAATACGCCGGTCACGGCATTACTATCTCGCGGACTTGAGCAATCCGCCGGAAAGGCAGGCGTGGCGCCGGAAAACGGCGAGCCCCCTCCCTTTGCGGGATATTCCCGCACCCGGCTTTTGCACGATGATCGTAGTACACATGCCGAGGCCACGCGCTCCCAGTTACACCGGCCCGGCACTGTGATGACATTACAAAGAAGCGACCGCGCCTCGACGCAGCGGTCCTGAGGAAAAGGCGTTTGCCACCGGGGAAAAAGAAATGGGCGAACACTTGTCTGCCGACGACGTCTTCTATCGTCTGGTCGATTGCATCTATGAATCCGCCATGGACGTGGCGGCCATGCCGGCGGCCCTCGGCCTGTTTTCCCATTACACCTGTTCCGCGAGCCCGAGCTACCTGATATGGGACAAGCTCGCCGGCCAGACTCGCCTGGGCGTCACACCACACGGGTGCTTCACCAGCACCAGCACCATGCCCGAAAGCATGCGCGCGCTGCCCTCGCACGCGGCCCTGGTGGCCACCGCCGATGCCGGCATGCTGTCCGGGCCCTACCCGGAAACCCGCACGCCATTCGACTGCAACGGCCTGGCCAATGGCATCCGCCTGTTCGACACCCACGACGTGTGCGTCTGGATGAGTGCGACGCCCGAGCGCGGCACCTGCCCGTCATTCGATTGCAACCAGCGGGTGGCGCAGGTCATGCCGCACTGGGCGCGTGCCGCGCGGATGCAGCATCGCAATTTCGAACTGAGCGGCCTGGCGTCGATGGGGCTGGCCGGACTCGACACGCTCGATTTCGGCGTGATGGTGCTGCAGGCCGATATGCGCGTACGCTACGCCAACAGCTGGGCCGAGGCGCTGGTGCAGGCCGACTCCAACCTGGCGCTCGACAACGGCGTACTGTGCGCGCAGCCGGAATCGCTGCAGTCCGTCCTGACCAAACTGCTGGAGAACGCCGTGCAGGGCGGCCGCCATGGCGGCGCCGCGGCGGGGTCGTGGATGCACATCACCTCGGGCGGCCAGCCCGTGCCGATCATCGTCATGCCGCTGGTCTCGCGCCAGCCGGTGGAAGGGCCGTGGCAGCTGCCGATGGCCATGATGCTGCTGGGCAATTCCGAATCGCGCTCGGTGCTCGACGCCGGCGTGCTGACGTCGCTGTTCGGCCTGTCGCGCAAGGAGAGCATCATCGCCATCCGCCTGGCGGCCGGCGAAACGCTCAACGAGATCGCCGAACGCGAATTCCTGTCGCCGCACACGGTGCGCGTGCATATCCGCGATACGCTGCGCAAGACCGGCACGCATCGCCAGTCGGAACTGGTGCGGCTGCTGCACCTGCTGCCGGGC
The DNA here is from genome assembly GCF_018729255.1 of Cupriavidus sp. EM10. NCBI lineage: Bacteria > Pseudomonadati > Pseudomonadota > Betaproteobacteria > Burkholderiales > Burkholderiaceae > Cupriavidus > Cupriavidus sp. EM10. Next base: position 819,436 of record NZ_CP076061.1, read on the forward strand.
GTCGACCTGGAGCGCGCGGGCGCGTGCTCGCCGGCCCGGCCACGGGCCAGGGAGGCCCGCGATAACCTCAACTGGGGAATGACGCCCCCGCCCGATGGCAGGGGCGCGGGCATCGACGCTAGGCCGCCTTGCGATGCTGATGGTGGCGCCGTTCCGGCTTGCACTCGTACTTGAGTTCGCGCCGGCCGTCCTCGTAGACCACCTCCATCCGCACCGTAAAACCCCAGAGCCGCGTGACGTGGCGGATCACCTCGTCGAAATTCTGCGCCAGCGGACGGCGGTCCTGCTGCAGATGGCGCAGCGTCAGCGAGCGGTCTCCGCCGATATCGACGTTGGTCACCTGGATGTTGGGCTCCATGTTCGACAGGTCGTACTGGGTGGCCAGCAGGCGGCGGATCTCGCGATACCCTTCATCGTCGTGGATCGCGGTCACGCGCAGCTTGCCCTCGCGGTCGTCGTCCAGTACCGAGAACAGCTTCAGTTCGCGAATCACGCGCGGCGACAGGAACTGCAGCAGGAAGCTCTCGTCCTTGAAGTTGCGCATCGCGAAGTCGAGCGTCTGGCGCCAGTCGCTGCCGGCAATCTCGGGCGCCCAGCGCCGGTCTTCCTCGGTCGGGTTCTCGCACATGCGGCGCAGGTCCTGGAACATCAGGAACCCCACCGTGTACGGATTCAGGCCGCTGTAGTACGGACTGTGGTACGGCGGCTGGTAGATGACGTTGGTGTGGGCCTGCAGCAGCTCCAGCATGAACGCATCGTTGACGAGCTTTTCCTCGTACAGCTGGTTGATGATGGTGTAGTGCCAGAACGTGGCCCAGCCTTCGTTCATGACCTTGGTCTGCCGCTGCGGGTAGAAGTACTGGGCGATCTTGCGCACGATCCGCACGATCTCGCGCTGCCACGGCTGCAGCTTCGGCGCATTCTTCTCGATGAAGTACAGCAGGTTCTCCTGCGGCTCGGGCGGGAACGTCACCTCGTACTCGGCGGCCTCCTCTTCCTCGCGCAAGGCGTGGGGGCGATGCTTCGGCAGCGTGCGCCACAGGTCGTTGACCTGCATCTGCAGGTAGTTCTCGCGTTCTGCCTGGCGCGCCTGTTCTTCTGTGATCGACAGCTTCTTGGGCCGCTTGTAGCGGTCCACCCCGTAGTTCTGCAGCGCGTGGCAGGAATCGAGCAGCATTTCCACTTCCTGCTCGCCATAGCGCTGCTCGCACTCGGCCACGTAGTTCTTGGCGAACAGCAGGTAGTCGATGATCGCGTCCGCGTTGGTCCAGGTGCGGAACAGGTAGTTGCCCTTGAAGAACGAGTTATGCCCGTAGCACGCGTGCGCGATGGTCAGCGCCTGCATCGGCATCGTGTTCTCTTCCATCAGGTACGCAATGCACGGATTGGAGTTGATCACGATCTCGTAGGCCAGCCCCATGTAGCCGCGCTGGTAGCCGCGCTCCGACGCCAGGAAATGCTTGCCGTACGACCAATGGCTGTAGCCCACCGGCAGGCCCGCCGACGCGTAGGCGTCGAGCATCTGCTCTGCCGTGATGATCTCGATCTGGTTGGGATAGGTGTCCAGCCCGAACTCGCCGGCGATGCGGGCGATTTCGCGGTCATAGCGCTGGATCAGCTCGAAGGTCCACTCCGAGCCCGTCGATAGATAGGCCATAGACTTCCCCAGTGACATGCCGGGCCGCGCCACGCGCGGCGCCGGTTTGCTGCCGATTGCAGTGCCAGGACCCTATCGGTGGGCCGGCCACGCCGCGCGCTTCTGGAAGAGATCGTGCAGCACGGGGTAGATCTCGTCGGCACCGATGATGCGCTGCATCGCAAAGTGCTCGAACTGGCTCTTCACCGTCAGGTACTCTTCCCAAAGGTTCTGCGGTTCTTCCGAAGCCACCTCCACATATGCGTAGTACTGCACCAGCGGCAGTATCGACTCGCGCAGCAGCCGGCCGCACAGTTCGGAATCGCCTGCCCAGTTATCGCCGTCCGACGCCTGGGCGCAATAGATATTCCACTGGCTGGGCGGATAGCGGTCGTGAATCACTTCCACCATCAGCTTCAGCGCGCTGGAAACCACGGTACCACCTGACTCCCGGGAATGGAAGAAATCTTCCTCGTCAACTTCCTTGGCCACCGTGTGATGCCGGATGAATATCACGTCGATGCGCTCGTAGTTCCGCTTCAGGAACAGGTACAGCAGCATGAAGAAGCGCTTGGCCAGGTCCTTGCGGCTTTCGTCCATCGACCCTGACACGTCCATCAGGCAGAACATCACCGCCTGCGCCTGCGGGCGCTTCTTCAGCACGCGGTTGTTGTAGCGCAGGTCGAGCTTCTCGATGAACGGCACGCGGTCCACCTGGGCGCGAAGATGGCGCATCTTTTCCATCAGCGCCTCGGCCCGTTCCGAATACGGCCCGTCCTGCTCCAGGACCTGGTTGTATTCGATCTCCAGCTCGTGCAACCGCTTCATGTAGGGGCTGGACAGCGCGATGCGCCGCCCGAGCGAACTGCGCATGGTGCGCAGGATCGACAGGTTCGAAGGCGTGCCGTCGATCGAGAAGCCGGCGCGCACCTTGCGCACCTCGGCAATCTTGGCCAGATGGCGCTTGGCCAGGTCCGGCAGCGCCATGTCCTCGAAGAAGAAGTTGAGAAAATCCTCGCGCGACAGCGTGAAGACGAAATCGTCCTCGCCTTCGCCGCTGTCGCTGGCACGCGACCCGGTGCCGCCACTGCCCTGCTGCTGGCGGTCGAAGCTGTCACCCCGCACGAACTTCTTGTTGCCGGGGTGAATCCACTCCCGCTTGCCGCCCTGCCCGTGGTGGAAGATCGGCTCGGAGATGTCCTTGACCGGAATGGACACCTGCCCGCTCTGCTCGATGTCCATGATCTTCCGGCCGGACACCGCCTTCGCTACCGCTTGCCGGATCTGCTCGCGGTAGCGCTTGATGAAGCGTTGCTTGTTGACGGCACTCTTGTTGCCGCCGTTCTCGCGCCGATCGATGACCGTGCCCATATGCCGTCCGTCCGCCCTGGTAAGAGACGCCAAGAAATGCGCGCCGTGGAAAAAGACCGCGTCCGGTACCGGTTACGAAGACTTCCTGACGCGCAGATACCACTCCACCAAAAGTCGAACCTGCTTGGGTGTATAGCCTTTCTCAACCATCCGGTTGACGAAGTTCTCGTGCTTCTCCTGATCCTCGCGCGACGACTTGGCATTGAACGAGATCACCGGCAGCAGGTCTTCCGTGGTGGAGAACATGCGCTTTTCGATCACCATCCGCAGCTTTTCGTAGCTGGTCCAGACAGGGTTCTTGCCTCCGTTGTTGGCCCGGGCCCGCAGCACGAAGTTGACGATCTCGTTGCGGAAGTCCTTCGGGTTCGAGATACCGGCCGGCTTTTCCACCTTCTCCAGCTCGTCGTTCAGCGCGTTGCGGTCCAGGATCTCGCCGGTATTCGGATCGCGATACTCCTGGTCCTGGATCCACAGGTCGGCAAACACGACGTAGCGGTCGAAGATGTTCTGGCCATACTCGGAATACGACTCCAGGTACGCGGTCTGGATCTCCTTGCCGATGAACTCCACATACGGCGTGGTCAGGTACTCCTTGATATACGACATCAACTTGGCTTCCTGCTCCGGCGGGAACTGCTCGCGCTCGATCTGCTGTTCGAGCACATAGAGCAGGTGCACCGGATTGGCCGCCACCTCCGTGTTGTCGAAGTTGAACACCTTCGACAGCACCTTGAACGCGAAACGCGTGGACAGGCCGTTCATGCCCTCGTCGATGCCCGCATAGTCGCGGTATTCCTGGTACGACTTTGCCTTCGGATCCACGTCCTTGAGGCTCTCGCCGTCATAGACGCGCATCTTCGAGAAGACGTTCGAGTTCTCCGGCTCCTTGATCCGGGTGAGCACGGCGAACTGCGCCATCATCTTCAGCGTGTTCGGCGCATTGGGCGCGGCCGACAGCGAACTGCTGCGCAGCAGCTTGTCGTAGATCTTGACCTCGTCGGATACGCGCAGGCAGTAAGGCACCTTGACGATATAGATCCGGTCCAGGAACGCCTCGTTGTTCTTGTCGGCCTTGAAAGTCTGCCATTCGGCCTCGTTCGAGTGCGCCAGGATGACGCCATCGAACGGAATTGCACCAAAGCCTTCCGTGCCCTTGTAGTTGCCTTCCTGCGTGGCGGTCAGCAGCGGGTGCAGCACCTTGATCGGCGCCTTGAACATTTCCACGAACTCGAGCAGGCCGCGATTGGCCAGGCACAGGCCGCCGGAATACGAATAGGCGTCCGGGTCATCCTGCGGAAAGTCTTCGAGCTTGCGGATATCGACCTTGCCGACCAGCGACGAAATGTCCTGGTTGTTCTCGTCGCCAGGCTCGGTCTTGGAGATGGCGATCTGGGCCAGCACCGACGGGCGCAGCTTCACCACGCGGAACCTGGTGATGTCCCCGTTGAATTCGTGCAGGCGCTTGACGGCCCACGGCGACGGAATGGTATTCAGGTAGCGCACCGGAATGCCATAGTCCTCCTCCATGATCTTGCCGTCCTCTTCCGGAGAGAAGAGGCCCAGCGGCGACTCATGGATGGGCGAGCCCTTGAGCGCGTAGATCGGAATCTCTTCCATCAGCGCCTTGAGCTTTTCGGCCAGCGACGACTTGCCGCCGCCGGGAGGCCCGAGCAGGTACAGGATCTGTTTGCGTTCCTCCAGGCCCTGCGCCGCGTGCTTGAAGAAGGAGACGATCTGCTCGATCGTGTCTTCCATCCCGTAGAAGTCGCGGAAAGCGGGATACACCCGGATAACCTTGTTGAAGAACAGTCGTGACAGGCGCGGATCGTGGTGGGTATCCACCAGTTCAGGCTGTCCGATAGCGGCGAGCATGCGTTCGGCGGCGGTCGCGTAGGCAGCAGGATCCTTCTTGCAGATCTCCAGATACTCCTGGATGCTGTATTCCTCTTCCTTGCGAGCTTCGAAGCGCGTGGCGTAGTGGCCAAAAATGTCCATACCTCACTCCCGTCAGAGTCCCACGTCCGAGGCGAAGGTAGTTCTACTCCCCTAAGGCTTCGCGGCAACTTTGCTGTTCCGCCACCCCGGCTTGGTGGAGTTGCCAAGTTGCGAAGTCTTTACTTCATCATAGTCAAATAACGGCAAACGTGAATCCAGAGTTGACCGTGTGTTGCTGTCATTTCAGTCGCTGCGATGCACGCTTGTGACATGCCTGCACTGCGACCGACCACTCGTTTCATCACCCCGCCGCGACGGGCCATCGACCATGCTTGTGACACACATTACACCTTTCACGTGCGTCGTGCACAGCGTGTTGTGTAACGACCGATAGAATCCAGAAACATCTGACAGGCACTGTCGGAAAGGGTCCTACACCCAAGGCTTCCACTGTGGACCCGCATCGCTGCGCCCGACATCGTGCAAACGCATGATTTGCACCGTTTTTCGCATATCGTCCTGCGCGGCCCAGGCATGACGACATCGTGCGCTGTCCTACGCATCGCCTGCTGTCTGTTTCTCGCAGACACATCTCGATTCCCCTGAACGCGTCAGGGCCGTTTCATGTCCGCATCGCATCTATGTGCGACCACTCGCCGCAAGTTCCCGGACTGGCGCCGCATCAGCACTGTCTGCCCGAGAGTGCCAGCCGCGTCGACGCACGACAGCGACGGCGAGCATGCACCGCTTTAGCGTCGGCGCACGCTCCCATCGCACACTCGCAGTGCGTGCGACGCAATGGAAAAGGAGATGAAGGGGGATGAGCAGGTTGCGTGCCACGCGCCGGCAAATTGCTGCACCGCAGCGCGTGACATCGGGGGAGAGAGGCAGGGGACCGGGCACTCCGGCCTCGTAAGGATCAGATCGGATCCCAGTTGATGACGTCAGGCGAGCGATCCAGCTTGAAGAAGCTCGATTGCATTGCCGGCATGGCGATCTCGGCCACCGTCTCGGGGGTCCACCCTTCGCTGGTATGCACGGAGCGCACCGGGCGCGGCTGGCTCATCAGCATGATTTCATTGGCGCGCACGGCGAAGATCTGGCCGTTCACCGCGCTGGCCGCATCGCTGGCCAGGAACACCGCCACCGGCGAGATCTTGCCTGCCTCCATCTTCTGCAGGCGCTGCACGCGGGCTTTTTCCTCCGGCGTCTCGGCCGGGATCGAGCTGGTCATGCGGCTCCACGCGAATGGCGCGATGCAGTTCGAACGCACGTTGAAGCGCGCCATGTCCAACGCAATGGACTTGGACAGCGCGGCGATGCCCAGCTTGGCCGCCGAGTAGTTGGCCTGCCCCATGTTGCCGATCAGGCCCGATGTCGACGTCATGTGGACGAACGCGCCGCTTTCCTGGTCCTTGAAATAGTTGGCTGCCGCGCGGCTGACGAAGAACGTGCCATGCAGGTGCACGTCGATCACCGAACGCCATTCCTCCTCGTTCATCTTGAAGAACATGCGGTCGCGCAGGTTGCCGGCGTTGTTGACCACGGCGTCGATGCGGCCGAAATTGTCCAGCGCGCACTGGACGATGGCGTTGGCGCCCGCCCACGTGGACACGCTGTCGGTGTTGGCGACGGCCTCGCCGCCGGCGGCGCGGATTTCCTCCACCACGCGCTGCGCGGGTCCGGCATCGCCCCCTTCCCCGCTCATCGATACGCCCAGGTCGTTCGCCACCACGCGCGCACCGGCCGCGGCCATCCCCAGCGCAATCCCGCGGCCAATGCCGCCGCCCGCGCCCGTTACCACCACGACCTTGCCTGCCATCATTCCACTCATCTTCGCCTCCTTGGGTGCGAGATTGCCGGGTTCCGGAGCGTCACCCGTTCTATTGCCAAGGCGGATACGATAAATTGTCGGCGGAGTTTCTGGAATTCACGAATGACAAAAGTGGGCTTCACGCTCGCTGAACCCATGCACTACGACCTGACCGACCTGCGCCTCTTTCTCAACGTCGGCGAGACCGAGAACCTGACCCGGGCTGCAGAACGCAGCTTCCTGTCGCTACCGGCCGCCAGTTCGCGCATCAAGCAATTGGAAGAGGCGTTCCAGACCCAGCTGCTGATCCGCCAGGTCAAGGGCGTGCGCCTGACGCCGGCCGGCGACGAACTGCTGCGCCACGCCCGCGAGGTGTTCCGCCAGCTGGAATGCCTGCATTCGGACCTGCGGCCCTATGCCAAGGGCGTCAAGGGCCGTGTGCGGCTGCTGGCCAATACCACGGCCACCAACTCGTTCCTGGCCAACGCCCTGTCGCGCTTCCTGTCCGAAAACCCCGATGTCGATGTGGAACTGGAAGAACACCTGTCCGCCGATATCGTCTCGGCTGTGGGCAACGGCGCCGCCGACCTGGGCATCGTGGCCGGCGAAGTCGCAACGGCCGACCTGGACACCATGCAGCTGTGCAGCGACGAACTGATCGTGATTGCCCCGGTCAACCATCCGCTGCCGGCCTTCAAGGCGCTGCATTTCGCCGAACTGCTCGACACCTGCCGCTTCGTGGGCCTGAACCAGTCGTCGGCCATCCAGTCGTTCCTGGACCGGATCGCCAGCGGCATGGGCAAGCGCATCAGCCTGCGCATCCAGGTGGGCAGCTTCGACGCCGTGTGCCGGATGGTGGAAGCGGGCGCAGGCATCGCTATCGTCCCCAACAGCTGCGCGCGACGCTACGCCAGCCGCAAGGTGCTGCGCTTTATCCGGCTCGAAGACGATTGGGCCCGCCGCGAACTGCGCCTGGTCCGCCGGCCCGGCCGCGAACTGCCGCAATTCGCGGAAACGCTGATCAAGTATCTGGCGGAAGCGGCAAGAGAGCCGGTGTAGGGGGAGTGTTGCTCCCCTCTCCCACGACGTGGGAGAGGGGTTCGGGGGTAAGGGTAAAGCGGTTCTGCTTGCCGACCTGTCGCTATTTGGGCCGCCGCTCCCCTCACCCCCGGCCCTCTCCCGCCTGGCGAGAGGGGAGACAACACTTGGCATATCTGGCCGCAATCAGTCCGCGCTGACTCCCGCTGCCTTGATGATCGGCGACCATTTGTCGATCTCCGATGCCAGCCAGCTGTGCAGACCTTCCGGCGTCTGCTTGTCCGCCGGCACGATCACCGCGCCAAGGTCCTTCATGCGCGCCACCACGGCCGGGTCCTTCAGGGCCGTGCGCAGCGCGCCGTTGAGCTTGTCGATCACGGCCGGCGGCGTGTTCTTCGGCGCGTAGACGCCGTGCCACACCTTCACTTCGAAACCCTTGAGCCCGCCCTCGCGCAGCGTCGGCGTATCGGGCAGCGCCGGAATCCGCTCGGCGGTGGTCACGCCGTACAGCTTGACCTTGCCGGACTTGATATGGGGCAGCGTCTGCGTGGTCTGGTCGCAGAGGATATCCACCTGGCCGCCCAGCAGCGCGGTCAGCGCCGGTGCCGTGCCCTGGTACGGAATCGTCTGCAGGTCCACGCCGATTGCCTTCTGGAACAGCATGCCGCACAGCTGCGACACGGCGCCCAGCCCCGCATTGGCCAGATTCACCTTGGTCTGGTTCTGCTTGATGTAGCTGACCAGTTCCGGCAGCGTGTTGGCCGGCAGGTCATGGCGGCCCAGCAGCGTCATCGGCACGTCGGCCACCTGGCCCACGAACGAAAAATCGGTCAGCGGCTTGTACGGCAGCTTCGAATACAGCGCCGGCGCCGTGGCCATGCCGTTATGGTGGATCAGGATGGTGTAGCCGTCGGGCGCGGACTTGGCCACGTACGCGGCCGACACGGTGCCGCCGGCGCCGAGCCGGTTTTCGACCACCACGCTCTGGCCCAGCGACCTCGACATGGCCGCCGCCACCGAGCGCGCCACCACATCGGTGGGGCCGCCCGCCGCAAACGGCACCACCATCGTGATGGGCCGCGAGGGATAGGCGTCGGCCGCGCCGGCCACGCCGGGCCTGACCACGGCGGCGACGGCGCCCACGGCCAGTGCGCCCCAGGTCACGGTTGCTGAGAGTTGCCGGGAAAGCGTCATGCTCTGTCTCCTGTCTGCGCGTGTCGCACGCGTCTGGTTGTCCGGAAATCGTATGAGCCGCAGGGTGCAAGCAATGGCCGACGCACACAATTCCGATTTGCCGAAGGGAGGACACGGCCCCGGCAAAGCCACGGGATAACCCTGACCCCGGCCCGCCGGCCACCTTTCTCCATCCCTAAGGCCGGACGGAAGCCGCGCTTCAGCAAATGCGAATGTTGCTGCCCCGGCGGCTCGGGAATAATGGCCTCACCCCCGACATAGACGGACATTGCCATGCATGCTGCACAGGACCAAGACCAGATTTACCCCGAAATCCGCGAGGCCGTCCGCGACCTCTGCCTGCAGTTCGACTCCGCGTACTGGCAGCGCATCGAGGAACACAACGGCTTTCCCGAGGAATTCGTCCAGGCGCTGACGCAGGCCGGCTGGCTCTCCGCGCTGGTCCCCGAGGCCTACGGTGGCTCCGGGCTGCCGCTGACCGCCGCGTCGGTCATCATGGAAGAGATCAACCGCAACGGCGGCAACTCCGGCGCCTGCCACGGCCAGATGTATGTGATGGGCTGCCTGCTGCGCCACGGCTCCGACGCGCAGAAGCAACGCTGGCTGCCGGGCATTGCCTCCGGCGAACTGCGCATGCAGTCGATGGCCGTGACCGAGCCCACCACCGGCACCGACACCACCAAGCTCAAGACCACCGCCGTCCGCAAGGGCGACAAGTACGTGATCAATGGCCAGAAGGTGTGGATCTCGCGCGTGCAGCATTCCGACCTGATGCTGCTGCTGGCCCGCACCACGCCGCTGGACCAGGTTAAGAAGAAGTCGGAAGGCCTGTCGGTGTTCGTGGTGGACCTGCGCGAGGCCATCGGCAACGGCCTGACGGTCCAGCCGATCCGCAACATGGTCAACCACGAGACCAACGAGCTGTTCTTCGACAACCTGGAGATTCCGGCCGAGAACCTGATCGGCGAGGAAGGACGCGGGCTGAAGTACATCCTCGATGGCCTGAACGCCGAGCGCATCCTGATTGCCGCCGAGTGCATCGGCGACGGCTACTGGTTCGTGGAGCGCGCCAGCGGCTATGCGCGCGAGCGCATCGTGTTCGACCGGCCCATCGGCCAGAACCAGGGCGTGCAGTTTCCGATCGCGCGGTCCTACGTCAACGTGGAAGCCGCCAGCCTGATGCGCTACAAGGCCGCGCAGCTGTTCGACGCAGGCAAGCCGTGCGGCAAGGAAGCCAACATGGCCAAGCTGCTGGCGGCTGACGCCTCGTGGGAGGCCGCCAACGTCTGCCTGCAGACGCACGGCGGCTTCGGCTTTGCCGCCGAATACGACATCGAGCGCAAGTTCCGCGAAACGCGCCTGTACCAGGTGGCGCCGATTTCTACCAACCTGATCCTGTCCTACGTGGCCGAGCACGTGCTCGAACTGCCGCGTTCGTTCTGACCGCCCCACGCCGACACAGACACAGACCCCGACCCGAACATGCCCAACGAAACCTATCCGACGCGCCAGCTTTGCGATTTCCTGGCGCAACTGAAGCTGTCCGACGTGCCCGCGCCGGTGGTCGAACGGACCAAGGACCTGTTCCTGGACTGGATCGCCTCCGCCATTGCCGGCAAGGATGCGCCAGCCATCCGTCGCATCCAGGAGTTCGCCGCCGCCATGGGGCCGCAATCCGGCGATGCCGAGGTCTTTGTCGATCGCCGCCGCACATCGCCCTATTTCGCCGCGCTGATCAACGGTGCGTCGTCGCACGTCGTTGAGCAGGACGACGTCCACAACGGCTCGGTGCTGCATCCGGCGGCCGTGGTCTTCCCGGCCGTGGTGGCCGCCGCGCAGGCCGAAGGCAAGACCGGCGCCGAAGTGCTGCTGGCATCGATCGCCGGCTACGAAGCCGGCATCCGCATCGGCGAATTCATGGGCCGCTCGCACTATCGCGTGTTCCATACCACCGGCACGGTCGGCACGCTGGCCGCAGCGGCCGGCGTGGCCAAGCTCTACGGTCTGGACGCCGAGGGCATCAACCAGGCGCTGGGCTCGGCCGGCACGCAGGCAGCGGGCCTGTGGGAATTCCTGCGCGATGCGGCGGACTCCAAGCAGCTTCATACGGCCAAGGCGGCCGCCGATGGCCTGCAGTCGGCCTGGCTGGCACGGGCGGGCTTCACCGGCGCGAAGCAGATCCTCGAAGGCGCGCAAGGCATGGCGGCCGGCATGTCCAGCGACGCCAACCCGGCGGCGCTGACCGACGGGCTCGGCACGCGCTGGGCCACGGCGGAAACGTCCTTCAAGTTCTTCGCCTCGTGCCGCCACACGCACCCGGCCGCCGATGCGCTGAAGGCGCTGATGCAGCGCGAGGGCCTGCAGGCCGAGCAGATCGAGGCCGTCACGGCCCACGTGCACCAGGGCGCCATCGACGTGCTGGGCCCGGTGGTCAATCCGGTCACCATCCATCAGGCCAAGTTCTCGATGGGTACCGTGCTGGGCCTGGTGGCCGTGCATACGCACGCGGGCCTGGGCGAGTTCGAACAGCATGCGCTGCAGGACCCGCGCATCGCCGCGTTCTGCAACAAGGTGACGATGGCGCTGGACGACGAGATCAACGCCGCCTATCCGCGCCAGTGGATCGGCCGCGTGACGGTGCGCACTACCGATGGTCGCTCGCTCGAAGCGCGCGTCGACGTGCCCAAGGGCGACCCCGACAACACGCTGTCGCGCCCCGAGCTCGAAGCCAAGGCCGTCCAGCTGGGCGCGTTCCGCCACGGCGCCGGCGAGGCAGAGATGCGCGCCATCATCGCCCGCGTCTGGCGACTGGAACAGGAACCCAACGTCGCAAACTGGCTGCCCGCCGCCCGCTGACCGGAAAGGAACAAGCACCATGACGCAACCCACGCTGGAACAGCTTCGCGAATGGATCGGCCGCTCGGAGACGCGCACCGAAACGCTGTCGCCCGAGCCCGTGCACGCACTGGCCGCCACGTTCGACCTCGATGGCGCGGCCGTCGCCAGCCAGCCGCTGCCGCCGCTGTGGCACTGGCTCTACTTCCTGCCGCGCGCGCCGCAGCATACGCTGGGCCAGGACGGCCATCCCGCACTGGGCGGCTTCCTGCCGCCGGTGCCGCTGCCGCGCCGCATGTGGGCCGGCGGCGAGCTGAGTTTCGATCGTGGCCTGTCGGTCGGCGAGACGGTGACCAAGACTTCGACCATCTCCGATGTCCAGCACAAGTCGGGCCGCACCGGCGAACTGTGGTTCGTGACCGTGGACCATACGTACACGGTGGACGGCGAAACCCGGCTGACAGAGCGCCACGACATCGTCTATCGCGCCATGCCCGAAAAGGGCCAGCCGCAGCCGCCACGACCGCGCCTGGCGCACACGGCGCAGTTCGGCCACACGCTGCAGGCCGACCCCGTGATGCTGTTCCGCTTCTCGGCGCTCACGTTCAACGGCCACCGCATCCACTATGACCTGGACTACGTGCGCGATGTGGAAGGCTACCCGGGCCTGATCGTGCATGGCCCGCTGCAGGCCATGCTGACGCTGGAACTGCTGCGGCAGACGCGGCCCCAGGCACGCGTCCGGCGCTTTGGCTTCCGGGGCCTCGCCCCGCTGTTCCACCAGGACACGGTCAGCGTCGGCGGCATGGACGATGCCGAAGCGCCCGGCAAGGTCGTGCTGTGGACGGGCGACGACGCCGGCGGCCAGGCCATGTCGGCCTGGGCCGAAATCGACAGCTGAAGATCACGACGGCAGCGGGTTCACGGCGATCAGGTACAGCACCGGCTTGTTGCCGCTTTCGCGACTGCCGAACTGGAACAACCGCCCGGCGCCCGCGCCCCGGATACAGAACGCCACCGTGTCGCGGCCGGCCGCCAGCGCTTCGTTGACGGCCTGCGTGACCGTGAATCCCCGGTACTGCATCGTAGCGTCGAGGTAGAGCGCCGCGCCGGTGCCGCTGCAGGCCGGGGCATTGGTGCCCGAGATCGTGCCTTCGGACCAGTCCGTCGATACGCTGTACGCATGGATGTTGACCGCGGCCGTGTCGGTGGCATTGCCGCCGGCCAACATCAACGTATAGCGCGGCACGAAGTCGGGCGGCAGCGTCGCCGCACCTTTGGGAATGCGCGCCTTCACATAGATCATCGACTCCGGCGTCGACCCGCTGGCCAGCTGGGCATCGAGCGACGTATCGGCGCCATGGTTGGCCGCATCGCCGCTGCGCACGGTGGCATCCTCGGCCACCTCGAAGTAGGCATACGCCACCTCGCGATTGCAGACCCGGCCCTTGTTCAAGCAGTAGTCGGCCATGAACCTGGCGGCCTGCTCGCTCCACCCCATGAAGAAATCGCCGTGCGCGGTGTACAGCGAACTCCATTGCTGCCGCACGACCTTGCCCTGCGCGTCCAGCACCGGATCGGCCGACAGCTGCACGCCGGTCAGGTCGGTGATCTGCCCCAGCTTGTAGGCGACGTTCATGTTCACCTCGGGCAGGTGCACCGGATAGTCGGCCGGACAATTGCCGTCGCTGTCGGGATAGGCCATGTTGTCGCGGCCGCCCATCACGGGCGCCAGCGTCCTGCCGTCCCAGCACGTCGGGAAGTTCATGCCGATATTGAACTGGGTGCCCGTGCCAGGATCGGGCTTGCATTGCGTGGGGATCTTGTTGGTATAGCCCATGCCGGTGCAAAGAAACGAAATGCGCGGGTTCGGCCCGGTGCCGGCATGGTCGCCCACCATCATCCGCAGGCCGGGCGGAAACGGCTGCACGACCACGTGGCGGCTCGCAGGCACGGCCAGGTTCGAGTAGTAGGTCTTCTGGTACATCGGCGCCACCACGGTGCCGTCGGGCAGCCTCAGCGCCGGGGCCCAGTAGGCGGTGGCATCGGCGGCGTTCTCGCACGTGGTGCCGGACACCTTGCGCAACGACTCGGCCGTCGAGTAGGCGTTGGCGGTGGTATTGCCGAAGAAGTCGTGCTGCATCGAGATGCCGGGCCGGCCCGGATACACGATCGGGTCATCGGGCAGCCGATGCGAGAAGTTGCAGACGACGTTGGTGCTGCCGTCGGTAAGCGTTTGCCCGGGGGCCGCGGCGGGGTGTGCGCACATCCCGGCAGCCCGGCCAGACAAGCCAGTGCAGCCGCGCCAATCGATGCCTGTCTCATGATGACCTCCGCTGTGACGGTGTAGGTGGCCCCATGTTGCAGGGGGCCACCAGCGGTCACAATGGATCAGGCATGGATGGAAAACGGGCTTGCGATGGCAGGCGTCAGATCACCAGTTCGATCAGGAACGGACCCTTGCGCCGGTTGGCCGACTGGAACAGGTCGTTGAAGGCGTCCATGTTGTCGGCCCGCGCGGCTTCCACGCCCATGCCGTTGGCCATCTTGACCCAGTCGAGGTCCGGATTGCCGATGTCCAGCATGTCCATTGCCGTCTTGCCAGGATTGGCGCCCACGCCGGCCAGCTCGCCCAGCAGGATCGCGTACTTGCGGTTGGCCAGCAGCACGATGGTCACGTCGAGCTTCTCGCGCGCCATGGTCCACAGCGACTGCAGCGTGTACATGCCCGACCCGTCGGCCTGCAGCGCCACCACGCGGCGGTCCGGCGCGGCGATAGCGGCACCCGTGGCCAGCGGCAGACCGGCACCGATCGCACCGCCGGTCAGTTGCAGCCAGTCGTGCGGCGCGGCGTGCACGGTGCCCGGATAGAACGCGCGGCCAAAGCTCACGCTTTCTTCCACCACCACGGCCTGCTCGGGCAGCAGCGCGGTCAGCGACTGGGCCACCGCTTCGGACGTGATGGCGCCCCTGGCGGCTTCCACCGGCATCGCGGCCGATCCCGGCAGCGCCGTGTCGCGTGCGCCAAGTTCGTCGGCCAGGCGTGCCAGCGCTTCGCCCAGGTCTTCCTCGGCGCGCGCCAGGACGTGGATCGCCGCATCTTCCGGATACGGGCGCGGCGACTTGCCGGGATAGGCGAAGAACGTGACCGGCGACGGCGCGCCCACCAGGATCACGTTGCGGATGCCGGCCAGCTTCTGGCGGGCGGCGTCGCCCGAGTAGGGAATGCGGTCGATGGCCAGGCGGCCACGGCCGCGCGTGACCCGCGCGTTCGACATCGGCGTGATCAGGCGGGCATCGGTGGCGGCCGCGATGCGGTGCGCATCGGCCAGCGCACCTTCGCGCAGCGCGCTGCCGGCCAGCACGATGAGCGTGGGCTGGCCGCTGCGCAGCATGCGCGCGGCGTTCTGCACGGCGTCCGGCGACACCTTCGGCACGGCCAGCGGCGGCAGCGGCGCGGCCACCTGGCCGCCGTCATCCCAGCACACATCCGACGGCAGGATCAGGCTGGCGACCCCGCCCGGCGCGCCGCGCGCGGCCTGCACGGCCACCGCGGCGTCGGCACCCACCGATGCGGCGTGGGTGGCGGTGCGCGTCCACACGGAAACGGGCCGCGCCCAGCCTTCGGTATCGGCGGTCAGCGGCGCGTCCAGCGGACGATGGTACGTGGCCTGGTCGCCGACGATGTTGACGATGGGCGTCTGCGCGCGGCGGGCGTTGTGCAGGTTCGCCAGGCCGTTGGCCAGGCCCGGCCCGCAGTGCAGCAGCGTGGCGGCGGGCTTGTCGGCCATGCGGGCATAGCCGTCGGCGGCGCCGGTGACCACGCCTTCGAACAGGCCCAGCACGCAGCGCATGCCCGGAATGCGGTCGAGCGCGGCCACGAAGTGCATCTCGCTGGTGCCGGGGTTGGCAAAGCAGGTATCCACGCCGCAGGCCAGCAGCGTCTTCACCAGGCTCTCTGCGCCGTTCATCTTTTCTTGTGTCTCCATCTTGGGTTCCGTGCGGGTTGGCGATTGTCAGCAACGATTGGCGAGCAGGTCGAAGTCCAGGCAGACGTACTCGGTGGGAAATTCGATACGCGCGTAGTAGACGATCACATCGTCCACGCAGGCAAAGCGGCGCAGTTCGGCCACGGGCGCCCCGACGGCCAGCTCCAGCGCCCCGGCGCACTCGGCGCCGGCCGGCACGATGGACAGCCGCTGGCGGGCGGCATTGACCTTGAGTCCGGGAAAGCGGTCGAGCACGGGCACGGAGGCACCCTGGCGGAAGGCTTCGGGCTCGCGCGCGAACACATCGGCGGCGATATAGACCTCGCCCACCGCGAAGGGCCGGCCCGCCAGCCGGTGCGCGCGGCGCAGGAAATGGTAGGCGTCGGCACGCCCGGCATCGCAAGGCATGCCCAGGTCATCGGGCAGGTCGACGTCGGCGGTGGATTCCACCATGGCTTCGGTGGATAGCTTATCGCCCACGGCCACGGCCTGGTCCCAGCTGACCGGCAACGCCAGCGGCCGGCGCGCCCGGCCGGCGGCCTTGACGAAGGTGCCCCGGCCGCGCGAACGCGCCACAAGGCCTTCGGCATCCAGCTGGGAAATGGCGTGATGCATCGTCATGCGCGCCACGCCGTACTGGCGGCACAGGGCATCGAGCGATGGCAGCTGCTCGCCCTGGCGCCACGCGCCGCTTTCGATCTGGCGGCGGAATATCGTGGCGAGCTGCAGGTAAACAGGCTCGCGGCTGCGGGAGAGAAGGTCGGTGGCGTCCGGCATCGGGAATGCGACGTGGCAGGGCCGGCGCCGGCGCATGACTGCACCGGCGCATCGGGCCGATACCGGACTCTATTAAAAGTCTAGCTGGCTAGACTACTAGGGTTTACGCTCCGGCCGTTCCACCCTGCGGGCCGGGGCCGGGGTGAATCAGATCAGGCGGCCGGCGCGGCCACCATCGCAAACCCGTCGTTGCTGGCGGCGTCCGCCTCGGGACGCAGTCCCAGGGCCACCGCATGGCGGACCGATGCCGCCAGCGCCTGCTTGCGGCGCCAGGCCGAACGCTTTTTCGACGCCACCTCGGCAATATCACGCTCGGGCTGCTGCACCGGCACTTCGAAATTGCCATCGGGCAGCGCCGTGCCGTGATATTCCATCCAGAAACTTTCGTAGTCGGCCTGGATCTCGCGCGGCCGGTGACGCTGGCGTCCCACGTGATTGGCGCGCGAAACCGCCACGATGCGGCGTGCGCCGACCTGTCCGGCCAGCGCCAGCAAGGCCTGCATCAGCGCATCCTTGGGCCGCAGGCCCTGACATGCCTTGGTGGCAGCGCGGATCCAGTCCAGGCTGGCGCCGTTCATCGGACCCTGAAGTCCACCTATATAGAGCTCCACACCATCGGCGGCCCGCCGCAGGTAGAAGCTCAGTTGGGCCAGGCTGGCGCCGTTTTCGTTGTCGATCCAGTAGAAACCCAGCTCCCCTTCCCTCGGATTCGGTCCGGAGTCGGTCAGGCGCAACGTGTAGCGGCCATCGCCGAAGGCCCAGTCGAGCCCGCCGGCCAGGTAGACACGGTCGGCAACGCAGGCCGGCAGCGTATCGTGCATGACCGCAAAGTGCTCCAGCACCAGCCGGGCACGCTCGCCAAAGCGCAGGCCGTAGGCGCCCAGGGGCCGAAACGGCTTTTCCAGCACCAGCGGATGCGCGGCGACCACGCGCTGCAACAGCGCGCACGACGAGGCGGCGCGCAGCCACGGCTGGGCGGTACTGCGCCGGATGGCGGAAAGCAAGACGAGCTTGATACGGCGCGACAACCACTTGCGGCTGCCCGCCGGATAGCAAAATGCCGAAACCGAGGCGACCGTGCCGAGATACCGCACGTAATCGCCTGGCAACAAATACTGGATTCCCCCTGCATGAGCCTGAAGGCTCTGCAGACATGAAACTGGTCCATGCACGACTGACTGCTCCCCTGTTTGGCGCGCCGGTCTTTCTCCGAGACCTGATCGCGCAGTGACGACCCTTCGCCGTCGCGACCGCAAACCCGGTGCGACACGGCCGGCCCGCCCTTTTTGGCGTTGTTCGTGGGGAAGGCAGGACCCGGCTCGTAATCAACCGTAACGCATTGAAATATTATGCGTTGACGTTGTTACAAATTCTCGACACAGTCGTTACAAACCCGGCGCCTGCTGTCGGATGGGGCACAAAAAAGGCGGAGCCTGAGCTCCGCCTTCGTCTTCGTCACGCGTTGTCCGCGCATGACGCGTGTCCGGCCTTGCCGGCCGACTCGCTGTGTTACCAGCGAGCGTCCTGTTCCCAGGCCTTCATTTCTTCTTCTGCCCGCTCCTTCGTATAGCCGTAGCGCTCCTGGATCCGGCCGGCCAGCTGGTCACGCTTGCCGTTGATGACGGTGATGTCGTCGTCGGTCAGCTTGCCCCACTTTTCCTTGATCTTGCCCTTGGCTTGATCCCACTTGCCTTCGATCTGGTCCCAGTTCATGTCTGGCTCCTCTATGTCAACGTCAGTGTCAGTGGACTGTGGATCACCACGGGCCGGCACACCGGCCGGCCCGCGTCAGTTGCTCGATGGGGTATTACTTGGCGTACTTGGCCTTCACGTTGGCCTGGCACTTGTCCTTGGCGTCGCCGGACATGGCATCGCACTTTTCCTTGTCAGCCTTGTAGGCGGCGTCGTTCACGTCCTTGCGGGCATCGGCGCGGGCTTCGGCGACGTCGGTGCTGGTGCCGGTGGCGGCGGCCTTGTCGACCTTGGCGGCGCCCAGGGCGCGTTCATGCGACGCCTTGGCTTCCTTCACGCACACGTCCTTGTCGTTGCCCTTCTTGTCGTCGCACATTTCCTTGGCGACGTCGTAGTCGCGGTCGGCCTTGGTCTTCATGGCCTTGGCGTGAGCCTTCTCCGTGCCGTCGCGCTTGGCTTCGGCGTTGGCCTTGGCCACCTCATGGTCGCGCTTGGCTTCGGCCTTGCAGACGTCCTTGGCGTTGCCGGACATCCCGTCGCACTTGTTCTTGGCCGTCTTGTAGTCGGCGTCGGCCTGCTTCACGGTGGCGTCATAGTCGGCTTTCGAGCCGGCCTGCGCATAGGCCATGCCCATGGGCGCAGCCACCATCAACGAACAAACTGCTGCGCTCAGCCACTTCTTGGCGATCATGTTCTTTGCGGTCATATCGTGCTCCTTTTCTTCAGGTGGATATTCTCGGGCCGGGCAATCTCCGCGTTCTGATCGCTGGATTGCGTTGTGGCCCTGCTGTAGTAGCAGGTTATGTTTTGCCACCCCGGCAAAGCAGAAGACCGCTGCTGAAACATTCGTAAGACAATTCCCACAACATCACATTTGCTTAATGCGCGCGGTCCAGCACTTCGCGCAAACGAAGCGCCCGGCGAATGAAAAAGGGCCGGCAAAAGCCGGCCCCGGGCAATGACCGACGCGTGCGCGCCTGGCCCTCAAAAACGGTATCGATATCAGTGCGGCACGGAATCGAGACCGGTTTCCTTCACGATGGCCTGGGCGGCCGGCGCCGCCAGGTATTCCAGCAAGGCCTTGGCCTCGGCGGGATGGTCGGCCTTGACTGGCACGCCGCCGGCGAAGCGCGTCACCGACTGCACCTCCTCCGGGATGCGCCCCGCAAATGTCACGCCGGGCACGGGTAGTAATTCGGCCACCTGCTGGAAGCCGATTTCGTACTGGCCATTGGCCACCGTCGACGCCACCGGAATCTTTTCCACCTTCTTTGCCTTGGCTGCCAGCGACGGCTCGCCAAGCTTCGCGAACAGCTCCCGCTCGACGTACACGCCGCTGGCGCTATCGGAATAGGCGATCGACCTGGCCTGCACCAGCGTTTGCCGCAAGGCGTCGACGGTCCGGATATCGGGCACGGTCGCACCCTGGCGCACCACCATGCCGATGCGCGAGTCCGCCAGTTCCACACGGGATGCCGGATCGACCACACCTTTCTTGATCAGGTCGTCCAGCGCGTAGCCCACCATGATCACCACATCCGCATGTTCGCCACGCGCCAGCCGGTTAGGGATTGCCTCGGGCGACTTGCCCATCGACGGCCCGTGTTCGGTGCTGAGCTGGGCGCCATACTGCGCCGCAAAGCCGGGCGCCAGCTTGTGGTAGGCGGCCGTAAATCCGCCAGAAATCATCACGTGGACATCGGTCGCCTGCGCGCGGACGCCCGGCGCCAGCAGCATTGCCACGGCGGCGGCTGTCGCCATCCAGTTCCTGGTCATCTTGTGGTGTCTCCTTGTTGGCCAGGCCTCGCCCGGACCGCAGACTATAGGGACGGCGGGGCTTCCCAGCCAAGTCACATTTCAAGAAGCCCCTTCACGAATATTGAAGGCGCTTCCGCGCCATGGGAACCCCCACCGGCACCAGGGTTGCCCGATGGCACCTTGCGTTTTGTATCGATCGATCTATAATCCCCTCCATGGTTTCATACAGATCGATACAAAACGAGATTCACCATGGCACGACCCCGACAATTCGACGCTGACGCGGCGTTGTCCGCCGCCCAGGCCACGTTCTGGGCCAAGGGCTATCACGCCACGTCCACGCGTGAACTGACCCAGGCGATGGGCCTGACCCAGCCAAGCCTGTACAACGCGTTCGGCGACAAGCGGCAGTTATTCCTGCAGGCGCTGGACGACTACCTGAACCGCACGCTGCGCGAGCGGATCGCCCGCATCGAGGCCAGCTACACACCGGCGCAGGCCATCGTGCGGTTTTTTGCCGAAAGCGTGGAGCGCGGCGCGACCGAACTGCCGAACCGTGGCTGCATGCTGATCAACACGGCGCTGGAAGCCTCGAACGAGGATCCCGAACTGCAGGCCGCCGTGGCCATGGAACTGTCGCTGCTGCGCGATTTCTTCGAGCGGGCCATCCGCGCGGCGCAGGCCGATGGCAGCATCGACGCCCGGCACGACCCGGTAGATGCCGCCGCCATGCTGCTGTCGCTGCAGGTAGGCATGCGCGTGCTGTCGCGCGTGATGCCCGATCGCGCCTTGCTGGAGGCTTCGGTGCGCCCTGCGCTGGCTTCGCTGGGGCTACATGCGGCAGACGGCCCGCCGGCCTGACCCCGCTTCTCTCCATTCAACGACCTGTCCCACGCGGCCCTCGACATCCGCGAAGGAAAAACCATGTCACAAGATGCCCCCGCCGCCGTGCCTGTTCCAGGCGCCCTGCCGAGCGAACGATCGCTCGACACCCGCGCCATGCATGCCGCATTCGCCGGCCTGTCGGCCAGCCTGGTCGCCATTGGCCTGGCCCGCTTCGCCTACACGCCGCTGATTCCGTCGCTGATCCAGGCCCACTGGTTCAGCGCCGCCGACGTCGTCACGCTGGGTGCCGCCAACTTTGCCGGCTATCTGGCCGGCGCACTGCTGGGCCGGCCGCTGGCCGCGCGCCTGTCCAACCGCCACGCCTTGCGCTGGCTGATGGTGGCCGTCACGGCGGCGTTCTTTGCGTGCGCGTTTCCGCTGTCGGTTGGCTGGTTCTTCGTCTGGCGCTTTCTCTCCGGCCTGTCGGGTGGCGCGATCATGGTGCTGGTGGCCACGGCCATCCTGCCGCACATCGCCCCGGCACGCCGCGCCTTTGTCAGCGGGATGATCTTCCTCGGCCTGGGCCTTGGCATCGCCGCTTCGGGCACGCTGGTGCCGGAACTGCTCAAGCTCGGCCTGCGCACCACGTGGTTCGGCCTTGGCGCCGTGGCGCTGCTGCTTACAGCACTGAGCTGGACCGGCTGGCCCGCCACCGACGCGCCGCCAGGCATGCCGGCAGCCACCCCGGCGGGCCACCATGCGGCCGATGGCGCGCTGGCCTTGCATCGGCGCGCACTGCGCGTGATCTATCTCCAGTACGCGGCCAATGCCCTGGGCCTGGTGCCGGCCATGGTGCTGCTGGTGGACTACGTGGCGCGCGGCCTGGGACAGGGCGCGGCGGTGGGCGCGGGATACTGGGTGCTGTATGGCATCGCCGCGATTGCGGGCCCGCTGGTCAGCAGTTGGCTGGGCCACCGCATCGGCTTCGGCAATGGCTACCGGATCGCCATGGTGTTGCAGGGGCTGGCGGTGGGCCTGCTGGCCGCCTCCCACCATACGGCGGCACTGTGGGTGGCCACGATCGTGCTGGGCGCCTTTACCCCCGGCATCGTGCCGATGGTGCTGGGCCGCGTGCAGGAACTGCTGCCGCACGATCCGACGGCCCAGCGCGCCGCGTGGAGCCGGGCCACGGCGTCGTTCGCGCTGTTCCAGGCCGTGGGCGGCTACGGCTACGCCTGGCTGTTCTCGCATACCCACGAAAACTACGCGCTGATCTTTGCGTGCGGCGCGGTGGCCATGGCCGTGGCGTTCGTGGCGGACTTCACCGTGCGCCACCCGGTCCCGGCGCGTGCGCAGGTGTGAAGCAGGAGGACGGTGGCCTCAGGCACCGTCCGCGAACTTCTGCAGCAGCCGCATGAACTCGCCGAACTCGCCCTCGGAAAAATTGCGCAGGCGATGATTGAGTACTTCCGGCGCGATATGCGGAATCTGCGTGGCCACGTCCTTGCCCTTGTCGGTCAGTATCAGGTGGATGACGCGCCGATCCTCGTCGCTGCGCTGGCGCTGCAGCAGGCCCTTGTTCTCGAGCTTGTCCAGCATGCGCGTCATGAGGCCGGTGTCGATGCCCAGCAGCCGGCTGACCTCCAGCGGCGTGCTGGCCATCCCGCGCACCAGCATCAACAGGATGCCCATCTGCTGGGCGGTAATGTCCAGCGGGCGCAGCGCGGCGTCCATCTCCATGAGCAGGCTGTTGCGTGCCCGGTTCAGGTGAAAGCCGACACTCTGCGTTAGCTGGAAGTTTTCGCGTGTGTAGTGTTTCACGGCATTTCAGGCAAATCAGGAAATGCCAATGTATCTGAGGCGTCAGAAAAAGAAAAGGACGCCCCAAGAGGGGTGTCCGTCGATCTCCAGCCGTGCGGCCCGACGTTTCAGATAAGGGCGCCGCCAACGGTTTCAGCCGACGTCACGCCGGCAGCGACACCACCACCTCCAGCCCGCCCCCTGGCGCTCGCGGAACGAAAGAACGCCGCCATGCAACCGCGCGATCCGGTCGACGATGGCCAGCCCCAGCCCAGTGCCGCCCTCGCCGTGCGTATTGCTGCCCCGGCTGAACGGGGCGCGCAACTGCTCCAGCTCGGCCGCACCCAGCCCGGCGCCGCGATCGCAGATCGCCACATGGGCGTGCTGGCCGTCCTGCCAGGTGCGTACGAACAGGCCCGTCTTGCCGTACTTGATCGCGTTCTGCATCAGGTTCATCAGCATGCGCAGCATGCTGGTGGGCCGATAGACAACCGGGCGCAGCGGCCCCAGGTCCAGTTCGAATTCGTGCCCCAGGCCCGCGAAATCGGCGGCCAGCTGGCTGACCAGCGCGTTGAGGTCGCCAGGCTGCGGGGCCTCTTTCTCGCCACTGCCGGCGTAGTCCATGAACTGCTGCAGGATCATGTCGATGTGATCGAGATACCCTTCCACCGACGCCACGAACGCGTCGTCGGTGCCACGCGGCATCGTCATGGCCATGGCCAGGCGCAGCTTGGTCAGCGGCGTGCGGATGTCGTGCGACACCCCCGCCAGCATCAGCGCGCGCGTCTTCTCGGCCTGCTGCAGGGCATCCGTCATGTCGTTGAAGGCCCGGCTGACCTCGGCGATTTCCGTGGGGCCATCGGTCGGCAGGGCATCGGGGATCTCGCCGGCATGGATGCGGTTGGCGGCCTGCGCCAGGTGCTGCAGCGGCCGGTTGATATGGCGCTGCAGCAGGTAGCCGGTCAGCGCCGCCAGCAGGCCAAGCGCCGCCGACAGCGCAATCGCGGCGGTGATGCCGCTGGCCTGTGCGTCGGCCGTCATCGGCAGCGCGATCCACGTGGGCGACCCGGCCGCGTGCACCTGGATCCAGAGCTTCTCGTCTTCCTCGCCCCTTGCCAGCGCACGTCGGTATCGCGCGCCAGATCGCGCCGCAGCGCGCGCATGAACACATCGCGCTGCCAGGTGCGGAACGGGTGGGCGGCATCGGCGCCAACGGGATCGTCCGGCGGGGGCTCGCTCTGGCCGCCCATGCGCGCTACGGCCGCGTGGGCCTCGGCGGACGGCATCGTGCCGAGCGCCCGGTCCATCAGCATGACGTAGTGCGAAAACACGGCGGCGGCCCGCTCCACGCGCGGGCGCTGCACATGGTGCAGCAGCACGAACAGCGAGCAGGCCTGCGTCAGGAAGACCAGGATCACCAGCAGGACGATATTGCGCGCCAGCAGCGAACGTGGCAGCACGCGGACCATCATGCGTCCACGCCGGCCACCAGCATGTAGCCGACGCCCCAGACGGTCTTGATGAAGCGTGGCTTGGACGGATCTTCCTCGACGATCTGGCGCAGCCGCAGGATCTGCACGTCGATGCTGCGGTCCAGTGCATCATGGTCGCGGCCCCGGGCGCGCGCCAGCAGGTTCTCGCGGCTGACCGCCCGGTTGGGCGACGAGCCCAGCGCGTGCAGCAACAGCATCTGGGCCGAATGGACTTCCACGGGCGCGCCGCCGCGCGTCAGCGTCTGCTTGCCGACATCGAAGCGGAATTCGCCGAAACTCAGGGTCTGGCTGGTCACCGTGGGGTCGCCCGAGGCAATCTTCTGGCGCCGCAGCAGGGCCCGGATGCGGGCCACCAGTTCATCGGGCAGGAAGGGCTTGGCCAGGTAGTCGTCGGCACCGGTATCGAGGCCCACCACGCGGTCGGCCGGGTCGCCCTTGGCCGTCAGCATCAGGATGGGCATGGTCTGGCCCTCGGCCCGCAGCCTGCGGCAGATGGTGAGACCGTCCTCGGGTTCCATCATCAGGTCCAGCACCAGCAGGTCGTACGGTTCGCGCTGCAGGTAGCGGTTGAGTTGCTTGCCGTCGGCCACGGCCTTTACCTGGAAGCCATGGCCGGTCAGAAAGCGCTGCAGCATGTTGCGCAGCTCGGCCTCGTCATCGAGCACGATGATGCGGTGTGCCTGCTCCATGCCGTGTCTCCGGTTCTCCTGCTTGTCGCCTCAACGCGACCGCATGCGCTGCGCCATGAACGCCTCGATCTGCGGCAGTGTCAGGTAGCCGGCGTGGTGCGTATCGATCTCGTCGAAGTGGCGCGCCACCATCGGCATGCCCGCCTGCGCCTGCTCGCGCGTCAGCTTGCCGTCACGCGTGGTGTTGGCGTTGGCAAAGCGGGTCTGCAGCTGCGACAGCACCTGCTCGGTGCGCTCCATGCGGTTCTCGCCGCCGCCACCGCCTGTCATGCCCTGCGCACTGGCTCCTGCAGAAACAATACACAAGATCATTACCGTGATCATCTTCTTCATGATGGAACTCCGTTGGTTTGCCGACACCTGGCGTGCTGCCGCTGCCGGCGGTTTGAAATCCGATGGACGCGGCCGAGGCCGCTCAGTCGCGCTCAGGCGTAGTGCGCCGGTACCCAGATGCCGCCCACCCAGTGGCCCGGCACCAGCACCGCCACCCGGGCCGGCGCCACGTAGACCGGTGGCGGCACCACCACGATGGGCGCCACGCGCACCGGCGGTGGCGGCGTCACCACGGGCGCCGGCACCACCACCACCGGCGGCGGCGGCAGGACGGCCGGAGCCGGGGCAACCACCGCGACCGGCGCGGGCGGCGGCACCACCACGGCCAGCGGCGGGGTGGCGGCAGGTAGACCGGTGCCGTGCCCACCACGACCGTGGTGCTGGTGCCGGTGCTGACCGTCGACCCGTGATAGACCGTACTGCCGCCGCCGGTGGTAACCACGCCCGGGGCCACGCGGGTGGCACTGCCGGAGTGTGTGACGCTGCCACCATAGCTGTTGCTGACGGTGCCGGAGCGGTCGCACGTATTGCCGGCGCAGCTGGTGCCGGCCGAGTGGTTCCAGCTGTTGCCGTTGCCGCCCGTCACGGTGCCCGACGAGCTGTACTGCCCCGGGGCGTCGCGCGTCACGCTGCCATTGGTGCTGGCCGTGCGGCCGTTCGATCCGGTCATGTCGCCGCTATGGCTGCAGGTGCCGCCCGCGCAGCTGGTGCTGCCGTCGTGCTGTACCGAACGACCGTTCGGACCCACTGCCGTGCCGGAGTTCGAGAACTGGCCCGGTGCGTTGCGCGTCACGGTGCCGGTGTTGGTGGCCATGCCGCCCCACGGGCCGATGGCGCCGCCGGCATGCGAGCAGCTGCCGCCGCCGCACGACATCGCATGGCCGCCGCTGAATTCGCCGCGCGGGGTGTAGGCGTTGAAATGGCCACCGCTCCAGGCGAAGGCGGAGGCATTGGCAAGCAGCATCAGCGATCCGGCTGCGGCAATCAGGAGGCGGTTGGCCATGGTGTGTCTCCTCTCGGTTCGATTCGTTTGACGCGGCGTATCGCGTCGACGGGCTGAACTGTAGGATGCGGATCGCCGGCTGTCGCCCCGGCATTCATGTCGGGATATGTCATGCCGCGCGGGTGACATCGGGTGACATAAATGGCTTGCCGAGCCTGCCCTGATGGGTGCGCCCCGCACATCGCCGGCCCCCGGTGTGCGATCATCGTGGCCTGTCCCGATTTTCCCCATCGCCCCACGCCATGCCTGAACGCATCAGCGAAGACATCACGTTCCGCAAGCTAGAAGCGCTGCTCGCGTTCATGGACACGGGCAACCTGGCCAAGGCCGCCGAGGTGCTGGAAGTCAGCACCGTGAGCGTGCACCGGGCACTGCATTCGCTGGAGGAAGGACTGCGCTGCGCGCTGTTCCGCCACGAGGGCCGCAACCTGCTGCCCACCGAGGCGGCGCACGTGCTGGCCGATGTGGCGCGCGACGTGCTCAAGACCATGGCCGATGGCGTGCGCATGACGCGCGAGGCCGCCGGCTATTCGGCCGACCAGCTCAAGATTGGCTCGCTGTATTCGCTGACGATCCGCACCGTGCCGCAGGTGGTAATCGGCATCAAGATGCGCCGGCCCGAGCTGCAGACCGAGCTGGTGCTGGGCTCCAATGCCGACCTGCTCGACAAGCTGCGACAGGGCACCATCGACGCCACGCTGATGGGGCTGCCCGAACCCACTGCCGAAATCGAGTCGATCCCGATGTTCGAGGACGATATCTTCTTTGCCACGCCGGCCGATTCGCACTACGCCAGGCTGCCCGCCGTGGACCTGCGCCAGTGCCGCGACGAGCCGTTCGTCTCGCTGGGCGACGGCTTCGTGACGTCGAGCGGCTTTGCCGAGGCCTTTCGCATCGCCGATTTCACGCCCAACGTGGTGATGAAGGTGGGCGACATCTTCTCGCTGATGAACCTGGTGGGCGGCGGCATCGGCTACTCGCTGCTGCCGGGCCGCGTGCGCGACGTCTTCGCGCGCAACGTGGCCTTTGTGCCGCTGACGCCCGACTACGGCATGAAGCAGACCATCGGGCTCAGCTTCCTGCGCCGCCGCGAACGCGATCCCAACCTGCTGGCGCTGGCCGCCGTCTGCCGCATGCTGACGCAGGCCGGCGGCCGCGCGCCCTGCTGATCGATTGCCGGATCAGCCACCCACCAGCGCCTTGGTGGCCAGGTACAGCACCGACGGCCCCAGCAGGCAGCCCAGCCCCGTGTGGAACGTGGCAACCAGCGCGCCATAGGGCACCAGCCGCCGGTCCGTGGCGGCCAGCCCGGCCGAGACCCCGCTGACCGTGCCGGCCAGGCCGCCGAACACCATGGCGGCGCGCGGGTTGTTCAGGCCCAGGAAACCGGCCGCGAACGGCGTGCCCACCATCACGATGATGGCCTTGATCAGGCCGGTGGCAATCGACAGCGCAATCACGTCGGAGCTGGCCCCGAGTGCCGCGCCGGTCACGGGGCCGACGATATAGGTCACCGCGCCGGCGCCGATGGTGGTCATGCTGACGGCGTCGCTGTAGCCGAACGCCCGCGCCACCAGCGCACCGACGATGAACGGCACCACGGTGCCCAATAGCAGCGACACGGCCCCCACCATGCCCGCCTTGCGCGCCTCTCGCACCTGCACTTCGAAGGCGGTGGCGACGATGGCAAAGTCGCGTAGCATGGCGCCGCCCATCAGGCCGATACCCGAGAACAGCGCGAAATCGGCCAGCCCTTTCTCCTTGCCGGTCACCACGCCGCCGTAATAGGCCAGCCCGAGGCCGATCATGATGGCGATGGCCGACGCATGCAGCCGCCCCTTGGTCAGCCGCTTTGAAATCTGGGAAGACACCCACATCACGATGCCAACCGTGGCGAAGGCCGTCACCAGGCCGTTGTGGAGCAGGACGTTGTCGAACATCATGGCCGGCGCAGCGATAGTCATGGCGGTCTCCCTGGATTATTGCGAAACGGCTTCGGCCGGCAGCGGCGGCAGCGGCTCGTGGTCGCCGGTGCGGCTCAGCAAGGCGATCAGGCACACGCAGGCGCCCACGGCCAGGACGGCCGCCAGTACCGCCACCGGCCCGCCGCGCAACGCGGCCACCACGTTCTGCTGCGCCGCCATCGCCACCACCACGGGGATGTACATGGCGCCCCAGAATCCCACGCCGGCCTCGGTCTCCTTCGGCATCAGGCCCCGGTCGTGCAGGTAGAGCCGGATGAAGATCAGCAGCAGCATGGCGATGCCCACGCCTCCCACGTTCGACTTGACGCCGATGGCGGCGCCCAGCAGGTCGCCCAGGTACAGGCCGACCAGGTGGCAGATGGCTAGTAAAGCGGTTCCGTAGATGATCATGGTTGTCTCCGGTTGGTGTTGTGAGCGCCGCATCCCCGGTGGGGCGGACATTTGCAGACAACTCTAGGAAGGGCGGCGCGCCGCATCAATCAACCAGCGGCGCACGATCGTTACGGTCCGGCTAATCGTCCGGTTAGCCTCCCGCTAATCGTTTAGTTACGCCCGCCGTAACGGTCCGTCGCCGACGTTGATTGTTCGCCAGCCGCCGCGTGGCCTATCTTTGCCGTAACGACCGCAGCACACCGGAGACGCCATGCTGAACCCGATACCGGAACGACAATGGGACACGCGCCGCACCGAGAAGCGGCGCCGCCAGGACCTGGGCGCGAAGATCGCCACGGGCAAGGTGGTGCCCACCGGCGACATCGTGCGATTCCTCGAAGCCATTGCCGCCCCGGCGACCGCGTGGTGCTGGAAGGCAACAACCAGAAGCAGGCCGATTTCCTGTCGCGGGCGCTGGCCGAGGCCGATCCGGCGCGCCTGCATGACCTGCACATGATCATCCCGAGCGTGAGCCGGGTGGAGCACCTGGACCTGTTCGAGCGCGGCATCGCCCGCAAGCTCGACTTTGCCTATGCCGGCGCCCAGAGCGTGCGGATCTCGCAGTTCCTGGAAGACGGGCTGCTGGAAGTAGGCGCCATCCACACCTATATCGAGCTGTATTCGCGGCTCTATGTCGACCTGACGCCGCACATCGTACTGACGGCCGGCTACAAGGCCGACCGCGACGGCAACCTGTACACGGGCCCGAGCACCGAGGATTCGCCGGCGCTGGTGGAAGCCGCCGCGTTCCGCGACGGCATCGTGATCGCCCAGGTCAACGAGATCGTCGACGACCCGGCCGACCTGCCGCGCGTGGATATCCCCGGCTCCTGGATCGACTACGTGGTGCAGTCCGACAAGCCGTTCTTTTGCGAGCCGCTGTTCACGCGCGACCCGCGCCTGATCAAGCCGGTGCACATCCTGATGGCGATGATGGCCATCCGTGGCATCTACGAGCGCCACAACGTGCAGTCGCTGAACCACGGCATCGGCTTCAACACCGCCGCCATCGAGCTGATCCTGCCCACCTACGGCGAGCAGCTGGGCCTGAAGGGCAAGATCTGCAAGTACTGGACGCTGAATCCGCACCCGACGCTGATCCCGGCCATCGAATCGGGCTGGGTGGAAAGCGTGCACAGCTTCGGCAGCGAACTGGGCATGGAAGACTACGTGGCCGCGCGGCCCGACGTGTTTTTCACCGGTCGCGACGGCAGCATGCGTTCCAATCGCGCACTGTGCCAGCTGGCCGGCCAGTACGCGGTGGACCTGTTCATCGGCTCCACGCTGCAGATCGACGGCGACGGCCATTCGTCGACCGTCACGCGCGGCCGGCTGTCCGGCTTTGGCGGGGCGCCGAACATGGGCCACAACCCGGGCGGCCGCCGTCACGCCACGCCCGCCTGGCTGGACCTGATCGAGACCGACGACCCGCTGGCCCGGGGCCGCAAGCTGGTGGTGCAGATGGTGGAAACGTTCCAGGCCGGCGGCAAGCCGACCTTCGTGGAATCGATGGATGCCGTGCAGGTGGCCAAGGACAGCGGCATGCCGCTGGCGCCGGTCATGATCTACGGCGACGACGTCACGCACGTGCTGACCGAGGAAGGCATTGCCTACCTCTACAAGGCGCGCTCGCTGGAAGAACGGCGCCGCATGATCGCCGCCGTGGCCGGCGTCACGCCCATCGGCATGCGACACGACCCGGCCACCACGCGCCAGATGCGTAGCGACGGCCTGATCGCCCTGCCCGAAGACCTTGGCGTGCATCGCGCGCAGGCCTCGCGCTCGCTGCTGGCGGCACGCAGCATGGCTGACCTGGTGGAATGGTCTGGCGGCCTGTACAGCCCGCCGGCCCGCTTCAGGAGCTGGTAATGGCCGCGCTCTCGCCGCTTCTCCCGCTCTTTCACGACGACGCCTCCGCGCTGGCCAGCGCCGTCGGCGACCTGGCCGTGGCCGTGCTGGTCGACGAAGCCACGCTGGCGCCCAAGCCCGGCCTTGTCGATGCACGCAGCAACGGCGCCCATGCCGACATGTCGCTGCCGCTGATGATCGCTTCCGCCCACAGCCTGCGCAATGGCTTCGTGGCCATGGCGCAGGCCGGACAGCAGGCGCGCCGCATCGACGTGGCGCTGCGCGAGCGGCTTGGCGCGCTGGGCCGCGACGCCGAAGCGGCCATGCTGCGCGCAACCGGCAACGTCAACACGCACCGTGGCGCGATCTGGGCGTTGGGCCTGCTGGCCGGTGCGGCCGGCTGGCTCGGCAAGACGCGCGGCACCGTGCCCCATGCCCCGGCCATCGCCCGGATCGCTGCCGTGATCGCGCGCCTGCCCGACCGCCATCGCCCGGCGCATACCGGCAACAAGGGCGAACTGGCACGCGCCGCGTACGGTGTGGGCGGCGCACGCGAACAGGCCGAAGCCGGCTTTCCGCGCGTGATGGGCATTGGCCTGCCAGCGCTGCGCGAGGCTCGCGCACGCGGCGATGCCGAGCCCACGGCCCAGGTCAACGCGCTGCTGGCCATCATGGCCCGGCTCGACGACACCTGCGTGCTGGCGCGCGCGGGCCTGGCCGGCCTGGCCGATGTGCAGGCCGGCGCAGAGGCCGTGCTCGACGCGGGCGGCATCGGCACGCTGGCGGGGCGCCGCCGCCTGCATGACCTCGAAGCGACCATGCAGGCGCGCAATGCATCGCCGGGCGGCAGCGCCGACCTGCTGGCCGCCACCCTATTCCTTGACCGGCTCGGCACACTGCCGGCCGTGCAATCTGGAGAACACTGATGGAACAGCTCCGTTTCGAATACGCCGCCGGCAACCCGGCCTCGCACCGCGTGCTGGTGGGCGTGGTGGGGTCGGGCGACCTGGAAGTCATCATCGAGCCGGGCGAAGCCGGCAAGACATCGGTTGACGTCACCACGTCGATCAACGGATACGGCCGCGTCTGGGATGCCCAGCTCACCCGCGTATTCAGCGCCGAGCCGCGCGCCGCGATGAAGATCCGCATCCATGACTTCGGCGCCACGCCCGGCGTGGTGGGCATGCGCCTGGCCGAAGCGTTCGAAGCCCTGGACAGCAAGGAGCCGACATGACCCGCGCCGCGCTGCTCTCCCGCGAAAGCTTTGTCGAACTCGGCGCCCGCGAACGCGCCCGCGCCCTGCTGGACCCCGGCACGTTCCGCGAACTGGCCGGGCCGTTCGATGGCCTGACCTCGCCGTGGCTGGAACGCCAGGGCGTGGTGCCGCAGGGCGACGACGGCGTGATCGTCGCCAAGGGCCGCATCGACGGACAGCCCGCCGTGGTGCTGGCCATCGAAGGCGCGTTCCAGGGCGGCAGCCTGGGCGAAGTGGGCGGCGCCAAGATCGCCGGCGCGCTGGAGCTTGCCGCCGACGACAACCGCCGTGGCGAGCCCACGCGTGCCGTGATCCTGTTCGAAACCGGCGGCGTGCGCCTGCAGGAGGCCAACCTGGGGCTGGCCGCGATTGCCGAGATCCACGCGGGCATCGTCGACCTGCGCCGCTACCAGCCTGTGATCGGCGTGATCGCGGGCCAGGTGGGCTGCTTTGGCGGCATGTCGATAGCCGCCGGCCTGTGCAGCGCGCTGGTGGTCACGCGCGAGGCGCGCCTGGGCCTGAACGGCCCGGCCGTGATCGAGCAGGAAGCCGGCGTGGGCGAATACGATTCGCGCGACCGTCCGTTCATCTGGGGTCTGACCGGCGGAGAGCAACGATATGCCACGGGCCTGGTCGACCGCTATGTCGACGACGACGCGGCCGGCATTCGCGACGTGGTGGCCGAACTGGCCACCGCGCCGGTGCCGGACACCGCGCGCAGCCAACGCTACGCCGACTATCTGCAGCGCCTGGCTGAATACACGGCGGGCGACACCGTCCATCAACCGGACCCGGCCACCGTGCGCCGCCTCTATGGAGAACGTCAATGAGCGCCACGTCCGCACAATCGACTATCAGCCGGGGCGAAGCCTGGCTCGCCGCCCTGGGCGGCAACGCCGCGCGGCTGCCCGGCTATCCGGCGTCGGTGCAGGTGGCCGACGTGGAAGCCGCCGGCCATGCTGCACGGCTGATCGCCGTGGTGCCCGACGCCGCCAGCCCGTTCCCGCGCGCCCGCCAGGGCGAGGTGGGACTGCTCGAAGGCTGGTCGCTGGCGCGCGCCGTGCATGAGGCGGTGGCCGCCGACCGGAATCGCCCGGTCAAGCGCGCCATCATCGCCATCGTCGACACGCCCAGCCAGGCCTATGGCCGCCGCGAGGAAGCCTTCGGCATTCACCAGGCCCTGGCCGGCGCGGCCGATGCCTATGCCACGGCGCGGCTGCAGGGGCATCCCGTGATCGCGCTGCTGGTGGGCAAGGCAATGTCGGGGGCCTTCCTGGCGCACGGCTACCAGGCCAATCGCATCCTGGCGCTGCGCGATCCGGGCGTGCAGGTGCACGCAATGGGCAAGGAAGCCGCCGCGCGCATCACGCTGCGCAGTGTCGAAGACCTGGAAGCCTTTGCCGCCACGGTCCCGCCGATGGCCTACGACCTCGACAACTACGCCACGCTGGGCCTGCTATGGCGCACGATCGCCGTACGGGACGCCGCCGCGCCGACGGCCGAGGATCTGGCCACCGTGCGAGTCCAGTTGGCCGAAGCGCTGGCCGATATCGACGCCGATCCGCAGCGTGACCTGCGCAGCCGTCTGCACGGCGAAAACCGCAGTGCCACGCGCCAGGCTCGCGCGCTGCTGGCCAGCCAGTGGCAGGACTGAGGACGTCACCATGCGCCTGCATCCGCACGACCTGATCTGGCTGCGCGACCCCGGGGCATTTATCGCCGCCGGCGACGTGCCGGATTGGGCCGATGCGGACTGGCTGGCGCAGGCGCCTCTGGTGGTGCGGCGCGACCGCGATACCGCCGGGCGGGCGTCTGCGCGCATCCCAGTCGGCATCCGTGGCCGCACCCGCGCCGAGCGCCATGCCGGCTGGATCGACGCCGACCAGTGCGCAACGGTGGTCTCGCCATTCGACATCGCGCGCGAAGGCTTCTGGCGCCTGCATCCGCGCCGCGACGCGATTCCCGCCCTCCATACGCTGGACCCGATTGCCCGGCAGCTCGGCGCCTTGCCGTATCGGTGGGGCGTGACGGGCGCGGTGGGCTTCACGCTGGCCTCAGGCATCGACGTGCTGCATGCAGGCAGCGATATCGACCTGCTGCTCGATGCGCCCGCGCCGCTGTCGGCCGCCACGCTGGCGGCCTTGCAGTCGCTGATCGACACCGACGCGGTGCGGCTCGACATCCAGGTAGCGACTCCGCGCGGCGCCTTCGCGCTGCGCGAACGGCTGCGCACCCATGGCCGCGTGCTGCTGAAGACCGATAGCGGTCCCGTGCTGACCGAAGACCCGTGGCGCGCGCCATGCCAACCCTGCTGACTTTCCCCGGCCAGGGCGCGCAGCGTCCCGGCATGTTGCATGCGTTGCCCAATCATCCGGCGGTGACGCGCACGCTGGCCGAGGCCAGCGATGTGCTGGGGGGCGATGTCCTGCTTCACGACGATGCGGCGCATCTCGCATCCACGGTGTCCGTGCAGCTTTGCCTGCTGGTGGCGGGTGTGGCCAGCACGCGGGCCTTGCTTGAGGACGGCACCACGGCGCATGCGGTGGCCGGGCTGTCGATCGGTGCCTACGCGGCGGCGGTCACAGCGGGCGTGCTGCCGTTCGCCGATGCCGTAAGGCTGGTGGCGCAGCGCGGCAGGCTGATGGAGACCGCCTATCCGTCCGGCTACGGCATGACGGCGATCCTGGGGCTGGAGAAAGGCCCGCTGGAGGCCGTGGTCGCCCAGGTGCATCGGCCCGGCATGCCCGTCTATATCGCCAACTACAACGCCGACACTCAACTGGTCATCGCCGGCTCCGACGCAGCAATGGCCCGCGTGGCCGAGCTGGCGCTGGCGGCGGGCGCCCGCACGGCGCAGCGCGTGGCAATTGCGGTGCCGTCGCACTGCGCGCTGCTGGACGATGCCGCCGCGGCGCTGCAGCGCGCCTTTGCCGAGGTCCGCTGCCAACGCCCGACGCTACGCTACTTCAGCGCCAGCGCCGCGCGCGAACTGCGCGATCCGGCCCGCATCGCCGAAGACCTCGCCCGCAACATGGCGCTGCCGGTACGCTGGCACGAAACGATGCTGCTGGCCCGCGCCTGCGACATGCGGCTGGCCGTGGAGATGCCACCGGGCAACGTACTGACGCGGCTGTGTCAGCCGTTGTTTCCGCAGGCGGTGGCACTGGCGGAAACGCGTGCGGACAGCGTGAGTTTGTTGATGGCACGCGAAGCGGCGGATTGATTTATTGCTCTTGGTTTTCGCTCCCTCTCCCACAACGTGGGAGAGGGGCTGGGGTGAGGGCAATGCGGTTCTGCTTGCCAACATGTCGCGATTTGAACCGCTGGGCCCTCACCCCGGCCCCTCTCCCGCCAGGCGGGAGAGGGGAGAAACCCTAACGCTTCAACGTCGCCTCCACCGCCTCCCGCAGCGCCTGCAGCAACCGGCTGTCCTCATCCGCCTTGCGCAGCACCAGCGACATCTGCAGCACCGGCGCGTCCGGTCCAAGCCGAATCCGGCGTACCGGGTAGCGATCCACCACCGTAGGGTCCATCAGCTGCACCACCGACACCCCGAGCCCCGCGCTGACCATTGCCACGATGGCCGTGACGTTGTCGAATTCCATGGCGCTGCGCTTGTCGGGCAGCAGCCGATGCACATGCCGCGCCGCCATCGCGCCCGACACGGCGGTGCGGTCGTAGCGGATCCAGTCGTAGCGGGCCAGCAGCTCGGCGGGCGACTCGTTGCGGGCGTCCGGCGGCGCGATCAGCATCAGTTCGCGCGTGGCCACGGGATACCAGCGCAAGCTGGCCATGCGGCCCGATTCGGGCAGCGCCGCCACCGCCGCGTCGAGCTCCCCGGCCTTGACCATTTCGGTCAGCCCCGTGCTGCGGCCTCGCACCGGCTTGACCGTCAGTTGGGGATAGCGCTCGCGCAGGTAGCGCAGCGTGCCGGGCAACAACACCGGCTGCATCGATTCGATGACTCCCAGCCGCACCGTGCCCTCCACCGCCACGCTGGCCCGCCGGCGCAGCGTGTTCAGGTGCCGCAGCCCGCCTTCCATCGACGCGGCCACTTCGCGCGCCAGCGCGTTCGGCCGCACCTGCAGCCCGGATCGGTCGAACAGCGGCTGCCCCAGGTACTGCTCCAACTGCTTCATTTGCATGCTGACCGCGCTGGGTGTCAGGTGCATGGTGGCCGCCGCCGCCGCGAACGAGCCTTCATCGATCACGGCCGCCAGCGTGGCGAAGGTCTCCAGCTTCATCAAGAATCCTTATGAAGGACGTAAAACAACGTCACTTTTCTTGTCGCCGGGCAAGCATAGACTGGCTTCACGACGTCGCGCAAGGCTGCACAGCCCCCGTTCAACCCGCCCGAACCGATAAAGAAGATTCCGATGCCTGCACAACGCCCCCAAGCCTGGCGCGCCGCCGATGCCCAGCGCGACACTTCCTGGATCCTGCGCCTGACTGACGCCAACGTGGCCAGCTTCGACCATGCCCTGGCGCACGCCAGGTCCGTCGGCAAGGCCCCGCTGGACATGACCCGCGACGATTTCCCGCTTGACGAAGGCGCCCGGCAGGCGCTGGCACGCGCCGTGGACCTCACCCAGGGTCGCTGGGGCATGTGCCTGGTCAAGGGCTTCCCGGTGGATCGCTGGAGCGAGGACGACACGCGCCTGGCCTACTGGGGCATGGGCCTGCACATGGGTGTGGCCCGCACGCAGAATCGCGCCAGCGATTTCATGAACGATGTGCGCGACGTGGGCGCGGCCTACAAGACCACCAACGGCCGCGGCTACAACACCAACGCGGGCCTCGACTTTCACACCGATTCGGGCGACATCGTGGGCCTGATCTGCCGCCGGGCCGCCAAATCAGGCGGCGAGAGCAAGGTGGTCAGCTCCATTGCCCTGCGCGATGCCGTGGCCCAGCGCCGCCCCGACCTGATTCCCGTGCTGCAGCAACCGTTCTACTACAGCTACCAGGGCGCGCAGGACCCGTCGCAGCCGCCCTACTACCCGCTGCCGATCCTGGGCAGCCACCCGACGGCCTTCGCGTTTCGCATCAATCGCAAGAACGTGGTGGCCGCGCAGCGCGACTTCGACGACGTGCCGCGCCTGACCCAGGCGCAGATCGATGCACTGGACCTGCTCGACACGCTCCTGACCGACCCCGAACTCTGCTTTGCCATGCAGCTCGAACAGGGCGACATGCAGCTGCTGAACAACTACGTGACCGTGCATTCGCGCACCAACTTCGAGGATTACGAGGAATTTGACCGCAAGCGTCACCTGCTGCGCCTGTGGCTGGCCGTGCCCGGCTCGCAGCCGCTGCCCGACGACTGGGCCGTCTATTTCACCGACGTGCGCGCCGGTGCGGTGCGCGGCGGGCTGCGGGGCAGCGCGCGCAGCGCCGCGTTCGATGCCTTCGAGCAGCGCCAGGCCGCTGCGCTGGGCATGCCGCTGATGCCGTGGCCAGTCGGCTCGGCACATCGCACGGAGGCCGCGGCAGCCTGACAGCGCAACAGGACGGCCGGCGCACTCCGGCCGTAAAGTCCCCGCACGGCGCCCGCCTCACGAGGCACCGGCTTCATAAAGAGAAACGGAGACAATCCATGCAACGACGCGACTTTCTGGCGCTGCTGTCGGCAGCGCTGGTGTTGCCCCCCGATCTTCACGCCGCCCCGTCGGTGACCAAGGTGCTGGTCGGCGCCACGCCCGGCGGCGGCACCGATATCGTCGCCCGTTCGCTGGCGGCCGACCTGGAACAGCGGCTAAAGCATCCGTTCATCGTCGAGAACCGGGGCGGCGCGGCCGGCAATATCGCCGCCGTGGCCGTGGCCAAGGCAGAGCCCGATGGCGGCACGCTGCTGCTCAGCTATACCAGCCATGCCATCAACCCGGCCCTGTTCGACAAGAAGCCGTTCGATCCCATCAAGGATTTCACGCCAATCTCGCTGATCGCCAGTTCGCCGCTGATCCTGGTGGCGCGGCCGGGGCTGGAGGCCAACAACGTGCGCGAACTGATCGCGCTGGCCAAGGCGAAGCCCGGCAAGATCAGCCTGGCGGTGGCCGGGGTGGGCAGCGCCAACCATCTGGCCGGCGAGATGTTCAAGCACGAGGCCGGTGTCGACATCGTCAGCGTGCCCTACAAGGGGCGGGCCCAGCCGTGGCCGATGTGGTGGGCAGCCAGGCCGACCTGCTGCTGGGCAACGTGGCCACCGTGCAGCCGCTGCTGCAGGCCGGCAAGATCAAGGGGCTCGGCGTCAGTTGCCCGCAGCGGCTGGCGGCCTTCCCGAAGCTGGCTCCGATTGCCGATGTGATCCCGAATTTCGATTACCGGTCGTGGTACGGCCTGCTCGGCCCGGCCGGCATGGCGCCCGAGACGGTCAAGGAACTCGAAGCCGCCGCCGCGGCAGCCGTGGCGTCGCCGGCCATGCGCCGCCGCCTGACGAGCGAAGGGCTCGACCCGGTGGGCAACAGCGCCGCGCAGTTCACCCAGTTCCTGCAAGGCGAGATCACGCGCTGGGCCAAGGTGGTGTCGGTGACGCAGACGCGCCTGAGCTGAAGCCCGGCGCTGCGCATCCCTGACATCGACGGGTCAGCCCGGCTGGCGTGCCAGCCAGTCCAGCAGCAATGCGTTGACGGCGTTGTGGGCCTCGTACTGGACCCAATGCCCGGCGCCATCGATGATTACGCCCTGACGGTGCGGCCGGCCATCGGCCAGCGCCGCCAGCACGGCGGCAGGGTCGGCCGTCACATCGTGCTCGCCGTAGGCGATCACGACCGGACGTTGCGATGGGGCCTGAAAGCGGTCCAGCGCGGCGGCCAGCCCGCCGGCACGCGAAATCTGCTTGCTGCGAAAGCGGGTGTGCCGGCAGGACTCGGTGTAGGCCAGCAGGGCCAGCGCATCGATCTTGTCGGGGTCGGCAATCATGAACGCGGCCACGTTGTGGCGCATCGCCTCGCCCAGCGCGGCCGCATCGTCGGCGCGCCGCCAGTCCACCAGGTTGATGGTCTGGCGCCGCACACCGCCGTGGCCGCCCGGCCCGAGCAGCGCCACGCTGCGCACGTTCGGCAGCGCGCTGGCCAGGTATGACGCGGTCAGGCCGCCAAACGAAAAACCGACCAGGTCGACCGGGCCATCCACTGGCAACTGCGCGAAGCCGGCAGCCAAGGTGGCAACCAGCGTCGACATCTCGCCATCGGCCGGATCGCCCGAGGCGCCGAAGCCCGGCAGGTCTGGCACCCAGACCGTATGGCGTGCGGCCAGCGCGTCGATATTGCGTGCCCAGTGCAGCCAGCTGCCGTGGCCGCCATGCACCAGCAGCACGTGCGGCCCCGCGCCAAAGCGGCGCCAGACGATGCGGCATCCGTCGACATCGGTGGTGTGGATAGGCCCGCGCTGGGTCAGGTCGTGCACGAACCCGGCCGCCTGGCGCGCGTCCGGCACGCCCGCTGCTGCAATGCTGTCGATCGATTCCGCTTCACTGGCGGCTGCATCAGTCATCCTGCTGTCTCCTCGCAAAAACGCCACGATAGCATCGACCAGCGCTTCGACGTCGGCTTTCGGCCGGCCGCGATACTTAAACCGCCGACGCTTCCTTCCCCTGCCTGACCTTGGCATCCAGCACCGGCGGGGCCGTCACGATCGACGTCAGCGCGGGTTCGGCGGGCTTCAGCGCGGCCAGGTCCGGCAGCGGGCGGCGCAGCGCAGGAATTGCCGCGAACGCCTGCTCCATCGCGTACGAGGCGCCCAGCGTCTCATGGTCCTTGCGGAAGCCGCCCACGATCTGCAGGCCGAACGGCATGCCGGCGTGATCGCGGCCACATGGCAGGGACAACGCCGGATGCGTGGTCAGCGTGACGACGTAGGTCAGCGACAGCCACCGGTAGTAATTCTCCTGGCGCACGCCGTTGATCGATTCGGCGTAGAGCGAGGTCCATGGGAACGGCGACACCGGCGTGGTCGGCGACAGGATCACGTCGTAGTCGCGGTACAACTGCTGGAAGCGCTGCAGGATGCGCGTCTGCTCGGCTTGCGCCCAGGCGCTGTCCACCAGCGACATGCGCGCGCCCATCTCGTAGTTGGCCCGCGTATTCGGGCCCAGCTTCGACGGATCGCGCTCGTACGCGTCGCGCATGCCGGCCACGAAGCTCTCGGCGCGCAGCACGTCGAAGCAGCGGTGGGCCTCGCCCAGGTCGATGTCGATGGCGTCGCAGCTGCGGAACAGGTGGCGCTTCGCGGCGATCTTCTCGCGGAAGGTGCGGCGGATGCCGTCGTCGACATCGCAGCAGCCAAAGTCCTCGGTGTACGCCACGCGCAGGCTGCCCAGGTCCACCGGCATCGGCGTCAGAAACGACAGCGGATCGAGCGGATACGTCAGCGGATCGCCAGCCGACACGCCGGCGGATGCCGCCAGTTGCAGGCAGGCATCGGCCACGGTGCGGCCCATCGGCCCCACCACCGAGATCGGCGTCCAGCCCAGCAGCTTGCGCGAGCTGGGCACCACGCCCGGCGAGGGCCGGAACCCCACCACGCCGCACTTGGCCGCCGGAATGCGCAGCGAACCGCCAGTATCGGACCCCGTGCACACCGGCAGCAGGTCTGCCGCCAGCGCCGCAGCCGAGCCACCCGACGAACCGCCCGCATTGAGGTTCGGATTGAACGGATTGCCCGTGGCGCCCCACACGTCGTTGCGCGAATTGGCGCCCGCGCCCATCTCGGGGATATTGGTCTTGCCGGCCACGATAGCCCCGGCGGCGCGCAGTCGCGCGACCAGCACATTGTCTTCGGCCGGCACGTTGTCACGATACAGCGGCGACCCGTACGTGGTCAGCAGGCCGGCAGTGGCCTCCAGGTCCTTCACGCCCAGCGGCAGTCCGTGCAGCAGGCCAAGCGGCTTGCCGTCGAGCACCGCACGTTCGGCGGCACGGGCTTCGTCGCGGGCCCGGTCGAAGCAGGTGGCCGTCACCGCGTTCAGGAACGGGTTCACCTGTTCGATCTGCGCGATGCACGCGTCCAGCAACTCGACCGGAGAAATCTCCTTGCTGCCGATCATGCGCCGCAATTCGGTGGCCGGGCGCGCCACCAGCGTCTTCTGTGCTTCGTTCACTGCTGTCTCCAGAGGCCTTCTCAGTCAGCCGTAATGTTGGCACGCTGTGCCGTGGCGCGCATCAGCGGCAGCTCCTTGGCGATCTGCGCCGATACCGCCGCGCCGTTACCGTCCAGCGGCTCGAAGCCGGCATTGGTCAGCGCCTTGCGCGTATCCGGGTCGGCCATCACTTCGGCCAGCGCCTTTTCCAGCTTCTGCTTCACTTCGGGCGGCAGGCCGCGCGGCGCCACCAGCGCCAGCCAGGTATCGGCGTCGATGCCGGGATAGCCGGCCTCCGCCGCCGTGGGCACGTCGGGCAGCAGCGTCGAGCGCCTGGCCGTGGTCACGGCGATGGCCTTGACCTTGCCCGACTTCACCTGCGGGATGGCGGCGGCCACGGTGTCCACCGTGAACGGGATCTGCCCCCCGATCAGGTCGGTCATGGCCGGCGCGCTACCTTTGTAGGGCACGTGCAGCAGCTTTACGCCGGCCAGGTTGAACAGCATCTCGCCGGCGAACTGGGCCGTGGTACCGCTGCCGAACGACCCATAGGTCAGCTTGCCCGGCTGCGCCTTGGCGGCGGCCACAAGCTGCTTCAGGTTGCTGACCGGCTGGTCCTTGTTGGCCAGCAGGATCAGCCCGGTCCGGCCCGTGAACCCGATCGGCTCGAAGCTCTTCACGGGGTCGTAGGGCAGCTTGGCGTGGATGGCCGGATTCACGCTGAACGTGGTGCCCGAGCTGGCCAGCAGCGTATAGCCGTCCGGCGCCGCCTTGGCCACGTAGCTGGCGCCGACGATGGTGCCCGCGCCGGGGCGGTTGTCGATCACGACGGTCTGGCCAAGCTTGTCGCCCAGCTTCTTGCCCACCAGGCGGCCGATCACGTCGGTGGCGCCGCCGGGCGGGAACGGAATCACCAGCTGGATCGGCTTGGACGGGAAGGAGTCCGCAAACACCAGCGAGGCACCGGCTGCGAGGCTGCATGCGACAACGGCGAGGGCAATTCGGGAAGGCAAACGGGTCATGATGAGGCTCCGCAACGAGGCAATCGAAAAGGGACGGGTTCGGATTCTTGGATCGGGGGATAGGTCAGGCGGCCAGCGCC
The DNA here is from genome assembly GCF_018729255.1 of Cupriavidus sp. EM10. Taxonomy (NCBI): domain Bacteria; kingdom Pseudomonadati; phylum Pseudomonadota; class Betaproteobacteria; order Burkholderiales; family Burkholderiaceae; genus Cupriavidus; species Cupriavidus sp. EM10. The sequence continues at coordinate 861,315 of NZ_CP076061.1, forward strand.
GCGCCGCGCTCGGCAAAGCGCGCGTATTCCTCTGGCGGCACGAACAGGCCGCCGGTGGTCCACACCAGGTGGGTGGCGTTGGCCATCACGGCGTCGAGTTGGTGCTGCCGCAGGTAGGCGCGGCCGGCGTCGGTGCCGATCAGCATGCCCGGGCCGCTGAAGCCGGCAGCGGCCGACGGCTCGATGCGCAAGCCCTCGGCTTCGCGCACGCGGTGGAGATCGGCAAAGAGCGTATCGTCGGCCACCGTGCAAACCCCGGCCAGCAACGGCCGCATGGCCTGCGCCGCCAGCTCCGATGCCTGCGGCACGGCCAGGCCATCGGCCTCGGTGCGGTTGTTCAGCCCCACGTCGTACACCGACGCACCGGGCGCCAGCATCTCCACCAGGAAGCACGGCGACTGCGTGGGCTCCACGAACACCGGGTGCACATGCGGGCCATAGAGCTGGCGCAGGCCGAACGCGATGCCGGCCGGCGCGCCGCCCACGCCGCAGGGCAGGTAGACGAACAGCGGGTGTGTGGCATCGACCTGTACGTCGGCGGCGGCAAGCTGGTCGCGCAGGTGCAGCGCGGCGGCGCTGTAGCCCAGCATCAGCGACAGCGACCGCTCGTCGTCGACGAAATAGCTGTACGGATCGGCATCGGCCTCGCGCCGGCCTGCCGCCACGGCGGCCGCGTAGTCGCCGGTGTGCTCCACCACGGCCACGCCGCGCGCCCGCAGGCGGGCCTTCTTCCATTCCTTGGCATCGGCCGACATATGCACGGCCGCGCGGAATCCCAGCGCCGAGGCCATCACGCCGATGCTCAGCCCAAGGTTGCCCGTCGAGCCCACGGCCACCTGGTAGCGGCCGAACAGGGCGCGCGCCGGGGCTTCGGCCAGCACGGCGTAATCGGCGTCGCGGGTCACCAGGCCATGTTCCAGCGCCAGCGATTCGGCAAATTCCAGCACCTCGTGAATGCCGCCGCGCGCCTTGATCGAACCCGCCACGGGCAGGCTGTGGTCGGCCTTGATCCAGAGCTTGCCGGCGGAAGCCGGGATATCGCGGGCGCGCTGCATGGCGGTCGCCGGCAACAGATCCGATTCGATCCGCCCCGCGCTGCCCTGCAGTTCCGGGAACAGCCGCGCCAGCAGCGGCGCAAACCGGTCGAAGCGGGCCCGGGCGGCCTTCACATCAGCTAGACTAATGCCGCACCCGTCGACGACGGTGTCCACGGCGGCGGCGTCGCTGCGGTCGGGGTTGCCCCAGAAGACCGGGCGGGCAGCCTGCAGATCGGCGAGCAGTTGTTGCGGCAGTGCGGAAAAGTCGGTCGGCATGAGGCAAGGGGAAGCAGGAAGTAGTGACCCCATTCTTGTCCCATTACACCGTCATGACAAACCATTTGTACTGATCCAGGCATTAGCCCGACTAATGACAAACACGCTTTCTGCATCATTATTGGGCTGGCTGCGCTGTTTTGAGGCGGCGGCGCGACATTGCAACTTCACCCAGGCCGCAGCCGAACTGTGCGTGACCCAGGGTGCGGTCAGCCAGCAGGTCAAGCAGCTGGAACAGTGGCTGGACCGGCCGCTGTTCCTGCGCACGCCGCGCGCCCTGGTGCTGACGCCCGAAGGCGAGCGTCTGCGCTTTGTGCTGCGCGAGTCGTTCCAGGCCATCGAAGGCACGCTGACCCAGTTGCGCAAGCCGCGCGACAAGCAGCCGATCGTGCTGTCGTGCTCGCCGTCGTTCGCCATGGTCTGGCTGACGCCCCGGCTGGGCGGCTTCTTTCGCCAGCATCCGGACATCGGCCTGCGCGTATATGGCGAATTCCACGCGCTCGACCGCTCGCGCATGCTGCGCGATGGCACCGAGGCCGCCGTGCGCTTCGACCCGGGCGGCTACCCGGACCTGCAGGCGCACCAGTTTCTGGAGGAGTGGCTGATCCCGGTGGCCAGCCCGGCCTATCTGGCCGCCCACCCGGCGCTGCAGTCGCCGGACGGCCTGCGTGCCAGCATGCTGCTGCACGACGTCAGTCCATGGGATGGCGCGGGGGAGTTCGAGGAATGGCAATGCTGGCTGCGCCATGCGGGCTTGACGCTGCCCGATGTGTCGGACGGCCAGCGCTTCAACCTGTCGCAACTGGCCATCAACGCAGCGCTGGCCGGACAGGGCGTGGCCATGGGACGCTCCGCGCTGGTGCTGGAAGACCTGGAATCTGGCCGCCTGGTGGACCTGTGGGGCATCCACGCACGAAGCCACGCGTCGTATCACTTTGTCTGCGCGCATGGGCAGACCGGCCAGGTGGCCGAGGTGGAAACCTGGCTGGTTGCCGAAGGCGCGGCCTTCGATGCCGCGCGCCGGCGGGTGCTGGGGATCGGCTAGCGCGCGTGGCTCGGTGTTCAGGCCTGCAGCGTATCGATATGGATTTCCGATTGCAGCGTGCGATGCACGGGGCATTTGTCGGCGATGGCCATCAGCGACGCGCGCTGCTCGGCCGTCAGGTCGCCGCTGATCGCGATGCGCCGCTCGATGCGATCCACCCTGCCCTCCTTCGTCTCGCACGTGGCGCAGTCCTCGGCATGGATCTTCTCGTGCCGCAGTTGCACGGCCACATGTTCCAGCGGTAGCGCCTTGCGCTCGGCATACATCCGCATCGTCATCGACGTGCAGGCGCCCAGCGCCGACAGCAGCAGGTCATAGGGATTCGGGCCGGCATCGTCACCGCCGAGCGCGGCAGGTTCGTCGGCAACTAGCTCGTGGCCGCCCACGCGCACCGTCTGCTGGTACCGGCCCCGGTGACGCTCGGCAACCGTCACCACACCGGGCTCGGGGATCTCGGCCTGCACGTCCTCGGCCAGCGTCGGCAGGTAGTGCTGCGACCACGCGGCGATCATGCTGGCCGCGTAGGCGGCACCGGCACGGTTCTGCAGCAGGTGATCGGCACCTTCCAGCGACACATAGCTCTTGGGCTGCGCGGCGGCCTCGAAGATGGCCAGGCTGTTTTCCACTTTCACGGTGTCGTCGGTCGGAGACTGCAGCACCAGCAGCGGCTTGCCAAGGTTGGCCACCTCATCGAGCAGCGTATGGCTGGAAACATCGTCGATGAACTGCCGCGCGATACGGAACGGCCGCCCCCCAGCTTCACCTCCAGCTCGCCCTCGGCGCGAATGCGCTCGACGTTGTCGCCCAGCAGCCCCAGCACGTGGCGCGGATCGCTGGGCGCGGCGATGGTCGCCACGGCGCGCAACCCGGGCAGGCGGCGCGCCACGCCCAGCACGGCGGCGCCGCCCAGGCTATGGCCGATCAGCAGCGCGGGCGCCTGGCCGCGCGAGCGCATATACATGGCCACGGCTTCCAGGTCGGCCAGGTTCGACGAGAAATTGGTGCTGGCGAAATCGCCCTCGCTGGCGCCGATGCCGGTGAAATCGAAACGCAGCACGGCAATGCCCTGGGCCGTCAGCGCCCGCGCGATGCGTGTGGCCGCCAGGCTGTCCTTGCCACAGGTAAAGCAGTGTGCAAACAGCGCGTGCGCGCGCACCGGACCGTCGGGCCACTCCATCCGGCCAGACAGCGTGCCGCCCTGGCTGCCGGGAATCTCGATCTTTTCGACGCTCATCACCGCCCCTTTGGATACGCCTTGCGCGAACTTCCGAAGCATAGTCCAAAGCCTGCGGCCGGACGATGGCATGCCCCGGCCCGCTCGGGGATGACGGGTCAGCGTCCGTCGAACCGGCGCGCCAGGCCCTTGCGCTGGAACGCATCGACGACGAAATCGACAAACACGCGCGTCTTGGGCGGCAATAGCTTGCGGTTGGGATAGTAGAGCGCGAGCGGGCCGTTGTCGGCACACCAGCCAGGCAGCAGCCGCACCAGCGCGCCGCGCTCGAGCCACGGCGCGGCGTGCGGCATCGGCAGAAGCGCCACGCCCAGCCCCTGCATCGCGGCATGGGCCATGGCTTCGGGGTCGTCGAAGATCAGACGGGTGCGCGGCTCGGCCAGCGCTTCCTCGCCAATCTGGTTGCGCAGGTTCCACAGCCGCAGGCGCCCGCTCGACGCCGAGCGGCGCACGATGCCATCGAACCCGGCCAGGTCGGCGGGATGCTTCGGCGGCGTCCGCCCTTCCAGAAAGGCCGGCGAGGCCACCGCCACCACATAGGTATGCGCAAGTTCGCGCGCCACCACGCCTTCGGTCAGTTCGATACCGCCACCAATGGCCGCGTCGAAACCGCCGGCTATCAGGTCGACGGTGCGGTTGTCGAAGTGCCAGTCCGGCACGATGGCCGGATACATCGACAGGAACTCGCCCAGCAGCGGCACCAGGTATTCGCGGCCAAAGGCCACGCCCATGCTGACCTTCAGCACGCCGGCCGGCTTGCCGTCGTCCTGCGCGGCGCTGGCAAACGCGTCGCGCAACGTGGCATAGGGGTCGGATACCTGCCGGAGGAACTGCTCCCCGCCCATGGTCAGCATCAGCTTGCGTGTGCTGCGCTGGAACAGCCGCAGCCCGAGATGATCTTCCAAGCGCGCAACGTTCTTGCTCACGGCGGCAGGCGTCAGTCCAAGCCGGCGCGCCGCAGCGGAAAAGCTGCCGGTATCGGCACTCTGGACAAAGGATTCGAGAAGGTTCAGAGCTTCCATGGCCGCAAGCTTATACCAATGGTTGAAGAAGTTGATCCGATTTACTACTACCGGTAGGAGATCGCAGAAACCATACTGCTTTCACCAACCCCTCACCCAAACAGGAAACCGATCATGACCTCGCTCTCGAACAAAGTTGCCTTCGTAACCGGTGGTGCACGCGGCATCGGCGCCGCCGTGGTACGCCGCCTGGCCCGGGACGGCGCCGCCGTCGCCTTTACTTACCAAAGCTCCGGCGCCGGCGCGCAGGCCCTGGTGGAATCGATCCAGGCAGCCGGCGGCCGCGCCAAGGCCTACCAGGCCGATGCTGCCGACGCCACCGCACTGACCGCCGCCATCAACGACGCCGCCATCCATTTCGGCAAGATCGACATCCTGGTGAACAACGCAGGCGTGCTGTTCCTGGGCCCGGTCGAAGGCTTCTCGCTGGAAGACTTCGACAAGACGGTCGCCGTGAACGTACGCGCCGTGTTCGTGGCCAGCAAGGCGGTGCTGTCGCATATGGGCGAAGGCGGCCGCATCATCAACATCGGCAGCACCAACGCCGACCGCATGCCGTTCGCAGGCGGCGCCGCCTACGCCATGAGCAAGTCCGCCCTGAAGGGCCTGGTGCAAGGCATGTCGCGCGACCTCGGGCCGAAGGGCATCACGGTCAACAACGTGCAGCCCGGCCCGGTCAATACCGACATGAACCCCAGGACTCGGACTTCGCCACGTCGCTGCACGGCCTGATGGCCCTGCCGCGCCACGGGCAGCCGGAAGAAATCGCAAGCATGGTCGCCTACCTGGCCGGCCCGGAATCGAGCTTCGTGACCGGCGCCAGCCTGAACGTGGACGGCGGGTTCGCGGCGTAACGTCGGCGGACGCGGCCCGGCCGGACAGGTCGGAGCAGCCAGACCAGCCCCTCGTCGGCATGCGGCGAGGGGCTGGCAGCGCATCGGAAAGACGCCAAAAGCAGGTGAGGCCCGCCAGATGGCGCCACAAAGTTGCGAACAACAAGCGGTGTGAGACAATCGCAGGCGTTTCCCGGGTGATTTCCCGGCATACTTTTTAGCGCCCCCTCCATGTCAAGCACCACCCAGCACACTCCGGCAACCACCGAGCGCATCGATCCCTGGTCGCATCTCGACGAAGCCGGCACCGGGCTGAACGTCAATGACTTCCTGACTACCATGCTGAGCCAGCTGATGACAGCCTTGCGCAGCAGCGTGACCGAGCCCTATGCGACGCAATTCGACCTGACCGTTCCGGAATGGCGCATTCTGGCGCTGCTGGCCCATGGCCAGCCGATGTCGTTCGCGGAGCTGGTGAAGCAGTCGACGTCGGACAAGGCGCTGGTCAGCCGCACCCTGCGATTGCTCGAAGACCGTGGCCTGGTCACGCTGGAATCGGAAGGCACGACGCCGCGCAAGCGCCTGTCCTGCAAGATCAGCGACGCCGGGGCGGCCCTTCACGCCCAGGTCATCCCGCTGGCAAGGCGCGGCCAGGCATCCGTGATCCGGCTGTTGACGCCCGAGGAGCGGCAGGGTCTCTATGCAGGCCTGCGCAAGCTCCACGGCATTTGCACCGGTTCCGGCAAGGACTAACCGCGCGCTTGTTGCCCGCGTCGGCGGTCATCGGCGCTTGGCGACGTGCTCCAGCACGCGGTCCAGCTTGGCGTCGATCCCGGTCAGGCGGGTCTCCACCTTGCCCAGGCGCTCGTCGGTGCGATCGGCGCGCAGTTCCAGGCGTTCCAGGCGCTGTTCCATCGCACCGAACCGCACGTCATAACGCCTGTCCATCTCGTCAAAGCGTATGTTCCTACGCTTGTCCAGTTCCTCGATACTCCGCGTGACGCCAGTCAGCTTGTCTGCCGTCGATGCGTTGATCGTGGTCATGATGTAGAGCACGATCATCACGCCGGCGCCGACCATTGCGAGTGTGGGCGCCCAGTCCGCCATGCCGTGGCGGCCCGGGCGCGGTCCCTCTGCGTATCCGGCCGCACGGGACCTGCCCGAGTGCCGCCTCACATCCATTGCGTCGTTGGCGCAGTCTTCTGCCGTGATGGCAGCTCCAGAATTCCCCATGATCGACCCTTGAATTGGTTTTGCTCGGAAGTCAGTCACCCATTGATGGCCCGCCTTCTTGATGAGCGGACTTCATCACACGGGGACCACCATACCCCAGCGCACCGCTTTCTGAAATCGTAATCGTCTCATCGCGTCCGAAATCAGATTGCTCTCATAGGGCGCTCACGCTGGAACGCGCACGCATGACCTGGCGCAAATTACAAACGCAGGTAAGCCGGCGCTGCCGGGCGCCAGGCCCACAGGCCGCAAACCGCCGAATCACCGTGCGCGGAAGGCTGGTATGAAACCTGCGCCAGCAGATTTCCGCATCGACTCACCCAGCCAGGAGACGCCATGTCCGCCTATGACCCCACCGACGCCAATCCGTCCAACACCCAGCAAAAATTGCAATCCGATAGCCGACAACTGGCCAGGGATCTGGACGATCTGCTCGCCCAGTTGCCCAACCTGACCGGCGAGGCGATCGAGACCGCCAAGCAGACCTTCCTGGCCAAGGCGGCGCAGGGTCCGACAAGCTGGCCTCGATCAAGGCATCGGTCACCGACAGCGTGTCGCGCGGCCAGGAATGCGTGACGGAATACACGCACCGCGAGCCGATCAAGGCGCTGGGGATGGCGCTGGGCATCGGCGTCCTGCTGGGCGCGCTGCTGTGCCGGCCGGGACGCCATTACGATCGATACGATGATTGACGCCAACGATTGACGCCACCGATTGACGCCCAGCACTGACGCGCCAGGCATCGCGCCTGGCTGAATCAGGCCGCCAGCGCGTCCTGTACCGGCGCGCCGGGCAGGGCTGCACGCAGGATGTCGGCCAGCCGCTCCACTTCGGGCGGCATCGTGGCCGCCGCGCGGACCATGGCCAGCGACATCGACGGCAACGCGGGCAGGCCACACTCACCGGCCTGCAGTGCCCGCACGCCGGCGGGCAGCCCGTACCGCGAACGCACGGTCAGGCCGAGTCCCGCTGCGGCGGCGGCCCACAGCCCACCCAGATTCGGGCTCGAAAACGTCACCCGCCACGTAATGCCGGCGCGCTCCAGCGCGGCGATGCCCGCCGAGTGAAACTGGCAGGGCCGGTCGAACGCCACCAGCGGCAGCGGCTCGCCATCGCCCGGTTGCCAGGGCACCGTCGCGGCACCGGCCGCAGGCCCCACCCAGCACATCGGCACGTCGTCGATCCGTTCCACGTGCCGGTGTCCCATCGCGTAGCCGGCCACGCCATCCGAGACGGCCGGATGCATGTCGGCCCAGACCAGCGCCAGATCGCAGCGTCCCGTGTCGATCCGTTCGAGCAGGTCGGCATTGCGCGACACCACCGCCTCGATGCGCACCTTGGGGTGGGCCCGCGCGAAGCGGCCCAGCACCTCGGGCAGCAGTCCTTCGCCAAACTCCTCCTGCAGGCCAAGGCGGATACCGCCTGCAAGATCGACCCCGCGCACCGCGCTGACGGCCTCATCGTTCAGTTCCACCAGTCGGCGCGCGTAGCCAAGCATCGCCTCGCCGGCCGCAGTGAGCGCCAACCCTCGGCCAGCCTTGCGGAACAGGGGCGTACCCGCCTGCTCTTCGAGTTTGCGGATCTGGGCGCTGATGGCCGACGTGGAACGGCCGACCCGGTCCGCCGCCCGGGCAAAGCTGCCCAGTTCGATACCTGCCAGCAGGCTGCGAAGCGCAGCCAGGTCGAGATTGGTTCGGGACATAACGACTATCCTGTTTTTTCGAACGAATCGTGAAGAATTTTCCGATTTCAGGATGAATTCTCGGTGACAGACTGGATCGCGTCAAACGGCTCTCCGATCCCCTGTCACCCATGTCCTTCCAGACCCTCCCCCTTGCCACCGCGTCAGCCCGCCGCCTTGCACCTTCCCATCGTTGGAAGGTACTGGGCGTTGGCGTGGCGGCCAACGCCAGCGTGCTGGCCGCCGTAAGCGGCATCCCTACCACTGCCGTCTGGATGCGCACCGGCTACCAGCTGGACACCGCGCAAGTCGGCCTGGCCGTCGGCGCGCTGGGCCTGGGCACCGCCTTGTCGGAACTGCCCTGGGGCCTGGCCGCCGACCGCTGGGGCGACCGGCCCGTGTTGCTGGGCGGGCTGGCCGCCACCAGCGCGGCCCTGCTGGCGATGGCGCTCTGGCTGGCGCCCGCGATCGGACCGGCGCCGCACATCCCTTCGCTGTCATGGCTGGTGCTGGCCTTGACCCTGGTCGGCCTGGTGGGCGGCAGCGTGAACGGCGCCAGCGGCCGCGCCGTCATGCGCTGGTTCCAGGAAGGCGAGCGCGGGCTTGCCATGAGCATCCGCCAGACCGCCGTGCCGATGGGCGGCGGCATCGGCGCGCTGACACTGCCATGGCTGGCGTCGACCTTCGGCTTTGGCTGGGCCTATGGCTGGGTCGCGCTGCTGTGCGGCGTCGCCGCCGTGCTGACGTGGTGCTGGCTGCATGAGCCGCCTGACTTCCACACGACCCCAGCCGCCAAGGTTCGCAGCCCGAATCCGCTTGGCCGCGCCGACATCTGGCGCATCGTGATGGCCATCGGCCTGCTCTGCGTGCCGCAATTCGCGGTGCTGACCTTCGCATCGATCTTCCTGCATGACTACGTGCACGCCGGGCTTGGCGCGATCACGGCCACGCTGGTGGCAATCCAGGCTGGCGCCATGGCCACGCGCGTGTGGAGCGGCCGCTGGACCGACCGGCATGGCAACCGCCGGGCCTACCTGCGCGGATGCACGCTGGTTACCGTCGCCGCCTTCCTGATGCTGGCCGCCTGCGTGCATGGCAGTTCGGCCAATGCCCGGCTGATGGGGTTGCTGCCAGTCGTAATGGCGCTGGCGGGTATCGCCGTATCGGCGTGGCACGGCGTGGGCTACACCGAGCTGGCGGCCATGGCTGGCGCCGACCGCGCCGGCACGGCGCTGGGCATGGCGAATACCGTGGTGTTCCTCGGCTTCTTCATTACGCCACTGGCGTTGCCGCACTGGCTGGCGCTGACGTCGTGGCCAGTGGTCTGGGCCACCACGGCCGTCGTGGCATTGATCGTCTGGCCCCTGTTTCCACGGCCATCAGGCACCTGATAGCCGGCTTGTCAACACCCGGCCGACCGCTGATCGGCAGATTCTTCACGGTCACCATCGAAGCCACTAAAGACATATTTACCAAAATCCTCACTACGCTTTCCCCGCGATCTTTGATTCAATAGGTTCGACCAGCCGGTCTTGTAAGGCGGCATACGGTGCAAGCCCAACGAGGAGCGATCGCCATGCGCGGGCCACGCAAACGCGTACCACCATCACGCTACCGGCGCAGTTGCGCCTGCCTTCTGGTGTTGCTGGCAGGCACTGCGCAGGCGGCCGATGACAGTGCCCAGGCAAAGCAGGACGCCCCGCGCGGCGCCGCGATGGCCGTCCGTTGCACGGAAGCGGCCCGGTGTCCGCTGTTCGACGATGTGTACGCGGCCACGCCAGCGTTCCGCCATGCCCTGGCGCTCGGCCTGCGTCATGGCGGCACGCAGGTGCCGGACTGGGTCAAGGACAAGCTTCCCGGCGGCAAGGCACACAGCGATGCGCCACAGGCGGGACGGCATCGGCAATGCTGCCGCTGCGGATCGATGAACGCCCGTACCTGCTCGGGCGGATGACCGATCCCGAAAACCCGTCCCACCGGATTGCCGCGCTCTACGACGCCCAGCGTGGCATTGCCACCGTGCACTACGTCGACAAGGACGGCGAACCGCACCTGCTTGGCGACGATGCCGAGATCCTGCGCAAGGTCATGACCGACTACCTGAATGCCGACTCGCCCTTTGCGCAGTCGCTCTCGCGGCCCGATGTGGCCCTGCCCATCCCGGTGAGCAGCCAATGAAGCGCGCACCCCGGGTTCTGTTGCACGTGCTCTGCACGACAACCGCGGCCATGCCGCTCGGGGCGCGTGCGGTCGGCCCGGGCGTCATCACAGGGACGGTCGTCAATAACGCCTCGACTGGCGACCAGACGGTGGTCGGCGGCACCACGGTAACGACCTCCGGCATCGCACCGGCCACCACCGTGACGGCCGGAACGCTGACGGTGGACCCCAGCGCCGGGGTCACTTCGGGCCCGATCGCCATCCAGTCGGTCAATGGGCACGGCCTCTTCGCAAATTCGAGCAGCGCGGCGGCCAACATCCAGGCGCTGCCGGGCGTCACGGTGTCGACGTCCGGATCGGGCACGGGGGCGGTCGCGCTCGGCACGGCCGCCAGTATCGACGCGCGCGGCGTGATCATCGCCAACACGGGCACCGGCCCCGACGGAGGCGGCTATGGCGCGGTGGCCGAGGGCGGCGGCCAGATCCGCCTCACGGACAGCAACGTGAGTATCACGCGAACCAGTGCGATTGCCCTGGGCACCTCGGGCGCCGGCAGCAGCCTCACGCTACAGGGCTCCAACGCGATCACTTCCAGCGGCGCACGCAGCGCAGGCATCTATGCGAACAACGGCGGCACGATGTCGCTGCCGGCCGGAACGGTGCTGACCATGAACGGCCAGGGCAGTACCGGCATCGTGCTCGAAGCCTCGCCGCAGGCAGACAGTGCCATCGGCAACGGTCTCACGATTCACCTGACCGGCACGGGCGAAGCGTATTCGAGCGCCGGCAGCACCGGGGTGGCGGCCTTCGGCGGATCCACGGCCACCTTCCGCGGCCTGATCGTCGATGGCGCCAATGCCTCGGCCGGCGTAATAGCGTACGCGGGCGATCCGCGCTCTTCCGGCACCGCCAATGCCGGTACCAGTTCAAGCGTCACGCTGTCGGATTCCACCATCACGATCAGCCGTGCGGGCAGCTCGACGTTTGCGCTCACCAATTCGCCCGGCGCAACGCTGGTCACCGCTTCGGGCAACGGCACCCCGCCCCTGAACTATGTGACCAACAGCGCGCCTGCCGGGCTGCGCGCGTCGCCCGGCAGTAGCGCCACACTTCAATCCCGCAGCACGATCAACGCGATCAACACCACCATCAACATGAACGCGCTCAACGGCTTTGGCGTCTATGCCGGGGCGCGGGCGGTGTCAGGACTGAACAGCGTCAACCTGACTGGCAGCACGGTCAACGCTTCGGCGCAGGGCAGCTCCGCATTGGGCGCGGACCAGAACGGCTTCGTGAGCGCCACCAACTCAACGGTCGCCTCCACAGGCGCCAGCGCCCTTTACCTCATAACGGGAGTGAACGTCGCGGGTGGCGTCGGGCCCACCATCGCGCTGACCGACACGAAGGTCACGACCACCGGCAACGCAGTGGGCATCAACACGCAGAACTTTTCGAACACGCTCGTCAATCGCGTCATGGTCACGGGCGGCGAGATCACGGCGGCCGACGCGGTTGCCATCTCGGCCCGCGGCGGGCCCACCGCCATCACCACTGACCGGGCATCGATCTCGGGGGCGACGGGCTGCTCTACGCGGTCACCACGCCCCTCGCGCCGCAGGCCACCCTGGTGAATATCGCCGCGGGAAACAACAGCGTGCTGACCGGCGACGTGGTCGCCGACGATGCCGCCACCGCCAACCTTGCGCTGACCACCGGCTCGCGCTGGTCTGGCGCGTCGCGCGGGGCGTCCAAAGTCAGCGTCGACGGCACCAGCACGTGGTCCGTCACCGGCGATTCGACGGTCCGGCAGCAGGTGGCCAACGCTGGCACCGTCGCCTTCACGCCCCCGCCGGCGCCGCATTCAAGACGCTGATTACGCGCAACTATGTGGGTAACGGCGGCGTACTGGGGGTCAACACCGCGCTCGGCACGGACGGCTCCGCGTCCGACCGGCTCATCATCGACGCCGGCACCGCGTCCGGCGCTTCCGGACTACGCGTCACCAACGCCGGCGGCCAGGGCGCGCTGACCACCGGCAACGGGATTCTCGTCGTGGATGTCGTCAATGGCGGCACCACCGGGGCCAGCGCGTTCACGCAGTCGGGCCGCGCCGTCGCCGGCGTCTACGAATACCGCCTGTTCCGGGGCGCCGCCGATGGCACCAACCCCGACGCCTGGTACCTGCGCAGCGAGCGCAACGACCCGCCCACGCCGCCCTTCCCGCCGACACCGCCTGCGCCCAATCCCGAAGTCATCGTGCCGCTGCTCCGGCCCGAGGTGGGCGCCTACCTGGCCAACCAGCGGCTGGCGGCAGGCTTTCTCGTCCACAGCCTGCACGACCGACTCGGCGAACCGCAGTGGACCGAACAGCAGACCTTCGACAACGACGACGCAAAGCGTGGCGCGGGCTGGGTGCGCCTGGTCGGCAAGGATATAGGGTCGCGCACCAGCAACGGCACGTTCGACGCCCAGAGCACGGCGTGGATGCTCCAGCTTGGCGGAGACGTCGCGCAGTGGTCGATCTTCCGGGGCGACGACCGCCTGCACCTTGGCGGCATGCTCGGCTACAACTGGGGATCCAGCACTGGGCGCGCCGCCGGCAACCCGTTCAAGGCGGACAGCGACGTGCAGGGCGTGAACGTCGGGGTCTACGGCACCTGGTTCCAGAACGACAAGTCGCGCCTTGGCTGGTACACCGACCTGTGGATGCAGTTTGGCTGGTTCAGCAACCACGTCAACGGCGAGTTGCTGCCGCAGGCGAGCTACAACTCCAAGGTGCTCGCGCTGTCCGCCGAGACCGGCTATGCCTGGCTGCCCAGCGCCCGGCATGACTGGGTGGTGGAGCCGCAGGCGCAGGTCATCTACGTCCGCAGCTACCAGGGCACCTTCAACGAGCCATCGGGCACGCAGGTGGGCGGCGCCGATTCGGACGGCGTCATCACGCGGCTTGGCGTGCGGCTGCATCGCACCTGGATCGACGGCAAGGGCCACCGCTACCAGCCTTACCTGACCCTGAACTGGTGGCACGACAGCGTCGACAGCAAGGTGGCGCTGAACGGCGTGTCGATGGGCGACCTCTATCCCGCCAATCGCTACGAGGTGAAGCTGGGCTTCGACGTGCAGGGCCGCAAGGGCTGGACAGGCTGGAGCAACGTCGGATGGCAGTGGGGCTCGCAGGCGTACCACGCCTTTATCGGGCGACTGGGGGCCAAGTACACCTGGTGAACGCGAGCAGGCGAAAAAAAACCGGGGCGATTGCCCCGGTTTGCCTGCCGCTTCACAAACCCGCCTCAATTCGCCATGGAATCGTTCAGGCGGTTCTCGTTGTTCGGCTGGCCTTCCTCGTCCGGCCAGTTCCGGCCGACCATCCACTCGTAGAGCGTGGGCAGCACGATCAGCGTCAGCAGCGTGGCCGTGATCAGGCCGCCGATGATGACGATGGCCAGCGGCCGCTGCGTTTCCGAGCCGATGGCGCGCGAGATGGCCATCGGGAACAGACCCAGCATGGCCAGCATGGCCGTCATCAGCACCGTGCGCAGGCGGTCCATCGAACCGGTCAGCACGGCCTGGCGCACCGGCATGCCTTCCTGGCGCAGCTGGTTGAAGTAGGTCACCATCACCACGCCGTTCAGCACGGCCTGGCCGAACAGCGCGATAAAGCCGATGGCCGCCGACACCGACAGCGGAATGCCGGTCAGGAACAGCGCGAACACCCCGCCAATCAGTGCGAACGGGATGTTCGAGATGATCAGCGCCGCACTCTTGAACGACTGGAACGCGTTGAACAGCAGCAGGAAGATCAGCAGCACCGACAGCGGCACGACGATCGACAGCCGCGCCATGGCGCGTTCCTGGTTCTCGAATTCGCCGGACCAGCTGATCTTGACGTCCTCGGCATTCACGTTCTTCTTCACCAGGTCCTGCATGTCCTTCACCACGCTGCCCATGTCGCGGTCGTGGATGAAGATGCCGATCGACGTGGTGCGCTGGCCGTTCTCGCGGCTGATGTTCATCGCGCCGGACGCGGCCCGGAACGTCACCAGTTGCGACAGCGGCACCTGCGCCCCGTCGGCCGTCTGCATGAAGATGTTCGGCAGGTTCGGCAGTTCGCGCTCGCCCGGCTTCAGGCGCACCACCACGCTGAAGTGCTTCTCGCCCTCCCACAGCTCGGTGGCGGCCTTGCCGGCCAGCGCGCTTTCCATCAGGTCCTGCACGTCCGCTACGTTGATGCCATAGCGGGCCGCCTGGGCGCGGTCGAATTCCAGCACGTACTGCGGCAGTTCGCCGTCGCGGTCGATGAACGCCCGCATCACGCCCTTGACCGACTGCACGTTGGCCAGGATCTGGTCGGCCACCTTCTTGTTGTGCTCCAGGCTGTCGCTCTGCACCTTGATGACGATCTGGCCCTTGATCTGCGAGATGCTTTCCAGGATGTTATCGCGCACCGGCTGCGAGAAGTTCGGCTCGATGCCCGGCAGCTGACGCAGGTTGTGGTTGATCTCGTTGATGATCTTGCGCTTGTCCAGGCCCGCGCGCCATTGCTTGTCGGCCTTCAGGTCGACCAAAATCTCCACAGTGTTGATCAGCTTGGGATCGGTGCCGTCGTCGGGGCGGCCCACCTTCGAGATCGTGGTGTTGACCTCGGGCGTCTTGCGGATCACCCCGCGCAGGATGCGGGCCTGGTCGCGCGCCTCGTCCAGCGACACCGAGGCCGGCAGGTCGAAGCTGACCCACATCGAGCCTTCGTCAAGCTCGGGCAGGAATTCGCTGCCCAGGAACTTGCCCACGCCCACGGTTGCCACCAGCAGGCCCAGGGCAATGCCCACCACCTTCTTCTTGTTGTCCAGCGCCCAGGCCAGCATGGGCTCGTAGATGCGCTTGCAGTAGCGCACCACGAAGTTGTCCTCGTGGGCGATGTTCTTCGTCAGCAGCAGGTGGCACAGCAGCGGCACCACGGTCAGCGACAGGATCAGCGAGCCGATCAGCGCGCCGGTCACCGTGTACGCCATCGGCGCGAAGATCTTGCCCTCGTGGCGCTGCAGCGTGAAGATCGGGATGTGCGCCGCGATGATGATGATCATCGAGAACACGGTCGGCCGGCCCACTTCGGTGGTGGCCTGCAGGATCGCGTAGAGCCGCGCCTTGCTGTCCTTGATCTGCTGCTCCTTGAGCTCGCCCAGCCGCTTGAAGATGTTCTCGACGACGATCACCGCGCCGTCGACGATGATCCCGAAGTCCATCGCGCCCAGCGACAGCAGGTTGGCCGGAATGCCCACCCAGGTCAGGCCGATGAACGTCGACAGCAGCGACAGCGGAATCACCAGCGCCACGATGGCCGCCGCGCGCACGTTCGCCAGGAACAGGTAGAGCACGGCCAGCACCAGCAGCGCGCCTTCCACCAGGTTGCCGAACACCGTATGCAGCGTCTTGTCGATCAGCGTGGAGCGGTCGTAGTACGGCACGATCTTCACGCCCTTGGGCAGGATCTGCGTGTCCAGCAGGTTGATCTTCTGCTTCAGCGCCTCCAGCACCACCGACGGGTTCTCGCCCTTGCGCATCACCACGATGCCCGAGACGATGTCGTCCTCGTTGTCCTGGCCCATCAGGCCCTGGGGCGGCGCCGAGCCGATCTTCACCTCGGCGATGTCCTTGACCAGGATCGGCGTGCCGTTGTTCTCGGCCACCACCACGTTGGCGATGTCCGCCGACGAGCGGAAGCTGCCCAGCGAACGCAGCAGGTACTGCTGGCGGCCATGGGCCACCGCGCCGCCGCCCGCGTTGGAGTTGCCGCGCTGCAGCGCCGTGAACAGTTGCGACAGCGAGATCTTGGCGTCACGCATGCGGCCAAGGTTCGGGTTCACCTCGTACTGCTTGACCGAGCCGCCGATGGTCACCACGTCGGCCACGCCCGGCACCTGGCGCATGTTCTTTTCCACCACCCAGTCCTGCAGCGTGCGCAGTTCCTGGGCCGTATGGCCCTTGCCGGTCAGGCGAAAACGATAGATTTCGCCGATGGCCGTGGACAGCGGCGCCAGCTCCGGCTGCACGCCGTCGGGCAGGTCGACGCTGCGCAGCCGCTCGATGATCTGCTGGCGCGCGGTGACGTCGGTGGCCTTGTCGTTGAAGGTCACCATCATGAACGACAGGCCGAACTGGGTGTGCGAAAACACGCGCACCGAATTCGGCGTGCCGGCCAGCGCCGTTTCGATCGGGATCGTGACCTGGCGCTCCACTTCCTCGGCGGCGCGGCCCGGGTACAGCGTGATGATGTTGACCTGGATGTCCGATACGTCCGGAAAGGCCTCGATCGGCAGGTTCTTGAAGGCGGCCAGGCCGCCCGCGACAAAGATGATCAGGCCGAGCCAGACGAACAGCTTCTGGTGCAGCGCAAAGGAAACGATACGTTGAATCATCGGGCGCCCTGGTTACTTGGCGCCCGCACGCGCGGCGTTCACCGCGGTGGCATCGCGCAGGATGTCCTGCAGGTAGAGATTGCCGTCCGTGATCACCACGTCGCCGGCCTTCAGGCCCGACACCACCTCGGTCGTGCCGGGCAGCGAGACGCCCAGCTTGACCTCGCGGCGCTCGAACACGAACGGCGCGGCCGACGTGCGCACGAACACGTAGTTCCTGTTGTCGGCCAGGAAGACCGCCTTGGACGGCACGGCAATGCCCTGGAACGACGCTGCCTGGACCTTCGCCGTGACGAACATCTCGGCCTTCAGGCGGCGGTCGGCGTTAGGCACCGCCAGGCGCACCTTCACGCTGCGCGAGGCCGGATCGACGTAGTCGGCGATCTTGACCACGGTGCCCGTGAACGTCTCGCCGGGATAGGCGGCGCTGGTCAGCTGGACGTTGATGCCCGGCTTGAACAGCCCCAGGTCGGCCTCGGCCGCATCGAGCGAGGCCCACAGCGTGCTGGGATCGGTAATCAGGAACAGCGGCGCATTCGGCTGCTGGTCGGGCCGCACTTCCATGCCCGGGTTGATATTGCGCTCCACCACCAGGCCATCGATGGGGCTGCGCAGCGCAAAGCGCTGGTTCACGGCGTCGCCGCCGCCGGCGCCATACATGCGCAGCGCGGCCTGGGTGCGTGCCAGGTCGGCCGCCGCACGGGCGTTGTCGGCCTGCGACTGCTCCAGGTCCTTCTGGGCGATCACGCCGGCCTGGTACAGCTCGCGCTGGCGGGCCAGCGACTTGGCGGCCACGGCGCTGTCGGCGGCGGCCTTGCGGGCGTCGGCCTGGGCCACGCCGAAGTCGGGCGACGTGAGCATGGCCAGCGCCTGCCCGGCCTTCACCGTGCTGCCCGGCTGCACCATGATTTCCATGACGCGGCCCACGAACGGCGTGGCCACGCGCACGGTCTTGTCTTCGTTCCAGACCAGGCGGCCGGGCATGCTCAGCATGCGGTCGCCGCCGCTCTGCACGGGTTGGCCGACCACGCCGGGCAATGCCTTGACGCCGGCCGGATAGGTGATGGTCTGGCCGGAAATCTTCGGATCGTCGTCCGGTTCGGCGACTTCCTTCTTGCCACAGCCGGCCAACGCCAGCGCGCACAGCGACACCACGGCGGCCATGCGGAAACGGCCGAAGAGAGACGGGAAATTAAGGGCGCGACGCATCGGTACGAACCTGGGGAAGCTTGTTGATATCGGATTGGGTGGATTGCAGCGCGGTCAGGTAGGCCGACAACGCCTTGGCATAGTTGCCCTGTGCCTCCACGGCATCCACACGGGTCTGGCGCAGCGCGCGGCGCGCGTCCAGCAGGTCCAGCACACCGCTGGCCCCCTTCGAATAGGCGAATTCGGCGCTGTTGGCCACGCTTTCGGCGGCTGGCAGCACCGATTCACGCATCTGCTGCAGCGACGCCCGGGCGGCGTCCAGCTGCGCGCGCAGCCTGCCGATCTCGTTCTGGGCCTCGAGCAGGATGCGGTTGCGGTCGTCCAGCGCGGCGTAGTAGTCCACCTCGGCACGGCGCGCCTCGCCGCCGAAGCTGTGGCGCACGAACAGCGGGATCGACACGAAGGCGCCGTAGCTGTTGCCGCTGCCGGTGGTGTTGGCCTCCGAGACCGGATAGTGCTCGTACTGCACACCGACGGTGACGTCCGGCACGCGGCCGGCACGGGCCAGGTCGCGCTGCGACGCCGCGGCGGCCAGCCGCGCTTCGGCGGCGGTCACGTCGGGACGGCGCTGCAGCACATCGGGATCGAACGGCGGTACCGCCGCATCGGGCGCCGGCCAGTCCGCCACCAGGCGGTTGTCCATCAGCGTGCCGGGCACGCCCATGGCGGCGGCCAGTGCGGCCTTGTCGCTGCTGTGATCGGCGATGGCGGCGCGCAGGTCGCTCTGGGCGCGCAGCGTTTCGAGTTGAAGCTTGGTCACATCGGCGCGCGACACGTCGCCGGCCTTCAGGCGCGTCTCGTTGGCCTGCTGGGTCCGGCCATAGAGTCCCACCGTCTCGGTCAGCACCTCCACGCGGGTCTGGCTGACCACGGCTTCGTACCACGCCTGGTCTACGGCGCCCAGTTGCTGGGCCACCACCGCCTGGGTCTGCTCGCCGGCGGCGGCACTGGCCTTGCGGGCAGCGTCGGTGCGCAGGTTGCCTTTGTTGGCCGTCTCGATCAGTTGGTCCACGCGGACGGTCGAATCCACCGTCTTGCTGCGCGGGCCACCTGCGCCCACGCCCAGGTGCGGGTTGATATTGGCCACGCCCAGGCTCAGCACCGGGTTGGGCCGCTGGGAAGCGATCTGGATATCGGCCTGGCTGGCCTCTTCGTTACGGCGGGCGGCGATGATGTCGCGGTTGCAGCGCACCGCGTCAAGCCGGGCCTGCGCCAGTGTCAGGGCAGCCTTGGCCGGGGTGGCACACAGGGGCCGTCTGGCGGCATCGGCTCGCTGGCGGCATGCCCAGCGCTGGCCACCAGGGCAAGCAGCGTTGCCGCGGCGGCACGGGAAACAGGAAAATGCACGATCGGTCTGGCTCAATTCGACTTTCGGTCTGCAGTAAACGACCGTGCCAGCCGAATGGTGGACCGAGTAAGCGACTTTTATCGTTCTGTTTTACCCGGCGACCTGCCTTTTATCCCTCCTGCATGGCTGCGCACGATCTCCCATGCGCATTTGACAGCAACCTGATTACAAAAGGCTTTCATCCTGCCCATATATTTCGACATTTGCGTCGAACCCACCGGTCAGGGAAAACACCGATTGGCGCACCGCCAGTGGCAATGGCTGCGTCGTATTTGATTAACGGAACATTAACGCGCGGCAGCCGCGACGATTCTCTGGGCGCGCTCCAAAACCGGCCGATCGACCATTTTCCCGTCCACCGCGATGGCCGCACCTTGTGCGGCGGCGGCCTGATCCACCACGCGCCGCGCCCACGCCACTTCCGATTCGGACGGTGCCAGCGCCGCGTGCACACCGTCCACCTGGCTGGGATGGATCAGCAGCTTGGCACCAAACCCGAAGCGGCGCCCGCGCATCGTATCTGCAGCCAGCGCCTGGGCATCGCCAATGGCCGTGCAGACGCCATCCACGGGGGCGGCAGGCCGGCGGCACGGGAATGGAGCACCAGCGCGCTGCGGCAATAGTGCAGCGGCAGGTCATCATCGCCCACATCGAGGTCGAACATCAGGTCGATGCTGCCGAACAGCAGGCGCGTCACGCCCGCCGCCCGGGCCACATCGGGCAGGTCGGCAAACCCGGCGGCGGTTTCCAGCAGGGCGTGGCACGGCACATCCGGCAGCACGGCGCGCAGGGCGGCCAGCGAGCCATTGTCGGCCTTGGGCAGGACGATGGCCTGGACGCCCTGGTGCCGGCAAAAAGCCAGATCTTCGGCAAAGTAGACCGACTCGGCGCCATTCACGCGCAGTAGCAGTGCCACGCCGGCGGAGTCGGCCTGGGCCTGCAGGGTGCGCCATGGGGCATGCAAGCGCTCGCGTGCCTCGGCCTTGGCGTCGGGGGCAACGGCATCCTCGAGATCGACGATCACGGCGTCGGCGCCCGCCGCTATCGCCTTGCCGATACGTTCCGGCCGCGACGCCGGAACAAACAGGTAGCTGCGCGGGACGCGGGCCGGGGCAGAAGTTGTGCGCATGCCGCCTCCTCAGACCACGCCGTCGGCATGCAGACTGGCGATCTGCGCCGCGTTGCAGCCCACCTCGGCCAGGATCGCGTCGGTGTGCTGACCCACGCCCGGCACGGCGTCCATCCGCGCATCGGTCATGCCCGGCGGCAGCAGCGCCGGGATCGGGCCGGCCGGGGTATCGACCTGGCGCCAGCGTTCGCGGGCAGCCAGCTGCGGGTGGTTCCACACATCGGCCATGGTGTTGACGCTGGCATTGGCGATCTTCGCCTGCTCCAGCCGCTGCACCACCTCGGCCGCGGTGAGCCGGCCGAAGGCCTCGACGATGCGGGCCCGCAACTGCGACCGGTTGGCGCTGCGCAGGCTGTTGGTGGCGAACGCGGCCTGCGTGGCCAGTTCCGGCTCCTGCAGCACCACCTTGCAGAACACCGCCCATTCGCGCTCGTTCTGCAGGCCCAGCATCACTGTCTTGCCGTCGCCCGTGGGGAACGGCCCGTACGGATAGATGGTGGCGTGCGCGGCACCGGCGCGCGGCGGCGGTTCGGCGCCTTCGAACGCGTAGTACATCGGGAAGCTCATCCATTCGACCATCGATTCGAGCATCGACACGTCGATGCGCTTGCCGCGCCCGGTCTGGCCCCGCTCGATCAGCGCCGCCAGCACGTTGCTGTACGCGTACATGCCCGCGGCGATGTCCGCCACCGACGCGCCCGCCTTGACGCCCTCGTCCGGCGTGCCGGTGACCGACACGAAGCCCGATTCGCTCTGCACCAGCAGGTCGTACGCCTTCTTGTCGCGATAGGGGCCGTCGCCGCCGTAGCCCGAGATATCGCAGACGATCAGGCGCGGATAGCGCTTCGATAGCGTTTCATAGTCGAGCCCGAGCCGCGCGGACGCCCCCGGCGCCAGGTTCTGTACCAGCACGTCGGTCTTTTCCAGCAGCGCCTCCAGCACCGGCCCGGCGCCGGGTGCCTTGACGTCCAGTGTCAGGCTTTCCTTCGAGCGGTTGGTCCAGACGAAATGTGACGACATGCCGCGCACCCGGCCGTCATACGCGCGTGCGAAATCACCGGGCCCCGGTCGCTCGATCTTGATCACGCGGGCGCCCAGGTCGGCCAGCTGGCGGGTGCAGAACGGCGCGGCGATGGCCTGTTCGAGCGAGACTACGGTGATGCCTTGAAGCGGTCTGGACATGGCAGTGTCGGGGCGAATGATGCGCATGGCGCGATGCCGACAATCTACCCGCCGGCGCCGCCGCTGTGAAATTGGGAATGTGGAAGGCACCATAAGGAGAATCAATACCCTGCCGTTTTCATATCTGATAAGCCCGTCGGCCCCGGGAGCCGCCCTGTGCTTGCAACGCGCAGGCACATCCCGCATCATCGTCCACATTCCACGCCGTTCGTCGCCTACCCAGTCAGCCATGGCAAGTGCCAGCTACGAGTTCAAGCCGCATGAACGGCCGTCGATGCCGGGGTCGCCTGCCACGCCAGACCACCCCACGCCGCGGCGGGTGGCCTACTTCTGCGTGGGCGTGCTGATCGGTCTGACTGGCGGCTTCGGCAACGCGCTGGTGGTGGCCAACCTGAACAATATCCAGGGGGTGTTCGGCCTGTACAGCGACGAGGCGGCCTGGCTGTCGACGGTCTACGTGATGACCAATGTCTGCATGTCGATGCTGGTGATCAAGTTCCGCCAGCAGTACGGCCTGCAGCGGTTCACCAAGGTCTTCCTGCTGTCCTACGCGCTGATCACCGCCGCGCACCTGCTGACCCACTCGTTCGGCACCGCCCTGCTGGCGCGCGCCGCCAATGGCATCGCCGCCAGCGGCATGTCCACGCTGGCGCTCTACTACATCATCCAGTCGCTGCCGGCCCGGCATCGCATGCGCGCCTTGGTGATCGGCTTCGGCGTGCCGCAGTTGGCCACGCCGCTGGCGCGGACGTTCTCCACGGGCATGCTGGAGGCCGGCAACTGGCAGACGCTCTACCAGTTCGAGTTCGGCCTGTCGCTGCTGTCGCTGGTGACGGTGGCCCTGCTGCCGCTGCCGCCCAGCGAGCGGATCAAGGCCTTCGAGCCGCTCGACTTCGTCACCTTTGCGCTGTTCGCGCCCGGCATGGCGCTGCTGTGCGCGGTGCTGGGCCAGGGCCGCATCCTGTGGTGGACCGAGGCGCCATGGCTTGGCTATGCGCTGTGCGGCGCCGTGATCCTGATCGCCACCGCGCTGTGGATCGAGCACAACCGGGTGAATCCGCTGCTCAATACGCGCTGGCTGGGCAGCATGGCGATCGTCCGCTTTGCCGTGGTGGCTACCTCCGTGCGCATCCTGCTGTCCGAACAGCCGTATGGCGCGGTGGGCCTGCTGACGTCGCTGGGCATGGGCAACGACCAGCTGATCCCGCTCTATATCGTCGTGTCGCTGGCCACCGTGGCCGGCATCGCTGCCAGCGCCTTGACCCTGAACCCGCAAAACCTGGGCCGGCCGATCCGCATCTCGCTGATCCTGATTGCGATTGGCGCGTTCGTCGACGCCGGCTCCACCAACCTGACGCGGCCGCAGAACATGTACTTCACGCAGTCGCTGATCGCCTTTGCCGCCGTCTACTTCCTGGGCCCGACGCTGCTGATCGGCATGGGCAGCGCGCTGCAGCGCGGCATGAGCCATTTCGTCAGTTTTTCGGCGCTGTTCAGCATCACGCAGTCGCTGGGCGGCCTGGCCGGGTCGGCGCTGCTGGGCACGTTCCAGACCTGGCGCGAGAAAATCCATTCGCATGCGCTGGTGCAGGGCATCAGCCTGGCCGATCCGCTCGACGCCGCCCGCATCCAGCTGCTGGGCAATGTCTACAGCCGCGTGGTGACCGACCCGCTGCTGCGCCAGACCGAGGGCGCCATGGCGCTGGCGCAGCAGGTGACGCGCGAGGCCAACGTGCTGGCGTTCAACGATGTATTCCTGGTGATCGGCATCCTGTCCACCGTCACGTTCGTCTGGCTGCTGGCGCTGTACCTGAACAAGGTGGTGCCAGGCCATGTTCCCGACAAGAAGCCACCGCCACCGCCACCGTCGCCATCGCCATCCACGGAGAAAGGCACTTGACCCCGCCGCCCCCGCCGCCCCCGCCGTCCAATCCGCCTGACCAGCCCGACCGTACCCCCGCCCCGCCGCCGCCCGACAAGCCCGAACGGCTCGAAGACCCGGTGGAAGTCGAGGCCGCCAAGGGCTGGGCGCCCCCGCGCGGATCGCGGCGGCTGACCGCGCTGATCGTGGTCGTGGCGCTGGTCAGCGTGCTGATCATCCTCTATGCCTGGGGCCTGCCGCCGTTTTCGCCGTCGATCCAGAGCACCGACAATGCCTACGTGCGTGGCCAGACCACGATCATCAGCCCGCAGGTGAGCGGCTATGTGACCGAGGTGCCCGTGCATGATTTCGACCTGGTCAAGACCGGCCAGGTGCTGCTGCGCATCGACGACCGCATCTACAGCCAGCGCGTGGCGCAGGCGCGTGCATCGCTGAACACGCAGGTCGCCAACCTGGCCAACGCCGACCAGACGCAGCGCGCCCGCGAGGCCACCGTCAAGTCGCAGCTGGCCAACGCCGAGAACGCCCGTGCCCAGCTGCAGCGCGCTCAGGCCGACATGAAGCGCGTGGACGAACTGGTGGCCGATGGCTCGGTGTCGCTGCGCGAACGCGACCAGACCCGCGCGGCGCTGCGCCAGGCCGAGGCGGCGGTCGAGCAGTCGCGCGCCGCGGTGGAGATCGCCCGGCAGGACGTGGCAGCCATCATCGTGGGCCGCGAAGGCCTCAAGGCGGCCGTGGAGCAGGCGCGCGCCGCGCTGCAGCTGGCCGACATCGATCTGTCGAACACCATCGTCAGCGCCCCGCAGGATGGCCGGCTCAGCCAGATCGGCGCCCGGCTGGGCCAATACGTGACCTCGGGCACGCAACTGATGTTCCTGGTGCCGCCGCAGCGCTGGGTCATCGCCAACTACAAGGAGGCGCAGACCGCCCGCATGGCGCCTGGGCAGCGCGCCACGTTCCGCGTGGATGCGCTGAACAACGCGCGCCTGACCGGCCGGGTGGAACGCCTTGCGCCGGCGGCGGGTTCGGAATTCGCGGTGATCGTGGCCGACAACGCCACCGGCAACTTCGTCAAGGTGGCGCAGCGCATTTCGGTACGCATCGCCATCGATCCCGACCAGCCGATGGCGGAACGCCTGCGCCCCGGCATGTCGGTGCAGGCCGAAGTCGACACCAGCACCAACCGGCCGACCACGCGATGACGTACCGCATCGGCATCCCGCCTCGCCTTGTACTGCGCCGCGCCTTGGTGCCCGCCATCGCCCTGCTGCTGGCCGGATGCATGGGCGCACGCCCGCCTGCGCCGGAGCCAATCGCGCCGCCGGCTGCGTGGCGCGTCGACCCCGGCCCCACGGTAGCCATCGAGCGCGAATGGTGGCAGACCTACGGCGACCCCGCGCTGACCGCGCTGGTCACCCAGGCGCTGGGCCGGAACGACGACATCGCCATTGCCATCACGCGCGTGCGCCAGGCCGATGCCCAGGCGCGCATCGCACGTGCCGAGCTGTTCCCGACGCTGGACTTCACGGCCGGCGCAACGCGCGCACGGGCCATCAATGCGTTCGGCCTGGCCGGCACGGCCAATACCGGGCAGTTGGCACTGGATGCCTCGTACGAGGTCGACCTGTTCGGCCGCATCCAGGACACGGTGGGCGCCGCGCGCAACAGCCTGCTGGCCAGCCAGGCGGCGCGCGACACCGCCATTCTCTCGGTATCGGCGGCTGCGGCTCGCGGCTATATCACGCTGCGCGCGCTCGATGCCCAGCTCGACGTGGTGCGCCAGACGCTGACGTCGCGCGCCGATGCGCTGCGGCTGGCGCGGGATCGCGCCCGGGCCGGCTATACGTCCCAGCTGGAATACGAACAGGCGCGCGCCGAGTATGAATCGACCGCCCAGGCCGTGCCCCAGGCCGAACTGGCCGTGACGCGGCAGGAAAACGCGCTGGGCGTGCTGGTCGGCAATCCCGATGCGGCAGTCATCGCGCGCGGGCTGCCGCTGCAAGCGCTGCAGCAACCAGCCGTTCCGGCCGGCCTGCCGTCCGAATTGCTGCGGCGTCGCCCAGACGTCGCCCAGGCCGAGTACACGCTCGCGGCCACCGACGCCAACCTGTCCGCCGCCCGCAAAGCGTATCTGCCGCGCATCCCGCTGACCACCTCGGGCGGACTGGTCTTTGCGACGGGGCTGGCCAATCCAATCCGGATCTGGTCTCTTGGCGGCAGCGTGCTCGCGCCGCTGTTCGAAGGCGGCCGCATCGTCGCCGGCGCCGATGCCGCCGCCGCGCAACGCGACGAAGCCGCCTATGCCTATCGACGCGTGGCCCTGACCGCGTTCCGCGAGGTCAACGACAACCTGGCAGCCGTACAGAAGCTTGGCGAGCAGGAAACCCGGCTGCGCGAGCAACGCGACGCGCTGGCAGCCGCGCTGCGCCACGCCACCAACCGCTATCGCGCCGGGTACTCGCCCTATCTGGAACAGCTGGATGCCCAGCGCCAACTGTTCAGCGCCGAACTGAACCTGATCCAGGCCCACGCCGATCGGCTCAACGCCAGCGTGGCGCTATACCAGGCGATGGGGGGCGGCTGGCAGCCGGCGCCGGCCGCCACGGCGACGCGATGACCGGGCGCGGGCCACGGGATTGCTGCCTGGAGCGACCGGCACCGCGTCAGCGCTTTCCCGAATGTCTGCACCATGTCTGCGTATCATGAGGCGCTCGTCTGACCGCCCCCTGCCCCCGATTCGCCATGCCTGACCATTCGCTGTTGTCCGCCCTGCTCATCTTCGGACTTGGAGGGCTTCTCGGCGGCGTGGGCGGCCTGTTCGGCATCGGCGGCGGCCTGATCGCCATTCCCGCGCTGGGCCTGCTCTACGGCATGGACCAGCAACTGGCGCAGGGCACCTCGCTGGTCATGATCGCGCCCAACGTGCTGATCGGCTTCTGGCAATACCGCAAGCGCGCCGATATCGATCTCAGGACGGCCATCGTCCTGGGTCTTTCGGCCGTGCTGGCCACCTGGCTCTCGGCACGGCTCGCCACCTCGATCGATGCCGCGCTGCTGCGCCGGATCTTCGCCGTGTTCATGATCGGCCTGGCCCTCTACTTCCTCTGGCGCCTGCTGCCTGGCCGCGCCGCCACGCAACAGCAAGCCCGCGTTTCAACATCGTGGATCCCGGCCGTCGGCGTGGTCGGCGGCGCCTTCTCCGGCTTCTTCAGCGTGGGCGGCGGCGTGGTGGCCGCCCCCGCCCTGGTCGGCCTGTTCGGCATGCGACAGGCGGCCGCACAAGGGCTGGCGCTGGCGCTGGTCACCCCGGGCGCGGTCGTCGCCCTGCTCACCTACTCGCATGCCGGCCATGTGGACTGGTACAGCGGCATCCCGCTGTCGCTCGGCGGCATGCTGACCATTTCCTGGGGCGTGGCGCTGGCCCATCGCATGCCGGAACGACGCCTGCGCGCGGCGTTCGCGCTGTGCCTGATCGCCACGGCGATGGTGATGCTGGTTCGCGGCTAAGCCAGGTCGGCGGGCAGCTGTTGGCCACCGGGCGGCAGGTAGCAAGGATCGCGGCACAATTCCCGGTGGAACGGCATATCTCCGAAGCGCATGGTGCGGACCGTGACCGTACGCCGCCACGCAGCCAGATGGCGAGAGTGAATCGCAATCGCCGAATGGTTCCGCAGCCGTCTTGACGGGTAGCGTATGCCGATGGCACCGGTATCGGCATGAAGTTCGGCAAGGATGTGATGTAGTTCGACGCCGAAGTGTTGGCACCAGGTGTATTGTGGGTTGGATATCTGGTCATAAATACCCAATCGCGCCGCCGTCGCCCCACCGAGGTCCAACAGGCGGATGTCGTCTTCCAATTTGAAGAGCACGACCAATCCCTCGGTGACAGCGCCCCGCTCCACGTAGAAGAAACCTGACCGCCGGATGCTCGGCCTGCAAAAGCGCCCCTCCCATATCGCAGTGGTCAGATCCTCGGCAACGTACACCCAATGAAACGGAAACGATGCGCCGGACCCTTCCATCAAGGCAGGCGGCCCCCAGCGATAGGTGCGGACAACCGATTCCGGCAAAACCGACGACGGCGTCCACGCCGCGCGTGCCAGCCACGTTTCCCGGCGCAATTCGCACACACTGTCAGCCAGCACATCCTTCAGCAGCGCCCTCGGCGGCATGCGGATGGCACTATCCCGTTTCATCCTTGCATTCATGCCAGCGCGCCCCGCCGTTCCGCAACAAGCAATTCAAGCATGCTCAGCACGATGCGCTGACGCTCGATTTCCGGCATGGCCAGATAGTCGAGCTGGTCGATCGACACCGAATCGCGCGTCACAAAAAGCTTGCCGCACAACAGCTCTGCTGGCGTCAGATCGGCCATCTCGCCAAATCGAGTCTCCCAGAAGCCGTACGGATCGACACAACCTGCAGCGACCAGTGCGTCCATGACAGCCGGCATGAGCGCGCGGGCTGGCGCCACGAATTGCCATGCCGGGAATACTTGGCGCTTCGCAAGCGGGTCATATTCGGCGCAGAGCCGGCCTGCCGAAACCTCGTGCCACAGTTCGTCCGAGGATAACTTCGCGGTTTGCTGGGCGACGACTTCCTCGGGCGTCAATCCGCTGATCGGCAATCGGACGATTTCGCGCATGGCGCTCGAAAGATCGTGAGCGATGCCGACGGACCGGTTCCCGCACGAAACTCGACGCACATCTCGGGGCTGCGAAACGGCTACGGCCACATCTCCAACTACGGCTTCAACAAACATTCTTGCCTCCTGGTCGAATCACCACGAAGCCAAGCCTACGCACGCAGCCCGGGCCGCTCAATCACCGCAACAGGAATATCGCAATCCTTAACCCTTCCGCAACGTTCCGTTGCGCGCGGCCCTCATCCGGCCTTGCGGAAGACCAGGCTGAAGTTGTTGGCCGGCATCGGCACCGGCTCCGCGCAGGTCAAACCCTGGGCCACGCCCAGCGCGATCACGGCTTCCATGTCGCGGACGCCCCATGCCGCATCGGCTGCGCGCAGTTGCCGGTCGAACGCCTCGTTGCTGGGAGCGGTATGCGCGCCGTTGCGCCGGTATGGGCCATAGAGGTACAGCACGCCGCCGGGCTTCAGGTGGCGGCCGGCGCCCGCGAACAGCGCTTCGGCGGCAGCCCAGGGCGCGATGTGGATCATGTTGATGCAGACCATGGCATCCACGGAATCGATGCCCCACGGCTCCTGCCTGACGTCGATGGCCAGCGGCGGCAGCACGTTCCCGGTCTTTTCGTAGGCCGTCCACGCCGCGATCGATTCGCGGTGCGTGGCATCGGGATCGCTGGGTTGCCAGGTCACGCCCGGCAGCCCGGCCGCGAAGTACACCGCATGCTGGCCGGTGCCGCTGGCGATCTCGAGCACCGTGCCGGACTTCGGCAGGGCGTCGCGCAAGACGGCCAGGATGGGCGCGCGGTTGCGGTCGGTGGCCGGCGCCATGCGGCGCGCGGTCGGGTCTGCGGCGGGCTGTGTCATGGGGAATTCCTGTGAGCGTGCGCCGGGCGGTGTGCCCGGCGCCAGCCCACAGGTTAGCAGGCCGGCCCTGCCTGCGTGGTCAGACAGGGTCGGAAAATACCTACGCGCGCTTGTTCAGTTGCAGCGCCGACGGCGTGGCCGTCAGGTAGCCGACGGCGGCCCCGAAGCGGTCCTTGTAGTTGGCGCGCACCAGCGGGTCCAGCATGCCCTTCACCTTGTCATGGAGGCCCTTTTCCCAGTCGCCGGCGTGCTGGAAGTTGCTCATGATGTAGGTCCAGCCGTGGATCTCGTCCACCGCGTGCAGCCCGGTGGATTCCGCGCCGGCCGGGCACGACAGCACGCGCGACAGCTGCTTGGTATCGACGTTGTACGCCCACAGGAAGTTGTTCACGTGCGTGTTGCTGTCTTCGCCGACGAACAGCGTGCGCAGCTTTTCGGAGAACTTGAGGTTGTCGGGCGTGGCCACCTTGTCCGGGTTGGCGTAGTTGCCCAGCGCGTCCTGTGCCTTCTTCGGGCCGCCGCCAAGGTCTTCGGACACCAGCGCCGGCACGGGCGCCATGTCGACCGGCACCCATTCGCTGTCGATGCGGGCGCCCGCCTGGTCCGACTGCCCGCCGCGCAGGTTCAGCTCGTAGACCGCGCCCGAGTACGGGCCTTCCACGCGGATGTCGCCCGCATTGGCGGCGTTGCCGGCCAGCATGCTGGTCTCGATGCGCGAGATGGCCGAGTACGCCTTCTTGTCCGCGATATTGACGGTGGTGCCTTCCATCTTGGTGAAGCCCATGCTGCCGCCTACCAGCGCCGCGTAGCGGTGCGTTTCCAGGAAGGCGGCGGCCTTTTCCTGCCCCGGCTTGAGCTTGACCCAGTTCGGCTTGCCGTCCAGCAGGATGCGCGTGAAGCTTGCATCCTCGGGGTCCTTGAAATGGACGTCCATGATGTCCGTGATCTTGATGCCGCCGTCCACCAGCTTGCGGATCTCGTCGCTGGTGGCGCTGCCCAGCGGAATCCACGTCAGCGTGGCCGCGCCCGGGCCGGTGCCCGACGTCTGGTGCCACTTGCCCACGTACAGCCTGCCCGCCGACAGGTCGCGCGGACGGTCGGCGATGAACATGAAGAGGCCGCCGTTGGTGGCGTCGTCGCCCATCAGCACGGTGCGCTCGTCGGGCATTACCTGCACCAGTTCGTGCGAGATGCGGCCCATGCAGTAATGCTTGCGGATCGATCCGGTGCCGTCGGGGTTCACGGTTACTTCGGGCAGGTGGCCGTAGTTGTAGGGATTGGCGCGGCCTGCATCGCCGTAGAGGTGCTGGCTGAAGCCGCGCAGCTTCTTGTCGGTGCTGGCCTTGGCCGCGTCGGGTTCGTATTCCTCGCTCGACAGGTGCGTGTTCCACGGCGACAGGCTCGCGCCGCAGGTGATCCACAGGCCGTTCACGCCCGATGTATCCACGTTGTGATAGCGCACCAGGCTCAGTTTGCCGGTCTTCGGGTCCTGGTCCAGCGTCAGCACGGCGATAGGCGACGGCAGCATGCCGTGCATCTCCGCGTCGGCCTGGTCGCGGGTGGTGTACTCGAACTGCACCACCGCGAACACCGTGTTGCCCTTGACGCCACGCGCCTTGGCGTTGCGCAGCGTCAGCAGCGAGCTGCCGTCCGGGGCATCGGAATAGAACTGGCGCGCCTTGCCCGGCACGGATTCGTCCATGATCGGCCGGTTCTGGATGTCGTAGTAGCCGCCGGCCAGCACCTTGTTGCCCTTGCCGTCGGACACCAGGTCGCCGGTGACGAAGAACGGCTGGTAGGCCAGCGTGTAGTCCCGCGCAGTGCCGTCGGCGTACGACACCTTCAGCGTCGAACCGACCGTCGTGGTGGCCATGGCCGCCGCGTTGTCCAGCGTCGGCGCGGCCATGCCGGTGAACGTGGCGGACGTGAAGGCGGCGGCCTTGCGGCGCGGCGCGGCGGCGAAGGCGGCCTCCATGGCGGACATGCCGCCGGCCAGGCTGGCGGCAGCCGCGCCGAGCGGCAGCATCGGGGCGCCGCCCAGGATTTTCAGGGCACGGCGACGGGCGTTGACGGTCTGGTCGGACATGGGATTCACTAGGCTCTGTGGGTGTCTCGGGGGTGTCTGGTGGCGCTTCTGTAATGACGCACTGTGGCAGGAACGGCATCTGCCCCGTCCGGATGGTAAGACGATTTCGTGACAGCTGTTTGACGGTCAGCAAGTTGTCACACATTCGGTGCCACGACCGGCTGCGCTACACTCGCCCTCCTGCCTGTCGATTCCCTGCCCTGCCTTGCCCACCTTCACGCTAGCCGCCCCGGTTCACGCCGACATCGAGATACGCAAGAGCCGCTTTATTGCGTCGGCGGTGCCGGTGCCCGATCGCGAGACGGCCATGGGGGTGATCGCCGACCTGCGCGCCCAGCATCCTGCCGCCACGCATGTCTGCTGGGCACTGCTTGCGGGTGGCCAGTCGGGCATGTCCGACGATGGCGAGCCGTCCGGCACGGCAGGCCGGCCGATCCTGGAAGTGCTGCGCCATCACGACCTGGACGGCGTGCTGGCCGCCGTGGTGCGCTATTACGGCGGCGTCAAGCTTGGCGCGGGCGGCCTGGTGCGCGCCTATACCGACGCCATTGCCGCCGCGCTCAAGGACGCATCGCGCATCGAGCGCATTGCCTACGCCACGCTGACCGTGCTGGTCGATTACCCGGACGAACCGCGCGTGCGCCGATGGATCGAGCAGTCGGCGGACGCGGGCTGCTCGCTGGCCGACACCCGCTACGGCGCGCTGGCCACGCTGGTCATCCGACTGCCCGCCGCGCTGCGCGACCAGGCACAGGCGGCCCTGCGCGATGCCACCCATGGGCGCGCAGCCTTTCCGGCCGACGAGGACGCGGGGCATGGCTGACATCCCGGACGACGATCGCGAATTCACGGCCCAGGTGCTGCCGGGCCAGGTGCGGTTTGCCGCGCCGGCGTCGCTCACGCTGCTGGAAAGCGCGCTGCTCGATGGCGTGAACCTGCCCAGCTCCTGCCGCAACGGCACCTGCCGCGCCTGCATGAGCAAGCTGCACGCGGGCAGCGTGCGGTATCGGATCGAATGGCCCGGACTGAGCCTGGACGAAAAGGACGACGGCTATATCCTGCCCTGCGTGGCGTGCCCCACCAGCGACGTGGTGTTCGAGCCGGTTGGCGCGGATTGAGCCCGCAGGGCTCAGTCCCTGTCGCGCCCGTTCACCGAGAAAAACCGCAGTGCGATCTTCAGCGCGTCGGGCCCGCCCGGGTCCGAGAACGCCTGTCCGGGCGCGCCGCCGCTCCATGCATGGCGCAGCCCTTCGACCTTCACCACGCGCAGGTAGGGACGCGGTCCGGCCTGCCAGTCGAACACGTCCACCGCGCGCCGTGTGCCGCGCCGCACGCGCCTGGCGGGCAACGCCACGGGAGCCGGCGTGCCGGGCGGTAGCAGCTCCAGCCACATCGCCGCCGTGGCCGTGGCGTTGTCGTAGGACACCACGCTGTCTTCATCGCCATGCAGCAACAACAGTGGCGGT
This sequence comes from Cupriavidus sp. EM10, assembly GCF_018729255.1. Lineage (NCBI taxonomy): Bacteria > Pseudomonadati > Pseudomonadota > Betaproteobacteria > Burkholderiales > Burkholderiaceae > Cupriavidus > Cupriavidus sp. EM10. Next base: position 894,059 of record NZ_CP076061.1, read on the forward strand.
GGGCGGCGCCCGGCCAGCGCCAGGCGGGCCGCCATGGGGTCGGGCGCGCGCTCGCCACGCATGGCCTTGGGCGCCTGCGTGGCATTGATCGCGCTATAGGGCGCGGCGCCCGAATGGGAGCCGATGGCGGCGAAGCGGTCCGGATAGCGCAGGCCCAGCATCATGGCCATGGCGCCGCCGGCCGACAGGCCGAACGCGCAGACGCGGTTGGCCAGGATGGCGTAGCGCTGGCTGACATGGTCGATCATCGACATCAGCAGCGCGGTTTCCGAGGCGCCGCGCGCGGCGGGCCGGAACCAGTTCCAGCAGCGATGGGCGTTGGCTTGCACCGACTGCTCGGGCATCAGCACGACCCAGCGGGCGTCGCGCGCCACGGTAGCTACCCGCGCGCAGGCGGCAAAGCTGGCCGCATCCTGGCCGCAGCCGTGCAGCAGCACCAGCAACGGCGCCGGCCGTGCCGCGGTGACACCCGGCGGCACGAAAATACGATACCGGCGCTGCGCCATGCGGCCGATGCCGAGGGTGAAGCCCCACTGGCCCTCTTCCCAGCATCCGCCGCCCTTGCTGACCGGCGCCCGCGCCGGCGTCACCACGCCGGTCAACGCCTGGCGGGCCACCTTGCCCACCGCGCGCCCCATGGCCTTGCTGACGGCCTGGCTCTGCTGCTTGGCCGCGCGCATCATCGGATCGGTCACGGTTTTCGTGACCGTGCGGCTGAACTGGCGTGCGCTGCGCGTCGCCTGTTTGCTTAGCGTTGCCCACAACTTCGTGCCGCCCGTGCGCCGTTTCATGCCGCATCGCCCCTTTGTTTTCGCTGCCGCGTGGTCAACCCTCCGCCGGGATGATGCACGAGTCTACGGGGCGAATATGTCAGATTGTCATGAATCCTGGCGTCGGCAACGGCCCCGCAATCGCCGCTCAATGACCCGCGGCATCGTGCACGGCGCGGCTGTCGGCCGGCGCCTGGTCGCGTTCGTGCAGGCCGTAGTCGCGCAGCACCTGGGCCACCCGCAGCCGGTAGTTGGCAAACACGCCACCCCGCCCCGCCGCCTGCGCCTGGCGGTGGTCGAGCGTATTGCGCCAGGCCAGCACGGCCGCTTCATCGCGGAAGAAGGACAGCGACAGCAGCTTGCCGGGCGTTGTCAGGCTCTGGAAGCGTTCCACCGAAATGAAGCCGTCGATACCCTCCAGCGTCGGTTTCAGATGGGCGGCGATGTCCAGATAGGTGTCCTGGCGCCCGGGCGCGGGCTCGACTTCGAAAATCACGGCGATCATGGGGTCTCCTTGTCTTGTTTCAGGGTCATGCGTGGAACTGCGGAATGCGCGCGTTGACCGATGGCCGATAGCGTACGCGATCCACCAGCCGCGCCGGTTGAATCCCGCGCGACAACAGCGCCTGGACGGTACAGCCGGCCAGCACCTGGGCCAGTGCATCGCCCGGACAACCATGGCGTCCGGCGCCGAACGTCCACGCGTGGGCTGCCTTCGCAGGGTCGCCATCGCCGGCGTCTTGCGCGGCGGCAGCCAGAAGCACCAGCACCGCATCGCCGGCTCGCACCGGCTGGCCGCACAGGACGGCGTCGGCGGCCATGAAGCGGCGCGTGTTCTGCACCGGCGGGTCCAGCCGGGCCACCCGTGCCACCAGCGAGTCGATGGAGTCGGCCAGAGCCGGATCGTGGCCGGCTCGGCCCAGATGCACCAGCGTGTTGCCGACCAGCCCTGCCGTGGCCTCGCACGCCTGGATCATCAGGCCGACTGCGTTAGCCACCATCGTGGGCGCATCGATGCCCGCCACCCGGGCGTCGTGCGCCAGTGCGTGCAGCAGGCTGTCGGGCGGCGCGGCGGGCACGTTGTCGCCGACGTCCTGCACGAGCCATTGCGCGGCTGCCGAGCCGGCTTCCACGTCGGCCGGGGTGGCCAGCGGCGACATCGCCATGGCAATGGTCGACACAAAGCCGGCCACGCGCGTGGACACATGGCCATCGGCATCGCGTTCGAGCGGCAGGCCGAGCAGATCCGCCACGGTCAGCACGGGCAAGGTGAACATCCAGCGCGTGGCTTCGTGGGCATCGTCGTCGGTCATGCGCGGCAGCGCCGCCGCCAGCGCGTGGGCGCGCACACGCACCAGGCCAAGGTCGAGCCCGGCCAGCTGGCGCAGCACGACCGATTTCAACGCGGCATGCGCGGCGCCGTCGTTCATGCGGACCAGGCGGCCGAACAGGTCGCCGGCCGGGCCACCAGCCAGCGCGGGCGGCACGGGCTGGCTCAGGGGGCGCACCCGGGCGTCGGGGTGGTCCAGCACTTCGGCCACGGCGCTGGCGCTGGCGGCCACCCACAGTTTCAGGGTGGCGTCGTAGTGGAACGGACGCGTCCGGGCCAGTTGGCGATACCAGGGATAGGGGTCGGGATGCGTGACCGCGGCAATCGGATCGGAGGGCGCGGGGGGCATTGACCGCGGCGGGGACAGGGCTTCCAAGGCATCGAGAGACGAATCCATCACGGCTTTCCGGTGAATTGGCGATGTCGCAATCTTCGCGCCGCGCGGGCCGGAAAAGGTTCATGCTGGCATGAAATATCGAATACCGGGACGGTGGCGCGATGGGCCAAACAACTTTCCACGCGTCTTGCGCTTGCATGAGCAGTATCAGACCAGTCATGGAATGCTGTCTGATATGCTGCCACGCACTCCATTCGGCCTGCTTCCATGACCCGGCGTCTCTGGCTCTTCATGTTCTGCGTGATCGCGCTGGGCGTCTGCGGCCCGGTGGCGCTCACCACCTGGGTGTCGCGCGAATATGCCGAGGAACTGCTGCGCCAGCGCGTGGACCAGTTCACCGCGCGTGCGCTGGTGCGCGTGGAAGTGGTGGCGCGCGACGCCATCCAGGCCGCGCGCCAGGCCGATACCTTTGCCGGCACCCCCTGCAGCCAGGCTCACCTCGACGCCATGCGCGAGACCGACCTGCAGCACCGCTACGCGCGCCAGATCACGTTTCTCGACGACGGGCAGTTGCTGTGCGCATCGTCGTCGGTCCCGGGCGCCTTGCGCAGCATCGAAGGCCAGAACCAGCCGTGGATCGACCTGCCATCGCTGCTCGCCGCCTACCGCGTCGACGCGGCCGGGCGCGCGCCGCGCACCGTGCAGTTCCGCGTGGGGCGGCATGTGGCCGTGGTCGATGCCCAGTTCTTCATCGACATCGTGCCGCTCGACGCGCAAAGCCGCCTCGGCATGATCGATACGCAGTCTGGCGATGTCGTCGTGGCGCTGGGCGATACGGACCCCGCCGTGCTGCGGCAGGCCTGGGCCGGGAAACAGGACGGCCAGGTGCGGCACGGCCTGTATCTCGACGTCAAGGCATCGGGCGAGCTGCCCTTCACGGTGGTGGCCTACGAGCCGGTCGGCGCCATGGCCGGCACCTGGCGGCAACTGCTCTATGTGGGCCTGCCGGTGGCCCTGCTGGTCAGCGTCGCGGCCACCTGGCTGATGCTGCGCTGGGGCCGGCGCCTGCGCAGCCCCAGGTATGTGCTGCAGGACGCCATCCGCCGCAAGGAATTCTTTGCCGTCTACCAGCCGGTGATGGCGCTGGACGACGGGCGCTGCGTCGGAGCCGAGGCGCTGGTGCGCTGGCGCATGCCGGACGGCACCATCGTGCTGCCCGACCGCTTCATTCCGATGGCCGAATCCACCGGCGTCATCCACGCCATCACCACGTGCGTGATCGAAGCCGTGCTCGCTGACCTGGGCCAGCACCTGGCGGCCGAGCCGGACCTGCATGTCTCGATCAACCTGTCGCCGGACGACTTCCGCGCGCCCGACACCCTGCCCGCCATCAGCGAGGCATTGGGGCGTGCCGGCATCCGCGCAAGCCAGGTCTGGATCGAGGTCACCGAACGCGGCTTTGCCAACGACGCCGCGTGCCGCGAGACGATCGCGGCCTTCCGCAAGGCCGGCCATCCGATCCTGATCGACGATTTCGGCACCGGCTATTCGAGCCTGGCCTACCTGCAGGACCTGGACGTGGACGGCATCAAGATCGACAAGGCCTTTGTGGGCTCGATGACGACCGACGCGCCGTCGAAGTCCGTCGGCCCGCATATCATCGGCATGGCCCGGGCGCTGGACATCCACATGGTGGCCGAAGGCATCGAGACCGAAGCCCAGCGCGTGGCGCTGCGGCAACGCGGCGTGCAGTTCGGCCAGGGCTGGCTGTTCGGCAAAGCCATGCCACTGGCCGAATTCCTGCCGTTCTGGCGCGAACACGCACGGCCGACCGTCGAAACCTGAGTGCCGAACCCGGCATCTGCCTGGCAGTTTGGACCTATACTCGCCGTTTCCTCCGCGCAAACGAAAGCGAACGACCATGGCTTGAGTCATCAAAACCTGACGGGACGAAGGTTCCGCGTTGCCGGTATCGGGGACTTGGCCGGCATGGCGGAAATTGACGGGGTACCACGGTTCATGACCTGACGTCGACGATGGCAAACATCGCGATGCGGGGCGATCTCAAAACAAGCAGGAACCGGGTAGTCAGGACGCGGAACACCGCCATCCAGCCTTGCCGCACACAGTGCCAGGGCATGCGGACAGGCGGCGGGCATGAACCCATGACAATCAAGAACAAGGCGCGGGGCACGGCGCGGGCCGGCGTGCGCGCCGCCGACGGGGCAAGCGGCGGCATAACTGGCGGCGCAGGCGCGGGCATCAAGCCGGTGGCGGCAACCCAGCCCTGGCAAACCCGCCACGACCAGTTGCTGGCTGTGCGCCGCACCGTCCGGCTGTCGATCCCGATCAACATCATCCTTGGCGTCAGCGTGCTGGCCGTGGCCTGGCACGCCGGGCGCGGCCCCACGGCGGCGGCATGGTTTGCGGTGTCGCTGCTCTGGAACGTGCTGCGCATCTGGATGTGCCAGGTGCCTGTGGGCCGGGCCGCCGGCACCACGCGTCCCGACGATGGCCGGCTTGCCCGCACGGTGGCGCGCCACCTGCGCATCCACTGCACGCTGGCCCTGCTGTCCGGCCTGACCTGGGCCGCGATCCCGGTGCTGTGCGATGGCTACACGTCGCCGCAGACGCTGTTCTACCTGACCGTGGTGTGCGGCACTACGGCGGGCGCGGTGACGCACGGCTTTGCCTACGCGCGCATCCCGCTTTGTTTCATCACGCCGCCGCTGCTGTCGGCGGCCGCCTGCCTGCTCTGGTTCGGCGATTTCGACAAGCTCTGGCTGGCCGGCACCACGGTGCTCTACCTGGCCGCGCTCATCCGGTGCACGCTCGAAAGTGAACGGCAGATCCGGCATTCGATCCAGCTCAAGAACGAGGCCACGGCGATCCAGGATTCGCTGCGCATCGCGCACGACCACGCCGTGAACCGTGCCGACGAGATGTGGACGCTGGCCAGCCTCGACCCGCTGACCGGCCTGCTGAGCCGCAGCGGCTTTTTCGACCGGGCCAGCAAGCGCTTTGCCAACGGCGTCAGCGGGCGGCACTGCCTGTTGCTGCTGGACCTGGACGGCTTCAAGCTGATCAACGACGCCTTCGGCCACAAGGCCGGCGACGGCGTGCTGCGCGAGGTGGCGCGGCGGCTCGAGGCGGTGGCCAGCCACGGCATGCTCGTGGGCCGCATGGGCGGCGACGAGTTCATGCTGCTCTACGATCCGTTCGAGCACGACGAATGCCCAGCGACGCTGGCCGCGCGGCTGATCGAGGCCGTGCGGCAGCCGCTGGATGGCTACGAGTACAGCGCCGTCGGCATCAGCGTGGGCATCTGCCTTGGCCCGGACATCAGCCTGGACGACATGCTGCTGTTTGCCGACGCCGCCCTGTACGCGGCCAAGCGTGCGGGCCGCAACAGCGTCTACACGTTCGACGACGACCTGCACCGGCACCTGCAGATGCAGCGCGACGTCGAACGCGACCTGCCGCGCGCACTGGCCGACGACAAGCTGGAGGTCTGGTTCCAGCCGATCTTCGGCGAAGGCGGCACGCGGGTGCGCAGCCTGGAGGCACTGATCCGCTGGAAACACGCCCGGCATGGCTGGGTGCCGCCGCCCGAGCTGGTGTCGGTGGCGGCGGCGTCCGGCCTGTCGGAGACGCTGCTGCGCGCCACGTTGTCGAAGGTCTGCCGCCTGTCGAAGGCCATCGAGGCCCAGTGCGGGCAGCGGATACCCATCGCCATCAACCTGTCGCCGCGCGAAATGGCGCAGGTGGCAATCGACCAGCTGCTGCTGTCGACGCTGCAGGCCTGCAAGCTCGAACCAGGCTTGCTGACCGTGGAGATCACCGAGGAAGTGGCGCTGGACGTTGTGGCCGTGCAGGGCAAGCTGGCCAACATGGCCAAGGCCGGCGTGGCGATCGCGCTCGATGACTTTGGCGTGGGCTACTCCGGCCTGGGCGCGCTGCGCCAGCTGGGCGCGGCATGCGTGAAGGTGGATCGCAGCTTCATCACCGATATCGCGCGCGCGCCGCGCAACCAGGACCTGATGCGCGCGGTGCTGAACCTGGGGCGTTCGTTCGGTTTCGAAGTGGTGGCCGAGGGCGTGGAACACGAGGCCGACCGGCAGACGCTGATCGGCATCGGCTGCCATGCGATGCAGGGCTACCTGCTGGCGCGGCCGATGCCCGAGGCGGAACTGCTGACCTGGCTGCAGACCCGAGCCGCGATGGCCTGACCTCAGCCGGCGGCCCCGTGCTCGCGTAGGGTCATGTGAGCAGATTGAATACGAAACCCAGTGCAATCGCGCCGCCCAGTGCCTCCAGCGTGGCCAGCGCTACCAGTTCGCGGAAAATGCGTGATTCGTCCTGCTTGGTCACCATGGTATTGTCTCCAGTCGGTTTTCCAAACGGCCGGCCGGGACTGTAGTGCCCGCCGGTCACACTGCAACCTGCGACTTCAGTAGACTGCAACGGCGGTGTGCGGAACAGTTGGCACAAACCCGCATGGGGTGATCCCCGATGGCATGCCGCGCTGCGGGTTTCCACCCCGCGCCAGGAAAACCCCTACAATAGCGCCCCACGCAGCGGCACCAGGTCCGGGCCCGAAAACGGCAACGGATTGCGCGCCGCCTGCTTCCTGCTGCACCTGAACCCCTGCATTCCCATGATCTCAAACGCTTGCGGCGTCGATTTCGGCACGTCCAATTCCACCGTCGGCTGGCTGCGCCCCGGCGCCCCACGCTGCTGCCGCTGGAAGACGACAAGGCCACGCTGCCTTCTGTGATCTTCTTCCACGCCGAGGACCCGCTGGTCAGCTACGGCCGCGCCGCGCTGGCCGACTACCTGGCCGGCTACGAAGGCCGCATGATGCGGTCGCTCAAGAGCCTGCTGGGCACGTCGATGATGGACGACAGCACCGAGGTCATGGGCCAGGCCATGCCGTTCCGCAAGCTGCTGGCGCATTTCATCGGCGAACTCAAGGGCCGCGCCGAGCGCGCTGCCGGCCGTCAGTTCAGCGCGGCGGTGCTGGGCCGCCCCGTGCATTTCATCGACGAGGATGCCGCGGCCGACCAGCTGGCAGAGGACACGCTGGCCGAGATTGCCCGCGACGCCGGCTTCAAGGACATCGCCTTCCAGTACGAGCCGATTGCCGCCGCATTCGACTACGAAGCCGGCATCGGCGGCGAGGAACTGGTGCTGGTGGCCGATATCGGCGGCGGTACGTCCGACTTCTCGCTGGTGCGTCTGTCGCCCGAGCGTGCGAAGAAGACCGACCGCCGCGAGGACATCCTGGCCAATGGCGGCGTGCATATCGGCGGCACCGATTTCGACCGCGCGCTGAGCCTGGCCAGCGTCATGCCGATGCTGGGCCTGAACAGCCAGCTGCGCAACGGCAAGGCGATGCCGTCGGGCCAGTATTTCGACCTGGCCAGCTGGCACACGATCAACCTGGTCTATACGCGCCGCGCGTGGGCCATCGTGATGGACAACTACCGCGATGCGGCCGACACCGAGAAGCTCGACCGCCTGATCCGGCTGATCAAGGACCGTGCGGGCCACTGGCTGGCGATCCAGGTGGAAGCCGCCAAGATCGCCCTGTCCGAGGCGCCGCTCACGACGGTGGACCTGGCGCGCATCGCCCCCGACACCACGGTGGACATCACGCGCGACGACTTCGACCAGTCGATCGCGAAGCTTGTCGACAAGACGGCCAGCACGGTAAAGGGCATGCTGAAGACCGCCGGCGTGCCGGCCGATTCGGTGGATACCATCCTGTTCACCGGCGGATCCAGCAGCGTGCCAATGCTGCGCGAACAGCTGGCGCGGCTGCTGCCCGGCGCGCGGCGCGTGGAAGGCGACCTGTTCGGCGGGATCGGTTCGGGCCTGGCGCTCGACGCGGCGCGCAAGTTCGGCTGAACGGCGCCGTAACCCCTGTTTCCCCGGCGCGCAATGCTTCGGGGAAGCCTACTGTTCGGCCTTGCAGAGGCCGATCTGCTGGGCCATCAGCACCAGGTCGGCAAAGGTGCGCGCGCGCATCTTGCGCATGGCCTGCCCCCGGTGGATCTTCACCGTCACTTCGCTGATGCCGATTTCCCCGGCGATCTGCTTGTTCAGCAGGCCCGAGACGGCCATGCCCATGACTTCGGCCTCGCGCGGCGTCAGCGTGGCGTAGTTGCCGCGAATCTCTTCCACCTTGCGCAGTCCCCGGCGACGCAGCCGGTCCTTCTCGATGGCCGCCGATACGGCGTCGAGCAGGTCCTGGTCACGGAACGGCTTGGCCATGAAATCCTCGGCGCCCGCCTTCATGGCGGTCACCGTCATGGCGATATCGCCATAGCCAGTCATGAAGATGATGGGGATATGCACGCCCATCTGGGCCAGGCGCGTCTGCAGGTCCAGGCCGCTCGGGCCGCGCAGGCGCACATCGAGCACCAGGCAGCAGGGCACGTCGGGCAGCCGGAATTCCAGCAGCTCGGCGGCCGAGCCGAACAGCGCCGCCTGCATGCCCACCGAGCGGAACAGGTTGCCCAGGCCGGCGCGCAGCATGGCATCGTCGTCGACGATCAGCACCATCGCGTCGGCGTCGGCGCCTGTACCGGCAGGGGTCCCGTCAGGGGATGTCACGACTCTGTTCTCCAAGGTGCCCGGGGCATGTTGCGGGTGCCGCCCATGGCGTCCGGGGCGATATCCGGGGCGAAATCCGGCGCTGAACCGGGGGATTTCCAGGCGCACGGGGGCGGCCACGGCCCCGGTGTCCGCCCAGCATTTCAGCACAGCGCGCACGGCTTCGCCACCCATACCATTGGGTGAGTGGACAGCGCCGCCGAATCTGTCTTCGCAAAACCTTGCTTGTCGTCGGGCCCGTCAGTACCTATACCAAGTGAGTATGGCGAAGCCGCTCGCGCCGACCTACCCTGCGCGTGCCTTGTCGCCACCCATCGCCCTCATCACGCCTGTTGCCCATGCCCAGCCCTGCCCACTGGCGTGATCGCACGCCCGCCGGCCGCCGCCTGTCCGGCACGCCAGCATGCGCCGGCAGGCACGCCCGCGCACACCGCCGCAGACAGGTAATCCGTAGACACGATCGCCTAATACGATGGGCCAATGGCCGCATACGCACGCGCCGTCTAGTCTTGCGTCGGGTTGCATCTTGCCCATCCCAGGCATGACCGCCCCCGATGCAACCGGTGCGCGACTGGCCAGCGCCTGCTGAGCCGGCCGTACCTCGCCTCAACCTTCGTTTCAAGGAACTTTCATCATGTCGAACCCGAAGCTCGAAGTACTGACGCCGCAGAACAGCCAGCTGATCATCATCGACCACCAGCCGCAGATGGCCTTCGGCGTGCAGTCCATGGACCGCCAGGCGCTGAAGAACAACGTGGTGGGCCTGGCCAAGGCCGCAAAGATCTTCAATGTGCCGACCACCATCACCACCGTGGAAAGCAATTCGTTCTCGGGCTACACGTACCCCGAGATCCTCGACGTGTTCCCGGACGCCAGGACGCTGGAGCGCACGTCGATGAATTCCTGGGATGACCAGAAAGTGCGCGACGCCCTGAAGGCTAACGGCCGCAAGAAGGTGGTCGTGGCCGGCCTGTGGACCGAGGTCTGCAACACCACGTTCGCGCTATGCGCCATGCTGGAAGGCGACTACGAGATCTACATGGTGGCCGACGCCTCGGGCGGCACCACCAAGGAAGCGCACGACTACGCCATGCAGCGCATGGTGCAGGCCGGCGTGGTGCCCGTGACCTGGCAGCAGGTGCTGCTGGAATGGCAGCGCGACTGGGCCCACCGCGACACCTACGACGCCGTGATGAAGCTGGTCAAGGAACACTCCGGCGCCTACGGCATGGGCGTGGACTACGCCTACACGATGGTCCACAAGGCCGCGCAGCGCACCGCCACGCCGCACGAATCGATCGCGCCGGTACCGGCCCGCTGAGGCCCGTCCAGGCTAGCCCCATAGACATTCAATTTATTTGAATGAAACGTACAGCGCGAGTGCGGCGATCACCGCATTCGCGCCGCTAAAGTTCACTCCATCGCAGCGCTCGCAGCAAAACGTGCCGAAACGCGCTGGGCCGATAACTCAAACAATCTGAACCAATCTTGCAGGGAAATCTTCTTATGTCGAACGCCGCCCCCAATCCCAGGATCAAGCCCAACACGACGCATCGCGCCGCAAGCTGCTGGTTGGCAGCACCGTGGGCGCCGCTGCCGCCACGGTGGCATCGATGACCGCGCTGACGCCGGTCGCCGCTGAAGCCGCACCGGCCGCTGGCCGCCAGTCGAAGCAGGGCCATTTCGTGACGACCAGGGACGGCACGCGCATCTTCTACAAGGACTGGGGTTCGGGCCGTCCGGTGGTGTTCTCGCACGGCTGGCCGCTCGACGCCGACGCCTGGGACGCCCAGATGCTGTTCCTGGTGCAGAAGGGCTTCCGCGTGATCGCCCACGACCGCCGTGGCCATGGCCGCTCGGACCAGCCGGCCCAGGGCAACGACATGAACACCTACGCCGATGACCTGGCCGCCGTGCTCGACGCGCTGGACATCAAGGGCGCCACGCTGGTCGGCCATTCCACCGGCGGCGGCGAAGTGGCCCGCTACATCGGCCGCCATGGCACCAAGCGCGTGGCCAAGGCCGTGCTGATCGGCGCCGTGCCGCCGACCATGGCCAAGAGCGCGGCCTACCCGAATGGCCTGCCGCTGGAAGTGTTCGACAACATCCGCAAGGGCGTCGCCGAGAACCGTTCGCAGTTCTACAAGGACCTGGCCACGCCGTTCTTCGGCTTCAACCGCCCCAACGCCAAGGTTTCGCAAGGCACCATCGACGCCTTCTGGGCGCAGGGCATGGCCGGCGGCATCCTGGGCCAGTACCTGTGCATCAAGGAATTCTCGGAAGTGGACTACACCGAGGACCTGAAGAAGATCGACGTGCCCACGCTGATCCTGCACGGCGACGACGACCAGATCGTGCCGATCGACAACGCGGCCAAGCTGTCCGCCAAGATCGTCAAGAACGCCACGCTGAAGGTCTACCCGGGCGCTTCGCACGGCATGTGCGTGGTCAACGCCGACCAGGTCAATGCCGACCTGCTGGCCTTCCTGAACGCCTGAGCCGCCTGGCCATGTCAGTTACCCGCCGGCAATTCATCGCCTCGGCCGCCGCGCTTGGCGCGGCAGCCTCTTCGGAGCTTTTCGCCATGTCACCGACCCCGACGCCCGACCTCATCCTCGTCAACGGCAAGTTCACCACCCTTGACAAGTCCAACCCGCAAGCCGACGCCGTGGCCATCCAGGACGGCCGCTTCGTCAGCGTGGGCACGCGCGACGAGATCATGAAGCTCGCGGCCGCAAAGACCACGGTGATCGACCTGAATGGCCGGCGGGCCATTCCCGGGCTGATCGACAGCCACATGCACATCATCCGTGGCGGCCTGAACTACAACATGGAACTGCGCTGGGACGGCGTGCGCTCGCTGGCCGACGCCATGCGCATGCTCAAGGACCAGGTTGCCCGCACGCCCGCCCCTCAATGGGTGCGCGTGGTAGGCGGCTTCACCGAGCACCAGTTCGTGGAAAAGCGCCTGCCCACCATCGAGGAACTGAACGTCGTGGCGCCCGATACGCCCGTGTTCATCCTGCACCTGTACGACCGCGCCATCCTGAACGGCGCCGCGCTGCGCGCCGTGGGCTACAACAAGGACACCCCGAACCCGCCGGGCGGCGAGATCATCCGCGACAAGGCCGGCAATCCCACCGGCCTGCTGCTGGCCAAGCCCAACGCGACCATCCTGTACGCCACGCTGGCCAAGGGCCCGAAGCTGCCGCCCGAGTACCAGAAGAACTCCACGCGCCATTTCATGCGCGAGGTGAACCGCCTGGGCGTGACCGGCGTGATCGATGCCGGCGGCGGATACCAGAACTATCCCGATGACTACAACATCATCGAAGAACTGCACAAGGAAGGCCAGCTCACGGTACGCCTGGCCTACAACCTGTTCACCCAGAAGCCCAAGGAAGAACTGTCCGATTTCAAGACCTGGACGTCGACGGTCAAGCCGGGCCAGGGCGACGACCTGTACCGCCACAACGGCGCAGGCGAAATGCTGGTCTACACCGCCGCCGACTTCGAGGACTTCCGCGTCGAGCGCCCCGACATGCCGCCGTCGATGGAAGCCGACCTGGAGCCCGTGATCCGCCTGCTGGCCGAAAAGCGCTGGCCGTGGCGCCTGCACGCCACCTACAACGAGACCATCACCCGCGCGCTGGACGTCTACGAGAAGGTGGCCAAGGACGTGCCGTTCAACGGCCTGAACTGGTTCTTCGACCACGCCGAGACGATCTCCGACCGCAATATCGACCGCATCGCGGCATTGGGCGGCGGCATCGCCGTGCAGCACCGCATGGCCTACCAGGGCGAGTATTTCGTCGAGCGCTACGGCGCCAAGGCCGCCGAAGCCACGCCGCCGATCAAGAAGATGCTGGAAAAGGGCGTCAAGGTTGGCGCCGGCACCGATGCCACGCGCGTGGCGTCGTACAACCCGTGGGTGTCGCTGTACTGGCTGACCACCGGCAAGACCGTGGGCGGCATGTCGATGTATCCGCAGGCCAACCTGCTGGACCGCGAGACGGCGCTGCGCCTGTGGACCGAGGCCAACACCTGGTTCTCGTCCGAGGAAGGCAAGAAGGGCCAGATCAAGGCTGGCCAGCTGGCCGACCTGGCCGTGCTGTCGGCCGACTACTTCGCCGTGCCGGGCGACGACATCCAGGACATCACGTCCGTGATGACGGTGCTGGGCGGCAAGGTGGTCTACGGCGACAACGAGTTCGACAAGCACTCGCCAGTCATTCCGCCGGCCATGCCGGACTGGTCGCCGGCCCGCCATGGCAGCCAGTACCAGCCCCGCCCCACGGCCAAGGCCAGGCAGATGGCGATGAACACCGCCTGCGGCTGCGCCAGTTCCTGCGGCGTGCACGGCCATGCGCATGCCAAGGCGTGGACGTCGAGCGTGCCGACGTCGGATGAAAGCAGCTTCTGGGGCGCGCTGGGCTGCTCCTGCTGGGCGTTCTGACGCCGGCTGCATCCTGCCATCCGCATTGCATTGAACCGGAGACCCGTCATGTCCTTCACTTCTTCCTCGCTGGCGGCGGCCGGCGACACCACGCACCGGCTGCCACGCTGGATGCACTGGATCGCCCTGCTGCTGCTGTGCGCGGCGTACCTGCAAGGCGGGCTCGTCAAGCTGTTCGACTTCTCCGGCGCGGTGGCCGAGATGCAGCACTTTGGCCTGAGCCCCGCCGTGCCGATGGCCGCGGCCACGATCGCGCTGGAACTGGCCGCGCCGGCCATGATCCTGCTCGGCGTGTACCGCTGGCTCGGCGCGCTGGCGCTGGCCGGCTTCACGCTGGCCGCCACCTTCATGGCCAACCGCTTCTGGAGTGCGCCGCCCGAGGCGCAATTCATGCTCATGAACGCGTTCTTCGAGCACCTGGGCCTGGTGGGCGGCTTCCTGCTGGTGGCCTGGCACGACCTGCGTACGCGGAGCCGGGCATGACGCAGGCTGCAGCAACCTCCACAACCAAGCCGTCGGGCACGTTCGCGCCGCTGGCCCAGCCGACGTTCGCCGTCCTGTGGGTGGCGACGATCCTCGGCAATATCGGCAGCTTCATGCGCGACGTGGCCAGCGCGTGGCTGGCGACCGACCTGTCTTCTTCGCCGGCCGCCGTCGCCACCATCCAGGCCGCGGCCACGCTGCCGGTCTTCCTGCTGGCGATTCCGGCGGGCGTGCTGTCCGATATCCTGGACCGCCGCCGCTTCCTGATCGTGATCCAGATCGCGCTGGCAGCCGTCAGCGGCACACTGGCCTTCCTGTCCTGGCAAAACGGCCTGACCATCGAAATCCTGATTGCGCTGGCGTTTGCCGGCGGGATCGGCGCTGCGATGATGGGGCCGACCTGGCAGTCCATCGTGCCCGAACTGGTGCCGCAGAACACGCTGCGCCAGGCCGTGGCCCTGAACGGGCTGGGCGTCAATATCGCCCGCGCCATCGGCCCGGCCATGGGCGGCCTGCTGCTGGCCGCGTTCGGCGCGGCCGCCACGTATGGCGCCGACCTGGTCAGCTATGTGTTCGTGATCGGCGCGCTGATCTGGTGGAAGCGCCCGGTGCAGCCAAGCGATCCGCTGCGCGAGCACTTCTTCAGCGCGTTCCGCGCCGGGCTGCGCTTCACGCGCGCCCATAGCAAGCTCCATATCGTGCTGCTGCGGGCCGCCGTGCATTTCGCGTTCGGCAGCAGCGTCTGGGCCTTGCTGCCGCTGGTGGCAAAGCAGTTGCTGCATGGCGGCGCCGGGCTCTACGGCGTGCTGCTGGGCGCGGTGGGTGCCGGCGCCATCCTGGGCGCGCTGTCGATGCCCACGCTGCAGAAACGGCTCGATGGCGACGGCGTGATCCTGGCGTCCGCCATCGCCACCGCCGTGGTCATGGCCGGGCTGTCGTTCGCCCCGCCGGTGTGGCTGGCCCTGCCGTTGCTGCTGGTGCTGGGCGCCGCGTGGATCCTGGCGCTCACCACGCTGGGCGGCGCGGCACAGGCCATCCTGCCGAACTGGGTGCGTGGCCGGGCGCTGGCCGTCTACCAGATGGTGTTCAACGGCGCGCTGGCCGGCGGCAGCCTGCTCTGGGGTTTTGTGGCGCAGGCCATGGGCACGCCCCATGCGCTGCTGATCGCTGCCGTGGGCCTGGTGGTGGCGGCGCTGCTGCTGCACCGCATCCGCCTGCCCCGTGGCGAGGAAGACCTGGGGCCGGCACGCCACTGGCCCGAGCCCGAGATGGCCGACGACATCGCCCATGATCGCGGCCCGGTGATGATCCTGATCGAGTACTGCATTCCGGCGGCCAACCGCGACGCGTTCCTGCGTGCCGTGCATCGGCTGTCGGAAGAACGGCTGCGCGACGGCGCCTTCAACTGGGGCGTCATGGAAGACCCGGCCAACCCGGAGCTGCTGACCGAATGGTTCCTGGTCGAATCGTGGGCCGAACACCTGCGCCAGCATCGGCGCGTACCGAACGCCGATGCCGACCTGCAGCGCGATGTGGCCGGCTTTCACGTGGCCAGCGAGCCGCCGCGCGTGCGGCACCTGCTGGGCGTGGGACTGCCCGACGCCACGCGCTGACCCTCCAAATCCTGCCGTTTTGTTGTTGTATAGCGAGACCATCATGAAGATCTATCTTGTCTCCCTTGGCGCCGGCATCCTGGTCGGCATCATCTATGCCCTGATGCAGGTGCGCTCGCCCGCGCCGCCGGCCGTGGCGCTGATCGGCCTGCTGGGCATGCTGATCGGCGAACAGGTGGTGCCGCCGATCAAGCGCATGATCGCGGGCGAGCCCGTGACCGTCGCCTGGTTCCATTCCGAATGCGTGCCGAAGATCACCGGCACGCCCGGGCCGGCCACGCTGACCGCCAGCCACGATGAAAAGACCGATGCGGCGCACTGACGGGCTGGCATTGCTGGCGGCCCTGGCCGCCCCGGCGTCGGCCCTGGCGGCCGATTCCGTCACGATCTACGGGCGGCTCAATACCGCCATCGAATACTCGCGCGCCAGCACGGCCACCGACGGCACGTCGCTGGGCAGCGTGGTGCGCCAGACCAACTACCGGTCGGTCTGGGGCCTGCGCGGCGAGGAAGGCCTGGGCGGCTCGCTCAGGGCGGTCTGGCAGATCGAAAGCAACCTGTCGATCGACAATGGCCAGGGCGGCATTGCCACGCGCAACTCGCGCATCGGCCTGCAGGGCGACTACGGCCTGCTGTTCATGGGCCACTGGCACACGCCCTACACCGAGTCGACCATGGCGTACGACCCGTACTATCCGACCACCGCCGGCTACATGGCGCTGATCGGCAACGGCTCGACGTCCAGTTCCGACAACGTGCAGGACACCAGCTCGTTCGACCGCCGCCAGAAGAACATCCTGCAATACCGCTCGCCGCAGCTGGCTGGCGCCAGCGTCTGGCTGGGCTGGGGCCTGCCCGAGGAAAAGAACACCGTCGCGCGCAACCCGGCGCTGTATTCGGCAGCCGTGGTCTACGACCAGGGGCCGCTCAACGCCACGGTGGCGTACGAAATCCACCAGCACTACCAGGCGGCCGGGCGCAACGACGACGCGCTGAAGGTGGGCGTGGCCTACCAGCTGTTCAGGGGTACCCGCATCTCGGCGCTCTACGAACACCTGCACTATCGCACCGACACCGGCGACCTGCAGCGCAACGGCTACTACGCGTCGCTGGTGCAGCAGCTGGGCCCGGGCAGCGTCCGGGTGGGCTTCGCGCTGGCCGCCAACGGCACCGGATCGTCCACGGACACCGTCGGCTTCTTCCGCAGCGGCGCCGAGACCGGGGCCACGCAGTTCACCGTCGGCTACGACTATCCGCTGTCGAAGCGCACGGCGCTGTTTGCGTTCTACAGCCGCATCAACAACAGGCGGAACGCGATCTACGATTTCGCCATCAACGAGCTTGGCGTGAGCGCGGGGGCCGATCCCCAGACGTTCGCACTGGGCATGCGTCACAACTTCTGAGGCCCGGGGCCACGCACGGGGCGTAACTAATACCTTGGTATGGGTTCGCTCCGATTCGTGGCGGAGCCGGCCTGAAGGGAATATCCTTGACGGTTTCCGCGCGGACCATGGTGGCAGCGTCGGTGTCCGCTGTGGGCGGCGCGCCGGCAATACCACCGTATGATGTTGAGCAGGGCCCGGCGGGATTATGCTGTGAGCAAGCGGTGGCCCCTGTCACCGTTCCAGACTTCTCAAGGATTCCGTGTGACTGCCACCCCCGTGATTGCCATTGTCGACGACGACGCTTCCGTCCGGCATGCCATGGGCCGGCTGGTGCGCTCGCTGGACATGACCGCGGAACTCTATGGCGGTGGCCCCGAACTGCTGGCGTCGGCATCGATCGCCGACATCGACTGCGTGATCACCGATGTGCAGATGCCCGTGATGAACGGCTTTGCCCTGTGCGAGGCGCTGCGTGCCCGGGGGCACCGGATGCCGGTGATCTTCATGACGGCCTTCGCGCAGGAGGGCTACGAACAGCGCGCCCGCGACGCCGGCGCGGCCTGTTTCCTGAACAAGCCCTTCCAGGATACGGATATCATCGACTGCATCGAGAACGCCCTGCACCTGCGCCCCGGAAACTAGCTCCCCGGGTCGCTTCCCACGCAGCACCGCATCATGATGACCGACGAATCCAGCCAGGCGCATCGCACGCACGCCGGCCTGCCAGACGCCTTTTCCCTGTCGGAATACCGCTTCGCGCCCTGCCTGCAGGACGGCATCGTGGCGTTTTCGCGCGGCGTGCATCCCGGCACCGGCAGCGCGCTGATGCTGGCCCACGCGGCGTCGCATCGCGTGGAGCCCGATGCCGCGCGGCGCATCGAGGGCGAGTACGCGTTGCGCGGACTGCTGCGCGCCGAATGGGCGCTGGTGCCGCGCGCGCTGACCCGCTACCGCCACGGCGTGGCGGCGGTCTACGACGATCTATCCGGCACGCCCGTATTCGCCCTGCTGGGCCAGCGCCTGCCCGTGGCCAAGGTGCTGTCGATCGCGCTGGGCGCCAGCGCCGCGCTGAAGGCCGTGCACGAATGCGGCCTGGTGCATCGGTCGATCACGCCGTGCAGCCTGTTCGTCGATGACGCGGGACGCTGCCGGATCGGCCGCTTCGGCTTTGCCATCCACGCCGCGCAGCCCGCCGCCGACCGGCCCGCCGTGACCACGCTGGCCGGCGAGGCCCCCGCCTACATGTCGCCCGAACATACCGGGCGCACCCGCCATGCCATCGACGCACGCAGCGACCTCTACGGGCTGGGCGTCATCGTCTACCAATTGCTGACCGGGCAATTGCCGTTCGGCGTCAGGAATCCGGACGATCTTGGCGAATGGATTCACGGCCATGTTGCCGGCGCGGCGCTGCCGCCCGATGCCATCGAACCCGGGGTGCCGGGCATGCTCTCGCACATCGTGCTCAAGCTGCTGGAGAAAAGCCCGGCGCGCCGCTACCAGACCGCCGCCGGGCTGCATGCAGACCTGGCCCGCTGTGCCGAGGCCTGGCGCGCGCATGGCCATATCGCCCCCTTCGAAGCCGGCGAGCGCGATGTCTGCGCCGACCTGGCGCTGCCCGACAGCCTCTACGACCGTGACGCCGAACTTGCCGGCATCGCCCAAGCCTTCGCCAGCGTGCAGGCCAGCGGCACGCCGGCAGTGGTGGCCATGACCGGCCCGTCGGGGGTCGGCAAAAGCACGCTGAGCCAGGCGTTCGTTCAATCGGTGCAGGCGCGGGGTGCCTGCTGCGCGGCGGGAAAGGCAGACCAGTTCCGCCAGAACGTACCCTACGCCGTGCTGGCCGATGCCTTCCGCACGCTGGTTCACCAGATCCTCGGGCTGCCCGAGGAAGCCGTACGGATGTGGCAGCTTCGGCTGGCGCAGGGGCTGGGCCACTACGGCCAGGTGGCGGCGCGCATTGCGCCCGCGTTGCGGCTGCTGGTCGACGATTTTCCGGCAGAGCCCGCCACGCAGGGAGCCGATGCCGACGTGCATGTCGGCATCGCCATGCGCCAGCTGGTGCAGGTGTTTGCGCAGCCAGACCTGCCATTCGTGCTGCTGTTGGACGACATCCAGTGGCTCGACCAGCCGTCGCAGCGGCTGCTGGCGCGACTGGCCGATGCCTCCGTGCCCCTGTCCCTGCTGCTGGTCTGCAGCGCCCGCACGGTCGATGCCGCGCCGCTGGTTGCGCTGCGCGAGCACGCGGCGGTCCGGGACATCCCCGTCGAGAACCTGTCCGTGGCATCCGTTGCCACGTTGCTTGCCGAGGCCCTGCGCATGCCCGAAGCGGCATTGCAGGCACTGGCGCAGCGCGTCCATGCCAAGACGCTCGGCAACCCGTTCTTCGTCAGGCAGTTCCTGCGGACGCTGGTCGACGAGCGGCTGATCACGGGTTCGCCCGAGGGCGACAGCTGGCAGTTCGACCTGATGGCCATCGAACAGCGCAGCCACACCGACAACGTGGCCGAACTGAGCCTGCAGCGGCTGCACAGGCTGCCGGCGGATACGCGCGACTGCCTGGCTGGCATGGCTTGCCTGGGTAACCAGTCTCCCGTCGCGCTGCTGTGCGACGTCTTCGGCCTGACCGAGCGCGCGCTGCATGCGCGGCTGGCGCCGGCGCGCGCGGCCGGGCTGCTCATGCTGGCGCAGCACGACTACGCCTTTACCCATGACCGCATCCAGGAAGCCGCCCACGATGGCATCGACACCACGGCGCGGGCCCGGCTGTGCCTGCACGCGGGACGCCTGCTGGCCCGCGGGACCGGTCACGAGGCCCGCGACGACCTGCTGTTCCGCGCCGCCGACCTGCTGTTGCATGGCGAAGCGCAGCAGACATCGGTCGACGATTCCCGCATGATCGCCACGGTGTTCCTCGATGCCGCGCGGCGGGCGCGCAGCACGGCCGCCTACGCCGCGGCGCTGCAGTATGTCGATGCCGGCCTGCGCCGCGCCTGCGGCCCCGGCATGCCGTCGCCGGCCGCCGACGGGCTCTTGTTCTCGCTGCTCGAGGAACAGGCCCATTGCTGGTTCCTGCAGGGCCGGCTTGACGACGCGCTGGCGCTGGCCAACGACCTGCTCGAACGACCCGCCGGCCCGCTGCGGCAGGCCGGCGTGTACCGGCTGAAGATCGAGATGCATGTGCGGCGCTCTGGAAACGCGCTGGCGGTGCGGCAGGCCATCG
Organism: Cupriavidus sp. EM10; assembly: GCF_018729255.1. Taxonomy (NCBI): domain Bacteria; kingdom Pseudomonadati; phylum Pseudomonadota; class Betaproteobacteria; order Burkholderiales; family Burkholderiaceae; genus Cupriavidus; species Cupriavidus sp. EM10. Next base: position 914,274 of record NZ_CP076061.1, read on the forward strand.
AGGGCCTGCAGGGCTTTGGCATCGACCTGCCGCCGCATCCGTCCGATGACCTGTGCAACGCGCTGTACGCGGAGATCCAGCCGCAGCTCACGGCCACGCGCCTGGATGCACTGCTGGCGCTGCCCGATGTTGCCGATGCCCGCATCGATGCCGCCATGGGCCTGCTGTCGGCGCTGCAGATTCCGGCCGGCTTCACGGACCAGAACCTGGCCTTCGCCACCCTGTGCCAGATGCTGCGGCTGACGCTGGCCCACGGCATGAGTGCGTCGGCCACGGCGTCGCTGGCGTGGCTCGGCGTGCAGGTCTGCCACCGCTACGGGGCGTACCACGACGGCTTCCGCTATGGCGAGCTGGCACGCAGGCTGACCACGCGCCACGGCTATGCCGCCCACGAGGCGCGCACCCTGTTGCCGCTGGACCAGCTCAGCGTGTGGACGCAGCCGCTGTCCTATTCGATCGAGTGCGCGCGTGCCGGCTTTGCCGCCGGCGTGGCGCATGGCGACATCACCACGGCCTGCTACGAGTGCTGCCACGTGGTGGCCGTCATGCTGGCACGCGGCGACCCGCTGGACGATGTCGACGCCGAGATCGCGCGCGGACTGCAGTTCGTGCGCGCCGCCCGGTTTGGCGACGTGGAGGCCATCCTGCTGCTGCAGCAGCGCTATGTTGACGGGCTGCGCACGCTGGCGTGGCAGGCCGTCGGCACGCCAGCCGAAGGGGCTGCGACGGAAGGCCTCAGCACGTTAGAGTTCTGGCAGGCGGTGTATCGCGCGAACGTCCTGCTGCTGGCCGGCCGCACGGATGCAGCCGCGCAATGCCTGGACCGCGCCGCCACGTTCGCGTGGTCCGCGCCGGCCCACATCCACCAGCTCGACTTCCACTTGACGCGCGCGCTATCCCTGGCTGCACAGCTCGGTGCCTCGCCCGCGCCGACAGCGGTGTCCGAGGCCGCCTGGCAAACGCTGCGTGCCGACGCCAGACGGCTGCGCGAGTGGGCGCAGGCCAATCCGCAGACCTTTACCGACAAGGCGCTGCTGGTGGAGGCGGAGCTGGCGCGGCTCGAAGGCGATGCGCTGACGGCCATGGCGCGCTACGAGCAGGCCATCGCCCACGCCACGGCGCATGGATTCGTCCACGTCATGGCCCTGGCCCATGAGCGCGCGGCAAGGCTGTGCGCCGAGAAAGCGCTGGGCTCGGCCGCCGACGCGCATCGGCGCCACGCGCGCGACGCCTGCCTGCGCTGGGGCGCCATCGGCAAGGCACGGCAGCTGGAGGCCGACCATCCGGAGATCGTCGACGCCGCGCCGCTGCGCACCTGGCAGCTGGGCACCAGCGCACAGGCGCTCGATGCGGAGAGCGTGATCAAGGCATCCCGGGCGCTGAGCGAGGAAATCCGCCTGGATCGCCTGATCGACAAGCTGATGACCATCGTGCTCGAACACGCGGGGGCGCAGCGCGGCCTGCTGATCCGCATGCGGCCCGAGGGGCCCGTCGTCGAAGCCAGCGCCGACACCACGACCGAGGGCATCCGCGTGCGGGTCACGCATGAACCGGTCACGGCCAGCGCGCTGCCGGTGGCCATGCTCCAGACGGCCGTGCGCACCGGGCAGGCGGCCATGGCGGGTACGTCGATGGGCGCCAATCCGTTCGCGATCGATCCGTACTTCGGGGACATGGCAGACGTATCCGCCCTGTGCATTCCGATGCTGCGCCATCACGAGGTCATCGGCGTGCTGTACCTGGAAAACCGCCTGGTGCGCGACGCCTTCACGCTGGACCGCACGCGCGTGCTGGAGCTGATCGCCTCGCAGGCGGCCATCTCGCTGCGCACGGCCCGCCTCTACGACGACCTGCTGGCCGAGAACGAGCGGCGCCAGCAGGTGGAACGCGAACTGCGCGCCAGCGAGGCGTCGCTGGCCATGGGCGAGAGCGTGAGCCACACGGGCAGCTGGCACTGGGACCTGAAGCACGACCGTTTCACCGGATCGGACGAACTGCGCCGCATCTACGAACTGGATCCGGGCCAGCACGACCTGCCGTTCGACGTGTTCGTGGCGCACATGCACCCCGAGGACCGCGACATGGTGCGACACGTCGTGGAAACCCACATCGCCCGGCAGGCCACCATCCGCGTGGAGCACCGCATCGTGCGGGCCGACGGATCGATCCGCTACCTGGCCGCCATCGGCAAGCCATTGCCCGGCGACGATGGCGAACTCGACTACGTGGGCACCGTGACCGACGTGACGGCCCGGCGCCAGGGCGAGGACGCGCTGCGCAGCGCCCAGGCCGACCTGGCCCGCGTGGCGCGCGCCACCACGGTGGGCCAGCTGACCGCGTCGATCGCACACGAGGTGAACCAGCCGCTGATGTCGATCGTGTCGAATGCGGGCGCCAGCCTGCGCTGGCTGACGCGGCCCACGCCCGATATCGCCAATGCGCGCGAGGGCCTGGAGGCGATCCGCAGCGAGGGCCAGCGCGCCGGCGACATGATCCGCAGCCTGCAGGCGCTGACGCGCAACGCGGCGCCGGTGCTGGCACAGGTGGATATCCACCAGGCCATCCGCCATATCCTGGCGATTTCGCGCAACGAGATCGAACGGCGCCAGATCGCGCTGAAGCTGTCGCTGGACGCCGATCCCGCGTACGTCTTTGGCGACGATATCCAGCTGCAGCAGGTGATCCTGAACCTGGTGGTCAATGCCATCGACGCCATGGCCGAGATCCACGACCGGCCGCGCGTACTGCATCTGGCCACGCGCGTGGCCGACGACCAGTTGCTGGAAGTCAGCGTGGACGACACCGGCACCGGCATCGGGCCGGACCTTGCCGAACAGGTGTTCGAACCGTTCTACACCACCAAGGTCAACGGCATGGGCATGGGGCTGGCCATCTGCAAGTCGATCATCGAGGCGCACCGGGGCCAGCTGCGCGCCGAGGCGCTGGCGCCGCACGGCAGCCGCTTCGCCTTTTCGATTCCGCGCCGCCAGCGGTAGTGGCCGGCCATCGCGCATCGTGCAAATCTGGAAGTGCGACCACCGGAACACAACCCTGGCGGAGCGACCCCGCATAGGCTAGGTTGAATCTTTCACCGCCTGGCGAATCCCACAGGCACCCCTTCCGGACAAGGAGCACAGCATGGCCACGCAAAATGCAGCCGATCTGATCACTTCGGTGCTGCACGGCGCCGGCGTTCGCCGCATCTTCGGTGTCGTCGGCGACAGCCTCAATGGACTGACCGAATCGCTGCGCCAACGCGGTGACATCGAATGGATCCACACCCGGCACGAGGAAACCGCGGCCTTCGCGGCCGGCGCCGAAGCGCACCTGACCGGCAACCTGGCCGTGTGCGCCGGCAGCTGCGGGCCGGGCAACCTGCACCTGATCAACGGGCTGTTCGATTGCCACCGGTCACGCGTGCCGGTACTGGCCATTGCCGCACACATCCCCAGCGCCGAGATCGGCCGCAACTATTTCCAGGAAACTCATCCCGAGCAGCTGTTCCGCGAATGCAGCCACTACTGCGAACTGGTGTCCAGCGTGGAGCAGCTGCCGGGCGTGCTGGAAACGGCCATCCGCGCAGCCGTGGGACGCCGTGGCGTGGCGGTGATCGTCATTCCGGGCGATGTGGCGCTGCGCGCCGCAGCCGTGGCCGGCATCTCGGCGCCGGCATCGATCACGCTGCCGGCGCCCGTGGTGGTGCCGGACGCCGCTTCGCTGGACGCGCTGGCCGAACTGCTGCGCGGCAGCCAGCGCACCACGCTGCTGTGCGGGCGTGGCTGCGCCGGCGCGCACGACCAGGTGGTGCGGCTGGCCGAGACGCTCAAGGCGCCCGTGGTGCACGCGCTGGGCGGCAAGGAATACATCGAGTACGACAATCCGTATGACGTGGGCATGACCGGGCTGATCGGCTTCAGCTCCGGCTACCACGCCATGCAGAATTGCGACACGCTGGTCATGCTGGGCACCGACTTTCCGTACCGCCAGTTCTATCCCGAAGGCGCCCGCGTGGTGCAGGTCGATGTACGTCCCGAGAACCTGGGGCGCCGCACGCGGCTGGACCTCGGGCTGGTGGGCGACGTGGCGGCCACGCTCGACGCGCTGCAGCCGCGCCTGACCGCGCAGGCCGACACTGCGTTCCTGGATGCAAGCCTGCACCACTACCGCAACGCCCGGAAGCAACTGGACGACCTGGCCACCGGCGACAGCGGCCGCCGACCCATCCATCCGCAATACCTGGCCCGGCTGATCAGCGAGCAGGCCGCCGAGGACGCGGTCTTCACGTTCGACGTGGGCACGCCCACCATCTGGGCCGCGCGCTACCTGCGCATGAACGGCCAGCGCCGGCTGATCGGCTCGCTGGCGCATGGGTCGATGGCCAACGCGCTGCCGCAGGCCATTGGCGCGCAGTCGGCCTTTCCCGGCCGGCAGGTCATCAGCCTGTCCGGCGATGGCGGCTTTGCCATGCTGATGGGCGACTTCCTGACGCTCGTGCAGCAGGGGCTGCCGGTGAAGGTGGCGATCTTCAACAACAGCGTGCTGGGCTTCGTGGCGCTGGAGATGAAGGCATCGGGCTTTCTGGAAAGCGGCACGTCGCTGCAGAACCCCGATTTCGCGGCCATGGCACGCGCCATCGGCGTGCATGCCCAGCGCGTGGAAGACCCGCTGCTGCTGCCCGAAGCCGTGGCGACGATGCTGGCGCACGACGGCCCGGCCCTGCTCGACGTGGTGACGAACACGCAGGAACTGGCCATGCCACCCGCGCTGAAGGCCGAACAGGTCAAGGGCTTCAGCCTGTGGGCGCTGAAGGCGGTCATGAACGGCCGCGCCGACGAACTGTTGGAACTGGCAAAGACGAACCTGCTGCGCTAGGCGCGGCCTGCCTTCTTCAGTCGACCTCGGGGTCCGGGGCGCCATCGGCCCCGTCGAAGCTGGCGCCAGGCGTCACCATGCCCAGTGCCTGGCCCATCAGGATCAGTTCGGCAAACGTGCGCGCCTGCATCTTGCGCATGGCCTGGCCGCGATAGATCTTGACGGTGGCCTGGCTGATGCCGAGTTCGTCGGCCACTTCCTTGTTCATCAGGCCGTGGACCAGCAGCTTCATGACTTCGCGCTCGCGGCCGGTCAGGCCGTCCAGGCGTTCGCGCAACAGCTGGGTCTGCGAGCTGGCCTGGCGGCGGTCGCGGTCGCGCTGCAATGCCTCGTTCACGGCATCGAGCAGGTCCTGTTCGCGGAACGGCTTGGCGATGAAATTGACGGCGCCGGCCTTCATGGCCGCCACGGTCATCGGCACGTCGCCGTAGCCGGAGATGAACACGATCGACGCGTGCTTGCCGGCGCGGTTGAGATGGCTCTGGAGGTCCAGCCCGCTGGCGCCGCGCAGGCGCACATCGAGCACGATGCAGGTAGGCTGTTCCGGGAATGCGTAGGCCAGCAGTTCCTCGCCGGAGGTAAAGGATTCGCTGGCGAGCCCGACCGAGCGGAACAGCCCTGACAAGGCGCGCCGCACATCGTGGTCGTCATCGACAACCAGTACGACACCTTCGTCGCTAGGTTCCCGCAACAAGGCGGCACTGCTGTTCATCGTGGTTCTCACTCATGCATGGACGTATGCCCGGGGCTTGCGGGGGCGACCCCAGGGCGCTGCGCCTGACGCAGTCGGACGAACCGTGCTTCAGCCAGATGGCTTGAAATGCACAAAGATGCGACGAACTTGCCGGGAATTGGCGTGATACCGACGTCAGTCCGCCCGATGCGAAGCGGAATTATCGACGCTTTCGATGAAATTGCAAACGATTGTGTGGCGCAGGCGCCGCGAAGCGCGCCGAAGGCGGCCGGGCGGGCTGCGGCGAGCCTCGACGCCCCTTACACCGCTTCCAGGGCCCGGCTCAGGGCGTAGGCCGTGCGCACGGCCACGTCGAAGGAACGGTCGCAGGCCAACTCGCGCCCGGCAATGGTGATGCGCCACCAGTCGCGGTTCCGTTCGCAGCACAGGCGGTGTTCTTCCATCTGATCGGAAAACCAGCGCCATAGCCGGGCATCCTGGCTCAGCGCGGACGCCGCCGCGCGCAGCCGGACCATTTCGAGACCAATTGCTTCATCCATGATTTCTCTCCCAGGGGCAAGCGCCCGCCTGCCCCGTGAGCACATGGTAGGCACGTACGGTCCGGGTGTGCATTGCCCGTTGGTCCAACCGCCGTAGCGCATCGGCATGCCGGGGTTATACCAAGGGCTTATCCCGGGCGGACAGCCGCCGCCCCGCCCGGCGCGGGCCCGACGGCATTTTGTATCCGCATATCGGGCGGCCCGGCGCTGAATACACTGCGATACAAAACCCGGGCAGTCCGACACACAAGGCTTGCGGTGCCTGCCTAGACTCGCCTCAAGCCACCTTCGAAGTCAAACGTAGCTGTCAGACACACAGGAGAAACCATGAGCAAGACCATCGATTTGCCGCGCCGCAACTTTCTTGGCACCGCCAGCCTGGCGCTGGCCGCCGCCCAGCTTGGCGTGATGGGGGCCGCCCACGCGCAGTCCGGCGTGTCGAAGGCCGCGCCGCTGGCGACGGTGACGCCGGGCACGCATGCGTCGTTCCCCGCGATCAGGCAGATCAACGCCGGCGTGCTCAATATCGGCTACGTCGACATGGGCCCGGCCAACGGCCCGGTGGCCCTGCTGCTGCACGGCTGGCCGTACGACATTCACGCCTTTGTCGACGTGGCGCCGCTGCTGGTGCAGCGTGGCTACCGCGTGATCATTCCCCACCTGCGCGGCTTTGGCACCACCACGTTCCTGTCGGCCGATACCAGGCGCAACGGCCAGCCGTCGGCCATCGCCGCCGACGCCATTGCGCTGATGGACGCGCTCAAGGTCAGCAACTTCGTTGCAGCCGGCTTTGACTGGGGCGCGCGCACCGCCGACATCCTGGCCGTGCTGTGGCCCGACCGCTGCCGTGGCCTGGTCTCGGTCAGTGGCTACCTGATCGGCAGCCAGGCCGCTGGCAAGCTGCCGCTGCCCCCGGAGGCCGAACTGCAGTGGTGGTATCAGTTCTACTTCGCCACGGACCGTGGCGTGGCCGGCTACCAGAAGTACACGCATGACTTTGCCAAGCTGATCTGGAAGCTCGCGTCGCCGCAATGGAAGTTCGACGACGCCACCTTCGCGCGCAGCGCGGCGTCGCTGGACAACGCCGACCACGTGGCCATCACGATCCACAACTACCGCTGGCGCATGGGCCTGGTCGAGGGCGAGCCGAAGTTCGACGATATCGAGAAGAAGCTGGCCACGGGGCCCACCATCAGCGTGCCCACGATCACGATGGAAGGCGACGACAACGGTGCGCCGCACCCCGCGCCCAGCGCCTACAAGAGCAAGTTCACGGGCCGCTACGAGCATCGCGACATCACGGGCGGCATCGGCCACAACCTGCCGCAGGAAGCGCCCACCGCGTTCGCGCAGGCCGTGCTCGACGTCGACCGCAAGTAACGGCTGGCGACGCCATCATGCTGCATCGACTGCTGATACTGGCCACCATGGCGCTGTCGGCGCTGGCCTGCGAACTGGGCGGCGGCGCGGACCGCTGCGCCTGGAAAGGCATGCCCGGCCAGTATCGGGTGGATCCGCCAGGCCGTCGGCGCAAGGGCTAGCCCGCGCACCCGGTCTCGCCCGTGGCGGACGATTACCGGGCACCAGCGCTCAGGACAGATGCGTGCCAGCGGCAGCGCGCAGCAGTTCGGCCAGCTTCTCGTTCTCGTCGATGCGCGACTGCTCGAGGGCCGCTTCGGTCTCGTCGCCCACGCGCCGGGCCCATTGCTGGCGCTCCTGCGCAAAGATGATGCGCTCGTGGACGGCGCGCAGCGCGCCCCATATGGCGTCGGCGGCGCTCTGCGCGTTCGCGGCGTCGAGCGATAGCGCGGAATAGGCATGGCCGGTGTGGCACCGGAATCTCAGTGGCCGGTCGTCGCGCAATCGCCATAGCACGCCGTGGCAATTGGGACAGGTCAACGCGGATCGCTCGGCAATCGCATCGAGCTCCGCCGGATCGGCAATGCCGCTGTCGCCGATCCGCTTTTCCCGATCCAGGTCTTCGCGGTCGATCATGATTGGCCCCTTGCGTGAAGCAGCACCATCGATGGCCACGCCAAGCGCGTCGGCAAGCCCGTCCGGCGTGACGATCGCATCGGCGCCAGCTGCGGCAATCGCACTGCGGGGCATCGAGGGCGCCTCGCAGCTGTCAGGGTCCTGCACGATCCGGTATCCGCCCCGCGCCCCGACCGCTGCCAGGCCGGCGGCGCCATCATCGAGCTCGCCGCTGAGCACCATGCCGATCACCCGGTCCGTGTACTGGGCGCTGGCCGCCCGAAACAGCGGATCGGCAGCCGGCCGGCAGAAGTTCTCGGGAGCGGTCTCGAGCAGACATATCGTTTCGTCGCGCACCACCATGTGTCGATCCGGGGGCGCCACGTAAATTCTGCCGTGCTGAATTGCCTCGCCATCCTGTGGGTGATAGGCCGGAAACGGGCCCCATTTCGACAGAAGCTCCGGCAGGATGCTGCGGTGCCGCCCTATGTGGAGTACGACGAGCAACGCCACGTCGAGGCCCTTGCCAAGCCCTTCGACGAGTGTCTTGAGGACCGGAAGTGACCCTCGGGATGCAGCAACAACGACGATATCTCTGCGCATGGCTTTTCCTTTTTACAGGACAAGCAACTTCTGCACCCACGGGCGGCACGGGCCCGTGCCCGTGCCCGTGCCATGTGGCTATCGTCAGGCCGGTTGCCTTTCCCCGCCCGACTGCGGCTTCAGGTCGCTCAACGCTTCCAGCAACTCCTGGAAATCCAGCGGCTTGGCCAGATGCAGGTTGTATCCGGCTTCGCGCGCGGCGCGGGCATCCTCGTTGTGGTCGCGTCCGGTAAGCGCCACCGCCCAGACGTTTGCCCAGCGGCTGTCCTGGCGAATAGTCCGCATCAGCGCGTAGCCATCCATGTCGGGCAGGCCAATATCCGAGACGATCGCGTCCACCGATACGTCGCCCAGCATCTGCAGCGTTTCCGCCGCCGACGTCGCCACGCTCACGGTTGCGCCTTCCAGCCCCAGCAGTTCGGCGAGGGCGGCCGAGGTGTCGCGGTCGCCTTCCACCAGCAGGATTCGCAGGCCGGCAATGCTCTGCGTATGATCGGCACCGTCCGCGTTCGACGCCACCTCGGCGGGCGCCGCCGGAAGCCAGACCGTCAGCGTGGTGCCCTGGCCCAGTCCGTCCGATTTGGCGGTCACCCTGCCGCCGTGCATCTTGGCGAGCTGCTTGACCAGTGCCAGGCCAATCCCCAGGCCGCCACGCGCCCGGTCGCGGCCGCCTTGCCGGTACATGTCGAAGACGTAAGGCAGCAGCGCGGCGTCGATGCCCTGGCCGTTGTCGCTCACTTCGAGGCGCAGCATCCGGCCTTCCTGCGACAGCCGCAAATCGATCTGCCCATTCTTGTCCGAGAACTTCAGCGCGTTGGAAACCAGATTCCACAGAATCTGTTCGCAGCGAATACGATCGACCAGTGCGATGGCCGGGCGGTCCGGCAGGCTCAGCCGCATCGTGATGCCGCGATCGCCCACATCCTGCTCGCAGGTGCGGGCCACGCTCTCCAGCATCTCGCCCAGGTCGACACGCGACACGTCCAGCGCCAGCTTGCCAGTCTGCACGCGGGACAGATCCAGCAGATCGTCGATGATCTGCGCCTGGCTGCGCACGGCCTGGCGAATCGCGCCGGCCGCTTCGCGCACTGCGGCGACGTTGCGCACCTCGGGCAGGCGCGGCAGCATTTCGGCCTTGACGCCGATCAGGTTCAGCGGATGCTTCAGCTCGTGCGAAAGCACGGCGATGAACTCGTCCTTAAGCTGGTTGGCATTGAGCGCCTGCTCGCGCGCCGCCTGCTCCTTGGCCAGCGCATCGCGGCTGGCGTCCTCGTGGAGCTTGCGCGACGTGAGATCGCGGACGATCTTGGCAAATCCGCTGAACGACGTATCCATGATCGGGGTGACCACCCCGCTGCAATACACCCGGCGGCCATCCTTGGTGCGATACCAGCGCTCGTCGTCGGCACGGCCTTCCTTCATCGCGGTTTCCCGCTCGTGGGCCGGCACGAATACCTGGCGATCGCTGGCTTCGTAGATCACTTCGACGCTCTTGCCGACGAGTTCGTCTTCCGTGTAGCCGAAGATCCGCTCCGCCCCCGCGTTCCAGCTCACGATCAGGCCTTCGCGATCCTGGATGATGATCGCGTAGTCCTTGGTCGACTGCGCCACCAGGCGCAGCCGCTGCGCCCCAGCGCGGGCAGCCTCCTCGGCCTGATGGCGATCCGTCACGTCGATCAGCGTGATCACCGCGCCATCGATATGGTCGTCCGCCGTGCGATACGGCAGCAGCCGCATCAGGTACCAGCGGCCGGCCTCGCTCTGGATCTCGCGCTCGGTCAGCCTCAGCGACTGGAACGACTGGCGCACGTCATCGACCAGGGTCGGGTAGCGCAGCGAGTGCGTGATGTGAAACAGCGAGCGGCCCAGGTCCGAGTCGATCAGGTTGAAAATGGCCGTCGCGTTCGGCGTGAAACGCTTGATCCGGATTTCCTTGTCAACGAAGACCGTGGCGATTTCGCTGGACGCGATGATGTTGTGCAGGTCATCGTTGGCCTTGGCCGTGTCCTCGATCCGTGCCTGCATCTCGGCGTTGGCCGTGGTCAGTTCCTCGTTGACCGACTGCAGTTCTTCCTTGCTGCTTTCGAGCTCCTCGCTGGTCGACCGCAGTTCCTCGTTGATCGCCTGCAACTCTTCGTTGGACGCCTTCAGTTCCTCCACCGACGTCTCGTACTGCTCGATGATCGTCGCCAGCTGCTCGCGGCTGTGCTGGAGCTCGAGCTCCAGCTGCGCCAGCACGGGGTCCTGCCCCGATGCCGCCGCCAGTTCCTCTTCGGTCATGTGCCCGGCGACTTCGTCGAAGACCACCAGCAGGAAATCGGCATTGGCTACCTTGTCGTGGAACGGCCGCACCGTCATGCTGATCCACGAGACGTTGGGATCGTGGTCCCACTTGACCTTGCGCGCTTCCACGCTGGTGCCGGTCTGCAGCGCCCGGAAGATCGCCGTGCGCAGATCGAGCCGGAGTTCGGGCAGCACCAGCGTCATGATGTTCGTGGTCAGTTCGCCACCAACGTGACGCAGGAACCGGCCCGCATTATCGGACAGGTGCACCACGTTCGATTCGCGATCGATGATGACGCTCGGCGGGGAATACGTCTCCAGCGCGCGCTGGTGCAGCTCAGTCAGCGAGAAGCTGCGCTGGGGCGAGCTGGCCGTGGCGCGCAGCGGTATGGTGACGGTCGGACGGTCTTCCGTCGGGCCGGTATCGGCCGGCGTCAGCACCGGAAAGCCGATCGGCGGCTTCGCTCGCTGCGACACGGCGCGGGCGCGATAGACCCGCCATTTCTTGTCCACCACCGCGAACAGGTCGTCGGCGGCATCGGCCGATTCCGCCGTGCCCAGGAACAGCAGCCCGTTCGGGCGCAGGGCGAAGTGGAACAGCTCGAGGATCTGCCGCTGGACCGCCCGCTCCAGGTAGATCAGCACATTGCGGCACGAAATCAGGTCCAGGTGCGAGAACGGCGGATCGCGCAGCAGGCTGTGCGGCGCGAACAGGATACGTTCGCGCACCGCCTTGCTGATGGCGTAGTGGGCGCCCTCGCGCGTGAAATAGCGCTGCAGCAGCGGGGGCGGCACATCGTTGGCAATCGACAGCGGATACGATCCCGTGCGCGCCCGGCCGATGGCCGCCACGTCGATGTCGGTCGCGAACACCTGGATGGGCCGGGCGGACGCCGCGGCCTCGCGTGCCTGGGCCAGCAGGATCGAGATGGAATAGGCTTCCTCGCCCGTGGCGCACCCCGCCACCCACACCCGCACCTGATCGTCATCGCCCAGCTTCCCGTCGAAAAGCGTGGGGATCATCTCCTGCTCGAGGAAATCGAAAGCCTCGCTATCCCGGAAGAACTGGGTGACGCCGATCAGCATGTCGCCCAGCAACGCGCTGGCCTCGTCGGGCGTCGCGCGCAGGAAATCGCGATAGGCCGCCAGGTCGCTCTGGCCGTTGAACTGCATGCGGCGCTCGATCCGGCGCAGCACCGTGGCCCGCTTGTAGAAGCGGAAATCGTGCCCCGTGCGCACGCGCAGATGCATCAGGATCTCGGACAAGGCGCGTTCGGCACCGGTTCTCGGCGGGTGCCCGACTTCGTGCGCCTCGGCTTCCAGCACGGCATCCTGCGGCTCGATCCGCTGAACATTCTCCCAGAGCTCCATCAGCCGCTGCGGGAACTCGGCAGCCGGCAATACGATATCGACCCAGCCGGCCGCGATGGCGGACCGCGGCATTTCCGGATGTTCGGCGTCGTCCGGCGACTGCGCCATCGTCAGGCCGCCCACCTCGCGGACAGGGCCCAGCCCGATCGTGCCATCGGACCCCGAACCGGACAGCACGATGGCGATCGCGCGTCGGTCGTGGGCGTCGGCCAGGGTGCGGAAGAAATGGTCGATGGCAAACGGGCGCCCGAAGCTGCTCGGCTGCTCGATCACCCGCAGGCATCCGTCCGACATCTCGATATGGGTGCCGGGCGCCACCACGTAGATGTGGTTTTCCTGGATCGGCACCGTGGCGCGGACCTCGCTGACCGGCATGGTCGTCACGCGCTGAAGCAGCGCCGCAACCTGGCTTTCCAGGTCCGGCGCCAGATGAACCACGACGACGAACGCCATGTTCATGTGCCCGGGCGCATGCTGGAAGAAGGTTTGCAGGGCTTTCAGTCCACCTGCCGACGCACCCAGCCCTACCACAGGGAAATGCAAGGTACTCTTTACGGCGCCCGTCGGATTTCCCACCTTCTTCTCCTTGAGTTTTTTCCCTGCCATATATCCTCCCCTGCCACGCCCGTCCAGCGGGCTGAACGACGCATCCGAAGGCACGATCGGGGCTCATTGTAGCGTCCCGGTCGCTGCGCAAGCCCCTATCTGGGCGCGGCGCCAGTCTTTCGGTCCGTGCCGGTATCCGGCTGATCCGGAACGATGCGCCGGTCGACGATCAGTCGTCGCCACCGGTTCAGTTCCCGTTCGATAAACGCCTGGAAATCCGATGGGCCCGCGTGCAGCACCTTGAATCCGTAGCCGGCCAGCACCTCGTTGAGAGACAGCTCTGACAGCACCTGCCGGATGGCCAGATCGAGCGTCTCGACCCTGTCCACGGGCGTCCCCTTCGGCGCCAGCACGCCGTACCAGCCGGTGACGAACACGTTGTGCACGCCGGCTTCGGCGAATGTCGGCGTGTCGGGGGCAATGGCCAGCCGCGTGTCGCTGGCCACCGCCAACGCGCGCAATTTGCCAGAACTGACATACCTGAGGCTGTCGGCCCCCGCAAACACGGCGTCCACGGCGCCGCTCATGGCGGCCATGACGGACGGGACACCGCCGTGATACGGGACGTGCGTGACCCGGATGCCGGTTGCCTGCGCAAACATCTCGATGGCCAGGTGGCTGGTATTGCCAAAGCCCGATGACGATATGGTCACCGTGTCCGGGTGCGCCCTGGCATGCGCCACCAGGTCGGATACCGAGGCAAACCGGGAATTGGGCCCGACATAGAGCACCAGCGGCTGCTTGGCGACAAGGGAGACCGGCTGGAAATCCCGCACCGGGTCGTAGCCCGCCGATTGGCTCACGAGCGGCCCGATCGCATAGGCGGCCAGCGCCAGCACCAGCGTGTAGCCATCGGCCCTGGAACGCTGTACGTACCTCAGCGCAATCTGGCCGCCAGCGCCTGGCTTGTACTCGAGCACGACCGGGATTCCCAGGCGCTTCTGCAGGCCGGCACCCAGCGGACGCGCCATCAGGTCCGCTGGCCCTCCGGGCGGATAGGGCACGATGATCGTCATCGGCTGATCGGGGTACGCGGCCCACGCCGGCTGCGCCGACAGCAGCGCCGCCGCCCACAGCGCCCGCACCCAGCCGCGCCGCGCCGCCAGGCCGGACGGCCCTGCCCGGCGGATCCAGCCCGAGACGCGGTCGATCGCGGCAAGCAGTACAAATCGCATTCTTTTCCGAAAGGCTGGGGCGCGGGGCGCCATGGTCGAGGGCAGGTCGGCGGACAAATCTCCGGACGAGATCATACGCCGGCCGGCCATGGGCGATTTGATAATATCTGGCCAGCCTGCGGCGCCCCCCTGACCCCACGGGCTTTCCTTTCGCCCATTCTTCAGCATCGCGATGTTTTCCATGTTCTTCCCCAAGGCCGGCGTCGGCCTCGGCTTCGATTCCACGTGGGACGCAGGCGACCGGCTGATCGGGCGGGGCTGGCTGTCACACGACGATGGCGGCAAGACGCGCGTCCTGGGCGTGTGGGCCGCTGACAGTCACCGCACGCCTGCCACGCTCGACCGGCTGGCCAACGAATACGCGCTGCGCGAGGACCTCGACGCCAGCTGGGCCGCCCGCCCGCAGACGCTGCTGCGCGAGCGTGACGCCGCGGTGCTGCTGCTGGAGGATCCCGGCGGCGCCCCCTCGCCGACCTGCTGGGGGAGCCGATGGACCCGGCGTCGTTCCTCGACGTCGCCATGGCGATGACCCACGCCGTGGGCAAGCTCCACCAGCGTGGACTGATCCACAAGGACCTGAAACCCGCCCATTTCCTGGTAGCAGCGGACCCGAACCGGGCCTGGCTGATCGGCTTCGGCATCGCGTCGCGGGTGCCGCGCGGGGGCGATGCGCTGCCGGAAGCCAGTGAAATCGCCGGCACGCTCGCCTACATGGCGCCGGAGCAGACCGGCCGGATGAATCGGGCCATCGATACGCGAAGCGACCTGTATTCGCTGGGCGTCACGTTCTACCAGATGCTTACCGGCGCGCTGCCGTTCGTCGGCGCAGAGCCCATCGACTGGGTCCACGCCCACCTGGCGCGTGCGCCGCAGCCACCGGCCGGGCGCATCGCTACGGTGCCCGCGATGCTGTCGGACCTGGTCATGAAGCTCCTGGCCAAGGCGCCCGAGGAGCGCTATCAGACCGCTGCCGGACTGCTGCGCGACCTGGAGCGCTGTCAGCAGGCACTGCGCATGCATGGCGCCATCGCGCCGTTCAGGCTCGGCCAAGGCGACCTGTCGGACATCTTCGCCATACGCGACTACCTCTATGGCCGCGAACAGACCGAAGCGATGCTGGCGGCCACGTTCGACCGGGTGGCGTCTACGGGCTGCAGCGAGATCGTCATGGTGTCCGGACATTCGGGCGTCGGCAAGACATCGGTCATGCAGGCGTTCGCGCGGACTGTCGCGGGGCGCGGCGGCATCCAGGCCACCGGCAAGTCGGACGCGCCGGCCGACGCATCGATCGACGCCCCGGCCGACGCCAACGCCCGGCTGCCCTATGCCACGCTGGCGCAAGCGCTGCGCGGCCTGCTGCGGGAATGGCTGGCATTGGAGCCAGCCGATCTGGCGCCATGGCGCGACGTCATCGCCGAAGCCCTTGGGCCCAACGCCGGCCTGCTGGTGCCTCTGCTCCCCGAGCTGGGAAGGATGCTGGGCCCGCTGCCCTGGCTGCCCGACACGCAGTCGCGCGAGGCCGGACCGCGCCTTCACCTGGCGCTGCACAGCCTGCTGACGGCGCTGGCTCACGCCGCCCAGCCGCTGACGCTGTGCTTCGACGACATCCAGTGGCTGGACACCGAGACCGCCACGCTGCTGCACCAGCTGCTGACCGACCCGGCCACCACGAGCCTGCTGGTGGTCTGCGCCTATCGCAGTCACGAGGTCGACGACGGCCACACCGTGACGCGCTGCGTCGCCGCGTTGCGCACGGACGGTGCCAGCGTGGCGCACATCGAACTGGGCTGTCTCGACGAAACCAACCTGCATCGGCTCGTGGCGGAAGCGCTCCATTGCGATATCGAGGCCAGCGCGCCGCTGGCACGCCTGGTCCTGGAAAAGACCGCCGGCAACCCGTTCTTCGCCACCCAGTTCCTGAGCGAATTGGCCAGCGAAGGCTTGCTGGCCTTCGACCACAGCGCGGCGCGCTGGACCTGGGATCTCGGCCAGATCGCCGCAAAGGGCTTCACCGACAACGTCGTGGCGCTGATGATCGGGCGGATCGGCCGGCTTCCCGCCGCCACCCGCGCCGCACTGAAGCTGCTGGCCTGCCTGGGCAACGACACCTCGGTCGACATGCTGGCGCACGGCTGGATGCGCGACCCCGGCGAACTCGACCCGGCGATCCGCGACGCGTTGCACGCAGGCCTGGTCTCCCTGAAGGATCACAGGCTGCGCTTTCGTCACGACCGTATCCTGGAAGCCGCCTACGCGCGCATACCCGAGCCCGATCGCCAGGCGTTCCACCTGCGCCTTGGCCGCCTGCTGCTGGACCGTACGCCGCCGGAGGCAATCGGGGCCAATGTCTTCACGATCGTTGGACAGCTGAACCGGGCGGCCGACCTGATCGACGTCCGGGAAGAGCGCGACCGGCTTGCGGAACTGAACCTGGCCGCCGGCCTGCGCGCCAAAGCCGCCTGCGCCAATACCGCCGCGCTGCACTATCTGTCGGCCGGGCTCGCATTGCTCGGCGATGATGCGTGGCAGCGATGCGAGGCGCTGGCGTTCGCGCTGACGCAGCATACGGCCGAATGCGAGTTCCTGACCGGCGATTCCGCGCGCGCCGAACAACGGCTGGACATGCTGGCCGCGCGTACGTCGTCGTTGACCGCGCTGGCGATTGTCACGCAACTGCAACTCGGCCTGCTGCTCACGGGCGGACGCCGCGTCGAAGCCGTGAGGGTGGGCCTTGCCTACCTGCGCCGTGCCGGCATCGACTGGTTTACGCATCCCGCCCCTTCCGTCGTGGCGCAGGAAGAAGCGCTGCTGGCAGGGCTGCTGGACGGCCGGGAGATCCCCACGCTTGCCACATTGCCGTGCATGACCGACGCTGGCGGCCTGGCCACGATGCGGGTGCTCACGGCGCTGCTGCAGCCGGCCTGGTACACCGACGACCACCTGCGCACGCTGGTCATCCTGCGCATGGTCAACCTGAGCATCACCCTTGGAAACAGCGAAGAATCGTGCCTGGCCTACGCGTGGCTGGCGATGCTGCGCACGGCGGCGTCGACGGACGACACCGCGGGCGTGGCATTCCAGCGCCTGGCGCTCGCCCTGGCCGAGGTACGCGGCGTCGAACGGATGCGCGCCCGCGTGTACCAGGTGGTCGGTGGCAACCTGCTGCATTGGACCCAGCCGCTGCGCGTGGCGCGCGGGCTGCTGGGCCAGGCGCTGGAACTGACCGCGCAGATCGGCGACCTGACCTACGCCGCCTACATCCGCAGCAACATGATGACCCACGCACTCGCCATCGGCGACCCGCTCGGGCGCGTGCAGCACGATGCCGATTCGGGCAGCGTCTTCGCGTGGGGACCGCGCTTCGCGCTGGTCGAGGATCGCCTTGCGGCACAGCGCCAACTGGTGCGGACGCTGCGCGGGCTGACGCCCGTATTCGGATGCTTCGACGCGCGCGACTTCAGCGAGGCCGCATTCGAAGCCCGCCTGGGCGGCGACGTGGGGCTGCGCCTTGCCGCGTGCTGGTACTGGATCCGCAAGTTGCAGGCGCGCTACCTGGCCGGCGAGGCCGCCGAGGCGCTTGAAGCGTCCGAGCGCGCACGCACGCTGCTGTGGACCTCGCCCGCCTACTTCGAGCAGGCCGAATACCATTTCTTTGCCGCGCTGGCGCGCGCGGCATGCTGCAATCCTGCAGTGGCGGACGATCTGGCCACCCACCTTCCCGTGCTGGCCGGCCACCATCGACAACTGGCCCAATGGGCACGACGTTGCCCCGCCACGTTCGCGCACCGCGCCTTGCTGGTGGAGGCGGAGATTGCCCGGCTCGAAGGACGCGACACCGACGCGATGCGCAGCTACGAATCGGCCATCGCAGCGGCGCGGGACAGCGACCTGATCCATATGCAGGCCCTGACCAATGAACTCGCGGCGCGCTTCTACATGAGCCGCCGGCTGGACACCGTGGCACTGGTCTACCTGCGGCAGGCCCGCCATGGCTACCTGCACTGGGGTGCCGACGCGAAGGTCTGGCAGCTGGACAAGCGATATCCGGCACTGGCCGCCGATGCCAACGCCGCTCCGGCTTCGGCGCCGTTGATGGGCACCATCGGCGCGCCGCTGCAGCACCTGGACCTGGCCACGGTGATGGCGATCTCGGAGGCGGTCTCGGGCGAGACCCGGCTGGACCGCCTGCTGGCCACGTTGATGCGGACGGCGCTGGCCCACGCCGGCGCCTCGCGCGGGCTGCTGATCCTGCCGCAAGGCGCCGAGCACCGCGTGGCGGCGGAGGCGGCCGTGCGGGACGACACCACGGTGGTGACCCTGGCCGACCGGCCGCTCGATGCGGCCGACATGCCGCTATCCATCGTCAGGCATGTGCTGGAATGCCATGAGCACGTGGTGATCGACGATGCCGCAGCCCAGCCATCCTTCTCGGCGGACGCTTACGTGCGCCGGCGGCGGGCGCGATCGATGCTGTGCCTGCCGCTGCTAAACCGGGGCAAGCTGACGGGTGTGCTCTATCTGGAGAACGCGCTGGCGCCGGGCGCCTTCGTGCCGGCGCGGATCGAGGTCATCAAGCTGCTGGCGTTCCAGGCGGCCGGGGCCATCGAGAACAGCCGGCTTGGCGAACAGCGCCGGGCGGCCGACGAAGCGCTGCACCGCGTCCAGGCCGAACTGGCTCACGTCAGCCGCGTCATGACGCTGAGCGCGTTGACGGCATCGATCGCTCACGAAGTCAGCCAGCCCATCGCAGCCCTGACCATCGAGGCAAACGTCGCGCTTCGCTGGCTCAAGCGCGAGAAGCCGAACGTCGAAGAGGCGGTGGAGTCGCTGCACAGCATCGTCCAGCAGGGCCAGCGTGCCCGGAACGTCATCGTTGGCATGCGGGCGATGTTGCGCAAGACCGGTCCACAGGCGCAGCGGATCGATCTTAACGAGATGGTCGCCGAGACGCTGCCGCTTCTCGCCGGCGAGCTGACCCGCCACCGGGTCATGCTCAAGACGGAACTGGCTGCAACGCTGCCTGCGGTGCTGGCCGACAAGGTCCAACTGCAGCAGGTATTCCTGAACCTGGCGGTCAATGCCATCGAGGCCATGCAGGACATCGACGCCCATGCGCGCGAGTTGACGGTGCGGACAGCCCTCAGCCCGACGGGCGAGGTGCTGGTGACCGTGCATGACGTCGGAAGCGGCCTGCCCGACGATCCGGACCATCTGTTCGACGCGTTCTACACGACCAAGCCCGAAGGCATGGGCATGGGGCTGTCGATCTGCCGCACCATCCTGGAAGCCCATGGCGGCCAGCTGCAGGCGTGGCAGAACCGTCCAAAGGGCGCCGTATTCGGGTTCTGCCTGCCCGCCGCCGAAAAGGCGCCGTTGGCTGAAGAACAGCCGTGACACCGGCTAGCAACGATCCTGCCCCGCCCCAAGCAGCTTGAGCCGCGTCTTGCTATCCGGGGTGAAGTGCGTACCAAAACGGACGAGCCCGGCCCGATGCAGGTGGCAGGTCATGGTGAAGCTGAGCAGCATTCCGGGTTCGGTATCCTCGATCACGATGTCGATGGCCTTCAGGCGCGGCTCGTAGCGCAACAGCGTGGTCTCGATCTCGCGCTTGAGGGTGTGCGCGGACGCGGGCAGGTGCCGATAGATACGTGACAGGTCACCGAGCCCGTAGTCAGGCAGATGCGCGAGCCCACCCCGGCGGCTGTTCAGGATCCGCTGGATGTTGTCCTGCACCGACAGGAAGGTTTGCGTGGCCGGATCGAACTCGTCGACTCCCACGCCGTTCGCAAAACATCCCGTCACCAGCTCGAAGAGACCCGGCCCGCCGCGCATCATTCTTGCTCCACGGCGTCGACCCGATCGTCGAACTCCACGCCGATGCCGTCGCCTTCGGAGAAAGCCAGCCGGATCGACGACAGGCGCTGCCCGTCGCCGGCGCGCACCAGCAATTCCCGTGACAGCACCGGCAGGATCTGCTGATCGAGCAGGCTGTCGACGTTGCGCGCACCGGCATCCGGCAGCAGGCAGGCCCCAACCAGTTCGGCCACCAGCGCATCGTTGCACAGCAACGGCACGCCAAACCGGCGCTCGATGCGCCCCGCCACCTTCGCGAGCTTCATGCGGACAATCGTCGCCATGGCGTCGGCGGCAAGCGGCCGGTACACAACCGTCTGGAAGCGGGCGAGCAAGGCGGGCTGGAAATGATCCACCAGCGTTGGCCGGATGGCTTCCATCAGCATGCCGGTGGTGACCTCGCCACCCGCCTCCGCCACCGCCTGACTGGTCGCCAGGATGGCGTCGCTGCCGAGATTCGACGTCATCACGATGACCGTGTTGCGGAAATCGATCAGGCGGCCTTCGCCATCGCGCATGAAGCCGCGATCGAACACCTGGTAGAACAGGTTCAGCACATCGCGGTGCGCCTTTTCCACCTCATCGAGCAACACTACGCTGTAGGGCCGCTGGCGCACCGCTTCGGTCAGGATGCCGCCTTCGCCATAACCGACATAGCCCGGGGGCGACCCCTTCAGTTGCGACACCGTATGAGCTTCCTGGTATTCGGACAGGTTGATGGTGACGAGCGACCGTTCGCCGCCAAACATCAGGTCCGCCAACGCGCGCGCCGTCTCGGTCTTGCCCACGCCGGAAGGCCCCACCAGCAGGAAAACGCCCAACGGGGCTTCGGCCGATGTCAACCCGGCCTTCGACGCGCGCAGCTTCTTGCCAAGCGCCGCCAGCGCGTCATCCTGGCCCACGACGATCTTCCCGAGGCGCGATTCCAGTTCAAGCAGCGTCGCGCGTTCATTGGCCAGCAGGCTGTCGACCGGCACCCCGGTCCAGTCGGCAATAACCTGGGCGATGGCGCCTTCGCCCACTTCGGCATGGACCAGCGCTGTCTGGCCCGGCAGCGTCAGCGCTTCACGCGTGGCGGCGATGGCCGGCTCCAGGTCTGCCCGCGCCGTGTCGTCCGGCGCCGCTTGCCAGTATTGGCGCAGCGACATGAGCGTGTTGGCTGCATCCTTCTGCTCGGAGAACGCCAGCTCAAGCCGTTCGCGCTCTGTGGCCAGTTCCGCGAGTTGCGATGCAATATCCGTCAGGCGCTCGGTATCACTGGTGCCCATGGCGCCGCGATCCTGCCGCAACGCCGCGCGTTCCACTTCGAGCGCGGCGCGCGCGGCCTCGCAGGCAGCGATGGCAACGGGCGTCGATTCCTGGCTCATCCGCACGCGGGCAGCCGCCGTGTCGATCAGGTCGACAGCCTTGTCGGGCAGCTGGCGCCCCGTCAGATAGCGCCGCGACAGACGGACCGCCGCCGCCACGGCGGCATCGGTGATGTGCACGCCGTGGTGCTGCGCGTATCGCGCCTTGAGCCCGCGCAGCATCAGGCAGGCATTCTCGTCGTCAGGCTCATCGACCTTGACCATCTGGAAACGCCGCTCCAGTGCCGCGTCCCGTTCGAAGTACCGCTTGTACTCGGACCATGTGGTGGCGGCGATCGTACGCAATTCGCCGCGCGCAAGCGCCGGCTTGAGCAGATTGGCGGCATCCGCGCCGCCGGCCTGGTTGCCCGCGCCGATCAGCGTGTGGGCCTCGTCAATGAAGAGCAGGATTGGCGTCGGCGACTGCTGCACCGCCTCGATGACGTTCTTGAGGCGCTGTTCGAACTCGCCCTTTACGCCCGCCCCGGCCTGCAACAGCCCGAGATCCAGCGTGAGAACGGACACGTCCCGCATCACGGCAGGCACATCACCGGCAGCAATTCTGAGCGCCAGCCCCTCGACCAGCGCAGTCTTGCCGACGCCGGGGTCACCCACGAGGATCGGATTGTTCTTCCGGCGGCGTGCCAGGATATCGACCATCTGGCGGATCTCGACATCGCGGCCGAAGATGGGATCGATCTTGCCGTCCCGCGCTTTCTGGGTGATGTCGGTTGTGAACCGTGCCAGCGCGGCGGTATCAGCCTGTCCCGGCAAGCTGCGCGCGTTCGCCAATGCCACTTGCTGCGGAGCCGGCATTTGGGCACCCGCCAGACCGCCCGGAAGATGCGCCTCGGTGGAAACTGTGTCCAGTTCCGGGACCAGCCGCTCGATCTGTGCCGCCGAAATGCTCAGCAGCGGCCATGCGTCCGGCGCACGCAGCAGCGTCGGCGTGTCAGCCAGCGCGGCCAGCAGGTGGGCCGAACGAATGGATTGCGCGCCTTCGGTCAGCGATGCCTTGAGCCATGCGGCCTCCAGCCATTGTCCGAGACGCGAGGATATCCCCGGCTTGCCGCGCAGGTCACGCGGCAGGCGGTCGATGGCGGTCAGCAGCCCGTTCCACACGGCGTCCACATCCAGATCGTAGCGCCGAAGGATGGCCAACAGGTCGCCCTCCCCGCGTTCCAGCAGCTTGATCAGCCAGTGCTCGACCTCGATATCCCGGTGGGCCCGCGTTTCACACAAGCCGGCGGCTTCTGCCAGGGCGCTGGCGCAATGCTCGTTGAGGCGACGCAGAAAGGGCGAATAGTCTCGGATGGTCATGACAAGGCGGCCGGAGAAGATGAAGATGCGCGGCCGGGATGCCTCGGCCGCGCCTGTACGCTGCCGGTGCGAGGCACCGGCATGGCGTGCTTACGAGCGCTCGGTCCAGCTATCGGCGTGGATGATGTTGCCGTCCTTGTAGGACCAGGTGATCTTCTCGTAGCGCAACTCGACGTCCTCGAGGTGATTGTGCTTTTCGAACGCCGGGTTCTTGATGTCGAGCATTTTCGGCGTCACGCCTACGACCTTGACGTTATCCAGCCGGGTGTTGAAGTACTCCTTCTCCTTGCCGGAATCGTCGATCTTGTACCACTTGATCTCGATCGACTTCAGGGTCTGCCCGCTGGTGACCGCCTTGTACAGGTAGGGCGTCGAGGCATCGGTTTCCTTGGTAAAGGTGATCGGCTTGTGCACACGGGTGCCAGTCAACTTGCCGGTGTTCGAGTCGGTGGGAATGTTGACGGCGTGCTCGAACGCCACGACTTCGACGCTGCCTTCACGCCCCGAGACGGTGACCGAACCCTTGATGTCGGCGCCGCCATCGTCCTTGATCCACATGTATGCGGGAATTGCCATTGCTTGCTCCTATTGCTGGAATGAACAGGCCGGTTGGCCCGAAGTTGCCTGAGCGCCGCGACGGTCATCGCGGCAATCGGGGACAAGGGTGATCTCGACACGGCGGTTGGCCGCTCGCCCTTCCTCCGTATCGTTCGAAGTCTTTGGGCGGGTGTCGCCATAGCCCTGGATCGCAAAATGCGTGACGGGCAAGCCAGCCGCGTCGGCAAGCCAGTCACGCACCGAGGCCGCGCGCGCTTCGGACAGCCTGAGGTTGGACCGCGGGCGACCGATGGAATCCGTATGCCCGGCAACCAGCACACGTTTGTCAGGATGGGCCTTTATCATTTCCAGCGCCGCAATCAGCGCACGATTGGAGCCGGGGTTCAGCACCGCGCTACCGCTTCGGAACAGCGAGAGGCTGTTCAGTTCGATCGTGGAAGGAGGCGGCGCCGGTGGCTGGTACGAGGCGATCAGGCTGTCTAGCGGACCCTGCAGCATGCCTCCCCGATAGAATCCCAGGCCGAGCCGTGGTGGCACCCCATTGCGCCGGTACCGTTCGAGTTCGTCGCGGTCACGCTTGAGCACGAGCAGCGCGTCTACCCGTGCGGCGTCATGGTCCGAACTTATCGCGCGGTAGCGGTTCATGTCACCCGTCACGCGAGCCACCAGTTCACGGTTTTGCCAGGCCGATGCCGCTGCAGCTGCGCAGGTTGCCAGCGCCAGCCACGCAAAGCCGTGGGCCAGCGCGCGAGGCAGGACACGGCGTACGGGCTGCATGGCAATGCCTCGGACGAGCGGTTCCGGCAGCGGATATGGGGCTCGCCTGCCTTCCCCTGCGACAGGCGCCAGGCCAGTCGTCTTCGCCACGAACTGCGCGTAGAGCGAGTCGGCCACCGGCACGCCCGCTGTCGCCACCACGCCAAATGCCGCAAGCCATACGGGTTGTCCGGCGCCTCGCCTGCCTTCATCGTCGTCCGCCAGCACCGGCAAGACGGCCATGGCAGCCCACCGCACCAGTGCATCGAGGCGGGCGGCACGGTGCATCCGTGCCACTCTGTCAGCGGGCATGGCGACCCATGGATATTGCGCCAGCCGCTCCGCCAGCTGGCCGGACAGCCTGGTGCCGGGTGGAACCGCGCCAGAGGCCCCGAACCATGGGCATTCGTCAGGAGGCCCGCCAGCTTCCTCGATAAAGACCGCCACGCAAACCGGCAGCGAATAGCCAACGGCACGGCTGGCTGCGCCAATGGCCGAACGCCAGTTCCCGAGGGCGGCAGAAAGCGCGGCGGCATCGTGCGCCTGATCGGCCGAAATCAGACACGCAACGGCATCCGGGCCTTGCCCCTCACGCCATCGCTTGAGAGCGTCGGCCACGTACGCCAGTCGATTCGGCTCGTCAACGCGGACCCAGATCGCGCCGTCAGCGGTTTTTGCCAGTGCGTCGCCAAAGACGTTGGACAGGGCGCCGTCTGTGCCGCCTACGGTCAGCACCATCGGTGTGTTGCGACGAATGTGCCCGGGCAAGGCATCGAGGGAGGCATCGATGGCGGATAGCACCGCCTGCGAAGCGTGGCGACATGCCCGCGTCCGCCGTGTTGCCATGACAATCGCCGCCCCCGCCAGAACGGCCACGAACCCGGCGAGCAGCAGATTCCAGCCAGCGGACCACGGTGAACTTAGCGCCAGCCATGCGAGGGCGAGCACCGCGATCCAACTGAACAGTGCGCGATAGGGATATCCAGTCACTAGCACCCTTTCAGCTGGCGAGTTGCGCGATCGATGCGGCCAGCCACCGGTCCAGCGCAACATAGACAAGACCTGCTCCAGCCAGGGCAATCGCGACCCACCCTGATGGCGAAAGCTGGCGAAGGCCGCGTGTCGTGCTGGCGGTGACGATGATCGGCCCGGATGCCTTCTGTACGCCTGCGCGCTCCAGGCGCTCGTCGATGGCGCGTACCAGCGTGTCCCGGGCGCTGGCGCCCTCCAGCGCAAACTTTCCCTGGAATCCGAGTCCCAGCACCACGTAGAAGACCACCAGCAGTGGTACCACGGGTTGCGACTCCGCCAGCCGACGTTCGATACGAGCGATCAGCTCTTCTCCGGCGTGATGGCTCTGGAACTCCTTGACCTGCAGCGGCTCGCGCTCCCATGCGTCACGATCCTCGGCTTGCAGCCGGTTCAGGGCCACTTCATCCAGCAGCGCGCACTGTGCGTAGGCCGCGTCCTCCACGATTGCTTCGGAATGCCCCGCCGAACGAAACTCGTCGCGCAGACGATCCAGGAGCTCGTGGCATTTTTCCGGAAGGACGCGAAGGTGTCCGATGGTGTCGCTTCATCATTCAGTTCGGTGACCGTCAAGGCCGTGTCGCGCAAGGCGAGTGGCAGAATCATGGTGAGCGTGGTCATGCTGGCAGTACCGCGAAGAGTTCAAGGGAGACGTCCGGCACCGACGCCGGCACGTAGAACTGGCAGGTCCGGGCTGCCAGCATGCGTGCGAAGGCCGGATGGGCGCTATCCAACGCGAAATAAAGGTTCTCGATGCGCACCGGAATGGCCGCAGGCAGACGCGACATGGTGCGCAGCGGGATGCCGGGCAGCGCCGAGTTGACGATCTGTTCGACCTCGTCCGGCGCCCCTGCCTTGCACAGGCGTGGCAACTGCTCCAGCAGCGCATGGGCAGGCAACCCCGCCTGGACCGACAGGTAATAGTCGGCACCCTCGACCAGCCGCTCATCATGAATCTTGCCAACCCAGACAGTGGGTCGAACGCGCTCCAGCGCCACCGGGATCACGCGCGACGGAATGACCGTGTCGAGCAGCGTGCGAATCAGTGATTCCAGTTCCGCAAATACAGGCTCGGGGGTCAGGTGATCGTAAGCAGGAATGGCCTTCAGCGATTCAGTCGTCGAGAACGTCAGAAGCGCACCGGCCAGGCGAGCGAGCACCGTGTAGAAGCGTTCCGGGTGCTGCCGGGGCGCCGCACACAGCCGGGCCAGTTCAGGCCAATTGCTGTTGACGCTGTGCAGGAGCCAGAACAACGCCACATCGGCCACGGCGAAGTCTGCAATCTGGTCAGACCGCTCGCGGCGGCGGACGGCGAGACTCCCGCTCTTGGCGGAGAGAATCTCCGAAAGCCGCTTCATCCGCTCGGTCAGACGCTCGCTGGCCGACAGGAACAGACATGGCGGCACGAACGCCGCATCAAGTTCGATGCCCTGCGGGGTGCGAACCAGCCGGGCGATCGGACACGTCACGTAGTCGCCTCGCTCCTCGAAATCGAAAAGCAGCGCCAATGCGTGTCGCTCGACGCTGACTTCCTCCCGGCCCTCCCCATGCAAGTCCGCTACCGAGACGTATTCCCGCACGAACCGGCGCGGCCGCGCCGGCCGCTCTCCGTCCTCCACGCAGTTTCCGCCCTGCGCGTCCACCAGCGGCAGGCCAACCAGGACAATCGCGCTATCGACGTTCGGCGGGACATCCGCCAGGTCTCGCGCGGCAGGCGTCCGGTCGGACGTCTCCGTATCGATAAGGGTGCCATCCGGCAGCCGCACCTTCAGGATATCCATGGCAAAGCGGCCAATGGAGAGCGCCTGCGGGTCTGGCGCAACCCGTATCACTCCCCACGGTTCAGGACTGGAGATTCTCGCGACGATTTCGTCCGAGTAGCGCTCCCACAGCGCCTGCTGCTGGAAATGCTGCGGGGTCATGAAAATGCCCTGCGCCCACAGTGGTCTTGAAATCTTCATGGCGATCGAGAGCGGCGCTTCTGGCGCGCGTTGTCACTAAGAGACCAGTGCCGGCCGCGCGGGGGGCTGCCCACCGCGCGGCATGACAGAGGGATACGAAACTCAGCTTTTTGCCTTGGGCATCTGCGAGACCAGTGACAGATTGATATCCATCCCCTCGATCTGGAAATGCGGCACGATAAAAAGCTTCACGCGGAAGAAGCCAGGGTTGTCCTCGATGTCTTCGACGATCACCCTGGCTTCCCGCAGCGGGTGCGACGCCTGCAGTTCGTCCCCCGGATCGGTCATTTCCGTGACAAGCGTCTTGATCCAGGTGTTGAGTTCCAGTTCCAGGACGCGACGGTCCTTCGTGGTGCCAATGTTCTCGCGCTGGATCAGCTTCAGGTAGTGAGCTATACGCGACAGCAGGAAGATGTACGGCAGCCGCGCATTGACGCGGCTGTTGGCCGTGGCCTCGGTCGTGTCGTAAAGCGTCGGCTTCTGCGCTGAATGCGCCGAGAAGAAGCACGCGAAGTCATGGTTCTTGTAGTAGGAGAGCGGGATGAAGCCCAGGTTGGCAAACTCGAATTCGCGAGTCTCCGGGATCAAAACCTCCGTCGGAATCTTCGCCTGGTTGCCGGTACCGAGGTCATACAGGTGAATCGGCAGGTCTTCGACCAGGCCGCCGGCCTGCGGCCCGCGAATCTGCACGCACCACCCGTTCTTGATAAAGCTCTGCACCATGTTCGCGGCGAAGGCGAACGATGCATTGGCCCACAGATAGCGGTTGTGGTCCGGCCCCTTGACGGCCTCGGCATAGTTGAAGGCCCGCACCGGCACGGTTTCCGGGCCATAGGGAAGACGCGCCAGGAACCGCGGCAACGTCAGCCCGATATAGCGGGCGTCGTCCGATTCGCGGAAGCTTTTCCACTTCATGTACTCGGCACGATCAAAGTAATTGCCGATATCACGAATACTGGCCACTTCGTCCATGGATTCCTTGCCGAAGAACTTCGGCGATACCGAACCCACGAATGGCATGTGTGCCGCGGCGGACACCTTGGAGATATTGCGCAGCAGCGCAATATCCTGCGGGCTGCGGTCGAACGCATAGTTCGAGATGATCGAGCCAATCGGCTCGCCGCCCGGGGTGTCGTATTCCCGGATATAGGTGTGGAGGTACAGCCCGCTCTGGATCACCTCGGGCGTGTCATCGAAGTCCTGGCGCAGCGCTTCCTTCGAGACGTCCAGCACCTCGATCTTGACGTTGTTGCGAAAATCGGTCCGATCGACCAGGAATTTCAGGCCGCGCCAGGCGGATTCGATTTCCTGGAACGTCTCGTGATGCATGATCGCATCGAGTTGGCGACTGATCTGCTCGTCCAGGTGCGCGATGTGAAAGTCCAGAAGGCTCTTGTCGAGCCGGTCGACCTGCTGCGACGAATCCTGAATCATCTTCAGGAAGACGCTTATCGCCTGCGTCACCCGCTCATCGAGCGACGATTCCGACAGCGTGTCGGCACTCTGGAACGATTCGACAGGCCGCGTCATCTTGACCGGCGTCAAATTGATCTTCTCGCACAGGGATTCGTAGACGCTCTTGCCCGGCGTGTCCAGGACAACGGTATCGGCGCTTGCGTCAGCGCGCGTGGAAATTTCTTGATTGGCCATGGTTGGTCTCTCTGGAAGCCGGGTTACTGGACAGACGGAGCGGTTTCACCGATCTGCTGCAGATCGGCACGCAGACGCTCGGACAGGGCCGGATCCTTGAGAATCTTCTCCAGCTCGCGGCGGAACATCGCGTTGTCAAGCAGGTTTGACTTGAGATCGCGCAGCAGATTGCGCGCAGCCATCAGCGCACGCAGCTCGGGCACGCGACTGGCTACCATTTCCGGCTTGAAGTCGTCCATAGACGTGAAATCCAGATCGACCGGCAGTTCCGAGCCATCGCCAGCCAGCGTGTTCTCGACCGCTATCCGTGCCTTGGGGTTGTAGTCGGCAAGAACGGCGTTGAAATTGTTCTTGTTGACCGACACCTTCTGGCGCTCGGCCAGTGCACGCGTCTCCTGCCCATTGCTGTAGTCGCCCATCACCAGCAGCTTGAGCGGCAGTTCGACCTTCTTCTGTGCGCCGCCTGTATGCAGGTCCAGCTTGATATTGACCCGCGCCTTGGGGACTTCATTCTGGAAGCTCTCCGACATGTGTAATTCCCTTTTTTCCAAAGAAAACGTCGTTGATATCGCGCCCGCCCTGTCCATGTGAGACGGTCCGGCACGGTGACCACGGCGATTTCTACCAGCACAGGGACATCCGCGTATATCGCAGAAACCTGATTTCTCAGTTTTCTTGACCTCCGTTATCGACTACCGCCTTTACGGTTCTCAGCCGAAAAAAAACCGCGTAACTTGCGCCGCACAGCAACGTGGCCGTCGCGTCGGATGCGGCGGCCTTGCTTGCCAATTCGGGGCACGCTGGCAACGGAGCGAGGAACAATGGCTGGTGTCGTGGATGGACGGAAGGCAATCGGAAGTGCGCTGCCAGGGGCCGTGACTGGCCGTCAGGCCTACCACCTGGAAGTGCTCGGCGCCCCCAGCGCGGCCGGCCTGTCCGTGGTGTCATTCGAGGCCGTGGAGCGCCTCGGCGAGCCCTACAGCGTCAAGGTCAAACTCACCCATCCGACAGAGTTGGACCGGATGGAGTACCTGCGCCACGACGCCACATTCTCGATCGATCCGGGCGACGGATCGGAGCCGCGCCAGTTCTCGGGCTGCATCTTCCGTTTGTCGAAGACCCGGCAGACCCGCGACTTCTGCGCCTACGAGATCGAAATACGGCCCAGGGTCGCACTGCTCGCGCTGACCAGGGCAAGCCGCGTCTACCAGAAGAAAACAGCACCGCAAATCATCGAAGCCATCCTGCGCCGCCACGGGCTGGAAGGACACCAGTTCTCCTTCAAGGTCCGGCGCCAGTATCCCGCGCACGACTTCCGACTGCAGTATCAGATGTCGGACTGGGACTTCATCCGGCTGCTCATGGAGCAGGAGGGGCTGTACAGCTACTTCCTGCCCGGCCGGTTCGGCACGATCTTCGGCGATGTCTTTCAGGTATCCGACGACATCGACCACTACATCTACCAGCCGGAATTGCGCGTGCCCTACCGGGAAACGGCTGGCCTGGAATCAGGCGTCGAGACGGTGTCTGGCATCCAGACGCACGTGCACACCGTGCCCGAGTCGTTCCGGACGGCTGACTACAACCCCGCCGATTCCTACGAGCGCAAGTCGGGCGAAGCCAACGTCGCCCGCAAGGAGAAAGGCAACTACGGCCAGCCTTACGTCTATGGAACCCATCACCTGGACGTGGCCGGTGCCAAACGGGAAGCGCAGCTGCGCCACGAGGCGGCGCTGGCCGCACAGTTGGTCTACGAAGGCCAGAGCAACGTCCTGGACCTGCGACCGGCGCGCATCCTGCGCCTGGACCTCACGCTGCCCGATGCCCCAAACGGCCAGGTGGTCACGGAGGTCACGCACTCCGGCGGACGCGATCAAACCTACCGCAATACCTACAAAGCCATTCCTTCGGACCGCCGCTTCCGGCTACCGATCGACGAAAGCAAGTGGCCGCGCATCGCCGGGACGCTCAGCGGACGGATCACGTCGCCCGGTGCCTACAAGTACGCCTACCTGACCCAGCAAGGCCTGTACGTCGTGCGGCTGGACCTGGACTTCGACACCTGGCCCAAAGGCGGCGAGAGCGTGCCGATGCGCCTGGCCAAGCCGTTCGCCGGCGCCCGCCAGACAGGTTTCCACTTCCCGCTGATCGACGGCACCGAGGTCGCCATCGCCTTCCGCGACGGCGACCCGAACAAGCCCTATATCGCGCACGCCCACCATCACAGCCAGCACGAGGATCTGATCACCAGCCAAGACCGCTGGCTGTCGCGCAACGTCATCCGCACCCAGGCCAACAACAAGCTGCGGTTCGAGGACTGGGAAGGGCAGGAAGGCGTCAAGCTGTCGACGGAGTATGGCGGGAAGAGCCAGCTGAACCTGGGGTATCTGGTCGATGGAAAGAAGAAGAAGCGTGGTGAGGGATTTGAGTTGCGGACGTCGGGGTGGGGGGCCTTGCGGGCCGGCAAGGGAATGTACATCACCGCCTACGACCAGCAAGGGGCCGCCGGGCAGCAGCTCGACATGCAGGAAACAATTGCGGAGTTGGAGCGCGCACTGAGTCTTGCCAGGTCCTTGGCGGCTTCCACTCGGCAGGCCAAGGCCGAACCTGCTGATATCGACGCGCAGCAGCAGGCGAACCGCGATCTGCACAAGTTGTCGGCACCCGGCCTATTGGCCAGCGCTCCGGCGTCTATCGGAGTCGCGTCGGAACGCACGATCCAACTGGCGGCAGGGAAGAACATATCGACCGTTGCCGGCGGGAGCGCTGACGTTAGCGCCCTCAGGCGTATCACCTTGGCAGCAGGCGATCTGATTTCGCTGTGTGCCCACAAGCTTGGCATCAAGATGTTCGCAGCCATGGGAAAGGTCGAGATCCAGGCGCAGAACGACGGCCTGGACCTTTACGCAGATAAACGGCTGGACCTCGCAAGCGCCAGCGATGAGGTACGTATTACTGGAAAGACAAAGACTGTAGTTTCCAGCGGCGGAGCCTGTGTAACGATCGAAAATGGAAGCGTTGAAATCAGCTGTTCCGGAGATTTCCGGGTCAAGGCTGCGTCGTTTGTTTTCGAGGGGCCCAATATCGTAGCCACCCCGTTGCCCATTCTTCCAACGTCCGACCTCGAGATCGTCGATCACTATCCCTCTCGCGCTAAGCCATGATCATCAGCCCTCCCTTCCTTCCAAGTGCTGGCCGGAGTGCCATCACGCCATCTGAAGTCGATCCGATGATGGCGGCGGTTAACAAATTGGCACTTGCGCACGGAATCTATCCCGTGGCGTTCGATCGTCGCTGGCATTGCGGTGTTCACCTTGCCAGGACCAAGGACAGCGTTGTTCACGCGATAGCCGATGGTGAAGTCGTGGCATATCGGGTATGCCAGCATGCCTACGTCGGCGGAGGCGGCCGTCCGGACAGCAACGCGGGCTTCGTCCTCCTCAGGCACACCACGGAGACCGGTGAAGGACGCACGCTGACCTTCTATTCCCTGTACATGCACCTGCTCGAGTTGGCAGGCTACCAATCGATCGGCGCCGATGTGAAGCGCCTGCCCGAGTTCCTCCGAATGCCTCAAGCCGGAGCAGACCCTTCGCAAGTTCCCTCAGCCCAGCAGGGGGCACCCGGCCAGAAAGTGCTTCGCAAGCAAGTGCTTGGCTGGGTAGGTCAATGTCACGGCCAAAAGCACCTGCACTTCGAGATATTCATGACGAAGAAGGACTTCGACGCCTACTTCGGACAGACACAATTAGGCAAGAAGCCGGTGACGACACCTACCGGAGCCGATTATTGGGGTCATAGCTACTATGTGATTCCCCCTCGCACCACGTTTGTTGCCTTGCCCCCTGGCGCATTGCGAGCCAAGGATGGAAAGCACAAGATCTCCGGCATTGATTTTGACGAGTTACGTGCGGGTGCGAACGCGGATACGCTATATGCGGAAGCGTGGTTTCACAAAGGAAACAAATACACCCGCGTTTGGCGCGATGCCGGCGAGGGCAGACGAGAGGAACTTACCGAGCAACCCATCGTCGAGTCCGGCTATGAGTATGACCTGTACAAGCGCGCAAGTCGCCTGTATCCGGCGTGCCCAAGCGATGGCTATGAACTGTTGCGGTTCGGTCGCATCCTCTCCACACCTGCCACACTGTCTGCAGCGCCCAGCGGCGCGCCGCCCCGGCCAACCCATGTTCAACGTGGATGCGGATCGCATTTGCCCCAGGGCAGCAGGGCTACGTGGATGTCAACCATCCGTCTGTTCTGAAACTCTCAGACGCGGATTTCCCATTCTTCAAGGGTGGCAAAAGATCAGCGAAGGCAGTGGACCGTTCGGTAACGACGGGCTGTGTGACATCGACGCTCTGAAGAAGATTCTGAAAGACGCAACGGCACGGCAAAGCCCGCAGGAAGCGGAGCTCACGGCGGCGTATGAAAAGGCGGATGTCCTCGCGCGCTACATCGGGTCGAATAACAGCATTCGCGAGCAGTTGCGAGGCTTCGTGTGCGAGGTGCCGAGCCAGTGGGACAGTTCAACGAACGAAGCGCGCTACGGGGGCCTGAAAAATCCCGGCGAGTTTTATCACGGTAAAGAAGCCGGTTATGCGAAGTTCATTAATTTCCTGAAGTCGTTACAGTTTTGGGACAGTACCGGGTTGCCCACTGGGGAGGCGCTCTGGTTCTTTCATCCCCTGGCGTTCATCGAACATTTCCGCAAGTGCGGCTGGTTGAGCGAAATGGAGCTCGCTCAGATTTACGCGGAACGACACTACAAATATATGTCCAAGACGGGATCGGAATATAAAAACCTGTATAGGCTTCACATAAACAATGTGCTGCGCAAGTATGCTTTCAATGACGCGGCCCGATCCTCTCATTTTTTTGGGCAATGCGCAATTGAATCGTTTTATATGATGGCCGTTCGAGAGTGCACTATCCGGCTGGGCGAGGCAATCAAAACCAATCATATGTCGATTGCGCGCGAGGTAGGCGGATATATGAATTCCCCGGAGGACTTCGTCACCTACTTCAGCCGATATCAGGCCAACCCCGCCCTTGCAAATACAGATCCTGGCGACGGCGCAAAGTTTCGTGGCCGCGGATTCAAGCAGCTTACCGGAAAATATAACTATAGCGAGTATTGGAAGTATCGAGGGTGGCTCAATGCCGAAGATTATGATCCCGCATGGTTTAAAACGGGCAAACCTGGACCAAATATCCCCAATCCAGAGTTGGCGGGCAATGATCCATATACATGTGTCGACACGGCCGGATTCTTCTGCGCACGTTATCAGGTAGGCAAAGCGGCCGATCTAGGGTTACAAAGTCAGCCTCGGAGACAGTGACAAGTCGCGTAAATCCCAACGACGTATCAAGCCTAACCCGACGCTGGGAGGAAACGCGGCTTGCATATCTAATACTCGGAGATCAAACATGAAAGCAGTTTTATGTGCGCTATTATTATTCGCCTCGGGTTATTCGATAGCTAACACTCGCATCACGTCCTGCTTAGATTCCTATTTGGCAGAAAATAAAACCGCCTCATCCATGCTTGTTAGCCGAGAACCGCGACCCGTTGGCAGCGTGGAAATCGATCACCAATTGGACGGAGGGCTATTTAGTCTCGATAACTCCATTCTCGCGGTATATGGACTGCCCCTTGATGCCAACGTTGATCATCCCCAAGCAACGCGGCTGACCATATATTCGTTGAAAAATGGGTTGCACGCAATCTTCAAGGAAACTTACGGTAGCGGCGTGGTCGCAATCGCATTTAGCGAAGATGGAAAATATCTCATAGCGAACACGAGGCTCGGCCAGTCATTAATAGATATCACGGGGAGAAAATCGAAGTCCTTTGATGCGGCCCACGAATTCAAGATCGTTTTGCAGGAATGCAAAACGAACAAGCCGAGCGAACATCCTTTTCTGGACGGCGATGACGTCGGTCGCGACTGTCATTTTACGGGCGGTCGTACCACGTCATGTGCCGCACCGTCGCCCGCAAAGGCAGCGCAGCACTGTGTGGGTCCACATTGGCTAGCGCATGCCGATTGATCTGACGCCAGCCGGCAGAGCCAGCCCCTATCCGGCGCATGGTCCACGTCTGCTCCCATGGCTCGGCATATGGCTAATTTGTTGTGCGGTGAGCGTGCTCATTGTGTGGGGACTCCGGTCCAAAGGCGCGCCAGCGGGTGACCCGAAATTCTGGTTTTACGTTTTGGGTATTCCGACCCTCATGTTTGCCATTCTGCTGGGTATCGATAGGGGGGATTCGAGGCGCTTTGGCTACGTGCGTTCTTTCGCAATCAGATTCGAAGGAAATGGCTCGCAGAAAGCGTGGAACAGGCGCAGCGACCACTGCAGTTGTTAGGCGTTGGATACTGCCTACCATTGGGCGACGAAGATCTCTCCGCGGTGATGAGCGCCGGAAGACCAATTTTGATTTCGCAAGCGCCGCGTAGCGGCGCAGGCGTGATCACACACAATCGGTTTGCCGAAGAGACTTTCACGTCCATCTCCGTGCCGGAAAACACCGAACTTCCTGTGCATCCACAGGAGATTGCAGAAGCCTTGCCTCAAAAGGCCGAACGGGTTGCAACGATCACGCTCAAAGTCGTCAAGGCACTCGAGCCGCTTCTTTCAAGTCTGCACGCGCTGTCGCAATATGGACCTGTCCATGCTCCTACCGTGCGTATTCTGGCTAGTCCCAACGGCAATCCTACCCGGGTGCAGCAGGTTCGCGAAGCGCTGCGGCGGGCTGGTTTGTCCTCACTGGAATGTCTCGTCGTGCCCGCAGATCAGGGGTTGATGGTGGCCGATGCCTGGCTCGATGCCGGCGACCAACGGCCATTGCTTGTGATTGGCGCGGAATGGCACGACTCAGCGCCCCTGATGGGCAGCGCAGAGGGCTGCGTCGCCGTTCTGCTCAATCCTGGCGCCTACCGTTTGCCTGAGCCTGTGCGAGTGGCAGGCCTGCTACATCGGCCCGTAGTTGGCGAACCCGATGCGCTTGGCGACCTTCTCAAGCTGACATTGATCTGGGGCCGCACGGGGGCTTCGGCTGTCCGGCGCACATGGCTGACCAGGGTGGAGAGCCGGCAAGATAGCGCACTGCTCACGGCGTGCAAAGCTGCATCGCTGGAACAGCTTGCCGAAGCGGAAGCGCAACGGCGGCCTGATCTCATCGTCGGGGACGTCGGCCCTCTCAATCCCTGGCTTTCCATTGCCGCTGCGATTGCGTCGGGCATGGAAGGTCCGCAACTCATCATGGACCGCACGCAAGCGGCAGTTCTCTACGTTACGGCTTCCCCGCATGACACTTCCGACCAATAACCTTAAGGTCCTGGCACCCGAGAGTGGAGAATCTCCGCGCTCAAAGATCGCAGTCATTTGGGGTTGGCCTCTTGCGGCGGCGGGAGTAGCCGCTGCCTCGGCGGGTGTGGCCTGGTTCAGCGGCGATACGGTCGGTCTATCGACGGTGGAGGCAAGGCTATCCGCGCTCATTTGGATTGGTCTTCTATTGTTTGTTGTCGTGGCGCTGCACATTTTCGCTTTGCTCGTGGGTGCCTATGGCGTGGCCAAGCGACTGTTTGCCCGAGAAGTAGGCGCCAAACAGATAAAGAGACTGAAGCGAGACACCCGCCTGCAGAACCTATGTGAGGAACTGCGCATGCTTCAGGGCTGGCGCTGGCGCTATCGGACGCCGTGGCTACTCGTGTGTGGTGAGGACACGCAGCTTGATGCCGTCGCGCCGGGACTGAAACAGGCCGGGGTGCTGCAGGTCGCAGACACGATCCTGGTACACCCGTCCCCGACGGCATCGATCCAACGGTGTGGCGCAAGCAACTGCGGCGGCTACGCCGTCTCCGTCCGGTCGACGCTGTGGTGCAACTCGTGGGCGCGAATGAAAGCACGACAACCGCGACCGCGCGTCTGCGTACGTTGTCCGGTATCGAGGCCGATCTCGGATGGACCGCTCCCGTAACGTTCCTGCACACGGTTGAAGTCTGGGGCAAGCGCCCGGAACATTTCGAGGCGCTTGGCGCCTTCGCTCCGGCCTCGCCCCGTCGCAAAGCCAATGCGATCTCCGACACCTTCGCCAATGCCTTGCAGACGCTGGAGGATCGCCTGGCCAATGCCGGCATTCAACGGTGCGTCGAGCCATTCTGCATGCCGTATCTTGCTCGGGTCTCGTCCTACTTCAGCGATGAACGCACCCGCATCATGGAAAGCTGGGCGGCTTCGCACGCGTCAAAGTGGCGCCGCGCGACGCTGGCCGGCGTGCTGTTTGCGCCGATTTACCCAGTTCCGGCCACCCCAGTGCCAGTGCCGATTGTGCCGGAGGCACTGGACGGGGCTCAGGAAATGGCCACGCAGCCCGATGCCGCATCGAGCCAGCCGGCCGCTGTCAAGACTCAGGCGCAACCCGTGACGCTCACATTGGCGTGGCAGGCGATTGGTGCGAATACCAGTCGGTATCGGGGTCGCCGCGTCGGCATCCATGCCAACACCGTGATTACCGCGGTCGTACTATCGACAATTTGCCTATGGATCGCCGGCATGCTCATCTCCGGCCTGCGCAACGAACGGGATCTCCAGGATGCACGGCAAGCAGTCCACGACATCGAAACAGCCCCCACCCCACCGCCCGCCTGAAAGCCCTCGACACCCTGCAGCAGCAGATCCAGCGCTACGAATACCGCGTCGAGCACCACGCGCCGCTCTTTACGCGCTTCGGGCTGAACCGTGACACCGAGGTGCTGGCTGCACTCTGGAAGCCTTACGCGAAGGCCGGTCGCGACATCCTTGTCACGCCGGTGGTGCATGACCTCGAGGCCGCGCTGGTCGATCTGTCCCAGTTGCGGACGAGCGGGCTGAGCGACGAAACCAGCAAATGGGCGCTGGAGGGCCGCAACACGCTCGGGGCGTACCTGATGCTGGCCCACCCGGATCGGGTGGATGCCGCTTTTCTGTCGCAGAAGCTCGCGCAGCATTGGTCGACCGATGCCAGGATCACGCCGGGACACAGGGAAGACTTGGCCGAACGATTCGCCCGGTTCTACGCCGAGCACCTGAAGGCGAATCCTGACTGGCGCATCGACGCCCGCCCCGATCTCGTGGCCGGCGCGCGGCAGACGTTGCTGGCCGTGATCGGCGAGCGCAATGCTGTCGATACGATCTACCAGAGCATCCTCGACGGCGCCGGCAGCAAGTATCCCGACCAGACACTGGCGTCCCTTGCGGCTGGCACGGACCCGCGTGGGCTGATCCGGGCCGGCGGCGTCGTGCCGGGCGTCTTCACGCGGCAGGCGTACGAAGGTTATGTGGAGGCCGCCATCGAGAAGGCCGCGAAGCGGCAGGACGTGGCCAATGACTGGGTGATCAGCGATGGCAAGGCCCAGCCAGCCCAGCAGGCGCCAGGCAATTCGGAGGCCGATTTCCGCCACGCCCTGACGGAACGCTACTTTGCCGACTACGCGGAGCGCTGGCAGCAGTTCATGAACGGGATGCAGTGGGAATCGGCCACGACCTTGCCTGGCGTCGTCGACCAGCTCAAGCTGCTGGCCGATGCGCGGCAGTCGCCGGTCATCGCGCTGATGAAGGCGCTCGAGTATCAGGGTGGCGCCGGGGCGCGCAGGGAATCGCTCTCGGACTCGCTGGTGGCCAAGGCCCAGGTCATCATGGGCAAGACGGGCGGGGCTCCAACGGCGGTCAGGCCCGATCCGGCCGGGCCGCTTGGCGCGGCCTTTGGGCCGGTCATGCGGTTAGCAGGCCAGCCGGGGCAGGCTGGGGGCGGCAACGGCGACCTGAGCCTGCAGCGCTATCTGGACCGTATCACCGCAGTGCGCCTGCGCCTGCAGCAGATGACTAACAGTGCCGACGCCGACATGCAGGCGCGGCAGATTGCGCAGTCGCTATTCCAGGGCAAGGGATCGGATCTGGCGGACACGCGTGCCTATGGCCAGCTCATGGCGGCAAGCCTCGGCGCCGAGTGGGCCGGCATGGGCGACACGCTGTTCGTGCGCCCGATCGCCCAGGCCGAACAGGCCGTGCTGCAGCCCGCGCAAGCCAGTCTTGACGAGGCGTGGCGGCAGTCCATCGCGCTGCCGTGGAACCGCGCCTTCGCCAGCCGCTACCCGTTCGCCAACACGGCCAACGACGCATCCCTGCCTGAACTGGCGCGCTATATCCGCCCGCAAAGTGGCCTGATCCATGCATTCCTCAAGGCGGAAGTGGCCGGCGTGCTGGCGCTGCGCGGCGACCAATGGGTGCCCGTCGGCAGTGGCTCGGGAGGACTGACCTTCGATCCGGGCTTCCTGAAGTTCATCAACACGCTGCAGCGTATCGCGGCGCACCTGCTGGTGCAGGGCGATCCTCAGTACCGCTTTGAACTCAAGCCCATTCCGACGCCCGGCCTGACCGACACGCTGCTGACCATCGACAACCAGAAGCTGCACTACTACAACCAGCGGGAATCCTGGCAGGCCATGACGTGGCCGGCCAACAACCTGCAGGTACCCCG
The DNA here is from genome assembly GCF_018729255.1 of Cupriavidus sp. EM10. Classification (NCBI taxonomy): domain Bacteria; kingdom Pseudomonadati; phylum Pseudomonadota; class Betaproteobacteria; order Burkholderiales; family Burkholderiaceae; genus Cupriavidus; species Cupriavidus sp. EM10. The sequence continues at coordinate 953,386 of NZ_CP076061.1, forward strand.
GACGATGCTGCAATGGCAGACCGAGAAGGCGGGCACCAGCAAGAACTACGAGACCGAAGGCGTCTGGGCCTGGGTGCGCATGCTGGAACATGCCCGGGTGACGCCCATCGACAGTGCAACCGTCCAGTTGACGTTCGAGGCCATTCCCGACACGGCGGATCCACGTCCGGGCATGGGTGACAAGGCGCCGACAAGCGACGCCGAGAGTCCCGAAGCCCTGTTACCACGTGCCGCGCGGCTCTCCGCCCCGTCGCACATGGTCTATCCGATCCGTTACCAGATGCGCGCCGCCGTGGGGCGCGGGCCACTGGAAGCGCTGGAACTGCGCAACCTGCGGATGCCTGAGCGGATGTTCGCGGGCAAGGCACCGCTGGTGCAGACCCAAACCTCGTCCGCTGGAATCGCGCCAGACCGGCGCAAGTAATCGCCATGTTCAACAACCTTCTCAACGCACTGTTCGGCACGAATGCTCCCGCGGATCTGGCCCGTTCCACACAGGCCCGCTGGGAATCCTGGCTGCAGCCGATCCGGCCGGACGCGCCGGTCGGCGACGACCCGGGCTACGACGACGACTTCATCGCCATCAAGGAGGAAGTGGCGAAGCTCTCTGACATCAATGACACCGTGATCGTCGAGTCGTCGGAGAGCCTGCTGAAGCAAAATGCCAAGGACGTCCGTCTTGCCGTCTACTACGCCTACGGCCGCATGCGACGCGACGGTGCGGAAGGCGTGGCCTCGGCTTTCGAACTGTTGTCAGCACTGATCGACCGATTCGGCGACCAGTTGCTGCCCGTCCGCGCAGAAAGCCGCAAGGCGGCACTGGAATGGTTGGCCGGCGCAACCTTCACCGATCGTCTCGATCGCGTATCGGGCCTGACCGGGACGCACCTGGAGCGCACCCTGTCGGCACTCGCGCTGATCCAGGAGCAGACCGCGCAATGGCCGGCGGCGGGACGCCCGGCACTGCACGGGCTGTTTCGCCGGTTCGAGGGCCGCATCGAATCACCGCCATCCGACAATGGCGCTGGTCAGGCGGCGGCTGCCATGCCATCCGCACCGGCAACGACACTTGCCCCGGGCGACGTGACATCTTCACGGGATCTGCTCGATTGTGCACGCCGGATGGCGCAGTTCCTGCGCGAGCAGCCCGAAGGCTATCTCGCCGCCTATCGCCTGATGCGCTGCGTGCGGTGGGACACCTTGACCGAGGTGCCACCGTCCGAGGCGGGCGGCAAGACGCGGCTGGTTGCACCGCGTGCAGAACTGCGTGCTCAAATGAAGCGGCTCGTCCTGCAAAAGCAATGGCCGCAGCTGCTTGACCGCGTGGAGCAGGCCTTCGCCGAGGGCGCCAACCATTTCTGGCTTGACCTGCAGTACTACGCGTTCACCGCCCAGGATCATGCGGGCGGCCACTACGCCCAGGTCCGCGACCTGCTGGCCACCGATTGCGCGCTGATGCTGGAGCGCTTGCCGGGGCTGGCGCAGCTTGCCTTTGCCGACGGCAGCCCGTTCGCAGATGACACGACGCTGGAATGGATCGCCAGCCATGCCACGGTGCGCGATATCGCGCACGGCGAGTCTGTATCGCCGGTGACGGTCAGCTCGGCCAGCACCGACTGGGCCGAGACCGAAGCCCAGGCCGTCGAGATGGCCGCCCAGCAAAGCCTGGATGCCGCACTGGCATGGCTGCAAGATTTGCCGGCTCCGGATGGCGAGCGTGACCGCTTCGTGCGGCAACTGGTGATGGCCCGGGTGGCAGAACGCGCTGACCGGGTGGACACGGCGCTCCATCTGCTGGCCGCGCTGGATGCACGCGCCACGCAGTTCCGGCTGGATGCCTGGGAGCCGTCCCTGGCATTCGAAGTCAAGCAGCAGTTGCTGCGTCTGCTCAAGATCCGCGCGACGCGCAAGGATGCCGACAAGATCGCACTGGCCCAGCGCATCGACGCGCTGACAGGCGAACTGACCACCATCGACCCGGCCCGCGCCGTGGCCATCACCTGACGGCAGCGCCGGCCCAACACATCATGAACCATCCCACCCGAGACAACGAAATCCTGCGCTATTACGAGGCGGAGATGCGCTACCTGCGCGAGGCCGGCAAGGAGTTCGCGCAGGCCTTTCCGGATCGCGCGCGCATGCTCAACATCGACCGGATCGGTGAGCGCGATCCCCATGTCGAACGGCTATTCGAGGGCTTTGCCTTCCTGATGGGGCGCCTGCGCCACAAGCTCGATGACGAACTGCCGGAGCTGACCGAAGGGTTGGTCAGCATGCTTTGGCCGCATTACCTCCGCATGATTCCGTCGCTGTCGATCCTGGAACTGATTCCGACGGCCGGCGCGCTGCAGCGCCACGAGACGGTGCCGGCTGGCCTGGAGGTCGTCTCTGACCCGGTGTCTCTCGATAGCCGGGGCGGGCGTGAGGACACAGTGGAGTGTCCATACCGGACCACGCAAGCGGTCGACCTCTATCCCCTGCGCATGGCCGAAGCCGGCGCTTATGCGAGGGACGACGGCCGCTCGGTCATCCGCCTGCGGCTTGCGATACAGGCGCAGTCCCGCAGCGAGCCGCTGGAAGTGCCGCTGTTGCGGATGTACCTGCATGCCGACCGTCCGCTGGCGCTCGCACTCCATGCCGCAATGACAGCACAGCCAGTGGCGACGCACGTGCGGATTCCCGGCTACCCGCCTGACCGCCCCGGCTCTCCCCTGTCCATGCCCGATCTACGTCTGGAGCCCGCAGGACTACGGGCCGACGAGCGGCTATGGCCCAAGCCTGACAACGCCTTTGGCGGCTATCAGTTGCTGCTGGAATACTTCACCTTCCCCGAAAAATTCATGTTCGTGGATCTGGTCGGCCTGGACATGGCGGCGATTCCGGTCACCGCGGAGTACTTCGACGTCGAGGTCGTCCTGGCCAAGCCGTTTCCAGACGATATGCGTTTCTCGGCAGAGAACATCCGGCTTTACTGCACGCCCATCATCAATCTGTTCGAACTGGAAGCCGACCCGATCACGGTTACGCATGTCGAGACCGAATACCGGGTGCGGGCCATGGAACATCACGGGCAGCACGTGGAAGCCTATTCGGTCGATACAGTCCGTGGATTCGAGGCCGGAACTGGTGCACGCTTCGAGTACGCGCCGTTTGCCGCCTTCCGTCACCGTGGTGGCATGCTGCGCCACGAGATGCCGGAGCGCTACTTCCACACCCGCGTGCGCCAGGGACCTTCGGGTCGCTTCGATACCTGGGTGGTGTTGGGCGGCCATGCGTGGGAGCATCGGGACGCGCTGCCACAGGAAACCCTGTCGCTATCCGTGACAGGCACCAACGGCATGCTGCCACGCAAGGGGCTGCGCGCGGCAGGCATTAGACATATGCGCGACGGCTTCACCAATATTTCCCAGGTGCGCAACCTGACGGCGCCGACGCTGCCGGTCTATCCGCCGACCTCAGACCGCTTTCACTGGCGGGTCCTGTCGCATCTGGCACCGAACTACCTGTCGCTGCTCGATGCCGAGGTATTGCGAGGAAGCCTCGCCCTGTATGACTGGACCGACGGAGAGATGAACCGCCGCCGGATCGCGGGCATCACGGACGTGCGCCACCGCCCGCTGCAAAAGCTCGTCAAGGGCGGCCTGCTGCGCGGGGTCGAAATCGAAGTGACACTGGACAGTACGCGCTTTGCCGGGGACGGCGACGTCGAACTCTTTGGCGAAATGCTGAATCGCTTCCTGTCGCTGTACGCCACGCTAAACCTGTACACGCGCCTGGTGATCGTGTCGCAGCCCACCGGCAAGCGGCTCGAGTGGCCGGACAGCAAAGGTGAGGGGGCGCCGTTTTGAGCGAAGCAAATCCGCATCCGAAACACGCCTCTTTCACTTCGTCGGAGCCATTGCTGCCGGCACTGCTGGCCAATGCGCCACGGATGAATGTCTTCCGGCTGTGCGAACTGATGGAGCTGGCGGCTCCCGACCGGCCGCCGTTGGGGACGACAGATTCTCCGGCCGACGAGCCGGTCCGGTTCCGATCGAGCGGTCGACTCGGGTTTCCAGGGCGCGAGATCGACGCGATCGAGGTCGATGAGGAGCTCCCCGACCGGCCTCCCGCAATCCGCACGACGTTCCTGGGGCTCTATGGCGTCGATGCGCGCATGCCGTCGTACTTTGTGGACGCGATCGCCCAGCGGCAGGATGGCGCCGATCCCCTGGCGGCTTTCCTGGACCTGTTCCACCACCGGATCGTTACCCAGTACTACCGCGTCGCGCGCAAGTATCGGTACCCGGTGGGGTTCCGCAACGGGGGCGAGGACGAGGTATCGCGCTATATGCTGAGTCTGCTGGGGCTTGGCTTCGGACAGGCCCCGGCTGCCCAGACGGTGCCGACCCGGAAGCTGCTCTCGATGCTTGGCCTGGCCAGTCAGCGGACGCGCACGGCGGAGGGTCTGGCAGGCGTGCTTCAGCATGCCATACCGGACGCGACGATCACGGTGTCGGAGTTTTACCCGGTCTGGATCCCCATCGAACCTGGCGAGCCCATGCCGCTCGGGGAAAACTGCGTGCTGGGGCGCGGCTTCCACGACCGGACAAACACGGTGCGGGTCGTCATGACGCCCGCCTTGCGTGAATCGGTGCTCGGGCTCATGCCGGGGCGGCCATTGCACCGCGAGGTGATGGCGCTGCTGCGCTTCTACCTCGGTTATGAAGCACGGGCACATCTTGAGATGCACGTGCTGCGCGCATTGATGCCGCAGCCGACGTTGAACTCGCAGGATGTCAGCCTGGGGTACACGACGCAGCTTCGCGCCTGCGAGGCCAACAAGAGCGCGGAAGGCGACCAAAGGCTGACACGCGTTCAACTGGGAACCTGGCGCGGTGGTGAAACCTCCGCTCCTGGCCGTCATTGAGACAACTAGAAATGACCAACATGATCATGTGGAAGATGGGCACCGGCATCGCAGCCCTCTGCGTTCCCCTTCTCGCAGGATGCGGCGTAGGACAGGCCGTAAAGGACAGCACGGTGGACGCCGCGAAATGGGCATTCACTACACAGGTGAAAACCATGAACATCGACCTCACGAGCCGGTCGTCGCTGAATGCAAACGCTGGCGGGCAGTCGTTGTCGACGGTGGTGCGCATCTACCAGTTGAAGACGTCACAGGCGTTCGAACAGTTGAGCTACGCGCAGTTCCAGGCCGACGATCTGGACGGACTGAAGGCCGACCTGCTGGCCACGAAGGACGTCGTACTCCGGCCAGACGCCACGGCAAGCATCAGCGAACCCATGAACGAGGATGCGCAATATGTGGGTGTCGTGGCGCTGTTTCGGGACAGCGGCAAGGGTGCGGTATGGAAACTGCTTGTCCCGAAGCAGCAATGGAAGTCGACGGATCCTGTAAGGATTGTGGCGATCGACAACGTGCTGGAGGCGGTTGGCCGTTAGGCGACGAACACAATGGCCTCGCGGCTACCTGTCGTGCAGGCGGCGCACCACACGGTCGCCGACGGCCTGTACCGCCGTAACCAGCGCAATCAGGATCACGATGACGATCGCCATGACCGTCGTGTCGAACCGCTGGTAGCCATAGCGGATTGCCAGGTCGCCGAGTCCGCCCGCACCGACGGCGCCCGCCATGGCTGATGCGCCGATCAGCGACACCACGGTGATCGTGAATCCACCGACGATGCCAGGCAGCGCTTCCGGCAGCAGCACATGCAGCAGGATGTGCCGTCGTCTGCAGCCCATGGCCTGCGCGGCTTCGACCAGCCCTGCATCCACTTCGCGCAGGCTGACTTCGGCAATGCGCGCAAAGAAGGGCGTGGCGCTGACGGCCAGCGGCACCACCGCCGCCCAGACGCCGATGGTCGCGCCCACCACGAGCCGCGTGAACGGCAGCAGCGCCACCAGCAGCACGATGAACGGCGTGGCGCGGAAGCCATTCACCACGCTGCCCAGCGCGCGATGCAGGCGGGGCGCCGGCCGCACGCCGCCCGGCGCGGAGACGACCAGAACCAGCGCAAGCGGAATGCCGGCCAGCGCGGCGATGGTGGCCGAGGCGCCCACCATCGTCACGGTATCGAGAAATCCTTGCCAGAGGCGTTCAATGAGTATCGGCGACATAGCCTAGCGTCCGGAAGGTCTGAGGAAGGGAACGGTTGCCGGCAACCGTGTGCGGGATGGACAACAGCATCCGCCCCTGCGTATGCCCCTGGATGCGATCGAGGCTGGCATGCAGCAGATGCACGTCGGCGCCGAGCGCGGCCGTCAGGGCCTCCAGGCCCGGCGGTCCGGCTTCGCCCGCATGGTGCAGTTCGACGATGTGCCGCGCGCCGCCCGTCGGTGGCGTCGGTTGCAGGCGCGCCGCGATGTCGTCCGGAATGCCCGGCGTCAGCGGCGCCAGCAACGCCCGCGTGGCGGGGTGCCGAGGTTCACCGAGGATCTGCCAGACCGGCCCGGCCTCCGCAATGGCGCCCCGCTCCAGCACCACCACCTGGTCGCAGATCTCCCGGATGACGCGCATCTCGTGGGTGATCAGGACGATGGTGATGCCCAGTCGCTGGTTGATGTCGCGCAGCAGCTGGAGAATCGATTGCGTGGTTTCGGGGTCCAGTGCCGACGTGGCTTCGTCGCACAGCAGGATCTCCGGCCGATGCACCAGCGCCCGCGCAATGCCCACGCGTTGCTTCTGGCCGCCGGACAGCCGACGCGGATAGCTGTCGCGGCGATCCTGCAGTCCCACAAGCGCCAGCACTTCGTCCACGCGCCGCGCGATCGCGTCGCGCGGCACACCGGCAACCTTCAGCGGCAGGGCCACGTTCTGGTGCACGGTCTTCGCCGCCAGCAGGTTGAAGTGCTGAAAGATCATGCCGATCCGGCGCCGCAGCGCCACGCGGCCGTCGTCGTCGAGCGCAGCCAGATCCTCGCCATCCACGTGCACACGGCCGGCGCTTGGCGACTCAAGCCCATTGATCGTGCGCAGCAGCGACGACTTGCCTGCGCCGCTACGTCCGATGATGCCGAAGATGCTGCCCGCAGGAATCTCCAGGTCGATGCCCGCCAGCGCCTCGACCACTCCCGTGCTGCTGGCATAGCGTTTCGAAACGCCCTCGAAACGGATGTGCGCTCCAGTGGACACCGGAAGGCTGGAGGCCGGATGGCGCGTGGCGCGGGTCGTGCCGCTTGCCGCCGTGGCGGCCAGCAGGCCGCGACGCGTCCAGGCAGTGAGCGTGGTCATGGCCGGCCCGTCACGGTTGCGCCGTGCGCCACGGCAGGCTGTAGAGCTTGTCGTTGTTGGCGTACGAGTCCGACAACTGCTTGCGCACCGCCGGGGAGTCCTGGTAGATCTTCACGAAGCGTGCCACGCGCGGGTCGGCTGCATTGTCTTCACGCGAGACGAAGCGGATGGCAAAGTAGGTGTCGTCGATGCCGGAATACAGCAGTCCCGCGCCGGCCACCTGCGGCTTGCCGGCATTGACGAAGTGGGCCGGATAGCCCTGGGCCAGGTCCACGTCGTCCAGCGCGCGCACGAGTTGGGGGCCTTCCACCTCGATCAGCTTTAGCTTCTTCGGATTGGCGACGATGTCGTTGACACTGCCCTTCGCGCCCACGCCGTCGCGCAGCCGGATCAGTCCCGCCTTCTGCAGCAGCAACAGGCCGCGTCCCTGGTTGACGGGGTCGCTGGCCACGCCTACGCGCGCGCCGTCCTTCAGGTCGTCGAAGCGCTTGATGCGGCTGGAGTACAGCCCGATGTTGGGCAGTACGCCAAGGGCCACGCTGCGAAACTTGTAGCCGCGTTCCTTCACCGCGTTGTCAAGAAAGGCCTGGTGCTGGAAGTAGTTCAGGTCAAGGTCGCCGGCGGACAGCGCAACGTTCGGCGTGGTCCAGTCGGTGAACTCGACCACCTTGACGTCGAGCCCCTGCTTGCGGGCTTCGGCGGCGGCGACTTCCACGGAATCGGCCAGGGCGCCCGGGGTAACGCCAATCCGCAGCGGGGCGGCGTGGGCGGCGTGGGTGGCGGACAGGGTGACCAGCGATGCCAGCAGGGTGGCAAGGGTACAGGACAGGAGGCGCTTCATGGGTGTGATGGATGGATCGGGCTGGGAAGGTCAGAGGTCGCGGAACGCGGCGGCGGCGTGGCGGTGCGGCAGCCGGTCGCCTTCGGCGAAGAGCTTGTGGCGCAGCGACCCTTCGGCATACGCGGTCTTGTAGCGGCCGCGGTCCTGCAGCGCAGGCACCACCAGGTCGACAAAGTCCTCGTAGCTTTCGGGCACGACGGTGCGGCTCAGGTTGAAACCATCGACGCCGGTCTCGTCGACCCAGCTGGCCAGCGTGTCGGCCACCTGCGAAGCGTCGCCGACGATGGCCGGATAGCGTCCGCCGAGCTCGAACAGGTCGAGCAGCTTGCGACGCGTCCAGCCGTGCTGGGCGGCGGTTTTCGTCGCCGATTCGATGGCGTTGCCACCGCCGTAGTCGACGGGATCGTCCAGGCCGTAGCGTCCGAAGTCCACCCCGTGCTGGCCGCGAAGTGGGCCAGGCCGGCTTCGCGGCTAGCGTAGTCGCGGTATTCGGCATGTTTCTCGCGAGCTTCCGCCTCGGTTCGTCCGGTGACCACGGCAGCGCCCATGAAGACCTTCACGTCGTCCGGGCGGCGCCCCGCTGCCACAAGCTGCTCGCGCAGCGCCGACACCGTCTTGCGCGCGGCTTCCTTGGTCGGCGGCGAGATGAACACGCATTCGGCATGGCGCGCGGCAAAGCGCTGGCCGCGCCCCGAGCTACCAGCCTGGAACAGCACGGGCGTGCGCTGCCGCGAGGGCTCGGACAGGTGATAGCCATCGACCTTGTAGTAGCGGCCCTGGTGGCTCACCTTGCGCACGCGAGCCGGGTCGGCGAAGACGCGAGCGGCCTTGTCGCGCAGCACGGCGTCATCCCGCCAGCTTCCTTCCCAGAGCTTGTACAGCACCTCCAGGTACTCGTCGGCGCGGTCATAGCGTTCGTCATGGGCCAGTTGCGCATCCAGGCCCATTGCCCGGGCCGCGCTATCCAGGTAGCCGGTCACGATGTTCCACCCCACGCGGCCGCGCGTGAGGTGGTCCAGCGTCGAAAAGCGGCGCGCCAGCAGGTATGGCTGCTCGTAAGTCAGGTTGACCGTCACGCCAAAGCCCAGGTGGCGCGTGGCGGCGGCCATCGCCGGCACCAGCAGCAGCGGGTCGTTCACGGGCAGCTGCACCGACTCCTGCAGGGTCACGTCCACGTTGTTGCGATAGACGTCGTACACGCCGACGATATCGGCAATGAACAGTCCATCGAACAGGCCCCGTTCCAGCGTGCGGGCCTGGTCGATCCAGTACTCGAGCGTGTTGTAGTCCGTCGACCGGTCGCGCGGGTGCGTCCAGAGGCCGTGATTGATATGCCCTACGCAGTTCATGTTGAACGCGTTGAGCAGGATGTGCTGCCGTGGCGGGCGGTTGCTCATCAAAGGGCTCCGTGCCGCGGCGGCAGTGTGTCGTTGAGATGGAAATTGCCGATGGCGTGGTACTTCCAGCGCACGGGATCGTGCAGCGTATGCGTGCGCGCATTGCGCCAGAAACGGTCCAGGCCCTGGTTATCCAGCGTGGCCGATGTGCCGCAGAGTTCGAACAGCCGCGTGCCGGCGAGCAGCGATGCCGTGGTGGTGGCTGCACGGGCGGCCGCCACGGCCAGCGATGCCTGCGCGACGCTCTGCGCTTCGGGCGCCCGCTGGGCGTCGTCGGTGATACGTCCGGCCCGGCGCACCAGCGCCTCGGCCGCACGCAGACGCACCCTGACGTCACCGACGTGATGGATCGTCAGCGGGTCCAGCGATGCGCTGGCCACGCCGGCATCGACCCACGGCCGCGCCTGCTCGCGCACGTACGGCAGCGTGGCGGCAAATGCGCCCCGGCCGATGCCGAGATCGATGGCGGCGTGCAGCAGCTGGGCGAACGGGCCGATCGTCGTGGGCCGTTCGAACGATGCCAGGAACGGCACCACCCAATCGGCTTCGATCCGCACGTTCTCGAATGTCACCGAGCCGCTGCCGGTCACGCGCTGGCCAAAGCCGTCCCAGTCGTCGGTGATGCTGACGCCCGCTGCCGTGCGTGGCACGAAGGCCAGCCATGTCACGTCGCGGTCGTCTTCGCGCGTCACCGCCAGCGTAGGAATCCAGTGCGCATACAGGGCACCGGTGCAGTAGAACTTCTGGCCGTCGACGCGGAAGCCGTTTCCGTCGCGCGTCAGCCGCGTCCGGCGCTTGAAGTCCTTGTGGCCGATCTCGGCCAGCGCATTGCCAAAGCGTTCGCCGGCTAGGGCGCGTCGAAAAAGAACGCCTGCTGGGCTGGCGTGCCGCCTACGCGCAGCACTTCCAGCGCATAGAAATGGTTCTGCGGAATCTGCCCAAGCGAGCCGTCCGCGGCGGCGATGATGGCGATGACTTCGGCCAGCGTCGCACTGGACACCCCCGCCCCGCCGTGTTCGCGCGGCACGGTGATGCCCCACAACCCGCTGGCGCTGAAGGCATCGAGTTCATCCCAGGGCAGCAGCCGTTCGCGGTCCCGCCTGGCGGCGCCTGGCGCGAACCGGGCGGCAAGCTGATGGGCAATGGCGACGGCTTCGGCGTCGTCGGCCACGACGTGAGGCACGGCAGCGGGCGCGCGGGCAGGCCGCGCCAGGCCGTCGGCCGGCGGCGGAGTGAAAAGCAACGACATGTCAGTTCCAGGAATGCCGCTTGGGCAGCACGTTGTTCAGGTGATAGTTGCCGATCAGGTGCAGCTTCCAGCGCACCGGGTCGTGCAGCGTGTGGGTGCGGGCATTGCGCCAGTGACGGTCGAGGTTGTGTTTCGCGCGCGTTGCCGAGGACCCAGCGAACTCGAACAGCTTTTCGCTGGCAAGCAGCGCGACCTCGGTGGTCAGCACCTTGGCTTCGGCCACGGCGACCGATGCACGGGCGCTCGATGCCTCTGTCACCGGTTCGGCCGCGATCTCGTCGAGCGTCAGGCCGGCTTCGCGCAGCACGGCACGGGCGGCTTCGATGTCCACCGCAAGGCGGCCGACATCGGCAATCAGGTGGGGATCGTCGCTGGCGCGCGCGACGCCGGCGTCGATCCATGGACGGGCGTGGTCGCGTACGAACGCCACCGCATCGTCGAACGCTGCATCGGCGATGCCAAGGTCGATCGCGGCCTGGATCAACTGCGAGTTCGGGCCGTAGAGCCCCGCCCTGTCGGCGAGCTGCCAGACCGGTATTACGTCATCGGGAGATATCGACACCTGGTCGAAGACGACGGTGCCGCTGGCCGTCGTGCGCTGGCCGAAGGAAGACCAGTCGTCGATCACAGTCAGCCCGGCGGCGTCGCGCGGCACCCAGACCTGCACAGGCCGGTCATCGTCGTCCAGCGCGCGCGCAGGCACGCGATGCGCGTACAACGCGCCGGTCGAGTAGTAACGCGTACCGCTGAGGCGCAGGCCTTGTGGTGTGCGGCGCAGGCGCGTGGTGCCGTCGAGCACGGTGCGGCTGCCGGCCGAGCGGCGCTCGGGGCCAGCGTTGCCAAGCCGCTGACCGGCCAGCACTTCGGCATAAAAGCGGCGCTTCTGTGCCTCGGTGCCGGCCTCGCGCAGCACGCCCAGCAGGCCGAAGTGGTTCTGCGGGATCTGGCCCAGCGAAGCATCGGCGGCACTCAGGACGGCGAAGACCTCGGCCAGCGTGGCGAACGAGACATCGGCGCCGCCGTAGGACTTTGGCACCGTGATGCCGCCTAGGCCGCTTTCGGACCACAGGTCGAGTTCGTCCCACGGCTGCAGGCGTTCGCGGTCGCGGGCGGAGGCGCCCTGGCGGAAGATCGCGGCCAGCGCCCGGGCGGTGTCGAGGGCCTCGGCGTCGGTGCGGATGCGGCGCACGCGGGATGGATCGGGTACGCGCGGCTCACGCGGGCCGGCGGTGGACGGCCTGGCCGCGCGGATGTCGGAAAGATCGGTCATGGAGAGTCGGTAGGATGCGCGGCGCCAGCGTCCGGAGACAACTGGTGCGGCGCGGTTCCGACACGATACTGCGGCACGGCCGGTACACGAACGACGCGTTTGTTCTATCCAAAGGCGCCGCGAACGCATAAGGCCATGCGCAAACTCCCGTTTGGGTCGCAAAGCCGTGCGCGGCTATGCTGCCCGCGCATCCGCACGCCTGCGCCCCGCCGGGCGTGCCAGGCCGAGGTGCTCGCGCAGCGTGGTGCCTGTGTACTGCTCGCGGAACAGGCCCCGACGGCGTAGTTCAGGCAGCACCAGCTCGATGAAGTCGTCGAGCCCGCCGGGCAGCCATGGCGGCATCACGTTGAACCCGTCGGCTGCCTCGCCTTCGAACCAGGCCTGCAGCTGGTCGACGATCTGCGACGGCGTGCCGTGGATCGACCAGTGTCCGCGTGCCGTGGCCACACGCCGGCAGAGCTGGCGGATGGTCAAGCCCTCGGCGCGGGCCACGCCCGTCACCAGCTGGAAGCGGCTCTTGGCGCCATTGGGTTCCTGCAGGTCGTCGGGGAGCGGGCCATCGAGCGGATAGTTGCTCAGGTCGATGCCGCCCAGATGCTGGGACAACAGCGCCAAACCTACCGATGGCAGGATCAGCTCCTGCAGTGCCTCGAATTTTTCCTCGGCCTCCGCGGCGGTGCGTCCCACCACGGGAAACACGCCTGGCAGGATCTTGAACTGGTCCGGCGAGCGGCCAAACCGGGCCAGCCGCCCTTGAGCCCTTGATAAAACGCCTGCGCGCCCTCCAGTGACTGCTGGGCCGTGAATATCACTTCGGCGGTGCGCGCGGCAAGCGTCTGGCCGGCCTCGGACGAGCCAGCCTGCACGATGACGGGATGACCCTGTGGCGGGCGCGAGACGTTCAGCGGTCCGCGCACCTGGAAGTGCTTGCCGCGATGATCCAGCCGATGCAGCTTCGCACTGTCGAAATGCACGCCGTTGCCCTTGTCGTGGACCAGCGCATCGTCTTCCCAGGTGTCCCACAGGCCGGTGACAACATCGACGAATTCCTCGGCACGCGCGTAGCGGTCGGCATGCTCGGGATGTTTGTCAAGGTTGAAATTGCGCGCCTCGGCGTCGGACCAAGACGTCACCACGTTCCAGCCCGCCCGTCCGCCACTCAGGTGATCGAGCGAGGCGAACTTGCGCGCCACGTGATACGGCTCGTTGTAGGTGGTGGAGACGGTGGCCACCAGCCCGATGCGCTGCGTGACCGCAGCCAGCGCGGACAGCAGCGTCAGCGGCTCGAATGAGGCCGCTCGCGCTGTGTGGGGCAGCGTGGCGTCGTCCATGCCGCGGATGGCAACACCGTCGGCCAGGAATAGCGCGTCGAACCCGGCCGACTCGGCGCGCCGGGCCAGCGCGGCGTAATGCGCCAGGCTACGGCCAGCGTCAGCATGGGCCTCGGGATGGCGCCAGCCGGCCACGTGGTGACCGGTGGCCATGACAAAGGCGCCAAGATGGAGTTGTCGCGGGGATGGCGATAGGCTCATGGTCAGGCTGCCTTTCGCTGGTCGGCCACGGCGGCGGGCTTGATCGCGCGGCTGGGCTGGCCATCGACGCTGACCGGCACGTCGCCGGCAATCGTCACGCGGCGCACGATGCGATGCGCGTCACCGTAGTCGTTGATCGCGTAGTGTTGCGTGGCCCGGTTGTCCCAGATCGCCACGTCGCCCGCCTGCCAGCGCCAGCGGACCGTGTTCTCCAGCCGATGCACATGGCCCTGCAGCAGCGACACCAGGTGTGCCGAATCGATGGACGAATAGCCAAGCAGCTTCTTGACGAAGTGTCCCAGCACCAGCGTACGTTCGCCGGTCTCGGGATGAACACGTACCACGGGATGCTCGGTTTCGTACAGCGTCGACGTGAACAGTTCGCGATGGCGGCGCGCCCCTTCGCCATCCGGCAGCGGGCGCGAAGCGGCATAGTCATAGTCGTTGGTATGCAGTGCCCAGAGCTGGTCGGCCAGCGCGCGCAGCGGCGCGGGCAGGTCGTCATATGCCGCGGCCGTATTGGCCCAGACCGTATCGCCACCGGCCGTCGGCACCTTCACGGCGCGCAGGACGGAAACCTGCGGATACGCCAGGTCGAAGGTGACATCCGTATGCCAGGAATTGGCGCGGCCGCCATGTTGCGAATCGAGTTCGAGCAGCACCGTACCGTCGCGCGACGGCACCGTGGGATGTGGCACCGGCGTGCCGAACAGCTCTCCGAAGGCCTGCTGCGAAGCATCGTCGAGATGCCCCTGCTGCCGGAAGAACAGTACCTTGTGGCGTAGCAGCGCGGCGCGAATGGCGGCAAACGTGGCCGGCGGCAGGTCGGCATCGAGCCGAATGCCGTGCACTTCGGCGCCAATGCGGCCGGCCACGGGATGGATGTCGAGTTCGACCAGCGGTTGGTTTTTCGTCATGGGAGGCTCCGGGGATGTGTAGGGCGGTTGGGTCAATAGGAGAGCGCGGCCTGACTGTCGGACGATGCGTGCAGCGCGCCGAATTGCCGCATCACGCTGTCACGCGCCCGCGCGAACGCGGGCGATGTCCTATCGCGAGGGTGCGGCAGGTTAATTGGCAGCACGTGCCGGACACGGCCGGGCCGGGGTTCCATGACGACGACGCGGTCGCCCAGGAACACCGCTTCTTCCACATCGTGCGTGACGAGGATCATCGTGATGCCCTCGGCCTGCCAGATGCGCTGGAGTTCGCGCTGCAGATGGGCGCGCGTGATGGCGTCCAGTGCGCCGAAGGGCTCATCGAGCAGCAGCACCTCTGGCCGCGTCACCAGCGCGCGGGCAATCGCCACGCGCTGCGACATGCCGCCCGACAACTGGTAGGGGTACGCGTTCTCGAAGCCCTGCAACCCGACCAGTTCGACATGCGACTGGACCGTGCGGAACCGGTCGCCTTCGCTCAGCTTGCTGTTGATCAGCGACAGCGCGATGTTCTGGGCCACGGTCAGCCACGGAAACAGCCGATGCTCCTGGAACACGATGCCGCGCTGCAGGCTGGTGCCCGCCACGCGCTGGCCGTCCAGGCGGATCTCGCCGCGATAGTCGTCCTCCAGGCCCACCACGAGCCGTAGTAGCGTGGACTTGCCGCAGCCGCTGGCGCCGACGATGCTGACGAACTCGCCGGGGTTGATCGACAGCGAGACGTCTTCGAGCACGGGCAGGTTCCTGCCCTTGACGTCGTACTGCTTGTGCAGATGCGTGATTTCAAGGGTGCCGGCATGTGGCATGGGATCTCCGAAAGAATGTGCTCAGGCGGCCGCCACGGAACGCCCGCGCCAGCGCAGCAGATAGGCTTCGATGCGTGCCGCGATCCAGTTCAGCGTGAAGCCGACCAGGCCAACAACAATCACGCCGAAGAGCACCAGGTCCATCCAGAAGTTCTCGCGGCCGTCGATCATCGTGTTGCCGATGCCTTTGCCGGCCACGAGCAGGTATTCGGCGCCGAGCGTGGCCAGCCATGCGTAAATCAGGGCCAGATGGATGCCCGCGAAGATCGACGGGGACGCGGCAGGCAGTACCACGCGCCGGAACGTCTGCCAGCGCGAGAAACGCAGTACGCGGGCGACCTCCAGCAGGTCTGCGGGCACCGCACGGATGCCTTCGAACGTGTTCAGCACGACAGGAAAGAACGCCGCCAGCGACAGGAACACCACCTTGGCCGCATCGCCCAGTCCAAACCAGACTGAGATCAGCGGAATCCATGCGAACAGCGAAATCTGCTTGACGGTATGGAAGGTGGGCCCGACCAGCTTTTCGAACAGGCGCGACAGCCCCAGCGCGGCGCCAAACGCAAGTCCCGCCGCGGTCCCGATCGCAAAGCCTGCGATGTCGCGCAACAAGCTGGCCTGCAGGGCCACGAAGAGCTTGCCTGTGGCAACCTGGTCGACGGCCGTGGCCCAGACCTTCGAGACCGGCACCAGCAGCGGCGACGTTGACCAGCCGAAGCGCACCGCCGCCCACCACAACGCGACCATCGTCAGCGGCAATACCCAGCCGCGCAGCGCGCGCGGAAGACGAGGGATGGCAAATCCGGCCATGGCGTGCTCCTCAAAAGCCTGGCTTGCGCCAGCGCAGCACGGCCTGCTCGGCCAGCGCCAGCGCCTTGTCCAGCGTGAAGCCCACCGCGCCAACCACGATGACGGCGGCGATGACCATGTCGAGCTGGAACAACTGCCGGCCGTAGACGATCATGTAGCCCAGCCCTTCCGACGAGGCCAGCAGCTCTACCACCACGAGCGCCAGCCATGCATGGGTCAGGCCATAGCGCACGCCATTCCAGACCGGCGCGGCGGCAGCGGGAAACACCACGCGCGACAGGGTCTGCCAGCGCGTCAGCTTCATTACGCGCGCCACTTCCAGGTAACGCGTGGGCACGTTGTGAATGCCCTTGCACGTGTTGATCGCGATCGGCACCAGCGCCGCCTTGGCGATCAGTATGATCTTCAGCGCCTCGTCGATGCCCACCAGCAGCATCAGCAGTGGCAGCCAGCCCAGCACCGGCACCTGGCTGAAGGCCTTGAACGTGGGATAGACGTAATCGCGGAAGCGCGGAGACAGGCCCATTGCAGCACCCAGCGCCAGGCCGCCAGCCAGTCCGACAGCGAAGCCTCCGGCCACGCGCAGCGCACTGATCTGCAGGTTCGACCAGAGCTCGCCGCTGCGATACAGGTCTTCCAGCGTAGCCAGCACGGCATCGGGCGCGGGCAGCACCTGCGGCGGAACCCACTCGAAGCGCGCGGCCAGGTACCAGAGTGCGAGCAGCGCCAGCGGCACGGGCCAGGCAAGCACGGTGGCAGTCAGCCAGTCGCGCTGCCAGCCGCGCACGGATTGCGCCGCGGGCACGCCCGCTGAAGGCGCGTGGATAGCGATCGGATGGGCGGCCATGACTATGCTCCGAGGATCTTGCCGTTGGGCTGGTAGATGGGCCAGTAGCTCTGCAGGCTCAGGTCGTTCAGCGCAGCCTTCAGGTAGCGCTGGTCGATCCACTGGTCGACGTCAAATCGTGCGCGGCTCAGCCGAAAGCGGTAGGCCTGCTCGCTGGCATCCTTGTAGCGCGAGACCAGGAAGGGGTCGAAGTTCGGGTTCAGGCGCACGCGCAGCGGTTCACCGTCAAAATCCTCTTTCCAGTGATCGTAGGGCGTGCCGGCACGCGCCCAGGTGCGCAGCACCTCTTCGCGGTGGCTTTCGTCGGATGCCCAGCGCGCGGCTTCCACCGCCGTCTTCACGAACTGCTGCGTGGCCTCGGGGTAGCGGTTGCTGAAATCCTCCGTGACCAGCACGTGGCTCTGTCGCGTGTAGACCGGCGACTGGTTCTTGCTGCTGTACAGGATGCGCACGGCGCCCTTGTCGCGCAGGCGCAGGATGTCCATCGCGCCAATCGCCGCGTCGATGTCGCGCGTCGAGAGCGCGGCAAGGTAGCCGGCCGTATCCAGGTTCAACAGGCGCACGTCCTTGTCAGTCAGGCCGTTGGCTTCCAGCAGTCGCAGTGCGGGCAGGTGCATATTTGTGCCCTTGAACAGCGACACACGCTTGCCACGCAGGTCGGCCACGCTTTTCAGCGGCGAATCGGGCGGTACGCCGATATAGATGTTCGCCCGTACGCCGGTGGCCAGCACCAGCTTCGTCTTCAGGCCCGCCGCCCGCGCGACGATCGAGGGTAGATCGCCCTGCAGCGCGAAGTCCAGTTGGCGGTTGGTCAGCGCCTCGTTGACGGCCGGGCCCGCACCCTTGAAAAAGAACCACTCCACGCGGGTCCCGCGGGCTTGAACGCCTCTTCCACCCAGCCCTTGGCGAGCGCGATCGACAGCGAACTGCCGGCAAAGGTGGGCGGTGTGCCTGTGGCGGGCTGGGCCACGCCGATGCGGACGACGTCAGGGCGCGCGCTTGCGGCGGCGCCGAACGTCGAGAACAGCGCGGCGGCGCCAAGGCCGGCGCGCGTGATGCCACGCAGGGCGGCACGACGCGCAGGATTATGGGGCAGGGTCATCGGGGCGCAGGATTCGTTGTGATCGGATGCCCCAAGATAAGCGCCGACCCCACCAGCGCTTAAGGAATGAATTTGCCTTTCGATATCCGATGTGACGGCATAAGGGCATGCGGAATCGGTCGTTACCCGTCGAGCAAATTGCTGCACGATGTCTTTCTTGCTCATTCGACGAGAACCCGGAAGGACAACCGCATGCCAGCTCAAGAATCTCCTGCCCAAGCGATTGCTGTCGACACGACCAACGTACGGCTAGCGTCGATGCCGCAACCGCAGCCTCCGGCCGCCGATGTGGCATTGCTTCGCCAACGCGCCCAGGCGCTGCTGCCCGACATCGGGCGGGATGCCGCGCAGCGCGAGAGCCGCCGCGAACTGCCCTTTGAATTTTCGCGCCAGGTCGCCAATGCCGGTCTGCTGACGTTCCGCATCCCGAAGGCGTATGGCGGCCCCGGCGGCAGCATGCGCGATGCCATCCGCTTTGTGCAGGAACTGGCTTCGGTCGATGCCAACCTCGCCCAGGCATTGCGGCCCAACTTCGGACTCATCGAGGGCCTGCTCGCGGGCCACGACAATGAAGCGGACCGCAAGCGCTGGTTTGACCGGCTGCTGGCTGGCCAGATCGTCGGCAATGGCGGCGTGGAGCGCGGCGGCAAGCATGGCGCCATCCAGACCACCATCGTGCGCGAGGCCGATCACTATCTCGTCAACGGCACCAAGTACTACAGCACCGGTGCGCTCTACGCCGACTGGATCAGCTCCATCGCCGTGGACGAGGCCGGCAAGGAAACGCACTTCACGGTGCCACGCGAGCGGGCCGGCACGACGCTGATCGATGACTTCGACACCATCGGCCAGCGGTTGACTGCCAGTGGCACCACGCAATTCACGAACATGCGCGTCGCGCCGGATGAACTGCGCGCCAGCCTCCTGCCACGCGACCGCCGCAATCCGGTATCGCCGGTGTTCCAACTTTTCCTGGCCGCCACCGAAGCCGGCATCGCACGCAACGCGCTGGACGACGCGGTCTGGTTTGCGCGCAACAAGGCCCGCCCAATCAAGCACAGTTCGGCCGAGCGATCGGTGGACGATCCCTATGTACAGGAAACCATTGGCAAGATTGCCGCGCAAGTGTTCGCGGCCGAAGCCGCCACGTTGCGCGCCGCCGACTCCATTGACGCTGCCTGGGCGGACAATCTCAGCAACGCGTCGCTGACGCAGGCGTCGATCGACGTTGCGCAGGCGCAGTACTTCGCCGTCGCGGCCGCGCTGAAGAGTGCGGAGCTGGCGTTCGATGTCGGTGGGGCATCGACCTGCGACCGCCAGTACAACCTGGATCGCCACTGGCGCAATGCGCGCACCGTGGCCAATCACAATCCGCGGCAGTGGAAAGCAGCCGCCGTGGGCGCATGGCTGCTGAAGGACGAGCCGCCTCCCACGACAGGCCTGTTCTGAGGACCCGCCGCCTCCCAGGGGAGACGGCGGCGGTGCTATCGCCTGTGATCGAATCTGCGGGCCAGCCGCTCGCCCGCGAACTGCACCACCGTAACCAGCACCACCAGGATTGCGATCACATTGAACATCACGGCCGTTTCATAGCGCTCATAGCCGTAGCGGATCGCCAGGTCGCCGAGGCCACCCGCCCCCACGGCACCTGCCATCGCCGACGATCCAATCATCGCAATCACGGTGACCGTAGCGCCGCCAATCAGCGCCGGCAACGCCTCGGGCAACAGCACATGCCGGACGATATGCCAGCGTCGGCAGCCCATGGCGCGCGCCGCCTCGATCAACCCTGCGTCGGTTTCATTGAGCGCCACCTGCGACACCCGCGCAAAGAACGGAATCAGATGCGCACTCAGCGGCACCACGGCGGCCCAGGTGCCCATCGTCGTGCCGACGATCAGCCGCGTCACCGGCAGCATGGCGACCAGCAGGATGATGAACGGGATCGAGCGAAACATGTTGACCAGCACCGACAGCACGCGGTTCGTACGCGGCCTGGGCGCAAGGCCGCCAGGTGCGGTCACGGTCAGCACGATGGCCAGCGCCATGCCGACGACGAAGACCACGAGGCAGGCGCTGCCGGTCATCAGCAGCGTTTCGCCGAACGCCTTCAGGTACTTCTCAGCCATTGGCAACACGATGGAGTACCTCCGCTGGATGTACGTTAGCCGGCAGACGCTTGCGCAGCGGGCGCAGCAACGACAGCGTGGCGTCGGCCTGCGGCTCTGCAAACACCCGCCATACGGGCCCCTGCTCCTTCACCTGGCCATGGTCCAGCACCAGCACGCGGTCGCAGGCTTCCTCGATCACAGCCATGTCGTGCGTGATCAGGACCACGGTCAGGCCGAGTTGCCTGTTGATGTCGCGCAGCAACGCCAGGATCTGCTCCGTTGTTTCGGGATCGAGCGCCGAAGTCGCTTCGTCGCACAACAGGATCTCCGGCCGGTGTACCAGCGCACGCGCAATGCCTACGCGCTGCTTCTGTCCACCCGACAGCATCGCCGGGTACGCCTGGGCCTTGTCCGCGAGCCCCACCGTCGCAAGCAGGTCGTTGACCCGGGTTTCGATCTCGTTGCGCCGCACGCCTGCCACACGCAGTGGCAGCGCAACGTTGTCGAAGACCGTCTTCGCCGACATGAGATTGAAGTGCTGGAAGATCATGCCGATGCGCCTGCGCAGCCCCACCAGGCCATCCTCGTCGAGGGTGCCAATATCGGCGCCGTCGATCCGGACATGCCCGCGGTCGGGCCGCTCCAGCATGTTGATGCTCCGGAGCAGCGTCGACTTGCCCGCGCCGCTGCGGCCGATGATGCCGAATATCTCGCCGCGTTCTATCGTGAACGAGACGTCCGCCAGCGCAGGCGCGGCGGCGCCCCATAGGTCTTGCCAACCTCGTCGAACACGATGTGCGGGTCGCGCGTCGGCCATTGCGAAATCGTGTGCATGCGAATGGTTCCTTCTGGCAAGCGCCTCAAAACGCCGGAATGACCGACCCCTGATACTTGGTCAGGATGAACTTGCGCACCGCGTCCGACTGGTAGGACTTGACCAGTTGCTGCACCCACGGTGCGGTCCGGTCCTTTTCACGGACGGCAATCACGTTGACGTAGGGATTGTTCTCGCGCTTTTCCACCGCAATGCCATCGCGCGTGGCGATCAGGCCGGCCTGGTAGGCGAACGTGTTGACGATGGCCGCCGCATCCACGTCGGGCAACGCACGTGGCAGCACCACCGACGCGCTTTCGATGAATTCGAGCTTGCGCGGATTGGCTGTGATATCGGCCAGCGAGACGGTGCCCGTGTACGGATCGAAGCCCTCCTTCAGCTTGATCAGCCCGTGGTCGCGCAGAATGACCAGCGCTCGGGTCTGGTTGCTGGGATCGTTCGGGATTCCGATGCGGGCGCCGTTCGGCAACGCCTCCAGCGACTTCACCTTGCGCGAATAGAACGCGATCGGCGATATCAGCGTGTCGCCGACATTGGTGATCTTGTAGCCGCGCTGCTTGATCTGGTCGCGCAGGAATGGAATGTGCTGGAAGGAATTGGCATCGAGATCGCCATTGTTCAGCGCCTCGTTCGGGCTCGCGGTGCCGGTGATGATCACCGTTTCGACCTTCAGTCCGTTCCTGGCCGCTTCTCGCGTGACGACCTCCCAGATCTCCTCGTCCACCCCGCCGCGCACGCCTACCTTGAGCGTCTTGCCGCCCGTTGACTGGGCGAGGGCCGAAGAGATCGGCAGGGCGGCCAGCGACAGGGCCAGCGCGGCGATGACACCAAAGGCGGAGCGTCGTTTCATGATGGCAGGTGCGAGAGTTTGGGAAGCACCAGTCTATGAAGCCCTCCGCCCCGGGTCCACGAAGTAATCCGAGATAGCAAATGCGGACTACGCCGCCGCCCGGGCATGCGCCCTGCCCGCTGGGCGGGCCAGCCCCATGTGCTCGCGCAAGGTGCTGCCGTTGTAGTCCGTGCGGAACAACCCCCGCCGCTGCAGGATGGGCACCACGCCATCCACGAAGTCCTGCATCCCGTCAGGCAGCACGTCGGGCATCAGGTTGAAGCCATCGGCCGCACCGTGGCGGAACCACTGCTCGATGTCGTCGGCAATCTGCTCGGGCGTACCGACGATGACGCGATGCCCGCCCCCACCCGCAAGCTCGCGGATCAGCGCACGTACCGTCAGGTTTTGCCGCCGTGCAAGTGCGATCGTCGCGCGAAAGAACGTGTGATTGCCATTGGCCGGCAGCGCGATCCCGTCCGGCAATGGCGCATCGATCGATAGGCGGTCGGCAGCGATGCCAAGCGTGCCCGCGAGCCGGTTAAGGCTGTAGTCCCATGGAATCAGGTCGACCAGCGCATCGCGTCGTTGGCGTGCCTGTGCCTCTGTGGCGCCGATGATTGTGGTCAGCCCTGGCAGGACCTTGATCGCGCCAGGCCCACGACCCAGCGCTTCGGCACGCTGATTCAGCGCCAGGCGGTACTCGCGCGACTCTTCCAGCGATTGCGACGCCGAGAATACGGCTTCGGCATGCCGCGCAGCCAGTTCGCGGCCATCGCTTGACCCACCAGCCTGGAACAGCACCGGATGCCCCTGTGGCGGCCGCGGCAGGTTCAGCGGTCCCTGTACGTCGAAGAACGGGCCGCGGTGGGCAATGGGCTGCAGGCGGGCCGTATCCACGAAGCTGCCGGAATGACGGTCGCCCACGAACGCGTCGTCTTCCCAGCTATCCCATAGCGCCTTGACGATGCCCGTGAACTCGTCGGCGCGCGCATAGCGTTGTGCGTGGTCCGGCGGCGCTGCGCGACCGAAGTTGCGCGCAGACCCGGCATCGGCCGTCGTGACGACATTCCAGCCTGCCCTCCCGCCGCTGACGTGATCCAGCGTGGCGAAGCGCCGCGCGATGTTGTACGGCTCGTTGTAGCTGGTCGAGGCAGTGGCCACCAATCCGATATGGCGCGTAGCCGCGGCCACGCAGGCAAGCAGCACGGTGGGCTCCAGCGCGGTAATCGGCCGGAGATTGATCTGGTCGGCAATCGATGCGTTATCGGCCAGGAAGATAGCATCGAACTTGCCCGCCTCGGCAATCTGCGCCAGCCGGACGTAGTGCTGCACGTCGACAAAGGCCCGCGGATCGCTGTCGGGCAGGCGCCAGGCCGACGGCACGAAGCCCGAGTGCAGCGCGTTGAGATTCAGGTGCAGTTGGGCAGGCGGCAAGGCTGTGGTCATGTCGACGAGATGCGGGCGCGTTCGCAATGATGTCTGGCCCTTGAGCATAAGGAAGGACGCCACGGACAGGAACGAACGAAAGCCGATATCGATAGGCAAAAGTCTTCGTTGTGTGGGAGTGCGGCGGTTCGCAATACTGCGGACGGAACCTGCACTCACTACACAACAACATGGTCACCGAACTGAATTTTCCCGCGCCCGGCCGCCGCAGCGCGCTCAAGCAATTGGCATCGCTGGCAGTGGCCGGCAGCATGGGTCCGCTGCTGGCTGCCTGCTCGAAGGGCGATCCCGCCGCGACATCCGCCGCCGGGCCCGCTGCCCAGGCGACTGGTCCGGCCGCGCCGGCCGTCATCGGCAAGGCCGGCGACAAGGTCAGCTTCAAGTATCCCGACAACCCCACCTTCGATCTGGTCTACCTGGCCGACCAGCTTGGCTACTTCGACGGCACCAACACGCGCCCAAACTATATTGGCAAGGTGGCCGCACCCCAGATCATTCCGTTGACGGGCACCGGCGAGATCGATTTCGGGTCGCGCATGGTGCCGCTGGTGATCTCCGCCGTGGCGGCCGGGGCCGATCTCAAGATCGTGGCGGCGGGCAACAAGACACTGCAGGACGCGCCGCACATGAAGTATTTCGTGCGCAAGGATTCGGGCATCCGCGCGCCGAAGGACCTGGAAGGCAAGACCATCGGCATCAACAGCTTTGGCGCCTGCGCCGAGTTCGTGACCAAGACGTTCCTGCGCCAGAAAGGCGTGGACGTCAACAAGATCAACTTCGTGGTGATTCCGGACGACCAGGCGGAGCAGACGCTGGCAACCGGCAACACCGACCTGGCGATCATCCACGCGCCGTTCTCGGGCCGCGCCGACCATGCCGACAAGCTCACCCGGCTGTGGAGCGATTTCGATCTCGATGGCGGCCTGGGCGGCATGCAGCCGTACAGTGTGCATGGCCGGTTCCTGCGCGAGCATCCGGAGAACGTCCGCGACGTGGTCACGGCGCTGGCCAAGGCCGCCAACTGGGTCAACGCCAACCCAGAGGAGGCGCGCAAGCTGGTGTCCAGGCGGATCAACCTGCAGCTCGAGTTCGTCGACCGCTACGCCTACGTGGACAACCTCGTGGTCACCGAGCCGCCGATCCAGTACTACATCGACGTGCTGGAGGCCGAAGGCAAGCTGCAGAAGGGCAAGGTGGCCGCCCGCGACCTCTACACGAACGATTTCAACCCGTTCGCCAGGGCATAGGACCGACACCATGAGCCACAAGATCGTGGCGCGCGGTGTCAAGATGGACTATGCCGTGCGCAATGACGCAGGCCGCGCCGACAACGTGGCCGTGCTGCGCGACTTCGACCTCGACATCCGCGAGGGCGAGTTCCTTTCCATCCTGGGGCCGTCCGGCTGCGGCAAGTCCACCTTTCTGAGCATCCTGGCCGGGCTGACCGAACGCACGGGTGGCGACATCGCCATCGACGGCCAGCCCCTGCGCGGCATCCACCCGGCGCAGGGCGTGGTCTTCCAGGGATATGCGCTGTTCCCGTGGCGCACCGTGCTGCAAAACATCGAGGTGGGCCTGGAGATTCGCGGCGTGCCGAAGGCCAGGCGCCGCGTGATTGCCCAGGAATACCTGGAACTGGTGGGGCTGACCGGTTTTGGCCAGCGTTATCCGCACGAAATATCGGGCGGCATGAAGCAGCGCGTGGCCATCGCGCGGTCGCTGGCCTACCAGCCCGAAGTGCTGCTGATGGACGAGCCGTTCGCCGCCCTGGACGCGCAGACCCGTGAAATCCTCCAGGGCGAGCTGCTACGCATCTGGGAGCAGCGGCGCAAGACCATCGTGTTCATCACGCATAGCCTGGACGAAGCCATCTTCCTCTCCGACCGCATTGCGGTGATGACCCGCCGCCCCGGCACCATCAAGCAGATCATCGACGTGCCGCTGCCACGCCCGCGCGCGGCCGAGGTGCGCAATTCCACCGACTTCATCCGGCTGCGCCAGCGGGCATGGGACATCCTCAAGGACGAAGTGCAGTTTGCCAACCCGGCAGCCGTGCCTCGCCCGCTGGGGCCACGGCCAATCCGGGGGAACGGCTCCATGGCGAGCGCGCACAGGTCGGACAGCATGGGGATGAAACCGCCGCCGGCGTGGCAAAGGCGGCATCATGAGCCGCGCCGCCTCGCCTTCGCGCCTGGGGGACCGCGCGCTGGGCATCCTTGGCATCGTCGCCTTCCTGCTGGTCTGGGAACTGGTACCACGTCTGCATATTGTCAGCGACGCCTACCTGAGCCCGCCCTCGCAGATCATCGTCACGATCTGGGACCTGGTCAGCAGCGGGGCGCTGTTCAGGCACCTGTTCGCCAGCCTGCAACGGTCGCTGTACGGATTGCTGTCGGCGATCGTGCTCGGCGTGGTGCTGGGACTGCTGATGGGGTGGTTCACCCGCTTCGAGGCCATTATCGACCCGATCCTGCAGTTGTTCCGTCAGACCTCTGCCTTCGCGCTCTTCCCGGTGTTCATCCTGTTCCTGGGCATTGGCGAGACGTCGAAGGTGGCCATTATCTTCTGGGCGTCGTTCTGGCCCGTGCTGCTGAGCACCATCAGCGGCGTCAAGCAGGTAGACCGGCTGCTGATCGACTCGGCCCGCTCGATGGGCGCCAATCGGCTGTTCGTATTCCGCAAGGTGGTGCTGCCGGCGGCCTCGCCGTCGATATTCACCGGCGTGCGGCTGGCTGGCACTTATTGCATTACCGCGCTGGTGGCCGCCGAGATGATCGGCGCGCATTCGGGCCTGGGTTTCCTGACGCTCAATTCGCAGGAGGTGTTCCAGATCCCGACGATGTATGCAGGCATCCTGCTGCTGGCCTTGCTCGGCCTGGCGCTGAACTATGGCCTGGCCGTGGTGGAACGCCGGCTGACGCGCTGGCGCAAGGGGCTGACGCTCAATGGCTGAATCCCCTCGATACCGCCGATACCGCTGGCTGGCCGCGTTGCTGGCGCCGGCCGCCATCGCCACTGGCGCCGTCGCCTATGCCATAACCCGCCCGGTCCCGCCCGGCCCCTGGCTGCAAACGGTTCAGCAGCGCGGCACGCTGGTGGTGGGCGTACGGCAGTATGCGCGCCCCGCGCCGCCCAAGGCGCCGACACCGCCCGAGCCCGACCACTTCGACGTGGCCATGGCGCGCTATGTAGCAAACCGTCTTGGCGTAGCGCTGCAAATCACCGGGCTTCCCGGCGAACCGGGATCGCCAGCATGGCAGGCGGCGCGGCGCGATGTCGATGTGGTCATCGCAGGCGCCAGTTCGGCGCCTGATGGCAATGCGGCGGTGCCGTCGGCCTACGCCATTGGCGACGGTTCGCTGCTGGTGCTGCGGGGCAGCCATTACCAATGGGCCGGCGACCTGCGCGGCCAGCCGGTCTGCGTGGGACAGGGCAGCGCCTATGCCACGCGCATCGCACAGGATCTGGCAGGCGTGCCCAAGGTCTATGCCTCATCGATTCGCGCCGCCACCGGCTTCCTGGCCGGCGAATGCCAGGCGCTTGCCGACGATGCGCCGGTCATCGCACGCCTGCTGACGCTGCCGGACTGGCGCTTCTATCGCCGGCTCGACGGCAACCTCCAGGCCGACGCCCACGCCACGCGCATCGGCCTGACGGCCGTCGACCCAAAGTCCGCCGCCTGGTTGGACCGAGCCATCCGCGACTGGCGCAGCGACGGCGCCCTGCAGCGCGCCCGCGAGCAGCGCGCGGGCGACGTGGCGTACGAAGCCAGCCAGCTTCAGGACGGGCTGGTCTGCCATTCCTGAGGCCCCTGCTCTCCCCGCTTACCCTGCACCCCCTGCACCCCTGCTCCCTTGGCCCAGCGTGCCTGAGCCGGCTGGCGGCGTGCCGTCGCCCTCCGCTGTCAGCCCTTGACGTAGCGGGCGCCGGCGCATTGTGCGAGACAGCACGTTACGCCACCAAACCTGATCTTGCACATCAAAGGTCCTGCAATTACGCTGCTAAGGCGTTGATTTGTTTAGGCACCCATTTCGTCTCAGAAACGTAAAGTGCTTGCAAGCGGTGTTACCCCTGGACATTAAAGTTCTTTCCAGTTGTATTGTCGGGCGAAGGACCCGTGCACCATAAGCCAGAGTAGGCAAGCCCTGAGTCCCGTACACTGGTCGGCGAGCCGCCCCGCCCGTCCAAGGTACCGTTGAGCGTCAAGCGGCAGCGACTGGTGAATCAGCCCGACGTGGAGCGGGCGATGCAACACCATCCGCTTTCCGCCACGTCTAGCGACGAGCCCGCAGAAGGCCCGCCCGGCGGCTGAACGGCGCCTTGCGACTGCAGCTTCAATCGGTCGATGCAACACACTAGACACTGCATGAGCAGTGGAGGTGTTGTAAATGAAACAGAGGCGCCGGATCTCCCCGCCAGGACCTGGTAGCGACCAGCTATCTCTCGACGGCGGCGCTGCGGACGCAATCTGCATGCGCCTCTCCCTGCATCTGGACTCGGCCGCTGCCGGCCAGCGGCACCGCCCCACCCTCAACGCACGCCAAGCATTCAAGCCCACACAAACCGCACGCCCGTGCCGACATCTGAAAATGGCTGGCCCCGCGACATTTGAGCAAAGCCTAGACACAAGTTCGACCCGGCTACCAAACCCACAATATCGGCTGATATCAAGCAGCACGATATCCGACCTCGACCGCGGTTATGATGTGCCTATCTCACATCATAAACAGCGAAAGGAACGAGTATGGCCGGTCTTGTATTGGAACTGCAGCGGGATGCGGCAAACAGCGCAATGCCCGTGTCGTCGGTTCTCAGGAAGGCGTTGATTGTTTCCCGGAAGCTTGGTTTGATGGAAATGCAGGCTTGGCTTGACCAGGAGCTTAACGGCTACTCGCAGTGGGATAACGTTCCGGATTACCGGAGGATTCGGGGCGAACTGAAGGTTAAAAACCCGTACCACGGCTTGCAACCGCTGTACATCCAGGATGTCGACATTGCGGAGCGCATCCGCATGACCCGCACCGGACAAGCGATTTCGGAAGTTGAAGAGCTGCTAGAGGCTAAGCGTGACATGTACATGATGCCTCTCGGCCCTGAAGTCGAGCAACGCTTGATGAGGATGATGGATGTTCCCCTTCAACCAATGGTGATCGTTCCACGAACCTCTCTGGTTCGGCTCGTCGACTCAGTACGCAATCGCATTCTCGAATGGGCGTTGGATCTGGAGGGCCGCGGTGTTATCGGCGAAGGTATGACATTTTCGGCAGAAGAAAAAGCAAATGCCCAAGACGCCCCAGCGTCCATCGTCTATCAAATCGAGAATCAGACGGTCGTACATGGTATGCACGGCTCGCAAATCCAGCAGGGCACGCACGGTTCCACGCAAAGCTATGAGGCAGGGGGACTCGACGCCGAGCGAGTGCTTGCGCTGGTGGCGGAGATTCGAGCAGCAGTCGGCAGCTCGTCGCTGCCGCGCGAGACGGTAGGTGAAGTTGAAGCTGATCTAGCGACCATTGAGGCCCAGGTGAAGGCCCCGAAGCCTAAACGCGGGATCCTGACGGAGGCCCTGAGAAGCACGCGCACAGTCCTTGAGAATGCGGCGGGCGGCGCGCTGGGCAACGCTGCACCGATGCTACCGGGTCTTCTCGAAACACTACGGCAGGCCCTCGGCTGAGGGAGTCTAACCGTGCTAGACAGAAATGACCAAGCCGGCCGCGTTGATTCCCGCGCGATTGCCCCTCCATACCCCGCGGAGCTTCACCAAAAATGGGGGATCGAGCCGGGCGCCTACCTATAGAAACTCGCCTGAGGCAATCGTGACGTTTATTGTCAGGGAGCTACGTGTATGGCAAAGGAAAGGGTCACAAGAAACAGCATTACGTGCCCGCTTGCTACTTGAAGGCGTGGTGCGATCCTGCTTGTCCCGCTGGCCATGAGCCATATGTGTGGATCTTCGACAAGGATGGCAGCAACCCGCGTCGTCGTGCCCCATCGAACACCTTTACCGAAACAGATCTGTACACGATTGAGAAAGCCGACGGAACAAGAGACCTCAGGCTCGAGCAGGGGTTGTCTGAGCTTGAAACGCACTTTACTCGCATCAGGAACAGCAGATTCAAATTCCGAAGGGACTTGAGCCCGGAGGAGCATGTGTACATTTGCGTTTTCCTGGCGGCCGCACAGTTCCGCACACCTTCGTCACGCACCCCAAAGACGAGACTATAGTCATCCAGGTTCACATCTTTAAGTCGCTCATAGATATCGGCGCGACCGCCGTGCTGAAAACTCTCCGGGTCTTTCACACTACCGATTGACGCTGTTAAGGCGTTCCATTTTTTACTGGTGTGGCTCGTTCAACCCGGTCTGACACATAGCCTTGCAAAACAATGACCTGCGCTTGCTCGTCATCGACATAAATCAGGTCGCAACCGTTATCGCCCGGCCCGTCCACGGAAGCGGCATCGATGGCCTCGTCCTCTTCAATGCCAAGAAGCGTAGACGCATACCATGCCGCAAGCGCTTTATCGCGCGTCATCCCACCGCGCTTCGCCAGCCCGTCAATGGCCGTCAACAGTTCTTTTCTCGTATCCGAGGAACCCATCGGTTTTTTGCTGGTTGCCATACCGTTCGCACACTTGAAATCGACTCTCGATTCTACCGTGGGACGACGGCTGTCAGGCCAAACTCAAGGGGGGTTGACCCGAAGTGCTTCGACGTAATACTCGGGCTCCATTTATATCGCCATTCCCCTCTCCGAGAAACTAGATTCTGAGAAAATGATGGAATGCGCGGGCACCAAAAATGGATTGGCGGAAGGCCGTACGGGCCGCGCGCGAGGCGAGGCGATCTATGAGAGGCTGCAAGCTAGGTTCCACGGAGCCTGTCCATGGGGAGCGCGCGGATCGCCTACGCCCACGTCATCGGTGACCAGGGTCCCTGCGCCGAGCGACCTCAAGCGCTGCTGGGCCGCCAGTGCGCTACGGACTTTCGGCGCGGGCTCCCGGCATGACATAGTGAGTGTGGCGTCACTTTTTGACACGTTATCTGGACGATTTGTGAGATGTCGAAGCGGTGGGCAGGGAGGCGCCTGTCGCATACCTTTGCATAGCGGGAAGCGGCTTCCGCCGCGAAAGCTGGATCACCACACCCTTGCCGATTCCCAGCTCTTTCGCGATCTGACTAATCGACGCGGCATCGTCAATGCGTTGACGTATATAGGCCCGGTACCCCTCGCCATATCGGTTGATGCGGGCAATGTCCGCACGCGTGATCTCACACCGCGAGAGGGAGCGATGGACCTTGAAACTAAATCCGCACTTGCAATTGACATTCACAAATGCCCTGTCATTCCTGCATCGTTGATATTTGGACACCCAATGATCCGGGCCATGGTGTGCGATCGGACTGACGCAGCGGAACCGCAAGCCAATGCGGGGCGGTCCAACGGGTTTAGCGTATATCGAATCGTGCAGGTCTACGCCATAGGTTCCTTCGGACCGGGCGCGCACGAACCATTGCTCCCGGTTCGCCCGCTCGGTTTCGTAGAAGCGATTGCCAAGCGCAATGCCCTCTCGCGTGACGCGCGCAGCGACACGGGGATATACGCAAGCGCGCATGGCTTCCACTGGCACCGTACGCAACGTCCCGCTGTAATGCTCAATGCCATATCGCCACAGTTCCACCGGCGAGTCCGCCAGTCCTTGGCCCACAAAGGTTGGATCTTTGGGGATACGGTCGAAAGGACGGATGTTGTACCGGACGACCATCAGGAGCATGAGTTTCGTGAACTCTCGCAACGTCATCGTGGCGTCCAAAAGATAGTTGTGGCTGCCTCGCTTGCGATAGTCTTTCTCGACGTGCCCCGGCACATAGGGGCCCCACTCCTTATTCAGAATGCCGAAACGCGACTCAACAATGGCCTTCCAGTCGGGGCGAAAAGGCGGCGGGTTATCACAATCGACGCCATATCGGACGTTGAGGCGCCGCCATGCCAACCAACTCATGAATTCCCTGCCACGATCATGCATCATGCGTCGACCGAGATGATGCGAAGGCCACCACCATTCCTCTATGCTAAGGCCGTACCGACGGCAGAGTTCCACCTTGGGCGTGACGACGGACTCCATCGTCAACGCCGCGCCTAGGAATGAGGGACTTTCGAAGCCTACGTAGATGCCTACGATCAGGCGGGAGTACGTGTCGGTGACGAGATAGATGGTCGGCCGACCGACCACCCGCAAGCGATCCATTGCGGAGACGAGATAGACATCCCCGACGGTGGAATCAATCTGGTATTCGGCGCCCGGCCCGGACGCCGACGACTGCCCGTCATAGGGACGATCCACCAACGTATAGTGGCGCGCGCCATGGAGGCGTATTCGCCGTTCGACCGGGGGCTCGTTCTTCCGTACGTAGTAGCGGATCTGTCCGATTGTGAAGCGGTTCTCCGGCGCCCAGTCTCGGCAGTACTTGTTATCGATGTACGCTTTGAATTGGGAGTAATTGTAGCCATTGACTTTGGCGAAGCAGTAGCCCGCACTGAGAATCGCTCGCCCGCGCTGGTTGACCTGCGTGCCACTGCGCCGGCCACATGGATCGTGCTTGCGCGAGCGGCCAACTTTCGTGATCGCATCCCGACGCCGGCCGGGCGCGCCGCATTTTTGCCAGTCGCCCGACAATGCGTCGGCGCACATCCCGCGGGTGAGATATCGCTTGACCCAGATAGCAATGGTTTGGCGTGTGGTCCCGGCGCGCTTGGCACATGCCTCATACAGGGCAGTCGTCCCAACGCCGGCCAAGATGCGCAGACGATTTTCGCCATCGACCAAGTCCTTGATCAGCGCGTACCGCTTGAGCGCGCGCTCAGAGGGATCAGCGTGACTCGCCCTGGCATAGGGATCTTCGTCATCGGACACCAGTTGCAGCGCATCGGTTTGCGCATAGTTCGGCGCCAGGCGGTCTTGCAGGGTGCGCGTCGGCAGTGCCCAAATCCAATTGTCGGCACCATCGATCCGAACCAGGTACGTGTACAGGGAGCCGTTGCCGGTCCACGCGATCCGGTAGAGCGGGTCGTCAGGGTATCCGCGCGCGCGCACAAGCTGATTGTCGACGAGCAGCGGCAGATCTTCAAAAGTGTCCATGCCATTTTGATCGACAGAAAGGGGACAGCCCCGACTGATGTCCGGCCCGTCCACGTTCGTGGCGAGAATGCGTTCGGCCAGCAGGCGACGGATCAGGTAAAGCGCCGTGCCCGGCGCTACCCCGTGCGCCCGGTCCATGGCTTGGGCGAGCGCGTGGGAGGGCCAACTCGTCGAATGCGAGATGGTATGAAGGATTTCGCTCACCATGGGGTGACCGCATTCCAGGATGGGCCCGTCGAGCAGCGCAGGACGAGCGTCGTAGATCCACATCAGATTGCGCGAGCGCTGCGTCCGCAGTTGGGAGGCGAAGCGTGGCGTGAGCGGCACGCCTTCGGCGGCCAAGTATGCCTCGGCGATGGCGAATCGTTGCCGGATGCGCCGCGCTTTCCACGCTGCGTCGTCCATGATGGCGGCCGCGTGCAGGCCGTGCCGGGAGACTACGAAGAAGTCAACGGTTTGCGGAATCCAAAAGGCTGTGCGTTGGTTCCGGGGATGGCGGATCCCCAGATCTTTGGCGATGGCCAGCGTGCGGTCCAACGGCAGGAGCGGGTAGTGCTCACGAATGTCCTCGACGGCTTCGTCCCACCAATACTCCAAATAGGCGAAGTACTCCAGGTTGGAGCGTAGGTGGTGGATACGGTAGTCCGTCAGATGGCTCGCGGTGCGATGGCAACGCCCCAACGACCGACCTTCATCGACGCGGAACCAGGGTAGGTAGGTGGCGCCTGCGCCTTGCCCCCGTCCCTCGCGCAGCATGCGCTCGTACTTCGCTTCGTCGATGTCGGACTGCCGGCGCTTCTTAACGACCATGACTCGCTCCGCGCGCACCCGAGGGAATCCTCCGCACCCCCGGCGCGGACGCCGCGTCGTATCGCTTAATTGGCGCGGCACGATGAGGCGATAGCACAGGATTTTTGTGCGCTCCCACGACAGAGGAAATTGCTTAGCAAGAATGGGGGCGACACGAATGGCGCCTGTAAGCGGCTGGATATAGAGCCTGGCCAACCAGTGCTCAAACGCCGCCATACGTGCTAGGTCGATAGCCGATTGAGGCGGCACGACATCGAGCTTGAGCGCGTCGTACAAGCCGCGAACCTCGGGAAAGAGCCTGAGCCGGTAATAGGCACGGGCCCATGCCGTCTGGAGCCAGGCTCGGCGCACGGATGGCCGGGAGGGCGATTTGCGAGGAAATCGGGCGCTCGGGCCATTCGCGTGAGCGCTTCGCGGGAACAGCGGAGAAATCTCAGAAACTTCAACGTGGTCCGCCAAGAGTTCTGGCCAAGCACACGCCGCGTGCGGGGCAACGCCAACGACCGCGCGATGACGTTTGTTGCCAAAAGAGTGCGCAGTAGGGCGCAAAAATGGTGAGTACAGCATGGAAGCACATCCAATCGTCTGCGCATCCACTGTCGCCTGACAGTCAAGCGTATCCCTGCTTGACCTGCCCGGATTCATCTCCCATACTGTTAGCGCCAACCAGCAGTATGCAGTGATCCCGGTAACAGCGTCGGCATATAGGTGATGCGGAAGCGTTAAAGGGGCGTGCGCCACCGGCGCACGGAATGATGTGTGGGCTGGAGCTCCAGAAGTTTTTGATCCAGTCCAGTGAAGTACAGAAAAGACCGCCCGTGTGGCGGTTTTTTTTATTTTTTTCGGACGGAAATTCGTCGTTCCCGAGGTCTAAAGTAAAAGGTTTTCCCGGGTTTTTCCAGGCTGAATTGGCGACGTTGGGATCATCGGAGGGCGATGGAATAATAGTATTTATTTTCCATTCTGGCACACGGAAATACCGTCATCGCTCGCCATCCATTTAAAGAGTTCCTCGATATCTGTTGAGATTTTCAGCTCATACTCTCATCACGGCTGCCAAAGCTTTTGCATCAGCGCTTGGCGCCGCGCTTGCTCAGTGCGCACGTAGCGGCTGGTGGTGTCCAGTGAGGCATGCCCGACGTTCTGCTGCACCACTTCCACCGGCACGCCCGCATCGAGGGCATGAGAAATGTGCGTGTGCCGCATCCAGTGCGCACTGGCTTGCCGCAGGCGGGCGGCGGCCGCCGCATCGGTCGGCGCCAGTTGCTCGGCGCAGGCCGCCAAGAAGCGTTTGAGTTGGCGATGAAAAGCACTGCCCGACACACCGGCTTCGCTGACGCCGGCGTCGTCCGCCCCCACGCGCGCCGTGCCCAACAGCGGCACGCCTTGATGCCGCTGCACGCCCCCGCCGTAGCCGCGCGCGGCCAGGTAGTCCTCGAGCGCGTCCACCCAGCCCGGGGCACCGGCACCTCGCGCAGCTTGCCGCCCTTGCCGGACACCGTCAGCCACCACCCCATGGCCCGCTGGCCCCCCTCGCCGGCCCACGATTCCCAGCGTAGATCGTCCGTGGTCGCTGCCAGTAGTTCTGCCAACCTCAGGCCGGTATCGTGCAACAGCGGCAAGGCAACTTGCAGCCGCTGGGACCCGAGTCCCGCAGGTAAGCGGCCGAGGGCCTCGTGCACCCAGGCCCATTGGGCCGAGGTGAGGCCCCGACCGATGTCCGGGCCGCGCGGGAGGCGTCGCGGGACCGCCACGGCGCGCCACGGATTGCCGGCCAGATAGCCCTGATGCACCAGAAAGCCAAACAAATTGCCCAGGACCGACATTGCGTAAGCGCAGGAGCGCGGCGAGAGCGGCCCCTCAAGCGGTCGCCATCCCGCTTGCCAGCGGGGGATGGCGCGTGGCCCGCACCAGTGCACCGGTGGGTCAAGCAAAAAGTCGCGGTAGGCGATGCAGTCTTCCACGGTGGCCGAGGACAGCGCGCAACGGCGCTCCAGCGTAACCCACAAGAGAAACCGCTCGGCCTCCTTGCGGTAGGCCAGTTGCGTATGGGTGAACCGCCCCCCTCACCGGGAACCGGCCCTTTGGCCGCAAGCCACGCGAAAACTGCCTCTCGGTCGTCCGTGGCTGCCAAATGGCATTGCGCAGGATCGGCGCGAAACCGCCCCGAGCGGCCACTCAAGGCATCGGGCAGTAAGAAACGCTCCAGCGGCACGAGCGGCGACGCCACCGCAAACGTGGGTGGCGGGATCGTCGCCGCACGCGCTGCCGCCCCCTCATCCGCGACCCATGCGGGTAGCGCCCCCAGCGTGGTAGCATGCGCCGCGACAAAGCGCTCAAGCGAGCGCGCCTTGCCCACGCCGATACCCGGCAGGTCGTGCCACCAGTGGGGTCGGACGGACATACGCGCGTGCAACTCAGCCAGCGTTGTGACGCCTCCGAGAGCCAAACGCGATGCGAGCGAGTCGATGAACCAGGCCTCACAGCCGTCCTGCAACCCGACCGGCTGGGCGGCCTGGGCTTCCAAGGTATGGATGGCGAAAAGCTGGCGGTGCAATAGGCGGACACGCCGCTTGTCCTGAGCGAGCGCGGTGCCGTAGCGCGCCGCATACGCCGCCAGTTGCTCCGCTTCGCTGAAGTCCTGAAGTCCGGCCATGGCCACGAAGGCGTCGAGCGCCGGCAGCGCCGACGCCGCGCGCGGCGAGAGGTCCAGGCGCAACAAATGGGCCCGGCCAAATTTCCCGCCGCGTGCCGCGGTCGCGGCCAACTCGTTGCGGATCCAACCGGTCATCCGGTGCATCACCGGTCCGGTGAACTCGCCCTGATCGCTCAAATAGCGTTCCCACAGCGTCTTGGGTGACAGGCCCTCGATCACCCCGCGCAAAAAGGCAAAGTGGCCCCGGTGCAGGCGGGGTCGCGTGATGTGCGGCAGACGCGGAGAAGCCATGGCAGACGCCGCTGCGGACAACGGGCCGCGCGGCGCCTCTTCACTGTAGTCCCACCGCCGTCAAAGGGCGCGATCTATCGGTGGGGGCGTGGAAATCGAGCGCATGCGCCATTCGGCACGGTTCGCAGCCCTCTGGGGCACGGGCAGCTGCTACGATCACTCCGGGCATTGGCGTCGGTAAGGGTCCCGCACGTGTCGCCACTTTTGGACTGCAAATAAGGCGAGTTATTTTGCAGAGCATTCTAGGAAAAAGGCCAACGCGAAATCGCGCAGAAGCCTGCGGGCTCAGCCATCGCTGCAGTGCATGCATCGCCATCAACCTAAACGGGTATAGTGCGAGGCACATCCACACCGACGAAAGGCCTTCCCCTATGCTGACGCAGGACACGGCTTTGCAGATCGCCTATGCCGGGCGCCCCGACATGCTGCTGCGCCTGGCAGAATTCGCCAGCAGCTACGCACTGGCCGATAAGCCCGCGCTGATTGTGCAGGCCAGCCCCGAGGACCGGAACGTCGGGCATAGCCTGGCCGACTCGGCCATCAAGACGGCGTTAAGCCACGGGACGAACCGCCAGGTAGCTTGGTGGGATGGCTTCCGCTCCTCTCGGGCCGCCCGCCCGGTCTTCCGCGGTTGGGCGTGCCGAGACGCAAGGGACGATCCGCAATGGGCGCTCGAGATGCATCGCGACGGCTCGTGTATCGCCGGCGTGTGGGCCTTCCCGGACGGCCATCGCGAACCGGCCGGACCTTGTTTGCATGACTTCTATACTGGCGCCTTCGAGGACTTCGTAGAAATGGCGCTCCGGCTCACCGGCGAATCGGCTCCATCCTATCGGTTGACGGCCACACTCCTGCACGCGAACCGCTTGCCCTTCGTCACCGGCAATGGCGGCTGGTCTCGCACAACCCCAGCGCCACACCTCGCTACGCTGCAGTGGCCCCTTCGCACCGTGTCACAACCCGATGCGTGGAGCGCCGCCGTCACCGCGATGAATACCGAACTATTCGGAGCATACGGCCATGTCTACCACCCCGAGTCGCGTTAGTACGACGGGCCACGCACCGCGTCAGCGGAGACGCTCCACGAACAGTTGCCAGAGCACCTCCGCCGCGCCTTCGTGGGTCAGCTTTGCGTCGTTGCCGGACCATTGCTGCATTTGCTGGCGAAAGTACATCGCCTGATCATCCGCCTCGGCATGCAACATCTCGTTGTAGCTATTGTCCTGGGCGTTGTCATTGCCGGAGTAGCCAATCTGCGCGCGCCCGCCATAGAGCCGACTGATGCGGATGTAACATCCTGCCACCTTCTTGCCGTCCCGATAGACGGTGCCGGTAAAAGCCTCTTCGGAAATCGGCCGGAAACGCGCCTCGTAGCCCGGATTGCGCGGGCCGATCTCTTCCATCGAGTTTTCAAAAAGGCGCGGATGTAGGCGAAGCCCTCCTCAAGAAATCGGTCGCGGTCGATGTCGCTGAACTTTTTGCGTAGGGCCAGCGTGCTTGAACGCGGCCGCTCAGCCGCTAACGGCGTGCCGGCCACCATCTCCGGGGCGAGGGGTGTCGCCGTCCCGCTCAGGCTTTCGCGTCGTGGCGCGACCAGTTGGCGCAGCGACTGCACGATGTCAACAAATGCATCGTCGTGGGCGGTCCATTTACTGATCGGCTTGCCGTCCTGTGGCAACGCCTTGAGCCGGCCAAACGGCGCCGAATGCCAGTCGCACGGCCGCACGATTAGCGGAACCACAATGGCGGTGCCCGCCGCGTGCCGTGCCAAGGCACGGGTCATCTCGATGCCATAGCAGTAATCCGAGGCCATGAAGTCGGCGCTGACTAACATGAGGATCAGGTCGGCGCCCTCCAGTTCGGCACTGACATGGCGGTCGATCTCGCCTCCGATCGGAATCCGATGATCGTGCCAGAGGTCAATCAACCCCTGCTTTCGTAGGAGGGATAGGTGCTTTTCGAGTTCGGCACGGTAGGATTCGTCTGCGTGACTATAGGACACAAACGCGCGCGTCATGGCGGCTCCGATGATCAGGGATTTCGCATTTTAGCCAATCCTTGTATTCACCGGTACGCCACCACTGCCGGAACCTTTCCAGCGTTTTAGGCGCTGTGGCGGGATGAGTCGAAGCCGTGCAGCATAGACTGCGATGCCCATCCCCGATCACGGTCGAGAGGCGAGTCGCGTGAAAGTATGCGTTCATACAATCGGAGGGGTCTATTACATGATCGAGAAGATCGACATCGAGAATTTCGGGTGCTATGCCAATTTCGTTTGGAACAAAGCAGTCAGGGATCCGGGCAACAACGTCGCCAAATTCAAGAAGCTCAACGTCCTGTACGGTCGCAACTATTCTGGCAAGACCACGCTCTCGCGTATCGTCCGCGCCCTAGAGACTGGCTCGATATCGCCTCGCTATGCTGGGCCGGCGTTTCAGGTGACGCTGTCTGGTGGCGTCCTGTCTCACCACAATATTCCCACCCCTGCCCACACGGTACGCGTCTACAACAAGGATTTCGTCGATGAGCACTTAGCGTTTCTGCGCGATGAGACCGGCCACATTTCACCCTTTGCCGTGCTGGGCCAGCAAAACAAGGAACTCGAAGCGCAAATCGACGCCTTGGAGAAGGAACTGGGCAGCGTCGATTCGCAGACGGGTCTGCGGCACGACTTTCAAGTCAAGAAGGTAGCGCATGCTAACAAGCACAAGCTGGCTAGCGATGCGGCCGAGGGCCTCGAACGGTTGCTTGTCGACAAGGCCAATCGACGCCCGACTGGCATCAAGCACAACCCGCTGTACCGAGACGCGACGTACGACATTCGCAAGCTCAAGCTCGATATCAAATCCGTGAAGGAGGGCAGCCTTGCGCCCCTCGCCGAGGAGGACAAGAAAGCGCTGATTGCGCTACTCGGCGAAGCTCCGCTGCCCGACGTCCGGCTCTTACCGCCGTTCAATCCATCGCTCGCGGCGCTCGGCGCCACGGCCAACAAGTTGATCACCAAGAAGATCCGGCCAAGCGCGCCGCTCCAGGAACTGCTGAACAATGCCGTCCTGCAAAGTTGGGTGAAAGCCGGTATCGGCCTCCACCGCGATACGCGAACGACGTGCGGATTCTGTGGCACGCCTCTGCCGGCAGCGTTGTGGGATACGTTGGGCGGCCACTTTAACCAGGGATCGGCCGACCTCGACAGTCAAATCACCGCGGTGTTAGGCGAGATTTGGAAAGAGCGCGGTCGCATCGACGCCCTGCTTCTAATCAGCCCCAAAGCCTTTTACGCATCGCATCGGGCGCGCTTTGACGAGCTGGCGCGCACGTTGCAGGAACTCCTTGATCGCTACCGAGCCAGCCTGCTCGCACTGGAGACCGAGCTGACCGCGCGCCGCGACAATATCTTTGTCGAGCGACTGCCTCACGACGCCTTGGATCCGTCACCGTCGATTGTGGAAGCCATCGCGGCCATCAACGTGCTGATCGACCTTAACAATCAGGCAACCGCATCGTTGGCAGACACACAGGCAGCTGCGCGCACTGAACTTCGTCTAGGTGAGATTGCGCAGTTCGTGGCGGATATTGGCCTCGCAGCGGAGGAAGATCGAATCCGTGGGCTGTCGGCCGATGCGAGCACCGCCAAGGCCGAGCGTGATGCAATCGAAACAGAGGGCAAGCAACGCAGTGAAAAGATCGCTCATCTGAAGACCCAACTTCGCGATGAGCGCCGGGGCGCCGAGCAGGTCAACCGATATCTTGGCCACTTTCTTGGACATGGTGGCTTGCGGTTGTCGGCCTTGGAAGCGGAAGGATCGACCACGTATCGGTTCCAAATCATGCGCGGGGAGCACGCAGCGTACAACCTCAGTGAGGGGGAATGCAGCTTGGTGGCGTTCTGCTACTTTCTTGCCAAGCTCAAGGATGTCGACACCGAAGGTAAGAAACTAATCGTCTATATCGACGACCCGATCTCGAGCCTGGACAGCAACCATATCTTCTTCGTTTTCAGCTTGATCGAGACTTACCTCGCAAAGCCGCTCGAAGACAACGATGGCTACGTCATCAAGGGCGCCAACGGCAAGCCGACCTATCGGTATGAGCAGCTGTTCATCTCTACTCACAATCTCGAGTTTCTGAAGTACTTGAAGCGGCTAACGAAGCCCGGGAAGGACAATGAGAGCTTCCTCATCACGCGCAAGGACTCATCCAGCGCAATCGGGCTGATGCCGCATTACCTGCGCAACTACGTGACTGAGCTGAACTATTTGTTCGGTGAGATTTTTTGCTGCGCAGATGATGCCAATGCCACGGACCAGTTCCATAGCTTCTACAATTTCGGCAACAATCTACGGAAGTTTCTCGAGGCCTTTCTCTTTTTCAAGTATCCCTCTGCCCGGAACGACCGCGCCGATCATGATGAACGCGTCAGACTATTTTTGGTGACGGCTCCAATACGGAGGCCTTCGTCCGGCGCCTCATCAATGAGTTTTCGCATCTGGGCGAATTCATCGATCGGAGCACACAGCCAATCGATTGCACGGAGATTGCGTCTCTCGCAAGTTTGTGCTGAAGAAGATTCGCGACAACGATCGCCAACAGTTTGATCACTTTCTGCTCAGCATCGAAAGATCGGATCCCTTTGCTCAGGCGTGAGCGGTCGCCGTCCGGGGCTCGAGTCGTGATCGATCGACTTCAGATACGCATGCACGTTCGAGGCGCGATGAGCAGCGGCGAATATTGCCGGCGCTTCGGTCGTCCCCTTGGCAAGCTGGCGCGATCGCCGGCTTGCCATTTTCGGACGTAGTGACTACAAGTTCGCCAAGAACACGACCGCTTCTCGACGTGCCGCAGGCGATGTCAACGCCAACCGAAACTGCGCAGTCGGGGGGCGGCCGAGAATTGCACGAACCGAGTTACATGTCCGCCGATCAGAGACAGCCGCGGGCGTGGACGGACGACTGAGATCGGCCATGAGCAGCCATTGACCATGGGGCGGTGGGCCTCCGCAACGCAGCCGGCAACGGTCAACGACGTTTGCTGAGTCATTCCCCTAGATTCACGTAGCGAAGTGCAGATTTGCACTGGTACATGCCGGCGAAAAAGGTTGAGCTGTGGAGGCCATTGCCCATAGGTACGAGCGAGTTTCGGTTTTACGCTTTTTCGGCAGTGTGTTCCTACGCGTGGGCTAGGTCGAAACAGCGATACCTGTTACCTGCACACAACGCTTCATTCACAATGGGTGGACCTCGTGGCCTTCATCACGGCCTGATGGCGCCAGCCCGGAAAGTGCAGCTGGTCCGCTTCGAGGCGGACCAGCGATTAAAGCTCCTGATTTTTTGGTCACTCCAATCGAGCCTCAACCTGATATGAAGGAGCTCAACTGAAATCAGCTGGCAACTCTTTCTCGCCAGCGCGACGGCTAATCCGGGAGGCCACCAACATGTCAGAGAAAACAAAGGAATCCAGAGTCCCGGGCTTCGCATGGCAGAGATCCGTGTCGACGCAGGGTCTTTCCGTTTGTGGGACAATCCAACGCACTTTCCCCGCGCTTCTATCCGCGCTGATCATTCGATAATCGGAGCGTTTTTCCGATGATAGTTTCCCCCACGTTGTTCTCGGAATGGGGAGCCCTGGTAGTCTTCCTGAGTGTCTTGGTCACACAGCTTGGCGCGCCGGTTCCTGCAGCACCAATGCTTCTCCTAGCGGGCGCTCAGGTCGCTGCGGGTGTCGTATCGTTCGGTTCCGTATTCGTGGCCGCAGTGGCTGCCGTCCTAATCTCGGATGGCTTGTGGTTTGTGCTTGGACGGCGCTATGGCCGTCAGCTTCTCACGCGGCTGGTTCGCATCTCTCTATCGCTGGACACCAGCTTCCGCAAGGCGCACGCCTGGTTCGAGCGGTACGGAGCACCACTGTTGCTGGTGGCAAAATTCATCCCCGGCCTTGGACTAATCGCATCTCCTCTCTTGGGCACCACGAGGATTGACCGAAAGATTTTTTCTCGTGGGATATGGCCGGGGGCGCGATATGGGCAGGCGCGTGGCTTGGCGGAGGCACGCTATTCGGCCAGCAGTTGATCAGGATAATGGCGCTGACCATAGAGTGGGGGTTGACTGTTGCTGAAGGGCTCCTCGCCATCGCGCTGGGCTTTGCCGCATACCGGTTGACGCAGAGGCTGCGTTTCAGGCGCTGGCTTGCCCATATTCGCATCACACCTCAGCAACTGG
This sequence comes from Cupriavidus sp. EM10, assembly GCF_018729255.1. Lineage (NCBI taxonomy): Bacteria > Pseudomonadati > Pseudomonadota > Betaproteobacteria > Burkholderiales > Burkholderiaceae > Cupriavidus > Cupriavidus sp. EM10. The sequence continues at coordinate 995,748 of NZ_CP076061.1, forward strand.
ATGCCATGATGCGGTCGGAGCGTCCGCCTGTCATTCTCGATGCGCGTCCGCAAGCGGTACGCCGGGCGGAGCCGCACCGTATCCCTGGCGCGATACCGATTGACCTAGCATCACCCGCGAGAATCGATGCGAAGCTACTCGAACACAACCTGGTGGTCTACTGCGTTTGCCCTAACGAGGCAACGGCGAAGAAGATCTCGGAGCAAATGCGCCGCAAGGGGTTCCGGCGCGTACGTGCCCTGAAGGGCGGCCTTGATGCCTGGGAACATCACGGTTACCCGGTTGAGCCGCTCTGCACGGCGAGCAGGCAGGACAGCCCGGAAGATGATCAGCAGAACGGCATGACCGTGCGCGCCGTTACCCCAGGCTGACAGGCAAGGTACGCCGGATGGCGATTCCTGGGAGGCGGGCACGCAGGCCGGCGTCGGCCCGCGTCATTGCGCTGCCGCCACGTGGCCCTTCCCTCGGCAATGTAATCCCCGCCCGGCACCGTCGACAGCGTGCCGGCCGAATGAATCTGCCGGCCGCGTATTTCCCCGGCATGGTTCTGTTCCATCATTAGCGGTTGCGTGGCCTCACGCACTGTGGCCTTGCCGATACTGAGCGGTGGGAGGGTGTTCGCGGCAAACGTAAGACCGTATTAAATGGGCCACCTTTGCGACGACAAAAGTGACAGTCCCCGGCGCAGTCGCTCCATACATTCGCTTCGCCTTGCTGGTCAATCAGGGCCCAACCCGAAACCCTGGAGAAAGGCGGCATGTGCACTCACACGATCTGCGATGGATTGTAGAAATACTGCGGTGTTCAGGCTTTCCCGTTCGTCCTCGGCGTTCTTTTTGATCGGCGCTGCAGCCGCGCTGCGGACGACCTACATATAGCCGCTGCGCGTTCGAACTCAGCGCGCTGAAGGCTTCGCTGCACAGCGCACAACGGTCGGCGTGCAGCCGCGTGGTGTATTGCCGAGCCGCGTATGGCGACCAAGCTATAGCCGATGGCCCAAACAGCAACATGCCCGCGTACTTCCGCCTCGTCCCCGGCGCGATCAGCACCACCGATTACAAGCAGGCGACTCAACCGGTCGGCGGTCCTGCCAAGCCATGCTTCCGCGTGCGATCCGCTCCGGCTTCCGGAGATTCTGATCAAGTCGCGGCATGCGGCCTGGCGCAAGCGCCGACGGATGGCGGCAGGATCAGTGGGAAAAAGTATCGCGAATGCGGCGGCGCCGAAAGCAATGCCAATCAACGTTGCAAGTGCTCCATTCAAAAACGCCGTGTCGTCAATCCGTGCAGTGTTCAGCGGCGAAATGAAATTCCAAAAGAATACCCCGGCGCCGCTGCCGATCGCTGCGACGCGGCCATCGCACATGGCGCGCCCCACGCAAACCATGAATAGCGCGACGACACACGCGAACGGAACATATCCCGAGACGGCCGGCAACAAGGCGAAATTGCATATGGCTGCCGCAAGTGCCGCGCAAGCCGCGCCCTTGAGGAAAGCCAGCGATACTCCCACGGAATTGGGCCGTGCCGCGAACAACGCGCTGACGACACCGGCTACTGTCACGAAGCCGGCACCGGATGGCCATGCACTAAAGGTCCAGAATGCAGCGGCAGCCAGCACCGCCGCGAACGCGCGAATGCCGTTGCGCCACGCAAGAACTGTGTCAATGTGAAAGGCAATACGCTGACGCGACGGCACCGCATAACGGTAATCAAGCTGCGCGGCACGTGTCGTGGCCCTGAGAAGCGCTGCCAGGACTAGACCGATACGATTCAGCCCGACCAATCGCGGCGTACTATCGCCGCTCCGTGCGTTCCATTCACGCTTCAGCGCGAGATCGACCTTTGCCTTTACCTCAAGGATGTCTCTTGTCAGAACGTCCGGTGCGTCGGCAGTGCGATCGAGCAATCGAGCGGTCTCTTCGATCAAACCGTTATCGATCTCCGGTTGCTTGCGCAATTGCTCGCCCAGGGTCTGCGCGGCAGCCATTTGAACCAGTACCGCCATCGCCAGTTCGCGGAGTTGACCAAGCTTCTGCCGTGCCGTAGAGGATGCTGTCGCTGCAAACTCCGCCGCCGTATCCAGCGTCAGCGCCCCGGCAAACACCCTATGCATCGCCACCGTATCCTGCTCGCGACGAAGCAACTTCGCGCACAGGCTCGATGCCTGGGTCGTGTATCGGCCGAAGCGCTCCCGGATGTCTTTAGCCGGATCACCGGACACCAGGATGCTGGTCAGCACCGCCTCAACCACAATACCCAGCAAGATGTACAGGCATCTGGCGACGGCGATGTCGAATGCATGCAGCGGTGCAGTCGCAGCACCCATGCCGACAATGGCCGCCGTGTAGCCGGCGAGCACCCCGGCATAGGCCCGGAAATTCCGCAATGACGTCGCCACGCCGGTGCAGATGCCAATCCAGACGGCCAAAGCCAGGAAGAACATCTCTGGCGCTTGTGCAAAAAGCGCAGTCAGGATGAGCGCTACCGCCGCGCCGATCATGGTGCCAACGATCCGGTATTGGCTTTTCGAAAGCGTCATGCCTCGATTGGGTTGCGCCACGATCCAAACTGTCATCGCCGCCCACTTTGGATCATCCAGATTCATCAGGAATGCGATGTAAAGGGCAATCAACGACGCTGCAGTGGTACGTATGGCAAACGCCCAAGCACCCCAGGCAGGATCGGAGGCGATGTGTCGCAGTGTCTTCAGGTCGACGGTCTTGAATATTTGAATTTTGGCCATGCGTTCAATCCGAGTCAGTTGGCCTCTACCATGTGCTCGCCAACGTGCACGTGGGGTGTTTTGTCGAGTGGCCCCGATCCAGTCAGCACCGCAGCGTCCGCGCGATGCACATCGTGCGTCACAAAGCCAACGTCATGACTCGGAATCGCCAGGCATCCCGGACGTGCGAGCGTGTCACGAATATCTGCAAGGCCGCTCGTCCAGTGCTCTCCCATCGTATCGGCGCTGAATTCAAAGTCCTTGTAGTGGCCTTCGAAGAACTTGTTCCGATAGATCAGGTGTACGACATTGACAGCGCTGCCGTCGGCAATGCGCCGCGCTTCTTGCATCAGCGGATGGCTGTCACGCACGGAGGATGGGACATGCTCGAGCAATTCCTTTATCAGCCGCGCATGCTTGCGACGCCCCTCCATGAAAGCGGTTATGGCACGGGTGCGACTGGAATACTGAATGTCCTTGGTACGTTCCGACACGTCCAGGAAATTGCTTGGCAGGGCGCCGCTAGCGCTCCACAGATCCACCTGGAACACGAGTGTGTCCTTGTGCTGGGACTCGCGCACGATCTCGGTGAGTGGCGTGTTCGAAACCAGGCCGCCATCCCAGTAAAATTCGCCATCGATCTCCACGGCCGGAAAACCCGGCGGCAACGCACCCGATGCCATGAAGTGCTCGGGTTCGAGTCGTATCGCGGCGTTGTCGAAGTACACCAGGTTGCCTGTCCTGACGTTGACGGCGCCGACCGAGACGCGCATGTCTCCATTATTGATGCGATCAAAGTCCGCAAACCTGAGCAGAGTGGCCCGCAGCGCACTGGTGTCATAGAAGCTCAGCCGACCGGGTCCACCGCTTCCGCCAAATTCATGCATCGACAGACGCGGAAGGAAGAAGCCTTGCTGCCCCTCCATAAGCGCGCGTCCGGCCGCCCACATGCTCGCCCACTTCCGGGCGATACCGCCGAAACCGAACGTTGCGGGGAGCCATGCGCCTGCCGTTCCGATGATGTCTGCCCGCTGGCTGATGGCATTCCAGAATCCTCGGAGCGCCTCAACCCGGTCATCCGGGGCATTGCCCGCGATGATGGCCGTGTTCAGGGCGCCGATGGAGATTCCCGATATCCAGGTCGGACGGATCCCCGCGTCGGCCAAGCCTTCATACACTCCCGCCTGGTAGGAACCGAGCGCGCCGCCTCCCTGCAGGACGAGGCAGACCTCGTCATACGGCGGCACGGCTATGGCACCCGTCGGTTGAGAGGCGTTACGTTGATTGCGACGCACCGGGCTTCTCCCTTTTATTGCATGAACCAGCCGTGGCTGACGACAATCGACTGTCCGGTCAGCGCTGCGGATTCAAATCCGGCAAGGAAAGACACGGCACGCGCCACATCCGCGACGGTCGTGAACTCGCCGTCGACCGTTTCGCTGAGCATGACTTTACTTACGACCTCGGCTTCAGAGATGCCCAGCGCCTTGGCCTGCTCGGGAATCTGCTTGTCCACCAATGGCGTACGCACGAAGCCCGGACAGACTACGTTGGCACGTACGCCACGCGGTCCTCCTTCCTTCGCCACCACCCGTGCCAGCCCCAGTAGACCATGCTTGGCCGTGACATACGCAGACTTCAGCCGCGATGCTTCGTGCGAGTGGACTGACCCCATGTAGATGATGGCGCCGCCCTTTCCCGAGGCATACATGTGCCGGATTGCCGCGCGGGTGGTCAGGAACGCGCCGTCCAGATGGATCGCCAGCATCTTCTTCCAGTCGGCAAACGCATAGTCCTCGATCGGATTGACAATCTGGATCCCGGCATTGGAGACCAGTATGTCCAGGCTGCCCAAGGTCGACACGGCTTCGTCGACACCGGCATTGACGACATCTTCGCTCGTGACATCCATCGCCACCGCGATCGCCTTGCCGCCGCCCGCGACGATTGACTCGGCCACTCGGCGAGCCGCTTCAATGTTCAGGTCGGCAATGACAACGTCCGCACCATCCTTTGCCAATTGGCGAGCGCATTGTTCGCCGATACCACTGGCTGCACCCGTAACGAGCGCGACTTTTCCTTGCAATGACATGATTGCTCCTTGCGTTGATTATTGGTTGACGACCAGCTTTGGCGCCGGCGCCGGCGTGAGGTAGTCGAACGCGACTTCGCCGATATCGAGCGTGAGGTCCACGAGAAGATGCTTCGCACTCACCACGCGCCGCACCGGCAAGTCGGCAACAGGGGCAAGGGCGTGCGCGTGCAGTTCCAGCGCGCCGGGACCTTGCCAGGCGCCATGCACCGTCACGTCGCGCAAATGAAAGCAGACCAGTTCACAGATGCGCGCTGATCCGTCGACATGCGGGATCACCTTGAGAAGGTAGTTCGGCGTGTCGGCGAGGGCTCTTTGCTCTGCGGCGATATCCAAGGCGCGGAACTTGTATCCCATCGTTCCTGTGGCGATACGTTGCGAGCCATAGTTGAGCGTGCCGAGTAACGTATCGTGCCCGTCGATTGACAGGCGCGGCGAGCCGAGCTTCTTCGGAAAGCCCCAGATTTCGCGGCCGCCGGCAATCGGTCCCTCGTCATCGAGGTACATCGCATGCGTATAGCTACCCTTGCGACCCTCCGGGTCCAGGACCGGGATAACTTGTCCGCTTTCGGTGTAGTTGCCGAACCCGGATGAATCGGGCATTCGAATGAACTCGTAGTTCACCAGGTTGCCGTCCGGCACCAGTGGTTCGGGCACTACTGCTCGCAATGCGTCAGGATCGGTCTCATAGGTCACGATGAAGTACTCGCGCTGCATGAAGCGAAACGGTGGACGGGGATACGCAGGGCTATGCAGCGGCATGGCGAAAGCGTTGCGGCGGATGTCTTCAATGTTCACGGTGCGTTCCTTGCGATATGGGCAATCGATTCCCGACGCGCCTCATGAATGAGGCCGCTTGTGCGAAATGCGTAATGCTTCGGGAAGAAATCCTCCGGTCGTTGGGCCGGATCGGGCTGATAGCGCTTGTGAGCAAGCGCAAGGCAGTGGACGAATCCTAGGGTTTCTACGGAGAAAGCGACATGGGGATGGCGGCAAATACCCGTTTCGGCTTTTGGAATGCCCGAACAGTGAATTCACGAATCACTACATTCCCGAACCCGCAATAGCGCTTTGCGTCGCTTGCTCAGGCGCATGTTGCAGAGTCAACCTAATATTTGCCCTGTCAAAGACAGGAGCATCCATGGAGAGTGACCAGAAGCAGGCGAGTTACAACCGCCGAGTACGAGTGGCATATGTGCTCCACCGAAGCTGGGGGCAGCTCGCGGCAGCGCTCGCCAAGACCGTGGCGCCGCTTGGCGTCTCAGTTGCCGAATACACTGTGATGTCCATGCTCTCCTCCAGGCGCTGCGATACGGCCGCCGAGATTGGCAGGCAAATGTGCTACAGCCCGGCCGCGATGACGCGCATGCTGGATCGCCTTGAGTGCAAGCGCATGGTTCGCCGCCTGCCCCACCCGACTAGCCGCCGTGCTCACATGCTGGAGTTGACGGAGGAAGGCTGGAAGGTTTTCCCCCACTTACATGCCGCGGTTGCAAATGGCATCGAGCATGTTATGGGCGATTTCGATTGCGAGGACTTGAACCGCCTCGAAGCGTTGCTGGACCGCATGCAGGCTGATACCTAGCAACTCACGCACTGGCCGCCCGCTGGAAGATGTGAAACTCCATTGGCAAAACGGCGTCCACGTTTCCGTCGACGCCGCCGGCCCTGTTAAGAGGGGTTGCGCTGCTTACGCTCCGTCCGTGTAGGGATCTCCTGGATCGGTGACGGATCGATTTGCACTCGGCAAGTCAGCCGGTTGCGATAGTTGGTGAGCGACACCACCGTCCAGTCGAGTCTGATTAGGAGATAACTCCGTGGCGTTCACGCCTGGTACGAGTGCGGAGAGTCCAACGAAGATTAGTCCGAGGGTGAAGATTTTTGCACAATGGCCTCCAGTGTTGCGTCGATTTAGCGGCTTACCCGCTGACTCAGTGTTGAGCGCTCGCGGGTACGCAAACAACAGGGCCCGGCCGACACACTGTCCGAGGCAACGAACAATACTTCGCATACGAATAACCTGAGTGCGCGGGAATCGCGTTTGTCTAACGGTGCCCACCTGCAATCCCAACGCACCGGTTGGTATCCGTACGAAGCTGCCAGGAATGCCGCAACAGCCGTTACTCAAATGGTCGGTCAGAAGACCGTGCCGCCCCCCGCTTGGCGGACGCCGATCTCAGCCGCCTACCGCCCTTTCAACGGCGAAGACTTCCTTCCGACGAAGGCACGTACTGCCTCGAAATGCTCCACGCTCATGGCGGACTTCACCATCCGAAGTGCCTCGCGATCCAGCGCTTCCTCGAACCCCAGGTCCAATGCATCGTCCAGATTCTCTTTCATCTGTCCGAAGACGGTAACAGGCCCATTCGCAAGTCCGCGAGCCATGGCAAAGGACACATCATGCAGTTGCTCATCGGGCACCACGCGATTGAAGAGCCCAAGCATCTCACAGCGTCCAGCGTCGACCCGTTCGGCCAGGAACATTAGCTCCCGAGCGCGACTGGTACCCACAAGGCGCGTCAGCAACCAGGCGATACCGTAGTCGCCACTGAGCGCGATGCGGGCGTAGCCGGTGCTGATGAACGCCGATGCCGCGCCGATCCGCAGATCGCAGGCCAACGCAATTGACAATCCGGCTCCGGCCGCCGGACCAGGCAACGCGGCGATTGTTGGCTTGCGCAGCGCCACGATGGCGCCAGTCAGACGGCGTTGCTTGTCCTGCAGGTCCAGGACCCGCTCTTCCTGTGTGCGCTCACGCGACGTACTGGCGTCTCCCATCCCCTTGACGTCACCGCCGGCACAGAACGCTTTTCCGGCACCTGTGATCAGCACTGCGCCGACCTCCGGATCGTCCCCGCAGGTACGAATCATCGTCCGCAGCGCCGGCGTCAGCCTGTCGGACAGGGCATTTCTGGCCTGCGGCCGGTTAAGCGTAATTACTGCGACGCGTTCACGGATTTCGCATTGCAGCTCTTCGGTGCCGGTATCCACCGGACGCGGTGATGTAGCGAGCATGGCTTGGCTCCAGTCAGGTTTTTCGGCATACAGGCGAGCAACGCTGTGTGGACGTCCCGGCAGATCGTCAGCCGAAGAACAATGCCCGGTGGATTCTGTTCGAACCCGGCGCGCCCGCCTCGCTACCAGGTTATTCGATGGCGATTCCCTTGTCGCGGATCACCTTGCCCCACTTTGCGTAGTCCTGCTGCATCCGCTGGCCCATCTGCGCTGGCGGCTGGTAGTTGGCGATCGCGCCGGCTTTTATCAGCTTGTCCTGAACATCCTTGTCAGCAAGGATCTTTCCAACTTCTGCAGTGATGCGGTCCACTACATCCTTGGGCGTGCCCTGCGGCGCCAGGAGACCACCCCAGGAAACCGCGTCGTAGCCCTTGAAACCCTGCTCGGCGATGGTCTTTACGCTTGGCAGCATGCTGACTCGCTGCGGCGAGCCAATAGCGATGGCCCGCAGCTTGCCAGCCTGGATGTGCGGAAGCGCTGCGACCAGATCGGCGTACATGATGGGAACCTGCCCGCCAATGGTGTCGCTGATCGCGGGAACGCCGCCCTTGTAGGGCACGTGCTGCATCTCGAAGCCGCCAAGTTCCTTCAGCAACTCCATACTGAGGTGTCCGAAGCTCCCCGCACCTGAACTGGTGTAGTTCAGCTTGCCTGGTTGGACCTTTGCCTGCGCGATCAGCGTGGGCAGGTCCGTCACATTGGGCAACAGCCTGGGATTGACCACCAGCACGATGGGTAGATCGTAGACTGTGGCAATTGGCGCGAAGTCCTTGAGAGATTCATATCCCGGCTTCTTGTACAGGTGTGGCGCCAGCAGTGTCGGCGTGGCAAGCATCATGAGCGTATAGCCATCGGGCGGGCTCTTTGCCACCTGTGCTGCAGCAATCGAACCCGATGCGCCGGCCCGGTTCTCCACCACCACGGGTTGCTTCAGCCGCTCTGCCAGCTTTTGCCCCACGATGCGCGACACCGTATCGGTCGGGCCACCGGGCGGCCATGGCACGACAAGCCGGATCGGCTTGTTTGGCCACGCTTGAGCCAACGCACCGCCAGCCATCAGCGGCGCTGCAATCAGCGCCACGATGGCACGACGAAGGGAATGTACGATACGGCCGTAGTCTGTAGTGCCCACGTCTGCGACTCCAAAGTTAGATGGTGCAAGGCCGCGTCCCCTGCCGGACGGCGATCTGCGGATATGCCGCGAGGTTGCGCACGCTGCGCAATGCCTAGCGCTTCTTCGATACCTCGGGCAGCGTCAGCACGCCGCGCGCCTGCAGCTCTTGCAGTTGTGCATCGCTCATCAGAAGCAAGCTTTGTAATACCTCGCGCGTGCCCTCGCCGAGCGTGGGTGGTGCGTTGCGGATGGGCAGGCGCTGGCCGTCGAGGCGGTATGGCGGCGCGAACACGTGCGTGGTACCCGCCACGGGATGAGGCGTCTCGTGCAGCAAGCCGCTCTCGCGCGTCCGCTCGCTGGTCAAGGCCTCGTGCAGGCCCGCCACCCTGCCACAAGGGATACCGCAGGCGGTCATACGCTCCAGCAACAGCTCGCGCGGGAACGTTCGGACCAGGCCAACGATCAATGGAGTCAGCTCCACGCGGTTCGTGGCGCGCGCCACGTTGGTGGCAAAACGCGGGTCCTCGACGATATCCGGACGATCGATGACTTGGCGGCAGAATTTTTCGAACTGGTTGTTGTTGCCCACGGCGATGATCAGCGGACCGTCGGCGGATTCGAACATGCCATACGGGACGATCGACGGATGGGCGTTGCCATAGCGTGCCGGATCGTGGCCCAGCAGCATGGCATCCAGGCCGTAGTAGCCGGTGACCATCACCCCGCAGTCGTACAGCGCCATCTCGATAAGCTGGCCGTTGCCCTTGCGCTCTCGACGAAACAACGCGGCCAGCACCGCCTGCGCGGCATACATCCCGGTCATCAGGTCCACCACCGCCACACCAAATTTCAGTGGCGGGGTGTTGGCTTCGCCATTGAGCGCCATGAGCCCGGCCTCGCCCTGGATCACCAGGTCGTACCCGGGGCGCGTGGCCTCTGAACCGCCGGAGTTGTAGCCGGAGACCGCGCAGTAGATCAAGTCCCGCTTGATGGTCTTGAGCTGTCTATAGCCCAGGCCCAGCTTCTCGGCTCCGCCAGTCTTGAAATTGTGAATAACCACGTCGACCTGCGGCAGCAGGTCGTAGACGATCTGCTTGCCTTCCTTGCTCTGCAGATCTAGTGTGATCGACCGCTTATTGCGGTTCATGCTGTTGAAGTAGGTCGTCTCGGTCTCGCCGATACGCATGCCCCAGTCGCGCGTGTCGTCGCCGCGGCCAGGGTGTTCTACCTTGACAACTTCGGCACCGAAATCAGCCAGAACCTGACCGCACAGCGGCCCCGCGAATACGCGTGACAGATCGAGCACGCGCACGCCGGCCAGAGGAAAATCGTTTCCCTCGGATTGTTCAGTTCCTTGCACTCTTTGTCTCCGTGTTCTATGCCGGGCCTTTGGCGCGACCTTACCTCCATCCGGCCGACAGTGCATTGGGTACTGCAAGGAAACCGTGCCACACACCTGCATCAACGGATGCAGATGTGCGGTGTAGGCAGCCCGGTGCGCCTGCTAATTCAGACTGGAAAAGTCCTTGCCTTCCGCCACCAGCTTTTCCAACAGCGGCGCCGGCTTCCAGAAGAGCGGATCGTCCAGCGCGAAGGTACGAATGTCCTCCAGGATCTTCGGCAGACCAACCATGTCCGCATACTTCATGGGCCCGCCGCGGTAGCGCGGAAACCCGTAGCCGGACAAGAATGTGACATCGACGTCCAACGGACGCAGGGCGATACCTTCCTCCACCACCTTGGCGCCTTCATTGACCATCGCGGCCATGTAGCGACGCATGATCTCTTCAGCGGTGAACTGGCGCGGCACGATGCCCTTCTTTTGCCGCTCGGCATCGACGATCGCCAATACTTCCGGGGAGGGCTGACCTACCCGTGCGCCCTGTGGATACAGGTAAAAGCCTCGGCCTGACTTCTGGCCAAACCACCCACGTTCGCAGATGCGATCCGCCACTTCAACATAGCGCGCTTTGGGATCACGCGTGGCTGCGCGGCGCTTGCGTGTCGCCCAGCCGATATCGCCACCTGCCAGGTCCGTCACCTGATACGGCCCCATCGGATAACCGAAGCCGCGCACGGCCGCGTCGATCTCGTAGGGGCTGGCGCCGTCCTCCATGATGTAGTCGGCGGCCTGCTTGTAGATGGCAAGGATGCGATTCCCGATAAAGCCGTCGCAAACGCCCGCCCGCACCGGGATCTTCTTCATCCGCTTGGCGAGCTCGAAGGCCGTCACTACCACGTCTGGGCTGACCTGCGCGGGCACGACGATTTCCAGCAGCTTCATGATGTTGGCCGGGCTGAAGAAGTGGAGGCCAACCACATCCTGCGGCCGTGAGATGCTGGCCGCTATTGCATCGATGTCGAGATAGGACGTGTTGGTAGCCAGCACGGCGCCCTGCTTGCAGACGCGATCGAGTTGCTCGAACACCGCCTTCTTGACTTCGATGTCCTCGAATACCGCCTCGATCACCAGATCCACGTCGGCGATGTCTTCATATGCCGTGCTGGGCGTAAAGCGCGCCATGACGCTCGCCTTGTCCGCTTCGCTCAACCGGCCCTTGGCGATCAGACCATCGTAGACCTTCTCCACGTTGGCCTGTCCCCGTGCGATAGACTCGGCGTCACGTTCGATCATCACCACCGGCAGACCGGCATCCAGGGCCGCCACGGCAATGCCCGCGCCCATGGTGCCGCCGCCGATCACGGCGATGTGTGCCAGCGGACGCGGCGCGGCGCCCTGCGCCTCCGGCACCTTGGCAGTCTCGCGCTCGGCAAAGAAGGCATGCACCAGTCCTTCACGCTGGGGGCTGTTCAGACATTCGATGAACAGGGCACGCTCCCTTGACAGGCCCTCCTCGAATGACAGCTCGACAGCCGCGCGCACGCATTCGACGATCTTCTGCGGCGAGAAGAGGCCTCGGCTCCGGGTGGCGATATCCGCCTGCAGCAAATCAAGTTCTGCCAACACAGCTAACTTGTCGGCAATGACCAGGTCGCGCGTGCGGCGCACCGGCGTGCTTTGCGAGAGCAATTCGTTCACATAGGCCAGGCCGGCACTCACGGGATCGTCGCCTTGCGCCAGCCGGTCCACCAGACCGGTAGCCTGCGCCGCCTTGGCCGACAGATGCTTGCCGCCAAGCATCAACTCGGCGGCTGCCTTCACGCCCATCAGGCGCGGCGCGCGCTGCGTGCCGCCAGCGCCGGGCAAAAGGCCCAGGTTGACTTCGGGCAAGCCAAGTTTGGCAGCGGGCAAGGCAAGACGGTAATGCGCCGACATGGCGACTTCCAGACCACCTCCAAGCGCCGGGCCGTGGATGGCTGCCACCACCAGCTTGCCACTGGATTCGATCTGGTTGCATACCTCGGGCAGCGACGGAGGCACCGGTGGCTTGCCGAACTCACGGATGTCGGCGCCGGCAATGAAGGCCTTGCCTTCGCCCACAATCAGCACGGCCCGCACGGCGTCGTCCGCATTCGCTTTCTCGATTGCCTGCTGCAGGCCCTGACGCACGCGCATGCCCAACGCATTCACCGGTGGATTGCAGATGCTGATGACCTCTATGCCATCCTGCCGGACTGTACGAATGACGGGAGCTTCATTTGGCATGGCGTTGTCTCCGAAGATATTTAGCTGGGCATTCTTGCCTCGATAAATTGACTACGCAATCCCAGCGATCATTGACAAACTGTCAAAGTCAATTTGACGCTGATATCCCACGTAACGACCCCGACGCTCAGCCGCATGCGCAACGCACATTTCAGGATCGCGAAGACCGAGATCTGATTGGCGTGGCGCTCAAAATCTGCGGGACACGGCGCCTTGGTCGGCACGAAGGTCGCCCAACTCAATCACTCGTTCCGGGCAAGCCCCGCATGGCATTGATGGAGGTGGAGGCAATCGGCAGGAACTGGGGGTTCCTGTGAAGCGGGCGTCCGGCGGACGTCCGCTTCTCGGGGACAAGTTACTTCGCGCTCGGACCTATGGGTGCCGACGACTGGCAGAGACTTTGCAGGATCTGCTGTACCGTTTGCAGCAGTCTGGGCCGAAGCTCCTCGTGCAAGCGGGAAAGCGGGAAGTAGCTAGCCGCGCCGGCAAGACTGATCCCCATGACCGGCAAGCCGCGGCCCGGAAGGAAAGGCACCGCGATGCCGTGCACTTCCTTCACCCACCCTCCCGCTGACGTCACGCAACCCGTGGACTGATATTCGGTCACGGATTCCTGGATGCCCCGCTCAACAACTGGCCAGGTCATCTCATCAAGTTCCTTGATCCGTTCCATCAGATCGGCGCGTTCAGCCGGCGTTGCAGCCGCGAGCAACGCCCGTCCCGCAGCGCTTGTTCCCAAGGGAATCCGGGAGCCCACATCAAGGTTGAGCGTGACGATCGACGTGCTACGGCAGCATTCGAGATACAGGGCCGAGAGCCGGTCACGCGTCACCAGCGCCACGACCGAGCCGGTTTCCGCAGCCAATTGCTGCATGTACGGCCGGGCTACCTGTCGAACATCCAGGTTGGCGAGCATGGAACTACCGAGTGCGCCGGTCGCCGTACCGAGTCGATACTTGCCCGTTTCAGGCACAAGATGCAGATAGCCCAGCTTCGTCAGGGTATATGTCAGGCGAGTAATGGTTGACTTCGGCAGGCCACAGCGCTCGGCAATCTCATGATTGGCGAGGAAGCTGTCGCCTGTGCGGAAGCAACTCAAAACTTCCAGCCCACGGGCCAGGGCTGTGACAAAGTGCCTGTCCTGATTTTCACCGGACAATGATTCCTCTTCGAGTTCTTCAGCCATTGCAGGTGGCGGCTGCTTTGGATCCTTCTGGAGTGATTTCGGCATCGTGTTGATTGTCTTTTCGACCAGTTCCCCCCGGCGGTTCCGCGGACGATAGCACACTCGCGCGAGCCTCGGACTCCCGCTCCTCAGCGGTGGACTTTTCGGCCATCGATTCGACCAACAGTGCCCGCTGATATCCCGGCCGGGCTCTCAGTCTTGCGAGGTAACGCGTGACGGCCTCCGGAAATTCGTCCTGCAGGCCATTCATGGCGGCGAACTGCACTGCATAGCCGACCGAGATATCCGCTGCGGTGAATCGGTCGCCGCAGATGTACTCGTCCTCGGAGACGATCGCATCCACTGCCCGCAGACGACCGAGGAAGAACCGCCTGTAGTCCTCGGCGGCCTGGGGCAACTTGCGTGCCTCGGGTTCAAGACGCGAGTAACGCATGTAGATCGCGATGGGAAACGTTAGCGTCGCCTCTCCAAAACTCAGGAAATTCAGGTATCGACCGTACACGGCCTCGTCCGGGCGCACACTGAGACGCCCGGCACCATGGACCTCCGCAACGTATTGGCAGATGGCGCTAGACTCGGTCATCTTGACGGCGCCATCGATCATGCAGGGAACCGTTCCGAGCGGGTTGATGGCCAAATAGGATTTGGCCAGGACCCTAGGCGGGAAAGGAAGCAACTTGAGCGAATATGGAAGCTGCAATTCCTCGAGCATCCATAGCGGCCGGAACGAGCGCGATCTCGCGCAATGGTAGAGCTCAATCATCGTTCAACTCACTCCCTCTCGAACGCGGAACGCGGTGTTCCTTGCGCCGACTGGCTGTGGTTGCCCACCGAAGCCCACTCGCGCAGCGTCGCCTTCGCCAGCTTGCCGATGCCGATTCGCGGCAGCTTTGCCACCACATGGATTTCCGCCGGAATCTTGAACCGCGCGAGATTGCGCTTGCAGTGCTCAAGGACTGTTTCCTGCAACGCCTCGACCTGTTGCGCTGACAGGTCCGACGCATGGCCGACAAAGGCGATCACCGTCTCCCCTTGCATGTCACACGGTTTGCCAACCACCGCCGCTTCCCGGACGCCCAACACTTTCAGGATGGTGGCCTCCACTTCCGCAGCCGAGACGTTTTCGCCGCGAACCTTGATGACGTCCTTGACCCGATCGGTGAAGGCGTACCAGCCATCCTCGTGCAGGCGCACGCGATCGCCGGTCTGCAGATAGCCCTCGTCGTCGAATGCTGCCTCCGTGGCCGCGCTGTCGCCATCGTATTCGCTGAAGACCGACAGTCCACGCCGCCCCCTGACCATCAAATGGCCGGCCTCCCCTGGGCTGACCTGCCGTCCATCGTCGTCCACCACCTTTACGTCGTAATACAGGCTGGGGCGTCCAATCCCTCCGGTGAGATGACCTTGTTCCGGGTTCGACACCACGACCTGGGTCAGCACCTCCGTCATCCCCCACCCCGCGACCATGCCTACCTTGTAATGCGCTGCGGCAGCGTGGTCGTGCGTGGAAGTGACCCAGCGACGGAACGCATGGGGCGGCACCGGTTCGCTGCGCAATGCCGCAAGGGTAAAGTGAACATGCGAGCCAACCGTTGCGTTATGTTTCATGACCACCGGCCAGTACCGGCTGCGCGAAAAACCCGGTTGCAGGACGATCGTCCCGCCCGCCCACATGGTCGAGAAGAAGCACCAGGAAAGTCCGACCACATGAAACAACGGGAGGAACAATACATGCGTATCGTCCTCCCGAATGTCCTGCTGGCGCGCATTCACTTCCGCCGCCCACAGCACGTTGGCGTGGGTCCACACGACACCCTTGGCGCGCGAGGTCGAGCCCGTTGTGAACATCACTGACGCAGGTGCCGACGGATCTGCCGGACGCTGCGCCAGCGCGTCGCCCAGCAGCGCGGAGAAAGGCACCATCGTTGCGACAATCTGCTCCCGAGTTGCATCCACCGACGCGTCGTCTACAACGGCAACCCAAGACAGGCCTGGGCAATGTGTTGCGAACAGCTGGGCGAACTTTGACTGCGTCACGGCGCACACCGCTCCAGTGGCCTGTGCGAAGTATTCCAGTTCCGGCCCCGCCGAGAGCGGATTCGTGGCCACACATACTGCCCCGGCCCACGCGCATGCAAAGCGCATGAGAATCGTCTCCGGACAGTTTTCCATATGCACGATGACGCGATCACCGGGCTTGACGCCACGTTGTGCAAGACCGCCCGCGAGCCTGCGGATCGTGTGCAGGAATCCGAGATAGGTATAGGTGCGCGAAGCCCCTTCGAACGGCTCCCAGACCAGGAACGGATGCTCACCCCGTCGGCGCGCCAGCTCCACGATCCAGCTGGCGATGTCATAGCCGTGACAGGGATTCGCCACGTCCGTCACTGCATGGTTGATGGTCGTTGGTGCCATGTATGTCTCCTCGCGCGCCCGGCCTCAGAGATGGACCAGTGGCATCTGTGGTTTGCATCGCAGCTTGATAAGCTGCATTGCAGTCCACTATACTGCTACTCGGTTTGCATGACAAGCCGATGCAGGCTTTATGCACGCGAACTTCATGTATCGCCGGGAAATTTCGGTTCTGCACATCGGTCTTTAAAACCGAAATATGCAGCCGAAGGAGCTTCACCAACCTCAGGAATTGGACCGTATGCGCCAGGCAGTCATCGTTTCAACAGCACGTACCCCCATCACCAAGGCTCACCGCGGTGAATTCAATCTGATGCACGGCCCGTCGCTGGCATCCCATGCGGTACGCGCCGCAGTCGAGCGGGCGCGCATCGATCCCGAATCCATTGAAGACGCCGTACTTGGGTGCGGCTTTCCCGAAGGCATCGCTGGAAGGAACATCGCCCGGCAAACGGTGGTACGCGCCGGGCTGCCGCTGGGGATTGCAGGTACCACGATCAACCGGTTCTGTGCCTCCGGTCTGCAGGCCATCGCCACCGCCGCCGGCCAGATCGTGGTGGATGGTGCATCGGCAGTCATTGCCGGCGGCGTCGAAAGCATCACCGGCATCCAGGCACACCCCGACGCGGAGAAGCACCTCGACCCGTGGATCGTCCACCACAAGCCGGACCTCTACTTGCCGATGATCGATACCGGCGATATCGTTGCCGCCCGCTACAAGATCTCGCGCGAAGCGCAGGATCAGTTCGCGGTGGAGAGCCAGCGCAAGACGGCAGCAGCGCAACTATCCGGCCGATTCCAGGACGAGATCGTGCCGGTGACGACCACGATGTCGGTCACGAACAAGGACACCGGCGAGACGAGCATCCGCGAAGTGACCACGAGTGCCGATACCTGCAACCGGCCGGGCACGACCTACGAGTCGCTGGCCAAGCTCTCCCCCGTCAAAGGAGCGGATCGCTTTGTGACGGCCGGCAATTCATCGCAGTTGTCGGATGGCGCATCGGCATGCGTGCTGATGGAGGCCCGCGACGCCGAACGCGCCAACCTTGATCCGCTCGGCGCGTTCAAGGGCATGGTTGTCGTCGGATGCGAGCCTGACGAAATGGGCATCGGCCCGGCGCTCGCCATCCCCAAGTTGCTTGCGCGGCACCAACTGACCGTGGGGGACATTGGCCTGTGGGAACTCAACGAGGCGTTCGCGTCGCAGGCCATCTACTGCCAGCAACGCGTCGGCATTCCCGATGACCGGCTGAACGTCAATGGCGGCGCGATTTCGCTGGGTCATCCGTACGGGATGACCGGCGCCCGACTGGCCGGACATGCTCTGATCGAGGGCCGGCGCCGCGGCATTCGTTACGCCGTGGTCACCATGTGCATCGCCGGCGGGATGGGCGCAGCCGCACTGTTCGAAGTGTTCTGACACCCACCAGGCCAGGCGACACACCAGATCAACTCGCCTGGCTCACTACTAGACGGAGACAATCCATGCCCGCACCTACCGTGCAATTCTTGCTCGATTTCGGCAGTCCCAACGCTTACCTGTCGCACAAGGTGATTCCGGAAATCGAAAGCCGAACCGGCGTCACCTTCGAATACATCCCGATTCTCTTGGGCGGACTCTTCCGGTTGACAGGCAACCGCTCGCCCGCCGAAGCCTTCGCGGGCATCAAGAACAAGCAGGATTTTGCTCGCCTGGAAACACAACGGTTTATCGATCGACACAATATCGTTGGCTACCGCGTAAACCCGCACTTCCCGGTCAACACGCTTCAGATCATGCGAGGCGCGGCGACCGCACTGATTGACGGAGGGTTCGAGACGTACGTGGACGTAGTGTTCTCGGCAATGTGGGAGCGCGGCCTCAAGATGGATGACCCAGCCGTGATCGAGGCAACGCTGAATGAAGCCGGCATC
The DNA here is from genome assembly GCF_018729255.1 of Cupriavidus sp. EM10. Classification (NCBI taxonomy): domain Bacteria; kingdom Pseudomonadati; phylum Pseudomonadota; class Betaproteobacteria; order Burkholderiales; family Burkholderiaceae; genus Cupriavidus; species Cupriavidus sp. EM10. The sequence continues at coordinate 1,013,815 of NZ_CP076061.1, forward strand.
GATGGCGCACGCATTCTTGCACGCATTGGCGACCAGGCCGTCAAGGATCTCCTGCTCGCCAATACCCAACGGGCCTTCGAGCGCGGAGCCTTCGGCTCACCAACGTTCTTCGTCAACGATGAGATGTACTTTGGCAAGGACCAGTTGCGTGACGTGGAAGAAGAAATCCAGCGCGTTCTGGCCCAATAGCGTGCCGCTATAAAAAGTGCGGGCCGCCACGGAGGTACGCGGCCCGCAAAACCATGCTTGATCCGTCGTCGCTCAATTCGGCGCCAGTTCGCGCGATGTCCTCCTGGCAACGCGCCGCAGATGGTAGGCAGCGTTGCCGAGTGACTGCTCAATTGCCGTCAGTCGCCGGAAGCCGTGCGAGATGCCCATCTCTTCCGTCATGCCCATCCCGCCATGAATCTGGATGGCCTGCTGCCCGACAAAGCGCGCACCAATGCCGACCAGCGCCTTCGCCGACGCACAGGCCTGCGCGCGCTCCGCTACGTCGTCAACAAAAGCCAATGCGCGCCACACCGACGATTTCGCCTGCTCGGTATGCACGAACATGTCGACGAGCTTGTGCTGCAGGACCTGAAAACTGCCGATAGGAACGCCGAACTGCTTGCGCGTGCGCGCGTACTCCGCAGTATCCCGGATCATCGATTCCATGATGCCTACCGCTTCAGCGCACAGTCCAATGCGGGCGATATCCAGCGCGAACTCAAGGTGCTTCGACGTCTCGGTGCCATCGCCCAGCATGGCGTCGACGGGAATCCTGACGTTGCTGAACGTTGCTTCCGAAATCGACCCGCCATCCACCGACGGATGCGTCACCATGCCGACGCCGGGCGTGCTGGTCGGCACCATGAACAGCCGGAAATCGTCACCGCGACGCGCCAGCACGATCAGCACATCGATGTCGCCCGCGAGGATGCCCTTCTTGCGGCCATCCAGCACGTAGCCGCCGTCCGCATCGGCATATTCCGCATCGATGTTCAGCAGGGCATAGGCGGAATCGGCCTCCTCGTAGGCCACGGCAAAGCGCATCGAGCCATCGATGATCCGCGGCAGGAGGTCCTGCTTCTGTGGCTCGCTTGCGGCGGCCTGAATCAACGCACCGGGAAAGACGACCGACGCCATGTAGGGCTCATTGAGAAGCGCCCTGCCAAACTCTTGTACCACCACGGCAACGTCGGTCCAGTTGCCGCCCCCGCCTCCGAAGCGCTCCTCAAACGGCAAGGCAAACATGCCCTGCTCGGCAAGCGCGCGCCAGGCCCTGGATTTTCCGGAGACGGTCGCAGTCCGCTCCGCGAGGCTGTACTCGCGGGTCAGATATCGCGACACGGCGTCAATCACGAGTCGCTGGTCTTCAGTCAGTTCAAAATTCATGTTGACGCCTTACAGGTTCAGTTCGAGCTTGGCGAGGATGTTCTTCTGGATTTCCTCGGATCCACCGTAGATCGTGAGCTTGCGAAGGTTCAGATAGTTCGCAGCCTGGGCCGGCGCATCATCCGGCAGCCATCCGCCGCCCGACCAGTCGAGCTCGCGTGCCTCGCGCGGATAAGGCAACGCATCAACGCCCAATGCATCGACATAGAGTTCCGACACCTGCTGCGCGAGCTGGCAGCTGCGGATCCGGTAGAGCGACGCTTTCGTACCCACATCGCCGCCCGCGTCGGCCTCCGAGATGGCACGCAGCAGCGTGTATTCGAGCGCATCCACTTCGATTCTGATACGGGCCACGCGCTCAAGAAAGGCCAGGTCGTCGCCGAGCATGCCTTCGGGCCAGGACGGGTCGACGCGGCGTCAACCAACCGCCGCAGGTTGCGCCGGATCTGCCCCACCATCCCGGTGCTGAATCGCTCATGCCTGAGCAGGTACTTGGCGCAGTCCCATCCGCGATGCAATTGCCCAACCAGGTTCGCAGCTGGAACACGCACCCCATCGAAGAACACTTCGTTGACTTCGTGCTTGCCGTCGAGGGTGATGATCGGACGCACGGTGATACCAGGCGAGCGCATGTCGATCAGCAGGAAGGAGATGCCTTGCTGCTTCTTCGCATCGGGATCGGTCCGGACCAGACAGAACATCATGTCGGCATGCTGCGCATAGGTGGTCCAGATCTTCTGCCCGTTGACGATGAAGCTGTCGCCATCGAGCCGGGCGCTCGTCGACAGGCTGGCCAGATCCGATCCCGCGCCCGGTTCCGAATAGCCTTGACACCACCAGTCGTCGCCACTGCGGATACGCGGGAGATAGCGCGCCTTCTGCTCGTCCGTGCCAAACGCCAGCAGCACCGGCGCTACCATCCGCACGCCAAACGCGATGGGTTCGGGTGCGCCGGCCAGCGCGCACGCCTCGGCAAAGATGTAACTCTGCAACGGTGTCCAGCCGGTACCGCCGTGCTCGACTGGCCAATTTGGCGTGCTCCAGCCCTGCGCGGCCAGGATTCTGGTCCAGCGAACAATATCGTCCTTTTGCAGGTGCCGATTTTCCAGGACCTTCCGCCTGATGTCGTCAGGCAAGTTGGTGCGCAGAAAATTCTCCACCGACGCGCGGAACGCCTGATCTTCCTTGCTATATGCCAATTCCATGATGGCTTACCAGGCCTCGATCCACGGACGCAGATCCAGTTCGTGCGTCCATGCATCCTTCGGTTGCTGGTGCAGCATCCAGTACATATCCGCGATGTGCTCGGGTTCAGGATGCCATCGCGCTCCTTCAGGGCATAGCGCTCGGGGAACGTCTCGCGGATGAATTGAGTGTCGATGGCACCGTCGATCACCGGGTGCGCCACGTGCACGCCTTTTGGCGCGAGTTCCTTGGCCATGGACTGGGCCAGCGCACGCAGACCGTGCTTGGCGCCGGAGAACGCAGCGTACCCCGCACGACCACGCAGGCTGGCCGTTGCACCGGTGAAGAAAATCGACCCATGACCGCGCGGCACCATGACCCGGGCCGTTTCGCGGCCCATCAGGAAACCGGCGAAGCAGGCCATCTCCCAGACCTTGAAGTAGACGCGCGCCGTGGTATCGAGGATATCAAAGCGCACGTTGGCGCCGATATTGAAGATGGCGACTTCGATAGGGGCAACCTTGGTTTCGATCTCCTGGACCAGCGCCACCATTTCTTCCTCTTTGCGGGCATCCGAGGCAAACGCGTGGGCAGTGCCTCCCTCGCTTTCGATCTGTGCGACCAGCGGGGCGAGCTTTTCCGCGTTGCGACGCGTCACGCAGGCGATATAGCCCTCCCGCGCAAAACGCCTTGCAATGGCGCCGCCGGTGGCGTCTCCAGCACCAATCACGAGTACCGCTTTCTTTTCCGACATCCGAGTCTCCTTTTTGCGGTTTCGCAGAACAACGAACCGCATTGCGGTTTAGTATGATCGGCGGGATGATCGTCGTCAACGCCATTTCTGGAAATTTTTTCGTGATACCGCATGGTCATCCTTGAATTTTCGAACCGACCTGCAGTAGCATGACCCGCATAGCAGTACATAATCTCGGAGACAAGGAGCAAAATGTGACGAAAGAGGATGCGCAGCCTTCCAGGGCCTTCAATCGAATCCACGAAGTTGTCCGCCCATGGGTAAAAGCTCAGCCAGACGCTCCGGCATTGCAGGACAGCAAACTCAAGCTGACCTATACGGAACTGTCGCAGGCGATCGATTCGGTCGCCGAACGATTGCAGGATCTCGGCGTACGGCCTGGAGACCGTGTCTTGCTCGTGGCCGAGAACTGCGTCTCGCTGGCAACGTTAGTACTTGCCTGTAGCGCCTGCGATGCATGGGCGGTCGTGGTCAATCCCCGCCTGTCCGCTCGGGAGATTGACAACTTCCTGGAACACTCCGATGCGCGCCGGGCGATCTACGTTGCCAACGTCTCGCGCGATGCGCTTGACCATGGAAACCGTGCCCGGGCGAACCTGGAGGCCTTTCCTTACCTCGGCGACGTTCTGGTCGGTCCGCTCAACGCCGCTGCAGCTCCCGAACCGGTCAGCCGCGATCCGGCGCAGCAAGTCGCAGCGATGATCTACACGTCAGGAACATCTGGCAGCCCGAAGGGCGTCATGCTGACGCATGCCAACTTCCTTTACATGGCATCCCTTGCGGCAACGTTGCGTCGCCTGGGCCCTCAGGACATCGTCTACGGCATCCTGCCAATGGCCCATGTGGTTGGGCTTTCTTCGCAATTGCTTGGAGCAGTGTCGTGCGGATGCACGCTGTTGCTCGAGGAGCGATTTTCGCCGGAGGTTCTCCACACCGCGATCTGCGCGAAGGGTGTCACTGTTTTTCTGGGGGTGCCTGCGATGTTCGCGCGCCTGCTCGAATGGTGCGCCAAGACACGCGCTTCGGTAGCCGGGCATCGGCTCAGGATCATTGGCGCATCCGGCTCACCGCTGATGCCGGAACTCAAGCATGCGGTGGAATCCGCTTTCGGCATGCCGCTGCAGAACGGTTACGGTCTAACGGAGCTATCGCCTACCGTCGCACAGACATCGCTAGATGCACCACGAACCGACTGCGCTGCGGGCATGCCAATTCCCGGACTGGAGGTTCGTATCGTGGATAACCTTGGCAACGACGTCGAGCGGTGCTCGACCGGCGAACTCTGGGTTCGCGGCCCCAACCTCATGAAGGGCTATTACAAAGCGCCCGAACAGACCCGCATCGCCGTCAACGCGGAGGGTTGGTTCAATACGGGCGATCTGGCGCGCCAGGACGCAGACGGCGCCCTGTTCATCGTCGGTAGAACCAAAGAACTGATCATCCGCTCGGGCTTCAACGTCTACCCCGTGGAAGTCGAGCAAGTCCTGAACAGCCATCCCGGCATCGTTCAGTCGGCGGTGGTCGGCCGGCAGGTGGAGGGCAATGAAGAGGTCGTGGCGTTCATCGAGCTTGCGTCCGATGCGCCTGTCACACGCGACGCATTGCTGAACTTCCTGCGTGAACGTCTTTCGCCGTACAAGTTGCCTGCGGAAGTTCGCGTCATGCATCCCCTTCCTGCCGCACCCACGGGAAAGCTGCTCAAGGGCGAAATCAAGAAACTGGCGGCGGTGGCAGCGGATGCGCGACAAGTCATCCTCAGCTGATCGCGCGCTCGCGCGTCGTTCTACACAGAACATTTATGGAGACACACAATGACCAGGAAAACCCGCATCAAGGGACTAAGCCTCGCAATTCTGGGACTTCTTTCGCATCCCCTACTCGCCGCTGACCAGAAATACCCCACCAAGCCGATCCGGCTGGTCGTGCCGTTCTCCGCAGGTGGTGCACTCGATACGACGGCACGTGTGCTGGCGGAGCGTATGTCGAACCATATGGGCCAGCCGGTCGTGGTGGACAACCGGACAGGCGCCGGCGGGATTATCGGCGTGGACAACGTTGCAAAGGCTGCGCCCGATGGCTACACGCTGTCGATTTCCCAGACGTCCCAGCTGTTGGTCAACCAGTTCCTGTACAAGAAACTGGCCTACAACCCGAACAAGGACTTCACACTGGTTGCCAAGATCGCGGATTCCCCGTTGGTTCTGGTGGTCAGCCAGACGGTTCCGGTCAAGGACGCCAAGGAACTGCGCGCCTACCTCACGGCGAATCAGGGCAAGCTTTCCTATGGTTCCTGGGGCGTCGGAACCGTCGGCCATCTGAGCGCTAGCAAGCTCAACGAGGTGACCGGCGCCAAGATGACGCATGTCTCCTATCGGGGCGAAGTACCCATGGTCCAGGACATCATCGCAGGCAATGTGCAACTTGCGTTCACGACAGGCTTGCAGGCGAACATGTTTCTGAAGAGCGGCAAACTGAAAGCCATCGGGGTCACCGGCACATCCCGCCTGCCGACCTTGCCGAACGTGCCGACTCTCGCCGAACAAGGCTTTGACAGCGACGTATTCAAGACGGTAGGTTGGTCCGCCATTGCCGCGCCCGCCGGCACGCCGCCACAAATCATCCAACGCTTGGCGGATGAGGTCAAACTGGCTACAAATCTCCCCGAAGTCAGGAATCGAATCAATGATCTTGGCTTCGTCGCGAACTATACCGGCCCGACGGAGTTCGCAGCGCTCTACCAGAAGCAGGCTCCTGTCTGGCAAGCTGTCGTAAAGGAATCCGGGGCGTCGCTTGACTGATTGGTATTCAGCTCCGTATCGAGGTGCCTGAAGTCCCCCGAGATCGCAGAAGGAACGGGTTCCGTTCTTCACGCGAGAACTTTTTGCGCGTGGCCACGACGACCATGCGCAGCCGGGGCATCCGAGCGATTACCGTCGGGGAGATTACGGGAAAACTTGATCTTGCACGGAGTACGTTCTATCTGCGCTTTGACTCCAGATCGCATCTGATTGAAGAAGTGCTGCGGGCCTACCTGGATAGACTGCAATCTGGTGCCGCTCAGAGGGTGGTGAGCGCGCCAATCGGGCTGGAACGTTTGATAATCGTTCTCGAATATTGGATTAGCGATTACGTGGCACAACCCGGCGGTTGCCTTATCCTGAGCGGTGCCACGGAATGTGCAACGCATGCGGACGACCCTGTCCGACAGGCTGTGTATCGGGTGGCGACTAACTGGCGGAGTTACCTCGCCGACCAACTAAGGGACGCCCAAGTGATTCGACAGATCGCCGATACTGTCGACATCGAACAACTGATCTTCGAGATCTTCAGCTTCGCCCTCGGTGTCCAGCACGATTTTGCTTTTCTGGGCGAACCCGTTACGGGGCTCGGCGAATCATTCCTGCGCATTCTGAAACGCAACGATGTAGCCGTGTGCAAAGATCTAGCGCTACGAATCCAAATTTGAAATTCAGGAGACAGAACGCTACCTGCCATAAGGCATAAGCTCCTGCAGAGCTCAAAGGTGTTTGTCTCCTGATCAAGCAAGGGCTTCGGAACGACTAGTACACAGCTTACAAACCATGTCTTCGCATCGAATTTCGGAGCCGTCTGCCCGCGCTAGCGCAGCAGCCACTATCTCCTCACCGGTCTTCACATCGTAGAGGCGCACTCCTGCCCGGTCGCTTTGCGGCCACCACTGATCAGCCCAGCTCTTAAGGGCAACATATACCGGGAAGAAAGCCCGTCCTTTTTCAGTGAGGTGATACGTTAGCCGGCTTCCTGGTCCCGCACTGCGCCTACGTTCAAGTAAATCGTTTCCCAAAAGCAGCTTGAGGCGACTGCTCAGTACGTTCGTCGCGACGCCCAGCCCTCTTTCAAACTCATCGAAGTGCGTCTTCCCGTGTAGAGCCTCGCGCAATATCAACATGGTCCATCGGTCGCCAACTACCGTGGCAGCATCAAACACCGCACAACGCGACGTCTCCATCCGAAGCTCCTTGGATGACAACATAGATACCAAGTTTTTCCATGGCAAGGGATACGATGCTGTAGCTGTAGTGGTCTCCACTTCATCATATCTCGCGTAACTTCTGCCCATTCAGCATTCTTTCGATGCTTTCCACCTACGAGGTGGGAATCGAAAATCCAACAAAGCCAGCGGATGGCTGGTCAGTTGCGTCTGAGCACACTGATGTCTCCCCAGCCACCTTTTGCGATTGACCACAACACCAGACTGCCATAGCAAAACATGGCCAGCGCACCGATAGCGAAATACTGAGCCAGGGAAGCGCCAAGCGACAACGCCAGTGCCCCGACGCCCGCAAACAGCGTCAAGCGCAGAGCGGCAGCCAGCAATGACCATTTGAGTCGTCCCGCCCTTGCGAAGCAAAGTACAACGAAACGCCCATTGCAAAGAAACCATATAGCGGGCCCACAATGCGCAAGTAGAGCGAGCCCGTCTCCAGCAAATGCGCATCGGCACCGAACAGCCGCAGCCAGGCCTCTGGCCAGATCGCAGCGGCCAGCCCGACGACTTCCGCAAGTGCGAAGGCCATGAGGCCTCCAGAAATGGCAATACGTCGCGCTCGTTCGGCCTGTCCGGCACCAATATTGGCACCCACCAACGCCACCATCGGCGCGCCAAGACCAAACGCAATCGGTATTAGCAAATACTCAAGGCGTGCAGCAGTTGCGTAGCCCGCCAAGGCCGCAGTGCCACTGTGGTTTCCCACCTGTGCTGTGGTCAATGCAATCAGCGAGTTGGTCAGCACCGGATTTAGACACGCCAGCCCCCGACTACCAGAATACTTCGCATCGGCGCCCAATGAAGCGGCCCCGCCGACAACCGCGCTGCGCTTCGGCCAGAAAGACAGTACCACCCGAGCGTCAACATTCCAGCCCCGTAGTAGATCACCAGCGCCCAGGCGCCCCCAGCCACGCCGAGTTCGGGAAATGGGCCATAGCCAAAGATCAGGCAGGGCGACAGGGGGATCATCAGCAACGCGCCCACGCAGATCACCAAGCCTGGCACGACCATATTTCCCGTGCCACGAATCACGCTTGCCAACGCATTCATCGCCCACATCAACGGCAGAAATACAAACAGGACACGCCCGTAAGTGCAGGCTGCGTCGAGAGCGGCACCGTGCGCACCTAAAAGCGAAAACAGCGGACGCGCCCCAAGACATAGCAGAATAGACAACGCCACACCGATCATTACATTCATCGTGAGCGCATGACGGGCAAGCTTTCCAACAAGTTCGGTATTGCCCGCACCAAGGGCTCGCGCCACGGCCGACGAGATACCCCCACCCATCGCACCCTGCGACATGTTCTGCATCAGCATCAAAACAGGCACCACCACCGCTACACCTGCCAGGACATTCGTCCCCAACTTGGCCAGGAACCAAGTTTCGATGAGACCTGTGGACGACTGGGCCAACATCATCAGCATGTTCGACCAACTCATCCGAGCCAACGTCGGCACGATCGGCGCCTCCAACATGGACCGCAGGCGCGCGTTTGCTGCAGGAAGCGCCGCAGCGTTGGCTTGATTCATTGTCATACCGGTTCCCCCCGACGGCATCGCTGCACGCTCAGATATTTGCATATGCACGCATACCAATTTACTTGCATATGCCAACATCGTCAACAAGTGCGTATACTTGAAACGAGGCGGCTGCGGAAACGGCCCCGGCGCGCGATGGGCGCGCGTCTCGATCTCAACAGGGAAGGCAACCGAATGTCATCGTCCAGCATTACCGATCCCTTGGTCTGCAATGGTGCTGCGCTGCGCAAGGCAACGCGGCGCATAACCCAACTTTATGACGCCGCACTTGCGCCATGTGGATTGAGCGTCTCGCAGCGCTCCGTTTTGCTGCACATCTCCCGTGGGATAGCCCAACCATGACCGAGCTTGCGCATGCGATGGTGCTTGACCGTTCGGCGTTGGCACGCAATATCCAGCCACTGGAACGCGACGGATACTTGATACAGAAAGGGATGCGGCTGACGGGCGGAACCGTCGCGTGGAACTCACTCCCGCGGGGCGAGCGAAGCTTGCGGAGTCAAATCGGCTATGGCGGCGCGCACAGGAGCGGTTTGAGGCTGTCTACGGCCCCGAGCGGGCGGCAGCACTACGTATCGCGCTTGCCGAGATCTACTCCGACGCTTTCGCGGACGCGTTCAACGAAGGCGCCTCCTAGGCTCAAGAAACCCGTCGACTATGGGAGTGGCAGGAGTTGAGCTAGCGCCATTCCGGAGATGCACTAGTCAACCAATGATCCGTGTAGGGGATCATCAGGGTTGTCCTCGGATGTCACACGATCCAAAAGTTCTATAAGCAAGGCGGTCCGCTGCATACCAATACGTGCGGTTGTCGATTTATATACGTCTCGATAGGTTGACTGCATAGTAGCAACGAGGGCCATGCCGCTATCAGTGAGAGATAGTGGCGTCCGGCGTCGATCTTGATCGACTCCATCGACAATCAGTCCTCGCACTCTAAGTTGATGAACGGCACGAGAAAGAGAGGCATGTTCGAGAATTGGCGCCCACATGAAAACGCAGCCCTCTGCTCGCAGTTCCGGGCGACCTTTGACTAGGTATGCGGCGTCTGGGTGGAGCACGCCGTCGTAGTCTAGAAAAAGAATCATTGTCGCCGTCACAGTCCCCCAATCTTTGCACGTGCCTCGGACAGCACCCTGGGGATGGCGTATTCGCCCCCGCAGCGACGCCCCACGCGCGCTGGGAAGTCATTTCAACTCAAAGAGCTATAAGTTTAGCGTAAACGCTAATTACATAGCTTAAACATTCTGTACGCAATCGTGCTGCATGCGTAGAAAAAGGTACTTCCGAGATGACTAAGCGACAGGATGGATCTTCTTCACGCGGTCGGACACGCTATTCGACTCGCTCGCGAACAAGCCGGACTTACTCAAGAAGAACTGAGTGAGCGCGCCGGGCTGCATGCCGTCTCTTTGAGTAAGATTGAACGTGGCAGGATGGAGGCGCGTCTGCTTACGTTGGACGCATTAGCGCAGGCTCTCTCGCTGTCAGTGTCTCAGCTGCTGCGTAACGCCGAAGTTGTTCAGTCAATTCAGACCGACGCCAAAAAAGCGTCTCATTGATTCTGGGCTATCGGCGTGGAGCGCTTGAACGCTAAGAATTGAACCTCCCTAGAGTTTCGAGCAAGCTGGTATGTTGCTATTCCAATCACGAACCCGGTCCTTTGGAATTCGGAGATGCGGGCAGGAATAGCCGCCGTGGGCAGCCAGAAGCGGCGCCGGAGGGTGGCGTGAGGCAGACTCGAAATCGCTACTTTCCACGCCAAGAACCACGGCGGCCATGCTCGTAGAGCCATCCGTATGCGTGGTCAATAAAGACGCAAAACCCGCTCCCACTAAGGAAGCGCGGGTTGCAAAAGTGGTTGAATTTACGACTTCGTTGACGCGGCCTTTATGACTTTATTGTCAACGGACACCACAACTGTAAGCCCCGCTCACCACCCCATCACAGGAACTTGAACAGGTTCATCAGTTGGATCTGCATGAATGATTGCTGCGCGTCTTGCAGTGGCGATTGGGTCTCTTAGTAAGAACTTTATTTACTAGTAAAAGCTTTATTTTCTAGTAAGGACTTAGTTTCCCCTGCTCATCAAAATCCGCCGCAATTGCCTATACTCCCAACCGTCCCTTCACCCACGCATGAACTATGGAATACGCACCAGGCATCAGCCAGCTGGCTGGCCTGCTGGCCGACCCCGGCCGCGCGGCGATGTTGTGGGCGCTGATGGATGGTAGCGCCCGGCCCGCTGGCGAGCTGGCGCTGATAGCCGGGCTGTCGGCGTCGTCCACCAGCGGCCATCTGGCGCGGCTGTCCGAAGGCGGGTTGCTGGCCGTGGAATCACGCGGCCGCAATCGCTACTATCGCCTTGCGGCGCCGGAGATCGGCGTGGCCATCGAGGCGCTGGCAACGGCTTCGCTGGTCAGCCAGCCGCCGCGCGTGCGGGCGGTGCCTGTATCGCGCGGCACGCCACCGGCGCTCAGGCAGGCGCGTACCTGTTATGACCACCTGGCCGGGGAGCTTGCGGTGGGTCTGTTCGAACGCATGTCGCGCGCGGGCTGGCTGACCGTGGATGGCACGCGGATCGACCTGACCGGTGACGGCTCGCAGGCCATTGCGCAACTGGGGATCGACCTGGACGCCACGCGGCGCAAGCGTCGACAGTTCGCGTGTACCTGTCCGGACTGGAGCGAGCGCAAGCCGCATCTGGGCGGCGCGCTGGGTGCGGCCATGCTGGAAACCATGCTGGAGAAGGGCTGGATCGAGCCTACCCATGCGTCGCGCGCGTTGCGCGTGACGCCTCGGGGGCATCGCGAGATCGGGAAAGTGGCCGCGTGACGGGCGAACCCGGGCCACAAAGGAGCCACAGATGGCAATAGAACTGGACGACGACGCGCAGGACGCCGTAAGCCGGCTGTTTGCGCTGATCAATCTGGGAGACACCCAGCAGACCACGCGGCATCTGGCGCTGTTCGAGGAAGCGCTGGAGGACGCCGAGGAAGACGAGGCGGATGCCGAGATGCTGCTCTTCCAGATCAAGGAGATCATCGACTGGGAGGCAGGCTTCTATGTCGACTGGAAGGACGTCGAGTCCTTTATCGGCTGTCTGAACCAGCTTTGCGAGCGCATGGACCTGGAGATCGACTGGGGCACCGACGACCCCGAGGACGAGGATTTCCTGGAAGGCACCAGCGTGCCGGAGCTGATGGAACTGGTGACCGACCAGCTGCGCGTGGCCGGCTACACGCTGTGGAACTGGGATACCGGCGGCGACGCGTATGCGGGCTGGATCACGCGCAGCGAGGACGACGACGAGATGCTGGAGATCGCAGATACCCTCAGCTTCGACCTGCGCAGCGGCGACCAGCCCTATTGAATGGCCCGGTGGCTGGGGCCGGCCGCCCGCCAGGCGGTTATTCGAGCGTGATGACCGTCGGCACGGCTTCGTCTTCTTCCAGCCCGTCCGCTACGTCCGGCATCAACGTGGCACCCAGCCGCGATGCCGGGCGGCGTGCGCTTTCCGGCACACCCAGCGTTTCCTCGAGCGCGTTCAGGAAGGCGCGCACGCTGGCCGGCATCAGCTTGCGCGCGGGCATCAGCACATAGACCTTGAGCGGGGACGACGAATACCCGGGCAGCACCCGCACCAATTGGCCTTGCACCAGCTGTTCGTGCACGAAGCGCGGCGACAGCCGCGTGACCCCCAGACCGTCGACGGCCGCCTTCAGCCGCACCTCGGCGTTGTGCGTGCAGATGCGTGGTTCCACGTCCAGCGAGTACGTTTCCACACCGTCGCGCAGGAATTCCCAGTGCGAATCGTCCAGATTGCCTACCGTCGGCCAGCCTTTCAGGTCCTGCGGCGTGCGCGGCAGCCCGCGCTCACGGATCAGCGAGGGCGCGGCGTAGAAGGCGCGCTCGATCAGCACCACCCGCTTGCTGGCGAATGAGCTGTCGTGCAGGCTGGTATCGGTCATGACGAACGCCAGGTCATAGCCATGACGGATCAGGTCGGGCTGATCCCAGTTCATGTCCAGCTGCACCCGCAGAGACGGATGCTGCTTGAGCAGCCGGTTCACCGTCGGCGACAGGTGCTGCGAACCCACCTCATAAGGCGTGGCGATGCGGATGGTGCCGCCCACCTCGGCACTGACCGAAGCCGCCTCGGCACTGATCTCGCGCAGCGCACCGAACAATGGCGACACGCGGTCGTAAAGCTGCTGGCCGCGCTGGGTCACGCGCACGCGGCGCGTGGTGCGCTCGAAAAGCCGCACGCCGAGCTGCCCTTCCAGGCGCGCCACTGCGGCGCTTGCCGATGACTTCGGGACTTCGGCCAATTCGGCCCCCTGTGTGAAGCCGCCGCCTTCCACCACACGGCAGAAGATCTCCCAGTCCTTCCAGTCAATCGTTTTCATGCGAAACCTTTCGAAGCTTGTCACCGGGAAAACCCTTACCCGATGGGCCGCGATTGTCCCACAAGACGAACAATCATGAAGTCCACGTCCAGAGTAGGGACATTACGAGAACGTGACATAGACATGACATGTGTACCGGCTGTGTGATTGCAACCACGCCGGGATCGGGAAACCTACATTGAGAATCGATCTCATTAGACTCTACGATCCACACACGTCGCCCAGCTGGGCTTTTTGTCCGAGGAGTTGAGCCATGCATAGCAAAGCCATGAAAACCGTCGTCGTAGCGTTTGTCGGCCTGTTCTCCAGTGGCGCGTTCGCCGCCGCCAACTGCGAGAAGCACCCCAAGTCCGAATGGATGCCCGAGGCCGACGCCAAGGCGAAGATCGTGGCCCAGGGCTACAACATCAAGAAGTTCAAGGTCGACGGCAACTGCTACGAGATCTACGGCACCACGAAGGACGGCAAGAAGGCCGAGATCTACTTCGACACCAAGACGCTCGACATCGTCAAATCCGAAATCGGGAAGTAAGCATGGCAACCCCGGCGGATCGCATCTACGAACGCCAAACGATTCGCGTCTGGGACCTGGCCGTCCGCTTCACGCACTGGAGCGTGGCGGCCATCGTCTGCTATGACCTGTTCGACGATTCCGGCGACCAGGTGCATCGCGTGCTGGGCTATGTGGCTGCCGGCCTGGTGCTGTTTCGCATCGTCTGGGGCTTTGTCGGCACGGAGCACGCGCGCTTTGGAGCATGGCTGCCGCGTCCCGCCGGGGTGCTGGCCTATGGCCGGGCGCTGCTGCAAGGCCGGGCGCCGCGCTTCATCGGCCATACCCCGCTGGGCGCAGTGATGATGCTGGCGATGTGGGCGCTGATCCTGGGCCTCGCCGTCACCGGCTGGATGTCGCGCCTGGACCCGTTCTGGGGCGAGGACTGGCCCATCGACATCCACCGCTGGCTGTCGAATACGTTGCTTGGGCTGGTGGTGCTGCATGTGGCCGCAGCCATCGCGATGAGCCTCAAGGGCCGCGAGAACCTGATCGCCGCGATGCTGACAGGACGCAAGCGCCGCGACACCGACCCGTCCTCCTGAAATTCGGCCAGCCGGCCTTTCGGATTTCACACGCGCTGCCTACGATGGTTGCCAACGCCGCTTGGCTTGCATGGCCGCGGCGCCAACCAACCCGGAGAACGACGATGAAGATCCTGATGGTGCTCACCTCGCATGACACGCTTGGCAACACGGGCAAGAAGACAGGCTTCTGGCTCGAGGAATTCGCGGCGCCCTACTATGTGTTCAAGGATGCCGGCGTCGACGTCACGCTGGCGGCGCCCAAGGGCGGCCAGCCGCCCATCGATCCCAAGAGTGACGAACCCGACTTCAAGACCGACGCCACGCGCCGCTTCCAGGGCGACGCCGCCGCCCAGAAACACCTGGCCGCCACGCTGACACTGGATCAGGTCAAGGCCGACGACTTCGATGCGGTCTTCTATCCAGGCGGCCACGGCCCGCTATGGGACCTGACCGAGGACAAGCGGTCGATCGCGCTGCTCGAAGCCTTCGACCGCGCCGGCAAGCCCATGGCGCTGGTCTGCCATGCGCCCGGTGTGCTGCGTCACGTGAAGCGTGCCGATGGCGAGCCGCTGGTGAAGGGCCGCAGGGTCACCGGCTTCACCAATACCGAGGAAGACGCCGTGCAGCTGACCAACGTGGTGCCCTACCTGGTGGAGGACATGCTAAAGGCCAACGGCGGCCAGTTCTCGCGTACCGACGACTGGGGCAGCTATGCCGTGGTGGACGGGCTGCTGGTGACGGGGCAGAACCCCGCATCGTCCGAGGCCGGCGCGCATGAACTGCTGAAGCTGCTGAAGAAGTAGCCGCCGAGGAATGGCCACCGCGCCCAGCGGCAGCCTCGCTTTTTATGGCATAGTGGCCACCGTTGTATCCCGCGATATCGGGAGAGCCCGTCGCTGCCGCCAGGCAGCACGGCGCCGAAGGAGCAACCGCCCCGGAAACTCTCAGGCAAAAGGACCGGTATCGCCATTGAACTCTGAAGAACCCTGGCTCGTACGTCGGCCAGCGGTACCGAAGGAGCAAGCGGGCCCCGGCCCGCGAATCTCTCAGGTCAAGGACAGAGGGGGCGTCCGCGCAAGCGCATGGTGCGCCGCGGACTGCCACCCCATGACGTCCTGAAAGACCTTCCACATGAAATCCATTGCAGTGATCGGCGGCGGAATCACCGGCGTCACAACGGCGTACGCGCTGGCCAAACGCGGGTTCTCCGTCACGCTGTTCGAACGGCATCGCTATGCGGCCATGGAAACGTCGTTCGCCAACGGCGGGCAGCTGTCGGCATCGAACGCCGAAGTCTGGACGCACTGGTCCACGCTGGCCAAGGGCCTCAAGTGGATGCTGCGCGCCGATGCGCCGCTGCTGCTGAATCCGCGGCCCACCTGGCACAAGCTGAGCTGGTTTGCCGAGTTCATCGCCTCGATCCCGCACTACCGCGCCAACACCGTCGAGACGGCCCGGCTGGCCATCGCCGCACGCCAGCACCTGTTCGGCTGGGCGGAAGCCGAGGGCATCGACTTCGACCTGAAGCGGCGCGGCATCCTGCATATCTACCGCGACAAGGCAGGCTTCGATCATGCCGGACGGGTGTCGAAGCTGCTGGCCGAGGGCGGGCTGGAACGCCGCGCCGTCACCCCCGCCGAGATGCGCGACATCGAACCCACTCTGGCCGGGCAGTACTACGGCGGTTACTACACCGAGAGCGACGCCACCGGCGATATCCACAAGTTCACCAACGGCCTGGCCGCCGCGATCCGCCGGCTGGGCGTGCAGACGCTGTACAACCAGGACGTGCGCACGGTGTCGACCACGGGCCGGCGCGCAACCGTGGTATCGGCGGAAGACAACCTGCCGACGTCGCGCGAATTCGATAGCGTGGTGGTCTGCGCGGGCGTGGCCAGCCGGGCCTTTGCACAGCAGCTGGGGGATCGCGTCAACGTCTATCCGGTCAAGGGCTACTCCATCACGGTGAACCTGAACGACGCCGAGAGCCAGGCCAGCGCGCCGACGGTGAGCCTGCTCGACGACGAGACCAAGCTCGTGACCAGCCGCCTGGGCGCCGACCGCTTCCGCGTGGCCGGCACGGCGGAGTTCAACGGCATCGACCGGGACATCCGCGCCGACCGCATTCGTCCACTGGTGGACTGGGTGCATGCGTGCTTTCCCGGTGTCAGCACGCGCAGCGTGGTGCCCTGGGCGGGCCTGCGTCCGATGATGCCCAACATGATGCCGCGCGTCGGGCGTGGCCATGCCGCCAACGTGTTCTACAACACTGGGCATGGGCACCTGGGCTGGACGCTGTCGGCGGTAACGGCGGAGATGGTGGGGGATGTGGTGCTGCGGACGGCGGAGGATGGCCGCGTGGCGGTGGAGCGGGGGGTGAGCGGCGTGGCGGCTTGATGGTGGCTTGATCGCTGCTTGATCGCTGCTAGATCGCTGCTCGAGGGGCCTTGCCCTCACCCCAGCCCCTCTCCCGCAAGCGGGCGAGGGGAGCAAACCGGCAGCGGTCGATATGCCCGTGGTGTTCTCCCCTCTCCCGCCTTGCGGGAGAGGGGCGGGGGTGAGGGCCAGCGCCTCAAACACCAATATCGCCCGCCAGAAACGAAAAAGCCCTGCTCTTGCGAGCAGGGCTTTCAAATTTGGTGCCCAGAAGAGGACTCGGTCACCCATGCGCGACCCCGGGTTGCGCTTGCAAGCGCAACCTTTTCGAGTCCTCGCGGGCAGTCCGCAGGGACTGCCCTTTCTGGGCGTATAAATGAAAAAGCCCTGCTCTCGCGAGCAGGGCTTTCAAATTTGGTGCCCAGAAGAGGACTCGAACCTCCACAGTGTTGCCACCGCTAGGACCTGAACCTAGTGCGTCTACCAATTCCGCCATCTGGGCTTCGTTTCGCTGTATTGCTTGCTGCGAAGCGAGACGCGAATTCTACATAAGCCTTGGCAATTTGCAAGCGCTTTTTCACGCCCTCGTCAAAATCAGCCGTTCTGCATCCCAAGGTACAGGCTGCCGTCCAGCACGTAGCGGTTGCGTCCCGCCCGCTTGGCGCGATACATGGCGCTGTCGGCGCGGTGCAGCAGCGGCTCCAGCCGGGCCGCCTCGGGTACCGCGCACACGGCGCCCACGCTGATCGTCACGTAGGGCTGCACCGGCGTGCCGTTGTGCGGGATGCCCAGCTCGCGTACGGCCCCACCATGCTGCGGGCAACCGCGCGCGTCTCATCCATCGTCGAATCGGGCAGCACCACCGCGAATTCCTCGCCGCCAAGCCGGGCGCAGAACTGTGGGCCGCGCAGCACGGCGGTCAGCGCCTCGGCCACCTGCCGCAGGCAATCGTCGCCGCAGGGGTGGCCGTACAGGTCGTTGTACTGCTTGAACAGGTCGACATCGAGGATCAGCAGGCCGATTTCCTTGCCGCGCTCGTGGGCACGGGCCACGGCGGCCAGCGATTCGCGCTGGAAGTAGCGCCGGTTGGGGATGCCGGTGAGCGCATCGATATCGAGGTCGGCCTGCACGCGCGACAGCTGCTCCGCCGTTTCGCCAAGCTGGGTGGCCAGCGCCTGTTCGCGCGACTGGTAGCGGCTGATGTCGCGCATGAAGACCAGCAGGCCGATCTGCTTGCCGTCCATCCGGCACACCGGTTCCACCGTCAGTTCGTACCCCAGGCCGTCCGGGATGAACGGCGCCGCCTCGTCGGGATCGCTGAGCGCGTGGTGCCAGGCCGGCGGCGGCATCTGGCCGCGGCGCAGGTCGGGCACCAGCCGGGCCGCGGCGGGATTGAACTCGACGATGCGTCCGTCGGCGCCCAGGATTGCGCAGCCCTCGCGGATGGCGTCGAACACGCGCAGCCGCGCATAGTGGCCGGTATCGTCCAGGTGCGTGCGCAGCGCACAGAACCACACCAGCAGGGTCATCAGCGAGAACGTGGCCGGCGTCAGGTCGCCGCCCAGCGGGCCCGTCCAGCGGTACAGGTAGGCGATGTGTGCCACCAGCGGCAGCAGCAGGCCGGCCATCAGCACGTTGCGGCCGCGCACCGACAGCGCCGCGTTCGGCACCTCGGCGGTGGCCAGGAAATACATGCTGAGGCCCAGCATCGCGTACGTCCAGGCGGCCACCGCGGTATAGCCGACACCGTGGTGAAACACCGCACCGGGCGAGACACCCGGGGCATCAGTTCGATCGAGGTCCAGATCAGGTGATGGCGCTCGTTGGTGAACACCAGCGCCAGCGTCAGCACGGCGAAGAACACCGGCACCCAGAGCATCGACCACGGCACCACGAAGCGCGGCCGGCTCAGGTGAACCATCGCCACCAGCCAGCCGATCGGTACGGCCACGATGCCCGCATACTGGAACTTGGCCCAGAAGATGCGGCCCGGCAGCGTCGTCTCGCTGATTTCCAGCAGCCGGCCACCGCTCCAGATGGCCACGCCCGCCGCCAGCACCAGGAACGCGCGGACGGTGGGGTCATCGCGGCGCGGCCACGCGGCGACGGCCATGCCTGCACTGCACACCACGGCAATGGTCAGGCAGAGGACGAGAGGATACGATGGCATGGAAAAGGGGCCCAACCGGATGGCAAACCCCGTCCGGCGGTGCGGGGCGAACCATTATAGGCCCCGTGGGTCGGACACTGGCGCCGGGGCATTCCCCGACGCCGGCTCCGGACGCCTTCTGGTCCACCGCCCTATCAGCCACCACTCAGGAATCGGGACGTGCCCTTCATCCTTCTAGGCATCGCACTCGTCGTTGCCTTCGTCTATGGCCTGGTCCGCCTCTACCAGGCGGTGACCGCCGCTTCCGGCATGCTGGCCGGCATCGCCGCCGTGGTGCTGGTGCTGGCGATACTGACCGCACTGGGCCTGGGGTGGCTGCGCCGCTACCGGGCGATCCACGGCCGGCGCGTCCAGGGCGAGCGCGTCCTGACGCTGCAAGGCGAGTGGGGATCGCTCAAGGTCGACGCCGAACGCAAGAACAGCGTGCTGGAGATGAATGGCCAGCGGCAGGTGCTGATCTTCGCCGACATCGACGACGCCCGGCCCGAGGCGCGCCAGGGCCGCTGGTACGTCGTGGTCGCCGTGCGCCACGGCCGGCAGGGCGACTGGATGGTCCCGGTGGCCAACCGGGACGCCGCCAACCTGTGGACGAAGATCTTCCGGCTGGCCGCGCTGCAGAAGCTTTGAGAGGCCGGCGCCGAAGCGCCAGCACGTCGTTGCCGCGCGCCATGGCCGGAAAGCCCTCGCCGCGCTCGAAGCTGGCGGAGGAACGGCCGGCAAGGCCTCCCTGCTTGCCGACACGCCCCCAAATCACCCCCCAATACCTCAAAACTGCAACGAAGCATTCATCAGGAACGTACGCGTGGCCGCCGGCAGCACGAAGCCGTCGTAGGTGGTGGTCCAGTAGCGGCGGTTGAACACGTTGTTCAGCACCGCGCGCACCGTTACCTGCTTGCCCGCCACGCGCGTGGTGTAGCGCGCGCCGACATCGGCCGTGGTGTACGACGGAATCTGCTGCGTGTTGGCTGAATTCACGTACATCGCGCCAGTCACCTTGGCGCCAGTCCACAGCGTCAGGCCGGGCACAAACGGGGTGTCGTACTCCACGCGGCCCGTGACGATGTAGTTCGGCGTGGCGAACACCCTGTTGCCGTTGACCAGCGCGTCGTCGACATCCCTGGTCTTGGTGTGCAGCCACAGCACGCCGCCCATCAGGCGCACGTCGCGCGCCACGCGCCACCAGCCGCTGGTATCCACGCCCGTGAACTGCTGCTTGCCGTTCTGCACGAAGACGTTCGACGTGTTGGTGTACTCGTAGCCCTTGTCTACGCGGAACAGGGCCACGTTGGCGCCCCACTTGTCGCGGTCGGTCTTGAAGCCCACTTCATACTGGCGGCTCTTCAGCGGGCCGAAGGTCTCGCCGAAGTTCGCGGCGGTCGGGCCGGCCGAGCCGCCCGGTTCCAGCGATTCCACGTAGCTCACGTAGGCGGTGGAGAAATCGTCCGTCTTGAACATCACGGCCGCCGTCGGCGTGATCGGGTTGGCGCTGTAGCGCGATGTGCGCACCGCGTCCGGGTTGTAGTTGTCCTGCGAGAACATGTTGTAGCGCAGGCCGGCCAGCACCGACACGCGCGGCGTGATCTGCACGGTGTCGCTCAGGTAGACCGATTTCTGCTGGATCCGGTAGTCGCGGTAGGGGATGTAGTCCTTGCCCACGCCCGGCTGTTCGGGCAGCGCCACCGGGTTGTACAGGTTGTTCATCCCCATTGGGATCCCGTTGCTGCCCAGGCCGTTGTCCAGCTCGCGCACCTGCGACAGGTAGCCCAGGCCGGCCACGACCTCGTGCTTCAGGCCGCCCGTGTCGAACTTGCCCTGCACCATCGCGTCGTACGCCTGGTAGTAGTAGGCGGTCTTCCAGCGGTAGTTGGTATCGGAATAGTTGCCGGCATCGTCCGAGACGAAGAGGAAGCTGTCGGCGTTCAGGCGGTTCTGGCGCGCGAAGCGGTACTTGAAGCTGGTCTTCCAGTCGCTGTTGATGCGGTAGTCCACGCCCGTGCCCACGGTCAGCGTATCGGTCTCGTGCGACGACCACGGCTGGGCCAGGTTGCGCGCCACGCTGCTGGCCGCCGGGATGGTGTCCGTGCCGAACGACAGCCCGAAGATCGTGCCCTGCGACTTGCGCTTCCAGTACATGATGTCGGCGTTCCACGTCAGGTCCGGCGTGATGCGGAAGTCGGTGGCCAGCGAGAACGTCTGGCGCCGCACGTGCACGCCCGGCTCGTTCGTGTTGCCGTCCTCGTTCACGGCGTTGATGCGATAGCCGAAGCGGTCGTCGTTGCCGAAGCGGCCGCCGACGTCGACCTTCTCGCTCCAGACGTTGTTGGTCTGGTAGCCGATGGTCACCTCGCGGAACGGCTTGTCGGTGGGCCGCTTGGTCACGTAGTTGATGATGCCGCCCGGCGACCCGAAGCCGTACATGAAGCCCGACAGGCCCTTGAGCAGTTCCACCTGCTCGAATGGCTCCAGCGGGATGTCGGCGTCCCAGGTGACGAAGTTCTGGCCATCCACCTTGGTGCCGTTGAGCATGTCCACGCGGATGCCGCGCACGGCGAAATACGAGTTCTCGGTGCGGGCGTTGTCGCCCAGCACCTGCACGGCCGGGTCGTACTTGAACACATCGTTGGCGGTCTGCGCCATGCGCTGCTGGATTTCGTCGCTCGACACCGCGTTCACCGAGAACGGCGTATCCACGGCCTTGCGATCGCCCAATGCACCGCTGCTTACGCGCTCGACCCTGGCCGCCTCGCCGGAGCGGTCGGCCACCACGGTGGCGGTCGGCAGCGTGGCGGTGGTGTCGGCATCGGCCTGCTGGGCGTGGGCGGACAGCGACAGCGTCAGGCCCATCACTGCGGCGGCAACGGGCGACACCGTGGCTGGCAGCGGCGAACGGACAGAAACACGCGCGCGAAAGCTGGCGCAACCGTTGGACGAACGGTACAAGGACATCAAAAACCCCGGGATTGTTATTGGAAGACGGCTGGCTGGAAGTGCAGCATGAAGCGCATGCGGCACTTAAACACAAAAGGTAATGCGAATAATTCGTGTTTATACAACGAGTCAGCGGTTCGCCCGAGGATTTATCGCTTGCCAGAAGGGCATTGTTGCAATCGCACCACTAATGAATGGGCACCACAAGCCGCCGAGGCCAAGCCCCGGCAGGTTCTGTGGCGGGGGCGGATCCCCTACCGCCGGCTGCGTTCGCCGCCGCGCGAGTCCTGGATGATCATCGTCCGGTCCAGCACGCCGTTGTCGTCGAAATAGGCACTGAAGTGCGCCGGCAGATAGCCGGGCAGGTACATGCGATACGACCAGGCCTCGCGCTTCATCAGCGCGTAGTACTGGATCGGCTCCTTGGGCCTGCCCCAGCGCTCCAGCACGTCCTGCTTGGTCCATTGGCCGGGCCGCGCGGCGTAGATCTCGTTCTCGGTCAGCATCTGGCGGAAGCTCGTCAGCTTGCCGCCGGCGTCGAAATCGGCCGCGTAGATCTCGTAGCCGTAGGGCTGCTTCGAGTAGATCCAGCGCTGCGTGCCGTTGGCCATCTGGAACGTGTCCGTGGGCGTGCCGAAAGTTTGCTGCACAGCCGCCTGCGGGCTGCCGATCAGGTTTTGCCCGGTTTCCACGGGCTGCAACGCCGAGCATGCGCCCAATGCGACGGCCGCCGCGACGGCGCTTATCCAGACGGAAAATCGAAACGGCATGGCGGCCTCCGGGGATAGCTGGAATGACAGGACTTGCGTGCCAAGCATACTCCACCTCCCGCGCCCGGCACGCAGCCTGCCTGCAGCGTAAACACCCCGGGCCAGCGCTTTATTCCACGCAGGCGCTCAAGGCCGCAGCCCCTGCCACGGCGCACGCACGATCTCGCGGTCGTCGATGGGCCAGTGCAATGCCGCGGCGATCACGCCCAGCGCCATCGCACCCATCCACACCAGATCATAGGAATGCGTCAGCTCGAACACCAGCCCGCCCAGCCACACGCCCAGGAACGAACCCAGCTGGTGGCCGAAGAACACGAAGCCGAACAGCGTGGTGATGTAGCGCACGCCGAACACCTGCGAGACGATGCCGCTGGTCAGCGGCACCGTGCCCAGCCACAGGAAGCCCATTACCGCCGCAAACGCGTACAGCGTCACCGGGTTCAGCGGCAGCAGCAGGAACAGCGCCATCGCCGATGTCCGCGTCAGGTAGATCCCCGCCAGCAGGTACTTCTTCACGTGCCGCCCGCCAAGCCAGCCAAAGGCATAGGTGCCCGCGATATTGGCCAGCGCGATGATGGCCAGCGCAATCATCGCGCTGGCCGGCTGCATGCCCTGGTCGCGCAGGTACGCGGGCAGATGGTTGCCGATGAACGCCAGCTGGAAGCCGCAGGCCAGAAAGCCGAGATTGAGCAGCCAGAATCCCCTGTGGCGAAAGGCCTCCGCGATGGCGGCCCGCATCGACGGCTGGTTGCCTCCGGCATCGCCACCGGCGGCTCGATCCTGGAACGGCAGCGCCAGCGGCACCAGCACCAGGGCCGCCCCGGCAAAGACCATCAGCGCCATTTGCCAACCCGCCGCCGACATCAGCGCCTGCGCCGACGGCACCATCAGGAACTGGCCGATCCCGCCCAGCGCCCCCGCGATGCCGAGCGTCCGGCTGCGCTGTTCCGGCGGCACCATGCGGCTGAGCGCGCCGTAGACCACGCCAAACGTGGTGCCCGACTGCGCGATGCCCACGCAGATGCCGGCCGCCAGCAGGAACGTGATCGAGCCGGACGCCAGCGCCATGCCCCATAGCCCCGCCGCGTACAGCACCAGCCCGCCCAGCATCACCTTCCACGACCCGAAACGGTCGGCCACCATGCCGGTCAGCGGCTGGGCAAGGCCCCACACCAGGTTCTGCACGGCCATCGCCAGCGCGAAAGTCTCGCGGGTCCATCCTCGTTCGGCGATGACCGGCAGCAGGAACAGCCCCTGCACGTGACGCACGCCCAGCGCCAGGCCCATCACCAGGCCGGCCGCCAGCAGCAGGAACACGGTATCGCGCCACCAGGGCGATGGCCCGGTCCGCTGCGATGCGCTGGGATCATGCGAAGTCTGGCGAAGTGGCATGGCGGGCTCCGTTGGCAACAGTCGGCGTCTGCTGTATTTCAAGCCAATCCCGGCGACAGTTCAAACGAGATTTGGGGCGTCTTGCCATTCCGCCGGCGCATGGCAGTTTCTTGAGATTCCGTGCTGTAATGGGGGCTTGCCGGCGTCATTGTTGAGGCTTTTGCCATGTCCGTTCCGCTCGTCCGATTGTTTCCGCTCGATCTGCTCAAGGGCTTCGTGGCCGTGGGCCGCCGCATGAGCATCACCCAGGCAGCCAACGACCTCTGCCTGACCCAGTCGGCCGTAAGCCGGCAGATCCGCGCGCTGGAAGACCATCTCCAGGTGCGCCTGTTCGTGCGCCAGCATCGCGGTGTGGCCTTCACCCCGAGGGCGAGCGGCTGTTCCGCAGCGCCGACGGCGCGGTGCAGCAGTTGCAGGACGTAGCCGCCGAACTACGCAGGCGCGATGGGCGCCAGCCCGTCACGGTCACGGCCAGCATCGGCGTGGCCGGCCTGTGGCTATTGCCCCGGCTGGGCAGCCTGCAGCGCCGGTATCCAAACTGGACGTTCGGCTATCCGCCAGCAACCAGATCAGCGACCTGCGCGCCGACGGCATCGACCTGGCCATCCGCTATTGCCCGGCATCGGCCGCGCCGCCCCATGCCATCCGGCTGTTCGACGAAACCATCGCGCCCGTGGCCAACCCGGCGCTGGGCGCCACCCGCGTGACGTCGGCCGAGGCCTTGGCGGAATTGCCATTGCTCGAATTCGACGATCCGCGCCCCTGGCTGCACTGGCGCAACTGGCTCAGCGCACAGGGCTACCGGCAGGCAGCCCGGCGCGGCATCCTGCGCTTCAACCAGTATGACCAGGTGATTCATGCGGCGTTGGCGGGGCAAGGCGTGGCGCTGGGCCGCCTGGAACTGATCCAGCCGCTGATCGAGGGCGGCCAGTTGAACGTGGTCACCACGGCCGGCGCGATCCTGCCCAGCCCCAACGCGTTCTGGCTGATCCATGCCACCGAGGCCCCGCGCGAGGATGTGCGCCACGTGGCCGCCTGGATCGCCGAGGAAGCGGCGCGCGTCAGGCCGGGCGCAGCACAAGAAGTTGCCGGGCAGCCGGCGTGATGTGGCACTGCACCGCGCCCATCGCACGCAGCGCGCTCAGGAAGTAGACGCCGTCTTCGTCCACGCGGCACTGCTGGCCGGGCGCCAGGACGATATCCGCCGACGGCCGCGCGCGCCGGTGCTCGACGGTGATCCACAACTGCCCGGCGCGGCAGGTCACGCGGGCGCCCGCGCGCAGCGTCACGGGCACGCAGTCCGATTCGATCAGCAGGTCCCAGGTCATGGCAGGCTCCGGTTCATGCCTGCAGTGTGACAAACGGGCGTTTTGCTGCCATGAGATGTCGGGCGGACAGCCATGAGATTCGCGCCGTGCCGCGCCGGACGGCCTTGTCCGGCCCCGGTCCGGCCCGCTGCCGGGCCCCGGTACATTGCCGCTAAGGAATTTCTTCACCGATCCGTTAACATGGGCGGCAGCGCGAAATATGGCCCGAACGGGGAGACACCCGCGGGCCATGCCCACACTGAGTGACTCATCATGGATCCCCTGTCGTTCGAATTCGTCACGGTCGAAGAAGCCAAGAAGGTACTGGACGGCGATCCGCCAGCGTCGGCGCAGGCCGACTGGAGCGACTCGCGCCAGGCGCCGGACCCGGTCAACCTGTCGCTCACGCCGGTGGCGCTCAGGTGGCTGGCCCAGGTGCCGCGCGACGTCCGGCCGCTGGAGCTGTTTGCCACCTACCCGCGCATCGGCAACCAGCTGGCCGCGCTGGGCAACGCGGCGGCGGTGTCCAGCTTCCTCGCCGACCTGCTCATCGACAAGCGCGGCGATCGCCAGGGCTTTCCGGGCGGCATTGCGCTGGAACTGTCTCGCCTGCAGGACTACCTGCTGGAACTGCTGCAGCCGCCCGACATCGAGCCGCCGGCCGACGGCGCGGCCAGCTAGCCCTTACAGCTGATCCTCCACCGGCAGCAACTCCAGGATGCCGATGCCCATGTGCTGCCAGGCGCTCATGCCGGGCTCGTGGTCGTAGGTAATGTCCTTGCCGTTTTCGCGGGTGGTCCATGTCAGCGACTCCGCGCCGTTCTCGTCGGTCTTCAACTGCACGCGATAGGCGATATCGGGCAGCCGGCGGTCCATGTCCGCCACCAGTTCGCGGGCCATGGCCGGGCTGTCCAGCACCACGCCCATCTCGGTATTGAGCTTGATCGAGCGCGGGTCCAGGTTCATCGACCCGATGAACAGCGAGGCGCGATCCACTACATATGCCTTGGCATGCAGGCTCGCCCGGCTCGACGCGAACATGCGCGACTTGCTGCCCCGGCTGCGCACCAGTTCGGCGTTGGCGGTGGGCTTCAGTTCGTACAGTTCCACGCCGGCCTTGAGCAGCGCCTTGCGGGTTGGCGCGTAGCCGGCGTGCACGGCGGCCACGTCGGTGGCGGCAAAGGAATTGGTCAGCACGCGCACCTTGACGCCACGCGCGTTCATGGCCGCCAGCCAGGCCTCGCCCTTCTTGTTGACGACGAAGTACGGCGACACCAGCACCAGTTCGCGCTGGGCCTTTTCCAGCAGGGCGCGCAATTGGGGGATGGCGTGCGTGGACGGGTCGTCGGCCGGTTCCTCCACCTTGTCCGGCTTGTCGGCAATCACGCGTGCCCCGCCCGTGAAGCCCGGCAGGTGGCCCATCTCGATCCCCTTGGCCAGGCCGGAATCCAGCAGTTCCTGCACGAAGGGGCTGGCCCGCGCCATGTCGCCCTTGGCTTCGATCTGCTTGCGGAACGCGCGCAGTTCGTCGGGGGCCTCCTTGCCTTCCTCGGTCAGCGTGGCGACGGGGTAGGCACTCTCGCTGTTCCAGTATTCGTCGAACACCTTGCTGGCGGCCGGCACCACGGGGCCGGCCACCATCACGTCGAGATCGCTGAAGGCCATGTCCGGCTTGGCGGAAAAATAGGCGTCGCCGATATTGCGGCCGCCCATGATCGACACCAGGTTGTCCACCGTCATCTGCTTGTTGTGCATGCGGCGGTTCAGCCGGCCGAAGTCCCACAGCAGTTCCAGCCAGCGCGCCTTGCGGTTGGCAAACGGGTTGAAGATGCGCACCTCGATGTTCGGGTGCGAATCGACGGCGGCCCAGGTCTTGTCCTGCTTGCCGGTATGGATGTCGTCGATCAGCATGCGCACGCGCACGCCGCGATCGGCCGCGTCGATCACGTCGCCAAGCAGCGCGCTGCCCGTGGTGTCGATGTCGTAGATGTAGTACTGGATATCGAGCGTCTTCTGCGCGGCCCGCGCCAGCGCCATGCGCGCCGTCAGCGCGTCGGGCCCCGCGCCCAGCGGGTAGAAGATCGACTGGCCGGGGTTCTGGGCCAGCCGGGGCGCCAATGACCCTGCCAACCGCGTCGTGCTGGTATCGGTGGCCGCGTAGCTGGGGGTGCGATTCGCGTTCGCCGGCAGGCTGGCGCACCCCGTGAGCAGGGCCAGCCAGAACGAAACGACGACCACCCATGCCAGCGACCGCGCGGGCCGCCAGGTGCGGGCCGCCGCGCCCGCCGTGTTCCATCGGATCAGCGCCTGCGTCATGGTCTTCTCCTCGATGGGCACACCAGGGCCGGGCTGGCCGGCATCGGACCTACTGTTGCGGCGACGGCCGCACCGGGGGCATCGCGGAAGCTTCCGGCGCCAGCGCGTCGGACGCGTCCGCCGGCCGGGCCTGCGTCCGCTCGCGGTAATAGCCGCGCACGATCTGCTGCGCCACCGCCAGGCGGGCGCTGACCGGCACCGGAAAGCGCACCACGGCATCGAAGCGGGTCACGTCGAAGGGTTCGAATATCACGCGCGGCTCGAATTGCGACAGGTCCACGAAGCGCATGTCGCCGTAGCGCCGCAGCGTACGCCCCGCTTCTTCCATGAAGCCCTCGCACGCGCGGCGCGCCACCTGCACCAGCAGCGCCTCCACGGCCTCGGGATCGTCGCCCACCGCCAGCGGAATCCGCACCATGTCGAGCGTATAGGCACCTGCCTGGGAATGGTTGCGCACGGCCGTGGTCAGCAGCATGCTGTTGGGCACCTGCACCGTGAAGCCCGTGTACTGGCGCGCGGCGGCCACCTCGACCAGCGTGGTCGACATCACGTCCATGTCGATGACCTCGCCGCCAAAGGGGCCGATCTCGACCAGGTCGCCCAGCTGGAACGGGCGCGTGATCATGCGCATGAACGCGCCCAGGAAGCACATCACCAGTTCCTTGCCGACCAGCAGCAAGGCCGCCGCGAAGGCCGCCAGCGAAATCGCCACGCTCTTCAGCTCGGATACCCAGATGCCGAGCAGCAGCAGGAACACCACCGCGGCTACCAGGTTGCGCGACGCCACGGTCCAGGCGCGATAGCTGCCCCGGTTGTCGGCCTGCAGCCGCGCCGAGAAGAAGCGGTTGACCAGCTTGACCAGCAGCGTGCCGGCCAGGATCACCACCACGCTGGCGATGATGTTGACCAGGATGCTGTCGTTGGCGTTGAAGTGCATGGGTGGTTGGCCTGTTGTTCTGCATCCCCGATCTCCACCGCCCGTAACATATTGTTGCAACGGCGCCGCAGGCTGGGATGCCCACGGCGATTCTATCCACTTGGCAGTGTGCGGTGCGGCCGCTTTGCCCAAAAGTCGGGTTCGTCCGGTTCCGGTGTCGGCGTTTATCCTGCAATTGCTGCACCTGCACCTTGAACATCCAGACAGGAAGCGGCGGGGGCGCCGGCCGGGCGGCCGGCGATGAAGGTCAAGACCCGGCGGTCTGCCACCCCAGTCCCAGCGACTTCTGCAGCGATACGTAGTCCTTGAGCAGGTCGGCGTCCCCCGAGATGCGGTTTTGCTGTGCCGCCACGCGCGTGCGTTCCACGTCCAGCCATTCGAGCATGCTGGCCGTACCGGCGCGGTAGCGCTGCTGCTGCAGCGTTGACGCCCGCTCTGACGATGCTTCCACGCGGCGCAGCACGACCACGTGTTCGCGCTGGTGGCCATAGCGGGACAGGGCCACGTCGGCGTCGCGCAGGGCGCGCAAAACCGTGCTGCGGTAGTTGGCGTCGGCCTCGTCGCGCCCGCCCTCGGCACTGTCCACGCCGGCCGCCACCCGGCCGAAGTCCAGGATGTTCCATTGCAGGCGCGGCAGCGTCAGCCAGGTGCCGTTGTCCTTGCGCGCCAGGTGGCCGGGGTCCATGGCGCTGAAGCCCAGCGACCCCAGCAGCGACAGCTTCGGGAACCAGTCCGCCTTGCGCACGCCGATCTGTGCCGTGCTGGAAGCCAGCCGGCGTTCGGCCGCCCGGATATCGGGCCGTGCCTTCAGCAGCGCGGCCGGGTCGCCCACGGCCACCGTTTCGGGCACGCGCGGCAGCGGCGCGGCGGCCGACAATTCGGCATCGAGCGTACCGGGTGCCCGGCCGGTCAGCAGCGCCAGTTGGTCGAACTGCTCGGCGATGCTGGCCTGCACCGGCGACATCTGTGCCCGGGTGTTGTCCAGCTGGGTCAGCAGCCGTTCCACTTCCAGCTGCGACGCCACGCCACGGGCGCGCCGCTGCTGCGTCAGGTCGAGCATGTCGGCTTCAAGTTTTTCCGATGCCTGAAGGTGGGCCAGGCTGGCCTGCTGCTCGCGCAGCGTGATATAGGCCTGCGCCACCTCGGCTGCCAGTTGCACGTGTGCATCGGCCAGTTGCGCCGACGCCGCATCGGCCTCGGCCGAAGCCGCCTCGATCGACCGGCGCGTACCGCCGAACAGGTCGATTTCCCAACTGGCATCGAAGCTGGCCAGATACAGCGACAGCGGCCCCCGTCCGCCGCCCGACGAGCCACCGCCGGACAGCGCCGACAGGTCCGGCGAGCGGGTGCGCAGCATGGCCGCGTCGAATCCCACCTTCGGCAGCAAATTGGCTTTATTGCTATCCAGTCCGGCACGGGCCTGGCGCACGCGGGCGCGCGCCACGTCGATATCGGGACTCTCCTTGAGCGCGGTCTCGATCAGGGCGTCGAGCTGGGCATCGCCCAGCGCGTGCCACCAGTCCGCGGCACGCGGCGCCGCGGAGTCTGCCACCGCCGGGGCGTGCGGAAAGCGTCCGGCGTCGATGGCGTTGGCGGCCACCTCGGGCGCGCTGCGGTAGTCGGGGCCCACCGTGCAGCCGGCGACCAGACAGCCGGCCGCCAGCGAGGCAGCAGTAAGGGTCAGCAGGCGTGGCAGCCTGGCATGTGAAAAGACAGACATGATCAATGACCGGAGGAAACAGGCGCACCCGGACGGGGCGGCTTGAGCAGCAGGGCCAGCGGCACGCAGCACAGCAGCGCGATGCCCAGGGCAAAGAAAGTTTCGGAGAACGTCATCACGGCAGCCTGGCGCGCGATCTCGCCGCTCAACTGGGCCACGGCCTGCAGCTGCGCGTGGGCAAAGTCGCCGCCCTGCGCCACGAAGCCGGCGATGCTCGACGTCATATGGTCCTGGCCAATGCTGCTGTTGGCCGTGACCGATTCGCGGATCACCGCATCGTGATAGGCATTGCGCCGGTCGATCAGCGTGCCCAGCAGCGCCAGCCCGATGGACCCGCCCAGGTTGCGCGCCATGTTGTAGAGCCCGGCGGCGTCGCCGGCTTCATGCGTGGCCACCGCCGCCATCGACGCCTGGTTCAGCGGCATCATGGCCAGGATCTGGCCAAAGCCGCGCAGGATCTGCGACACCGTGAAATCGTGGCCGACGCTGTCCACCGTCAGGCCGATATCGAGCATGCAGCTGGCAAAGAAGCACACCAGGCCGCTGATCACCAGCCAGCGGCTGTCGAACTTGCCCAGGATGCGCGGCAGCACCGGCATCAGCAGGAACGCCGGCAGCCCCGACAACAGCATGATGCCGCCAGCCTGCTCGGCGTTGTAGCCGGCAATCAGCGACAGGAACTGGGGCAGCAGGTACGACACGCCGTACAGGCCGGCACCGACCGTGGTCACGATCAGGATCACGCTGGCGTAGCTCTTGTTCAGCAGCAGCCGCAGCCGCACGATGGGCTGCTTCGCCGTGAACTGGCTGACCAGCATCATCGTCAGGCCGATGGCCGACAGCGCCGAAAGGTAGACGATGAATTGCGACTCGAACCACTGCTCGCGCTGGCCTTCCTCGAGCACCACGGTCAGCGAACTCAGGCCGATGGTCAGCCCGACGATGCCCAGCCAGTCGGCCTTGAAGAACGCCTCGATATCGGCGCGCTCGGCCTTCAGGCCAAAGTACAGCAGCGGCACCAGCACGGCCGTGATCGGCACGTTCAGGAAGAAGCACCAGCGCCAGTTGATGTTCTCGGCCAGCCAGCCGCCCACCACCGGGCCCAGCAACGGCCCCAGCAGCACGATCAGGCCGAACATCGACATGCCGATGGGCATCTGGTGGCGCGGCAGTCGCGTGCGCACGATGGTCTGCGCGGTCGGGATCATCGCGCCCCCGGCCAACCCCTGCCCGATGCGGCCGAGCACCATCTGCGGCAGGCTGTGCGACATCCCGCACACCATCGAGAACGCGGTGAACAGCAACGCATTCCACATCAGGAAGCGGCGCAGGCCGAACACGCGCGTCAGCCAGGCGGTGAGCGGAATGATCACGATCTCGGCCATCAGGTAACCGGTGGACACCCACGTGCCCTCGGTGCCGGCAGCGCCGATCTGGCCCTGGATCTGCGGCAGCGCCGAATTGGTGATCGAGATGTCCAGCGTGGCCAGCAGCGCGCCCAGCGAACCGGCGGCGACGGCGATCCAGTCGGCCGCCGATGCGTTCGGTTGCTGCGCGGCGGACGCCTGGCCCGGCGCCACTGCCTCAGCCATGGCTGGCTGCGCCGGCGGGCGCGTGGGCATTGGCGGGACCGTGGGCGGGATTCAGCTCGTGCGTGTCGACGTCGACCACTACCGACAGCCCCGGCACCAGCACGGGCCGCGCGGCGTTTGGCACATCCACGTGGATGCGCACCGGTACGCGCTGGACGATCTTGGTGAAGTTGCCGGTGGCGTTCTGCGCCGGCAGCAGCGCGAACTGCGAGCCGGTGCCCGGCGAAAGGCTGTCGATCACGCCATGCAGCGCCTCGCCGGACAACGCATCGACATGCAGCGTCACGGGCTGGCCCGCGCGCATGCGGCCCACCTGCGTTTCCTTGAAGTTGGCGGTCAGGTAGAGGTCCTGCACCGGCACCACGGTCAGCAGCCGGGTGCCCGGCTGGGCGAACTGGCCCACGCGCACGCCCTTGTCGGCCACGCGGCCGGCCGTGGTGGCGCGCACGATGGTGTCTTCCAGGTCCAGCTTCGCCTTGCGGGCGCTGGCCTCGGCCACTTCCAGCTGGGCGCGCGCCTGTTGCAGGCGCGTCTGCAGCGTCACGGTCTGGGTCTGCTCCACCTTCAGGGCCGCCTCATTGGCGGCCAGCGTGGTCGATGCGCGCGTCTGGGCATTGCGCAACTCGGCCGTCCGTTCCTCGGTCTCGGCACCGGTGCGGACCAGCGGCGCATAGCGCTCGACCTGCGACGCGGCGTACCGGGCGTTGGCGCGGGCGCCGTCGACCTCGGCCGCAGCCTGGGCGATGCGGGCTTTCTGCTGCTGCAGGTCGGCATCGGCGCGTGCCACGTCGGCCTGGCGCGACGCCACGTTGGCCTGCGCCTCGTCGAACGCCGCCTGGTACTGGCGGTTGTCCAGCCGCACCAGTTCCTGCCCGGCCGTCACCTGCTGGTTGTCGCGCACGTAGACCTCGGCAACGTAGCCGCTGACCTTGGGCGCCACGGTCACGCTGTCGGCCTGGATATAGGCGTCGTCGGTACTTTCAATGAAACGGCCATAAAGCCACCAGCGCACGCCAAAGACCACCGCGACCAGCAGCAGCGCGGCGCCAATGGCGATCAACACGGTACGGCGCCGGCTGGCGCGAGCGGATGGGGTATGCTGCGACGCAACATCGACCGGCATGGCCGGTACGTTGGAATGTGAGGCTGACATGGGGCGGGGGCGGCGAGAGTCTGATTTGCCGCGCAATTATTCCACTTGGAATAAAACTGTCAACTGATATATTTCAGGCTGTTTACACGGGGAGACACGTCGACATGGCGCGACACAGGCCAGCGGCCGAGGGCGGCTACCAGCGCGGGGAGGAAACCCGCGCACGGATTATCGAAGCGGCGATGCGGCTGTTCGCCTTGCATGGCTTCGACGGCGCATCGACGCGCGACATCGCGCGCGAGGCCAACGTCAACGCCCCGGCCCTGCAGTACTACTTCGACAACAAGGAAGGCGTGTACCTGGCGTGCATCGACTACTTTGTGGAGCGCGCCTGGGCCGTGGTGCAGGACGTGGTGGCCGAGGCCGAGGGCCTGCTGGCCCGCCCCGACGCGTCCGACACGGCGTTGATCGATGCCTACCTTGCACTGCAGGCCAGCTTTGCCAACTTCCTTTACGAACACCCGGAGACCGATCACTGGCGCCAGTTCATGGCGCGCGAGCGCGCCGGCCTTGGCCCCCCCACAGCCTTCGAGCGCATCGACGCCGGTATCAACCGCCGCCTGTTCGCCCTGACTTCCGCCCTGATCGGCCGGCTGACCGGCACGCCCGCCTCCGACGAGACCACGCGCATCCGCACCGTAGCGATCGACAGCCAGATCGCGGCCTTCAAGGTCATGCGGCGCCATGTGCTGCGTTCGCTGGAATGGGAAGGCTACGGCGAACCGGAGACCCGCCGGGTGCAGGAGGTACTCCAGGAGCACACGCGCATCCTGCTGACGGGGCTGGTTGCGTTGCGAGATAGAGACCCCGCGTAGGCATCGCAGAAATAGAGGAAAGACTCTAATCGACGAGGAAAAAGCGATAGTTAGTGTTTTTTCCTTCGTCGATTCAATGACTTACGTAATTCGCGCATGACTGCCCACATTTCCGGGTGGGCCACATTTCGTACTTCTACGATTGTGCTTTGCAAAAACCCCTTGCTTATCTATCTAGTAGTAGATAATATTCAAGCCATGGACGACGCCGAGCAACAAGCCAGGCACCTTCCAAGCAACACCAAGCAGTGAAGCCGTACCGGAAACGGTCTTTTTTTAGCAGAGCAAATCTACCTACCAGTAGATAGCAGCAAGAAGAAGATACCGACATCGCAATGAATACCCGGCCCCGCGACCCATCAGCGTGATCGCCCGGCCACCAGCAAGGAGAGCCACCATGAATGCCAAGACCATCGTTACCGCCGCCGCCCTCGCAGCCGCTTTCGTGACCGGTGCCGTACAAGCCGCCCCCGCCGTGCAGAAGGCCGGCGAAGTCTACGGCTACAGCTTCCGCGTGCAGGATCAACGCAGCGCGTTCACCGACGGCGCCCGCCAGGGCAAGTTCGATTCGTTCAGCGAAGGTGCCCGCGTCGGCAAGGCTGACCCGTTCACCGACGGTGCCAAGGTTGGCAAGGCCGACCCGTACACCGACGGCGCACGCATCGTGGCAGGCCTGGACCGCGTCGGCGTGTCGGCCAGCCCGGCCCGCAAGGTCGACCCGTACTACGACGGCGCCCGCAGCGTGAACCAGCCGCGCAACCCGTACTACGACGGCGCCCGCGCCCGCGACATCTACACCGACGGCGCCAACGCCTGATCCCCGCCGATGCAGGCGGCCCACAAGTTGTAACCGGAGCCCGGATGGGCTCCGGCACTCTCTCCCCGGAGCCCATCATGTCTTTCCGCAATAGCGCCCTGATCCTGGGTGGATGGCTGGCCCTCAGCGCCGCCAGCGGTGCCGCGGCGGCACTCGTCGCCTCGGCCCTCTGAGCCACCCCAGGTGTGTATTACCCGCCCTGCCCGCCCTGCCCGCCCTGCCCGCCCTATCCGACCTATGCGCCCTCTGGGCGGGCCTGCACCTGAAGCAGGTTGATGAAGTCCGTCAACGCATAGGGCTTGCGCAGCATGACCGCGTTCGGTAACGCGGCGCGCTGCGCCGGCGTGAGCACCACGTCGTAGCCGCTCACGAACACCACCCGCAGCGCCGGCAGCAGCCGGCAGGCGTCGATCGCCAGATCCACGCCCGACACGCTGCCCAATCCCACATCCGTCAGCAACATGTCTATGCCATCGCCGCGCAACGCAGCCATGGCCTCGACGTCGTTGCGCGCCTCGATCACGTCGATGCCGAATGTCCGCATCAGCTCGGCCGTGCTTGCGCGTAGCAGGTCGTCATCCTCGACAAACACCACGCGCTGGCTGCGCGGGACCTCGATGGCCACGCTGTCGGGTACGGCCAGTGCCGGCGCGTGCATGCCATCCACCAGCGGCCCGGCCGGCGCCTCCACCGGCTCCAGCCTGGCGCCGCCGCTCACCAGCATCTGACGCACCTTGCGCGCCAATGCCTCGTGCGTGTACGGCTTGCTCAGCAGTTCGATGCCGGCGTCCAGGCGGCCGGTATGGACGATGGCGTTGTCCGTGTAGCCCGACGTGAACAGCACCGCGATGCCCGGCAGCCGCTGGCGCACCTTGCGCGCCATCTCCGTGCTGCGCAGCGGCCCCGGCATGACCACGTCGCTGAACAGCAGGTCGATCGGCACGCCGCTTTCGACGATGGCCAGCGCGCTGGTGGCATCGCGCGCCTTCAGCACCCGGTAGCCCAGGCCGGACAGCATCTCCACCACCGTGGCGCGCACGTCCTCGTCGTCTTCCACCACCAGCACGGTCTCGGTGCCGCCCGTTGCCGGGCCGGTGTCGATCTCGATTTCCAGGTCTTCGGGCTCGTCCGCGCGCGGCAGGTAGAGCCGCACCGTGGTGCCGACGCCCACCTCGCTGTAGATCTTCACGTGACCGCCCGATTGCCGCACGAAGCCATACACCATGCTCAGGCCCAGCCCCGTGCCCTGCCCTTCCGGCTTGGTCGTGAAGAACGGCTCGAACACCTGCTCCTGGATCTCCGGCGGCATGCCCGTGCCGGTGTCGGTCACGGCCAGCATCACGTACTTGCCCGGCGCCACGTCTGCGTTGCGGCGCGCATAGATGTCGTCGATCGACGCATTGCCGGCTTCCACCGTCAGACGCCCATGGCCATTCATCGCATCGCGCGCATTGATCGCCAGGTTCAGCAGCGCGTTTTCCACCTGGAACGGGTCGATCAGCGTGTTCCACAAACCCGCGCCGATGATGGTCTCGATCTCGACGCCATCGCCCAGCGCCCGCCGCAGCATGTCGTCCAGGCCGCGCACGAAGCGGCCAAGGTTGACCACCTTCGGCGCCAGCGGCTGGCGCCGGCCGAACGCCAGCAGTTGCGATGCCAGCTTGGCGCCCCGCGCCACCCCGGCCAGCGCATTGCGCACGCGCGTTTCGGAGCGGTCGTCGCCCGCCACGTCGCGCGACAGCAAATGCAGGTTGCCGCCGATCACCTGTAGCAAATTATTGAAATCGTGGGCCACGCCGCCGGTCAGCTTGCCGATGGCCTCCATCTTCTGCGCCATCCGCAGCGCTTCGTCGGCGTGCCGCAGTGCCAGCGCTGCCGCCTTGTCGCCGGTAACGTCGCGGCCCACGCCGTGAATACGCCCGTTCACGGGATCGATGGACAGCGTCCAGGCCATCCAGCGCTCGCCCCCATCGGCGCAGAGCATGCGGCATTCGTGGCGCACCGGCTGGCCGTCCTGCTGCAACGCGATCATCTGCTCGGTCAGCGCCACCAGGTCCTCCGGATGCACGAGGATCAGGCAGGAGCGGCCGATCACCACGTCCGGCGCATGGCCCAGCACCCGTTGCCACGACGGACTGACACGTTCCAGCATGCCGTCGGTGCCGATCACCATCAGCAGGTCTTCGCTCAGTTCCCAAAGCCGGTCGCGGTCGGCCACGGTCTCCGCCACGCGGCGTTCGAGCGTATCGTTCATGTCCCGCAGTTCCCGCTGGGCCTGGCTGCGCAGTTGCGCCAGGCGCAGGTTGCTGGCCACCCGGGCCAGCAGTTCGCGTGCGTTGAACGGCTTGATCAGGTAATCGTCGGCGCCCGACGCCAGGCCGCTGACCCGCGCCTCCTCGCCCGCGCGGGCCGACAGCAGCAGCACCGGCGTCTGGCGCAGCGACGCGTCGTCGCGCACGCCGCGCAGCAGGCCGAAGCCGTCGAGCCTGGGCATCATCACGTCGGAGACGATCAGGTCCGGTGCCACGCGCCGGGCCATTTCCAGCGCCTCCTGGCCGTCCGCCGCCATATGCACCTGATGGCCGGCCGACTGCAGGATGCGATGCATGTAGTGCCGCAGATCGGCGTTGTCGTCGGCGACCAGCAGCCGGCCTCGCACTTCCGCCAATTCGGTGCCGCCCGCGGCGCTGTCCTCGATGGGCTGCGGCGCCAGCATGTCTTCGGCGCCGGGCACCCAGCGCCGGGCGGCATCCGCATAGGCCAGCGCCCGCGTGCTGGTGGCCGCGGGGGTGGGCGCCGGCACCGCCAGCCGGGCTTCGCGCGGCAACCTCACGGTGAAGCACGAGCCCTCGCCCGGCGTGCTTTGCACGTCGATGCGCCCCCCGTGCAGCCGCACCAGTTCCTGGACCATGGCCAGGCCGATGCCGCTGCCTTCGATGGACCGCCCGACAGCTCCCGACACACGGTGGAACCGCTCGAACAGGCGCGGCAGTTCCTCGGCGGCAATGCCGATGCCCGTATCGCTGACGGACAGCACCACCTCGCCGGTATCGAGCCCGGCCAGCTTGACCGCGATGGTGCCCGCGTACGTGTACTTGAACGCATTCGACAGCAGGTTCAGCACCACCGATTCCCACATCTCGCGATCCACCGCCACGGCCGCTGGCAGCGGGGGGCAATCGACCTCCAGCCGCATGCCGGCCGATTCCACGGCCGAGCGGAACAGCGAGGCCAGGTCGGCGGTAAAGGCAGGCAGGTCGGTCGGCTGCGGCGCCATCTGCACGCGCCCGGCCTCGATGCGCGAGAAATCCAGCAGCGAATTCACCAGCTTCAGCAGCCGCTGGCCATTGCGATGGGCGATTTCCGCCAGCGCGCGATCGCTCTCCGGCACATCGCTGCGACGTAGCATTTCCTCCAAGGGGCCCAGCATCAGCGTCAGCGGCGTGCGGAATTCATGGCTGATATTCGAGAAAAACGTAGTCTTGGCGCGATCGATCTCGGCCAGCGCCTCGGCGCGCCGGCGCTCGTCCTCGTAGGCATGGGCGTAGCTGATGGCCTGGCCGATCTGCCGGGCCACCAGTTCCAGGAATGCCCGATAGCGGTCGCCCAGCAGGCGGCAGGGATTGATCCCGACCACCAGCACGCCCCGGGGCGCGCTCTCGCCCGACAGCTGGACCGGCAGCACCACCGCCGTACGGGGCGGCACCAGCCAGGCGCCGCAAGGCAGCGCCGCGGCAAAGCGGCCGGCAAGGTCGTCCACCCTCACCGGTGCACCCGCGCGCATCGCCTCGCCGGCGGGCCAGGGCGCGAAAGGATCGTCGGCATCCATGTGTTGCGGCGCGGCCGGATGATCGCCCGCGATGCCGGCGCTGCCCGCCAGCGCCAGCGTGCTGGCGCCGCGCTCGCCCATGTACAGCAGCGCGAACGGGATGTCCCAGGGGTTCACCTGCAGCGCGCTGACCGCAAGCCGGCTGGCCTCGCTGCCGCTGCGGGCGTTCGTGGCCGATGCGCCCAGCTCGCGCAGCAGGTTCAGCTGCCGCTCGGCCACCACGCGGTCGGTGTCGTCGCTGTTGGCGCAGATGATGCCCCCGGTGCCGCCGTGGTCATCGGGCACGGGGCTGTACGAAAACGTGTAATACGTTTCCTCGGGATACCCGTTGCGCTCCATGATCAGCAGCTTCTGCTCGACGAAGGTGCCTTCCACGCCTGTCATGGCGGTGGCCAGCAGCGGGCCGATTTCCGGCCAGATCTCGTTCCAGACCTCGGCCGTGGGCCGGCCCAGCGCCGCCGGGTGCTTGCCCCCGATGATGGCCTTGTAGGGGTCGTTGTAGAAGAAGATCAGATCGGCACCCCAACCGATCCAGATCGGCTGGCGCGACGTCAGCATGATGCGGATGGCCGTCTTCAGGCTCTGTGGCCATTGGGCGGGAGGGCCCAGCGACGTGGTGGTCCAGTCGAACTGACGGATCAACGCCGCCATCTCGCCGGCACCGGCGAGAAAACCCAGGGCGCCCCCATCGAAACCTGTCTGCGGCACGCTGCCGTCCGCATTCGCCATCGCAAATCCCCCGTTCCCGTCAGCCTGTGCCGGCGGGCCACACCGATTTTTCCCCGGCGGATCCCGCCGCCGGCAACCCCGATTTGTATCCGTTTGCTCACACCAGCATCTGGCCCAATACATTTACACCGGGCAAGCCGCCGTATAGTCTGGCCTTCTCTTAGCGTCCCATGCCCTGCGATGGATGACACCCCGCTCCAGTTCCTGATTGCCGTCGGGCTTACCGCCACCCTGACCGTGCTGAGCGTCGGCATCCACTACGAGGCGCTGCGCCTGATCTCGGAATTCCATCCGAAACGGCTCAGCGGCAAGCTCAATATCGGTGCGGTCATCCTCCTGATCATCATCACGCATTGCCTCGAGGCCATCGTCTTCAGCGCCGGATACTGGCTTGGCTCGGACGTGCTGGGCATTGGCCGGCTGACCGGCATGCGCGAACACGGTGCCATTGCCTATATCTATTTCTCGCTGGAAACGTTCACCACGCAGAGCATTGGCGATATCTTCCCGGTTGGGCCCCTGCGGTTGCTGGCATCGGTTCAGCCGCTTGTGGGCCTGATCCTGATCGGCTGGTCCACGTCGTTCACGTTCCTGATCATGCGGCGCGACTGGCGCGGCGAAGACCTGGATGCTGGCGACTAGGCAGGCGCGCGTCCCCCTGCTGCATGGTAGGCACCATCGGCTGACGCCGAAATCGGCGTCCTTCCTACACGGTTGTGGGATTGCGGGAAGTTGCCGGGGGTCAGACTTCGGTGAAAAGATACGTTACCGTCATCCAGACGGCCCTTTGTTCCGTTAGATGTCGATTCCGCCCCGGCTATGGGGTAACAAGAAGACCGGAGAATCAAGTGTCGACCATCCCGGATAGCCAGCCGTCGTGGCGCATCCCTTTCCCCCAGTTTCCGTCGATGGCAGCGGGCGCCCCGCTGCGCCGCTGGCTGGCCCTGACCCTGCTGGCCGCGCTGGCGCTGCTCTGCATCCCGCGCGCCCAGGCGCAGACGCCCGCGCCGCTGTCGGAATGGCAATATTCCGTGGGCGTGCCGCTGGAAAAGCTGTTCGAGGGCGAGCCCGATAAATGGGCCGTGCGCGTGGGCGCCGCCGCCAGCATCCGGCCCTATTACGAAGGCACGACCAATTACTACGTGCTGGCCGGCCCGGTGATCGACATCCGCTACCGCGACCTGGCGTTCCTGTCCACGGGCGAAGGCCTGGGCTGGAACATCATCCACACCAACAACCTGCGCGCCGGCATCGCGCTGACCTACGATTTCGGCCGCCGCGAGAAGCACGACCACGACCATCTGGGCGGCCTCGGCAATATCGGCATGGCGGCGGAGACGAAGCTGTTCGCCGAATACGTGATTTCGAAGGAATTCCCGCTGGTGATCCGCGCCAACGTGAGGCGCCAGTTTGGCGGCGCCAACGGCGTGATCGGCGATGTGGGCGCATACATGCCGCTGCCGGGCAGCAACGAGAAGTTCTTCTGGTTCGCCGGCCCCACCATGACCTTTGCCGATTCGGCGTACATGAGCCGCTGGTACGGCGTCTCGGCCGACCAGTCGGCGAGGTCCGGCCTGCCGCAGCACCACGCCGGTGCGGGCATCAAGTCCTATGGCGGCGGCATCTCGGCCATGTGGTTCTTCGGCAAGAACTGGTTCACCACGGCTGACGTGGGCGTCTCGGCGCTGGTGGGCGATGCCCGCAACAGCCCGGTGACCTCGCGATCCACCAGCTGGACTGGCGATATTTCGATCAACTACCAGTTCTGAGCCCCGGGCCCCGCCGGAGCCCTCAGGCTTGCGGCCGGCCCAGGTATTCGTCCACCACCTGCCGCAGTCCCGGCAGCTTGCCGGTGAAAAAGTGGCCGGCGCCCGGCAACACCACCACCGGCAGCTCCTGCGGCCGCGCCCAGTTGAAGATATTGGCCAGCGGCACGCGCTCGTCGCGCTCGCCATGCACCACCAGGGCATGGGCCGGCACGGCCGGCGTGTCGTAGGACAGCGTCTCGGACAACGCGCCCGCCGGCATGCCGGTCAGGATCAGATGGGCGACCGGCTGGCCGTCCGCCGCCAGCCGCTCGGCGGCGCGGGCCTGGATAAAGCCCCCGAACGAGAAACCGGCCAGCGCCAGCGGCAGGCCCGGATGCGCGGCCAGGACATGGCGGATCACCGCCAGCACATCCTCGGTTTCGCCATTGCCATCGTCGTATTGCCCCGCGCTTTCGCCTACCCCGCGATAATTCGGCCGCAGCGTCAGGAAACCATGCGCCTGCAGCACCCGGGCCAGCAGCTGGGGAATCTTGTGCTCGGCGGTGCCTCCCTGGCTGGGGTGCGGGTGGGCCACCACGGCAACGCCACGCGGGGCGGCGTCGGGGGTATCGACCAGGACTTCAAGCTGTCCGGCGGGCCCTGCAATGAACTGGCGGGAGGATGCGGCTGGGGTGAAAGACGAAGACATCAGGGCGGTGGGCGGCTGGAATGGCCGGATTGGCCGAGTTGGCTGAGTTGGCTGAACAGAAGGGAAGGCATGCCCGGCAACGCGTGCCGGCACATGTGCATGCGCAGCATACCTCCGGCCAGACCCGGCCGGCAACGCCCTGCAATGTCTGGCAGTGCCCTGAAGGCGCACCGCCCCACCGTCCGCCTCAGTGCGAAGGGTGGTCCGCCCGGATGACCGCCGCGATTTCCTGGCGCCGCACGCTGACCACGTCGTCCAGTTCCAGCCCCTCGGCCACCACCAGCATTTCGGCGCCGCGATTGATGGCATAGATCACGCCATACCAGAGGTCCGGCCCCGCCACGGCGTTCAGGCGGATATTGAACTCGGTCTCCAGGTCCTGGCTGTAGACGGTCACCAGATCGCCGACCTCGGGCATGGCGGCCTCCTCCGCCAGCGGATATTCCCGGGCCGCCACGGTCAGTGGCGTCTGCGCAATGCCGCGCGCAAACCTCGCTTGCATCATTGTCTCCTGCGGGTTGTTTTCCCTGTAAGGATACAAGCGCGGTCCGAAAAGGCACGGTAAACCTGCCCGGCGCCGGTGCACACGCCACGTCGGCGCCGCTTTTGTCCTGGCGCGACGCCTGGTTCCTACCATTGGTATCGCACCCCCAGCAGTCCGCCGATGCGCTCGTAGCCGCCGTTCCCGTACTGGTACGCCAGGTTGCCCCACAGCCGCCAGTGCTGGCCCAGCCGCGCCTGGGCGCCGACCTTGACTTCCACCCGGTCGCTGGGGCCATCCTGCGCCACCACGATGTGATTGAAGGCCACGGCGTCGCCACGCGCGGCATGCCACCAGTTCAGTTCCAGGTAAGGCAGCCAGGCCGTGGCGTCGGGCGCCGTCGGCACATGAAACAGACGTGCCCCCAGCCGCGTGCTGACCCCGCCGCTGCGCTGGCTTTGCACCTCCGTGCCGTTGCGCTCCGTATGGCTGCCCGCGTGGTAGTCCGTGTAGATCAGTTGGGCCTGCGGTTCGAGCTGCACGCGTCCCTGGCCGGTGTAGCCGACCGGAAATGCCCAGCCCGCCTCGAGCGATCCGCTCCAGACATGGCTGGCGTAGGCTTCCTCGCCCAGCGACTGCCCCCGTACCTTGTTGTCGAAGTGGCCGTACTGGAACCACGTATCGACGTATGGCCCGTCCGTGCCGTCGGCATTGCCATGCCAGGTGCCGTAGAGTCCCACGCTGCCGCCATCGACCGAACCGCGCGCCACGGCCGGATTGTTGCGCGTCGTGGCATGCGTGGTGGCCGAGCCGTAGCCGACCATCAGGCCCGCCTGCCAGCGCTGGCCCGCCGATACGCGGTGCAGCAGATCGACGCCTGCCTGCGCCACGACGCTGTCGGCCGATTCGGCGATGCGCCCGCCGGCCGCGTTGCCATCCGCATGCCCGCCCGCAAGGCGCGCCCACCCGATGGACGGGTTGGCTGGCCCGCCATCCGCGCCGCGCGGGTCGACGAATCCGGCGCGGTCCCGGAACGTGTGCACGAACATGGCCTGCGCAGTGGACTGGTTGGCCAGCCAGAGGCCGGTTTCCGGGCGCGGAACCGGCACCGGCACCGGCGCCGGCGCGGGATCGGGATCGGCGGAAATCGCGCGCAGGTACCAGTTGCCGTCCTCGCCGGTCGGCGTGCCCTTGTACAGGCCGTATTCGTAGGCACCTGCCACCAGCCGGCCATCGAGCGCGAAGGTGCCGTCCGAGCGACCGTCCACCTGCACGACGCGGATGCCATTTACGGTCCGGGCGCCGGCGCCCCCGGCATTGCGGACGACAACCATGGTCTGGCCAGCGGTATTGCCGCGCACCACCAGCCGGTCAGTGGCGGCGTTGTCGTCGCCCAGCGACGTGTACAGCGTCAGCCAGCCGTTGTTGCCGGTGTAGTCGCCATTGACCACCAGCGTGCTGGCGGGAACCGGGCTGCCCATGCGGATTTCGCCGTGGTTGACCAGCGCGCCGCCGATGACGAACGTACCGGCCGGGCCGCCTTCGAAACCGGGCGCGGCATCGGCCACCGCCAGCACGCCATGGTTCAGCACCGCCCCGCCCACGCCGCCGTAGCCGCCGAACACCGCGCCGGGCGCCACCGTCACCTGCGTGGTATTGGCCAGCCGGGCGTCATTGCGCAGCAGCAGCGCGCCGCCATTCACGGCCGTGCTGCCGCCATAGGTCTGATCCTTCGACAACACCAGGCTGCCCGGCCCCTGCTTGTCGATGCCGCCATCGCCGCCGATGACCCCATCGAAAGCCGTGCTGGCCACGCTGTTCAGCGTCAGCGTGGCCAGCCC
This sequence comes from Cupriavidus sp. EM10, assembly GCF_018729255.1. Classification (NCBI taxonomy): domain Bacteria; kingdom Pseudomonadati; phylum Pseudomonadota; class Betaproteobacteria; order Burkholderiales; family Burkholderiaceae; genus Cupriavidus; species Cupriavidus sp. EM10. The sequence goes on from NZ_CP076061.1 coordinate 1,057,815, forward strand.
CAGCGTCACGTTGCCGGCGCCGGTCAGGTCGTTGACCCGCTGGTTGAAGTCGGCCAGGTCGAACGTCGCCCCGCCCGCCAGCGCCACCTGTTCACTGCGGGCGATGACGTTTTCCGCGCCCGCGCGGAGCGTGCCGGCATCGATCCGCGTGGCGCCGGTATAGGTATTGGCTTTCGACAGTTGCAGCGTGCCGGGGCCGGCCTTGGTCAGCGTGCGGCCGTCCCAGCCCGTTGCCGCGTTGGGATCCTGGTCGGCCAGCACCGCATCCATGTCGAAGGCGTGATCGGCCTGCGCCAGCGTGAAGGTGCCGCTGGCAATCAGCGGAGTGTTGCTGTGCGATGCATACCAGACCAGCCCCGTGCCCACGGTTAGCGCCTGTGGGCCATAGGCCGATGACAGGGTCAGGTAGTCCACCGGACTCGGCGAGCCACCCAGCCGGATCGATTCGAACGTGCCGGACAACGCACCGGGTGCACTGGCACGGATGACGTCCAGTGTCGTGGCGGCCAGTTCCGAAGCGCTGGCGGTGGCCGACGCCGAAAAGCCGGTGAGGTTCAACACCGCACCGGTGCCAATCACCGCCGTGCTGGCGCCGACCACCGGATTGCTGCCGCCTGCCATCACGTTCAGCGTGCCATCCATGGCAAACCGGCCGCCCACGGCAAGCGATGACGGGCCCAGGATCGATGTCGTGGCCCCGACCGCCGTGGTGTAGTTGCCGGTCGTCGCAAAGGCACCCGCGTGGGTGTGCCGCAAGGTGCCGGTCATCACCGACACCGTGCCCTGTGACGAGCCGGCTGCGGAGAGCGTGGCGGCTCCGGTGCCGGCCTGCACGAGCATGCCGCCGCCGCTCAACATGCCGTCGACCAGCATGGCATCGCTGCGCCGCAAGGTCAGGGTGCCGTTGTTGACGATGGGGCCTTGCAAGGCGCCACTGGTGCCGCCCAGCCCGATTGTCAGGCTGCCGCCGCCGTCGATAGTGGTGCCGCCGCCGGCATCCTGGAACACGGTGCCCCCCAGTGCGAGATCGCCGACCACGTGCAGCGCGGCCGGCGACGTGCCGCCCAGGGTGACCCCGCCCGACAAGGTCCAGTCGCTGGCGGCCTGCGCCGTCAGCGAGGCAAACCCGTTGCCGGGGGTCGCGCTGAAATGGCTGTCCTCGCTGCCGGTGCCGGCCAGCGTGATGGTGTTCCCCGTGCCCTGGCTGAGGATTGCCACCCGGGCATCGATCGACGACCCAGTATCGAGCACCACGCTGTTGTTGCCGCCCGCCAACACAATCGCCGCCGGGCCGCCACTGGCAAGCCTGCCGGCATTGTGGATCGTTCCGCCCTGCAGGATCTGGATGGCCGCATCGTTGGTGGCGCGGATCGTACCGGTGATGCGGTTATCGATTTGCACCGCGCCGGTTGTGGTGCTGACGATCCCGCCGTGGTACCCATTCATATTCCCGTCATTGACGATGCTGGCCGTGCCGCCGTCGATGACAATGGCGGCGCCGTAGGTCGCGTCGCCGCGCCCGGAGGCAATCGATGCCCCCATGTGATTATTGACCGTGACGTGGCCGGTGCCGTGAAGGTAAATGCCATCGGCGGAAGCCCCGACCGCGCCATCGCCATTCAAAGAACCGAAGTTGTCGACCGTGCCGGCACTGTCGCCACCGTAATAGATGGCATGGCTGATGCGCGCGCTGATATCGCCGAAATTGACGATGCTGTTGCCGGCGCCGCCGCCATTCATCATCACGCCAAATGTTTGTCCGAACATTCGTCCCCCGGCTGCATTGTGCAGTTCGCCGGCCACATTGAAGCGCAGCGCGGCGGCCTGGCTGGCCTGCGCCGAAAGCAGCGATCCGGAATTCGAGAACGCAACCGGCGCCACGCCATTGACGATGACTGCATCGCCCGTGTCACTGGAAACAGTGGTGCCCGCATTGACCACGTACTCCGTATCGTTGGACACCTGCTGCCCGTAGGTACTGGCGCCGATCACCGTCAGCGCCGAGGCCGCAGGTGCGAAAGTGGTCAGGATGACGATACAGATCTGCCGCCGCGCAAATACTGCCGGCATTGGCGCAAAAGCCCCCGCAGTCATTTCCCTCATGGATTATGTCCTCGATTTTCCGCTGGAGCAGGCGCACGGCGTCTACGGATTAGTGGCGGTAATCCGTTTCTCGATCGTCAGAAAATGAAGCCGCGAAAAATCAACAGTCGCCGATTCCCCCCCAGCTCGGCCTTAACGGGCGACAGAAAATGCTTGAATATGCATAGCCCGTTGTAGTCGAAGCATCGACGAAAATCAAAATGTAATAAACATGCGATTCCGCTATTTATTATCCTCAGATAATGACAGGATAAATACGGACGCGCAAAAACGACGCGTCTGGCGGGTTCACCCTTTCGGGGATACCCCCCTCTCGCCGGTGCACGCGACGTAACGTGGCTCTGGCAGAATGCATGGCGATGACCCAACGCTATTCCCCCATGTTCCTGTCGGGCCAGATTTACAGCGCGCCGCGCTGGCGCTTCACGCGCTGGCTCGCGGAGCCGGGCCGGGATGTGCCCGCCGAGATCCGCGAGGCGCTGGTCGGCAGCCTGTTCGGGACGCTGTCGATCTTCTTCGGCGGCATCCTGAATACGATGATGGTGGCCACGGTCATCACGCTGCACCTGCGCCGCCCCGAATTCGCGGCGTGGCTTGCGCTGGAGATCGTCATCTGCGTGGCGCGCGTGGCCGTACTGTTCCAGGCGCGCCGCGCCTCGCGCGCCGGACGGCCAACCCCCACCGACTGGCACATGTGCCTGACGCTGGCCTGGGCCGCCAGTGTCGGCCTGGGTGCATACCTGAGCGTGGTCAGCGGCGACTGGCTCAGCGGCGCCATGGCCTGCCTGTCGGCGGCGGCCATGTGCGGGGGCATCTGCTTTCGCAACTATGGCGCGCCGCGCATGACCGCGCTGATGATCCTGCTGAGCCTCGGGCCCATCTGCGCGGGGGCGCTGGTGGCCCACGAGCCGCTGTTCCTGCTGACGCTGCTGCAGCTGCCGGTGTATGTCATCAGCATGACCAGCGCGTCGTTTCGCATGAATGCGATGGTGGTGGCCACCATGCGGTCCGAGCGCGAAAACGCCCATCGGGCCCGTCACGATTCCCTGACCGGGCTGCTGAACCGATCCAGCCTGCTGGCCGAAATCCGCGAGGCCAGCGTCCATCGCATGGCCGCCGGCCGCTACCTGACACTGTTATATATGGACCTGGACGGCTTCAAGCCGGTCAACGACTCTTTCGGCCATGGCAGCGGCGACGAACTGCTGGTACGCGTGGGCGAGCGCCTGCGTGGCGCGGTGCCGGGCCGGGGACTGGTCTATCGCATCGGCGGCGATGAATTCGTCATTGTGCTACGTAATGAAAGCACGCAGAGCGTGCAGGCGCTGGCCCACGACCTGCTGCGCGAAGTGAGTGCGCCCTATCTGCTGTCGTCCGGCCACCAGGCCCGGCTGGGCGTCAGCATCGGCATCGCGCACGTGCGCCCCGAAGGGCTGACCGCCGACGACATCCTGCACCTGGCGGACCGCGCCTTGTACCGCGCCAAGGCCCAGGGCAAGGGTCAGTTCCAGTTCGCCACGTCCGACGACTGAAGGCCATCGGCCGGCCGCCGGGGCGGGGGATCGCGCCGCGACACGCGCGACGACAGCCGGTACTGGCACGCGAACAGCGCGATCAACGCCCCCAGCGCGATCACCGCAATGGCTATCCGGAAGACAATCCACATCGTCATGGCGAACTCCTGGCTGACTTGTCATGCTTCCAGCCTATGGATTCCGCCGTCCCGTTGCTGAAAAGATCCGACTCGGCGATATCAAATTCGTGTCAACAGGGCAGTCCGCGCACGGGCGCAGGCGTGCAGTCCATAGCAAAACTCTTAATTCAGTAACCTAAAAGTCTGATGGCCTATTGCAGTCATTGATCAATACGATATGACTTGTCGCACTCCATCTGCGATAGTTAAATCGTCTACCGCCGGTGCATCGCGCCATCGGTGGCAGCCTGCCCAGTCAGACCCACAAACGTCCAGGCGTGGCCCGCGAGGCCGTGCCATCCGCATCAAGGAATCCCATGAAAAAGCTCACGACCGCTTTCGGCGCGCCCGTCGTCGACAACAACAACATCCAGACGGCCGGCCCGCGCGGCCCGGCCCTGCTCCAGGATGTCTGGTTCCTGGAAAAACTTGCCCACTTCGACCGCGAAGTCATCCCCGAGCGCCGCATGCACGCCAAGGGCTCGGGCGCCTATGGCACGTTCACGGTCACGCACGACATCACCAAATACACGCGCGCCAACCTGTTCTCCGAAATCGGCAAGAAAACCGACCTGTTCGTGCGCTTCTCGTCGGTGGCCGGCGAGCGCGGCGCGGCCGATGCCGAACGCGACATCCGCGGCTTCGCCGTCAAGTTCTACACCGAGGAAGGCAACTGGGACCTGGTGGGCAACAACACGCCGGTCTTCTTCCTGCGCGACCCGCTCAAGTTCCCCGACCTGAACCACGCCGTGAAGCGCGATCCGCGCACCGGCATGCGCAGCGCCGAGAACAACTGGGATTTCTGGACCAGCCTGCCCGAGTCGTTCCACCAGGTGACCATCACCATGAGCGATCGCGGCATTCCGCGCAGCTGGCGCAACATGCACGGCTTCGGCAGCCATACGTACAGCTTCATCAGCCGCGACATGCAGCGCCACTGGGTGAAATTCCACTTCGTGACCCAGCAGGGCATCCAGAACCTGACCGATGCCGAAGCCGCCGAAGTGACCGGCCGCGACCGCGAATTCCATCAGCGCGACCTGTACGAAGCCATCGAGCGCGGCGAATTCCCGCGCTGGAAGCTGTTCGTGCAGATCATGCCCGAGGCCGACGCCGGCAAGTATCGCCACAACCCGTTCGACCTGACCAAGGTCTGGTCCAAGAAGGACTACCCGCTGATCGAAGTGGGCGTGATGGAGCTGAACCGCAATCCGGAGAACCATTTCGCCGAGGTGGAGCAGGCCGCGTTCGCGCCGTCGACCATCGTGCCGGGCGTCGGCTTCTCGCCGGACAAGATGCTGCATGGCCGCCTGTTCTCGTATGGCGATGCCGAGCGCTACCGCCTGGGCGTGAACCATCACCTGATTCCGGTGAACTCGCCGAAGGCCGCGAAGTACGTCAACAGCTATCATCGCGACGGCCGCGGCCGCACCGACGGCAACGCGGGCGGCACCATCGCCTACGAGCCGAACACGCGTGGCGAGTGGGACGAGCAGCCCGACTTCCGCGAGCCGCCGCTGTCGGTCGACGGCGCCGCCGACCACTGGAACCACCGCGTCGACGACGACTACTTCTCGCAGGCAGGCGACCTGTTCCGCCTGATGACGCCGGCGCAGCAGCAGACGCTGTTCGATAACACGGCCCGCGCCATCAAGGGCGTGTCGAAGCCCGTGCAGCAACGGCACATCGACCACTGCACGCAGGCTGACCCGGCCTACGGCGCAGGCGTCGCGGCGGCCATCGAGAAGGTCGAAGCGAAGTAATTGCCGCGAGTTGGTGCCGTAAGCTGGCCTCTCCCGACGGGCGAGGCCAGCCAGGCGCAATAAAAGCAAGACGAGAGCACCAAATGGACGAGATCGACCAGACCCAGGCCCCCACCATGACCGCCGATGAAGAAGCCCGCATGATCGCCGCGCTGGGCCAGGTGTTCGACCTGGCGCGCAATGGCGACGCGGCCGCGCTGGCAGCGCTGATCGAACGCGGCATGCCGCCGAACCTGCGCAACGAGAAAGGCGACAGCCTGGTAATGCTGGCCGCCTACCACGGCCACGCCGAAGCGCTGCGCATGCTGCTGGCAGCCGGCGCGTCGCCCGACACGCGCAACGCGATGGGGCAGACGCCGATTGCCGGCGCCGCCTACAAGGGCTATCGGGAAGTGATCGAGATCCTGCTGGAACATGGCGCGGACGTCGAAGGCGCATCGCCCGACGGCCGCACGGCGCTGATGGTGGCGGCGATGTTCCAGCGCGCCGAGATCGTCGAACTGCTGAAGCAGCACGGTGCCGATCCCGAAGCGCGCGACGAGCGCGGCATGACGGCGGCCGACGCCGCCGCGTTCATGGCAGGCCGCACGGGCCGGCCGGCGCACTGATCCAGCACCCCTCGTTCCGGTCAGCCGCGTCCGACGAACGGCATCTTTGTCGCCATCACGGTCATGAACTGTACGTTGGCTTCAAGCGGCAGGTTGGCCATGTACAGCACCGAGCTGGCGATATGGGCCACGTCCATCAGCGGTTCCGGGCGGATTTCGCCATTGGCCTGCGGCACGCCGCGTGCCATGCGGTTGGCCATGTCGGTACCCGCGTTGCCAATATCGATCTGACCGCAGGCGATGTCATGGGCGCGGCCATCGAGCGACAGGCTCTTGGTCAGGCCCGTGATGGCATGCTTGGTGGCGGTGTAGGGCACCGTGTTCGGGCGCGGCGCGTGGGCCGAGATCGAACCATTGTTGATGATGCGGCCGCCACGCGGGTCCTGCGCCCGCATCATCGCGAAGGCGCCGCGCGCGCACAGGAAGGCGCCGGTCAGGTTGGTATCCAGCACGGCCTTCCACTGTTCGAACGACAGTTCATCGATGGAAATCGCCGGGGCGTTGACGCCGGCGTTGTTGAACAGTACGTCAAGGCGGCCGAAGCGCTCGCTCACTTTCGCATAAAGGGCATCCACCGACGCCGGGTTGCTGACGTCGCACTGCACGGCCAGGGCCGTCTGACCCGCCGCCGTGGCCTGGTCGGCCAGCGCTTGCAGCGTTTCGGCGGTGCGGCCCGCCAGCACCACCTGATAGCCGTCGGCCAGCATGGCCTGCGCCACCGCCTTGCCGATGCCGCGCGCGGCGCCCGTGACCAGTGCGACCTTTGCCTGTTTTGTCATGCTCGGTGTCTCCATTCCGATGGTGTTAAAGGGGTCAAGCCATTGCTGAGCGATGGTCATCGTACAACATGCGGCGGGCCGCCAACGCATTTCATGCGAGGATTTTCATGGCCTGCCGGAGGTGCAGTTCTAAAGATATAACAACAATGCATTTGGGCACGCAGGGCGGTTGTCGTACGATACGACGCTGACTGGGCGAGTGCTGGGAGGTGCTCGCCTTCCTTTTCCAGCGCCCTCGAACAAATACAAATGTCAGTCGATCTCGCCCTGTCGCCCGCCGGTGCGCAGGCTACCGCCCAGACGGCCGCGCCGTCCAAGGCCGTTATCCGTTCCGCCGCCGATGTGGCGCGACTCGTCAACGATGGCGGCGCCGCCGTCAGCAACGCCCGTATCGTGGTAGCCATCGCGCTGGGCGGCATCTTCCTGGACGCCTATGACCTGGGCGCCCTGGCCTTCGGCCTGAAAGACGTTACAAAGGAATTCGGCCTCACGCCGGCCGGCACCGGCATGGTGGCGTCGGCCATCACGTTCGGTGCGATTGTCGGCGCCTTCCTGGGCGGCTACTTCACCGACCGCATCGGCCGCTACCGCGTGTTCATGGCCGACATGCTCTGCTTCGTGATCGCCGCCATTGCCTGCGCGCTGGCACCGAACGAGTACGTGCTGGCCGGTGCCCGCTTCGTGATGGGTCTGGGCGTCGGCATCGACCTGCCCGTGGCCATGGCCTTCCTGGCCGAGTTCTCCAAGCTCAAGGGGCACGGCAACAAGGCCGCGCGGGTGGCGATGTGGTGCCCCACCTGGTATGCGGCTATCTGCGTCTCGTACCTGCTGGTGCTGGGCTGCTACTCGATCCTGCCGGAGTCGCACAGCGGCCTGCTGTGGCGCATCATCCTGGGCTTTGGCGCCGTGCCGGCCCTGATCATCATCGCCGTGCGCAGCCGCTACATGAGCGAATCGCCGGTGTGGGCCGCCAACCAGGGCGACCTCGAAGGCGCCGCCAAGATCCTGCGCACGTCGTACGGCATCGACGCCGTGGTGGCCCCCGATGCCGTGGTCGAGCCGCCCAAGCGCCCGGCGTCGTGGCGCAACTACGGCCTGCTGCTCAAGGGCGTCTACGCGCGCCGCACGGCACTGGCCACGATCATGTCGATCGCCTCGTCGTTTGCCTATAACGCGGTGGCCTTCGGCTTGCCGGTGATTATCGCCAGCTTCCTGGCGCAGACCATGCTGACCACCATCCTGGTGTCGCTGGCGCTGAACCTGCTGTTCGCGTTCGTCGGCGGCCTGATCGGCGTGCACCTGGTGCCGAAGACCGGCGCGTGGAAACTGACCGTCACCGGCTACGCGTTCCAGCTGGCCGCGCTGGTGGGCCTGGCGCTGGTGGGCAAACCCGCCGGCGGCGTGCAGGTGGCCATCGCCATCTCGTTCCTGGCGCTGTTCCTGCTGGGCCAGGGCTTTGGCCCCGGTGCGCACACCATGACCTATGCGTCGCTGAGCTATCCCACGTCGCTGCGCGGGGTGGGCGTGGGCTTCAACCAGACGCTGATGCGCGCCAGCTCCACCGCATCGCTGTTCCTGTTCCCGGTGCTTGCCGCCGCGCTGGCGACCAAGGTGTTCTGGGTCATCGCCCTGGCGCCGCTGGCCGGCCTGCTGGCCCTGCTGGCCATCCGCTGGGAACCGGCGAACTACGACGTCGACGCCGAGGACTTCCAGTCCTGAGGCGGTCGGCCGGCCCCACAACGGCGGCCGGCTGACGTATCCCCTAGCGGGCGGCGGCCTCGACGGCCTCGGCCCGCTCCGCCACGATGCGCAGGCGGTCGAAATTCACGTTCGCGCCCGATGTGATCGCCACCAGCGCCTGCCGCGCGCCTTGCGGCAGGCGGCCCGCATACTGCTTCAGCCCCGCCACGGCCAGCGCGCCAGCCGGCTCCACCAGGCTGCGGGTGTCCTGGAAGATATCCTTGATGGCCGCGCACAGGGTGTCGGTATCCACGGTCAGCACGCCATCGAGCAGATGCCGGCAGAGCCGGAAGGTCTCCTCGCCCACGCGCTTGACGGCCGTGCCATCGGAAAACAGCCCCACCGAATCCAGCGTCACCCGCGCGCCGGCGGCCAGCGAGCGCGCCATCGCGCACGAATCCTCCGTCTGCACGCCGATGACCTGCACTTCCGGCCGCACCGCCTTGATATAGGCCGCCACGCCGGCCGCCAGGCTGCCGCCGCCGATGGGCACGAACACGGCATCCAGCGCGCCGCGATGCTGGCGCAGGATCTCCATGCCCACCGTGCCCTGCCCGGCGATCACATCGGGATCGTCGAAGGCCGGGATGAAAGTCAGCGCCTGCTCGCGCTGCATGGCCATCGCATGGTCGTAGGCGTCCGAATACGACTCCCCGGCCTGCACCACCTGCACCATGTCGCCGCCGTGGGCGCGTACGGCGTCCACCTTGACCTCGGGTGCGGTCTGGGGCACCACGATTACCGCCCGTACCCGAGCCGCGCCGCCGACAGCGCCACGCCCTGGGCATGGTTGCCAGCCGACGCCGTGATCACGCCCCGGACCAGCACATCGGCGGGCAGGTTGGCCATCTTGTTGTAGGCGCCGCGCACCTTGAACGAGAAAACGGGCTGGTGATCCTCGCGCTTGAGCCAGACCTGATGACCCAGCCGCGCCGACAGCGCCGGCGCCAGGTCGAGCGGCGTTTCGCGCGCCACGTCGTAGACGCGGGCGGTGAGGATGCGTCTCAGGTAGTCATCTGCATCGATCGCATCGGCATCTGCGCGCAGAAATACCGAAGAAGCTACGGAAGAGCCGCCGTCGGCGGCGAACCGGGGTGTGGCGGGACGGCGGTGGCGGTGGATTGCGGCATGGAACGCTCCTGTCTGAAATCGGGGGGTTCCCCAGGAGGCGGCCACAAAAAACCCGCCTCGTTGGGCGGGTTGTTTTGTCTGTTACGGACGCGCGCTAACCCACCATTCGAGGAATGGTGCGAATAATCGCGATGGTGGTCAGGCCGAAACAGGTCATGGCGTCGAGTGTCACGGATTTATGCATATTGTGTCAATCCCGTTGCTGTTTGGCCGCGCGCCAGCCCCGGCCGCCTGTTGCAGCGGCGCCGATTCCCGCAATCCGTTTCCCCATGCGGTGTTCAGGCGGACGCAACCTCGTATTAGAATCGCCGTTGTCGTCACGTCGGACCCCGTTGAAGCCAGACGTCATGTGCCGGGTTGGGTATCCAGCCCGGACTGGTTTTCTCCCACGGCGGCCGGCGCTTCAGTTTCATAAAATCCATCCGATATCTGTCCTGCGTCCACGGGACTTCGGGCATAACAGATACATGACCGCGCTTGCATACGATGTCGCCCTGGCACCCGAGCCCGCCGATCGCCGGCTGGCTGGTGCCATCCCTGCCGGGGACGAGGCCTGGGCGTTGCTGGAAGCTTCCGGCGCGCTGGCCATGCGGGTCGACATCCAGGGCCACATCCTCGACGCGACCGAAACCACGGCCGACCTGCTGGTCTATCCGCTGGACTACCTGCTGCACACTTCCGTACTTGACCTGATCGCGCTGGAATCGCGCGAGCGCGTGGCGCGCATGCTGCAGGGCTGCGCGCAGGATCACGCCGCCCGGCGCGAGCGCGTGCGGGTGGTGGGCGGCGGCGGCCCGGGCTGGATCGACCTGCGCGTGAGCCACCACCGCGCCGCTGGCGGCGCGGCCAGCCTGCTGCTGTTCGGCCACGATGTCACCGAATGGGTGGAGTCAGAACGGCAGCTGACCGAGCGTGCCTTCCTGGATCCGTTGACGGGCGTGGGCAACCGCGCCTTCATCCGCAAGCGGATCGAGGAATACACGTCCGGCCCGGCGTTGCGCCAGTCGTTCGCGCTGGCGCTGATGGACCTGGACGGCTTCAAGAACATCAACGATTCGCTGGGCCACGAGTTCGGCGACGCGCTGCTCAAGGAAGTGGGCGCGCGGCTGCAGGACACCGTGCGCACGCACCATAGCGTGGCCCGCCTGGGCGGCGACGAGTTCGTGCTGATGATGGATGGCCTGGAGTCCGAGGCCGAGGCCGTGCGCATCCTGGAGCGCGTGATCCACGTCTGCCGCCAGCCGTTCCTGCTGGGCGGCTGCCATGTGCGCATCACCACCAGCATCGGGCTGGCCTTCTCGACCGAAGCCCCGCAAAGCGAATCGCAATGGCTGCGCCGCGCCGACCTGGCCATGTACGAGGCCAAGGCGCTGGGCAAGAACCGCTACTGCGTGTATTCGCCCGAGCTCGACCGCCGGCTGGACGAGCAGTTCCGGATCGAGCAGAGCATGTTCGAGGCCGTGCAGAGCGGCGAATTCCTGCTGCACTACCAGCCGATCGTCTGGCCGGGCTCGGGCGAGATCTGCGCGGTGGAGGCGCTGATGCGCTGGGAGCACGCCGGCGAGTTCATACGGCCCGACGTCTTCATCCCCGTGGCCGAGAAGAACGGCCTGATCAAGCATCTGGGCGCCTGGGCGCTGCGCTGCGCCTGCGCGCAGCTGGCCGCCTGGGATGCGCAGGGTATCCGCGTGGGCCATATGTCGGTCAACGTGTCGGCCGTGCAGTTCCTGCATCCGAACTTCTACGACAGCGTGCGCGGCGCGATCCAGGACGCCGGCATCGGCGCCGACCGCCTGGTGCTGGAAATCACCGAAAGCGCGCTGATGACCGATCCGCAGGCCGCCGAGCGCCTGCTGCTGTCGCTGCGCGCGCTGGGCATCCGCTTTGCCGTGGACGACTTCGGCACCGGCTATTCGAGCCTGTCGTACCTGCGCCGCTTCCCGCTGTCCGCGTTGAAGGTGGACCGCAGCTTCGTGGCCGACATGATCGATTCCCCGCACGCGCGCACCATCGTGTCCGCCGTGCTGTCGCTGGCGCGCGAACTGGGGCTGGTGGCCATCGCCGAGGGCGTCGAGACCGACGCGCAGGGCGCGCTGCTGGCCGCACAGGGCTGCGACCTGGTGCAAGGCTGGCGCTATGCGCGCGCCCTGAGCCCGTCCGACTTCGAAAACGCGGTGCTGGACGGCAAGCTGCTGATGGGCGAAGGCGAAGTGTTCACGCAGCGGGTGGCCTCCTGATGCCCAAGACGGAGTTCTTCGAGACCCTGTGGGCCCGGATGGCGCAGCAGGGCGACTTTCCCACGCTGCAGTACTGCGTCGACAACATCTTCAAGACGCTCAACGCCGACCTGACCGTCGGCGAGATGGCCACGAGCGTGCTGTCCGACTTCAGCCTGTCGCAAAAGGTGATCCGGCTGGCCAACTCGGCGATGTACCGGTCGTTCGGCGGCGAGGTCACCACGGTCTCGCGCGCCATCCTGGTGCTGGGCGTGGAGGCCATCAGCCACCTGACGCTGGGTGTCCAGCTGCTGGACTACTTCCACGGCGTGGCGCCCAAGCGCCCGCAGGCCCTGAAGGCGCTGCAGCGCGCGCTGGTGGCCGGCGAGATCACGCGGGCGCTGACCCAGGCGCGCGGCATCAACGAGGGCGAGGAAGCGGTGGTCTGCACGCTGATGCACCACATGAGCCGCCTGCTGCTGGTGTTTTACTTCCCGGATGAATGGGAGCGCGTGGAAGCCATGTGCGCCGCGCATCCGATGACCGAGAACGAGGCCGCGATGGAGGTGCTGGGGGTGTCGCTGGAAGACATCGCCGAAGCCGCCGCGCGCAAGTGGCGCCTGCCGGGCCTGATCGCGCACGCGATGAAGCCGCGCACGCTGTCGAACGACACGGTGCTCGAAACGCATTCGGACTGGCTGTCGGCCATCGCACATGTATCAGCGGAAGCCGCCGTGACGATGGTGCGCGAGGGCAACGAGGCGTCGGTGGAAAGCCTGCTCAACACCCACGCCAAGATGCTGGGGCTCAATCCCGGCGATGTCAGCGTGGCCGTGCGCCAGGCCGAGGCGCTGAGCACGTCGATCACGGTATCCGAAGCTGCCACGCCGGCCGACGGCGGCGCGCCGCACGGCCCCCAGCCGGTGAACGTGCTGGAACGGCTGCAGGCGGGCCTGGCCGAAGTGCAGCGCGAAGGCGCCGGCCTGACGGTGTCGCAGCTGGCGCCGATGGTGCTGGAAACCAGCATGCGCGCGCTCGACTTCTCGCGCTGCTTCCTGATGATGCTGAACCCGACGACGCGGCGCTTCCATGCGCGCCTGGGCTTTGGCGACGGTATGCGCGAGGCGCTGCCCGCGCTGTCGTTCGAGGAAGGCTTTGTCCCCGACGTGTTTCACTTCGCCGGACTGTCGGCCCGGCCGCTGCTGATCGAGGACACGTTCGACGCCGAGATGGCGCAACGCATGCCGCGCTGGTATCGCGATGCCCTGCCCGACGCCCGCACGGTGCTGCTGGCGCCCGTGAAGATCCGCAATCGCTGCATCGCCATGATCTACGGCGACTGGGGCGCGGCGCGCACGCCGGTGGTCATCGGCGAGGCCGAGCTCGAAGCCATCGACGCGCTGACCAGCGAGATCGCCGCCGGCGTCATGCGCGCGGCACCCGCCGACCGCACCACGCCGCCGCGTCCGCGCTAGCCCACCCGCCTGTCCGCCCCTGCGCCTTCAGTGGCGCCGGGCCTTGCGCGCAGCCTTGTTGGCGTACATCGCCGCGTCGGCCTCGGCCAGCAGGTCCTGGATATTGCCGTGGTGCAGGTGGTCGAAGGCAATCGCCCCCGCGCTGAACTGCAGCGCATACCCTCGGGGATTGCTGGCATTCCAGGCGTCCAGCTGGACTTCCAGCCGCGCCAGGGCGTCCTGGCAGCCCACCGCATCGGTATTGGTCAGCAGCACGGCGAATTCGTCGCCGCCAATGCGGCCCACCACATCGGATTCCCGGAACGCGGCCCGCAGCTCCGCGCCAAACGCAACCAGTGCACGGTCGCCCTCGGCGTGGCCGAAGCGGTCGTTGATCGGCTTGAAGCCATCCATGTCGAAGAACACCAGCGTGGCGGGCCGGTCCAGGCGCCGGCACAGCTCGATCGCGTGCTGGCCCAGCACGGTGAAGCCGCGCCGGTTCGACAGCAGCGTCAGTTCGTCCATGGTGGCCATGTGGACGGCCGCCAGTTCCTGCTCGGCCATCAGTGCCAGGTCATGCAGCAGCGCGCGGTCTTCGTCGCCGAAGCTGCGCGGCTTGTGGTCGATCAGGCAGAGCGTGCCGAGCTTGGCGCCGTTGGGCGCCGACAGGGGCCGGCCGGCATAGAAGCGGATATGGGGCGCGCCGGTGACCAGCGGGTTGTCGTGGAAACGCGGGTCCTGCGTGGCGTCGGGAATCAGCAGGATATCGTCGCTGCAGATGGCATGGCCGCAGAACGATGTGTCGCGCGGCATTTCCCGGGCGTCGAGTCCCTCGCAGGCCTTGAACCACTGGCGATTGACATCGACCAGGCTCACCACGGCAATGGGTACGCCAAACAGGCGTTTGGCCAGGCGCGTCAGGCGGTCGAATCGCTCCTCGGGCGCGGTGTCCAAGACGTTGAGCGACCGGAGCGTGGCCACGCGGACGGCTTCATTGGCCGGAATCGGGGGCAGCTGCATAGGCTTGTCGACCCTTTTCTGTCGTCGTTGATGACCACATTAACGGCAAATCCGCGCATAGGTGCACCGTGTACGGTTTGTTTCACTTTCGCGGGCGATGCGCGGCGACTGTCATGCATGGACCAGCACGTTGACGAGCCTGCCAAACGGGTCGCGCACGAAGAAGCGCCGCACGCCCCAGGGCTCGTCGGCGGGGCCGTAGGCAATCGCCACGCCGGCGGCCTGCACGCGCGCCAGCGCCGTGTCGAGGTCGTCCACCTCGATCGACAGGTCCGGCACCGGCGTGCCCGAGCCGCCTTCGGACATGAAGCTGACCTGCACGGTCTGCGTGGCGCCCGAACCATAGGTGGCGATCCACCCGTGGTCCATCAGCAGGTCCAGCCCGAAGATGTCCTGGTAGAACCGCCGCGCGGCGGCCGGATCGGCGGCCTCGAAGTTGGCAACGATGCGCCTGACCTTCATGCGGTCATTTCCGTGGCATTGACGTCGGGATGCTCCGCCAGCGGCACGAACCGGCCGGACTTGCCGTCCAGCACGTCGATCGTGCCGGTGCCGATGTCGTAGTACCAGCCATGCAGCGCGATGCGCCGCTCCGCCAGCGCTTGCGCCACGCACGGATGGGTGCGCAGGTGGGCCAGTTGCTCGATCACGTTCTGGCGCACCATGTCCTCGACGCGCTCGCGGTCCGACGCATGGGGCCGCGCCAGGCTGATCTTGCGGGCGCCGCCGGCATGTTCCAGCCATTCCGCCACGGAAGGCATATGGTCCAGGCACTGGCACATCGCCACCGCCGTCATGGCGCCGCAGTTCGAATGACCGCAGATCACGATATCGCGCACCTTGAGCCCGGCCACCGCGTACTCGACGCTGGCCGACACCCCGCCCGGCTGCACCGCGTAGGCGGGCACGATATTGCCGGCATTGCGGATCACGAACAGCTTGCCCGGCTCGCTCTGTGTCAGCAGCGCGGGCTCCACGCGGCTGTCGGAACAGGCAATGAACAGCGTGCTGGGACTCTGCTGCGTCGCCAGTTCCTGGAACAGCGCGGAAAGCTTCGGGAACTCCTCGCGCTGGAATTTGAGAATGCCCTGTATCAGGTCTTTCACGGTAATCCCCCATTTGAACCGCTAGCATGTCGAATGTCGCGCCATTGGTCAAAGTCGGGATTATTATGCTTGCCATTGGCAATACCAATAGCTGACCGCCCCCATGCTGCTGCGCCACGTTCGCTACTTCCTGGCCGTCGCCGACGCCGGCAACTTCACGCGCGCCGCCGAGGCGCTGCACGTCTCGCAACCCACGCTGTCGCAGCAGATCCGCCAGCTCGAAGATTCGCTCGGCGCGCCGCTGTTCGACCGCAGCGGCCGCACCGTGCGGCTGACCGACGCGGGCCAGGCCTATTACGTGCACGCGCGGCGCGCGCTGCAGGACCTGGAAGCCGGGCAGCGCGCCATCCACGACGTGGGGAACTCACGCGCGGCAATCTGCGGCTGGCCATGACGCCCACGTTCACGCCCTACCTGGTGGCGCCGCTGATCGTCGCGTTCAATGCGAAGTATCCGAACATCACGCTGAGCCTGCGCGAAATGCCGCAGGAGCGCGTGGAGCCGCTGCTGGCCGACGACGAGATCGACATCGGCATCGCCTTCGACGATATCCACCTGCCAGATCTGGAAGCCACGCCGCTGATCGAGGAACCGCTGGCCTACATGGTGGGGGCGTCGCACACGCTGGCACGGCGCCGCACCGCACTGGGCGCCGAGGCGCTGGCCGGGGAATCGATGGCCATGCTGACGCGGGAATTCGCCACGCGCGGCTATATCGCGCGTTACTTCGGCGGGTTGGGAATCGAGCCGCGCATCACCTTCGAAGCTAATTCGGTGAGCGCGGTGCTGGATGCCGTGCGCAGTGGCCGCCACGCCACGGTGCTGCCGGCCGCCATTGCCGCTGGCCAGCCGGACCTGCGCATCCTGAAGCTGGAACGTCCGCTGCCGCCCCGGCACGCGGCGCTGCTGCAAAGAAAAGGCGCGTACCGCACAGCCGCGGCACGCGCCTTCGTCGACTTTGCGCTGAGCGAATTCAAGCGTCGTCGGGCGTCCCCAGCGCGCGATTGATGCGCAGCGCGATCAGCGTGGCCACCACGCCCGACAGCAGGTAAAGCGTCACGGCCACCAGGCCGAACAGCGACGACAGCCCCAGCGCCACCAGCGGCGCGAACGCGGCGCCGAACAGCCAGCCGAAGTCCGTGGTCAGCGCGGCCCCGGTGTAGCGGAACTTGGTGTCGAAGTTCGACGTGACCACGCCGGCCGCCTGGCCATACGACAACCCCAGCAGGCCGAATCCAACCAGGATGAAGGTGTCCTGCCCCGACGCCCCGCCATCGAGCAGCCAGGGCGCGGCCAGGCTGAAGAGACCGATCAGCACCGCCATCGTCGCCAGCGTGGTGCGCCGGCCGATGCGGTCGGCGAGCCAGCCCGAAATCAGCGTGCCGATAAACGCGATGGCCGCGCCGACGATCTGGATCGCCAGCACGTCGCTGATCTCCTGCGTCTTGTGCAGGCTGACCCACGACAGCGGAAACACCGTGACCAGGTGGAACAGCGCATAGCTGGCCAGCGAGGCAAAGGCACCAAGGAAGATGTTGAAGCCCTGCGCATTCACCATCTGCAGCGTGCTGATCGGCTCCAGCTCGTCTTCCTCCAGCAGCCGTGTGTATTCGTGTGTCACCACCAGCCGCAGCCGTGCGAACAGCGCCACCACGTTGATGGCGAACGCCACGTAGAACGGATAGCGCCAGCCCCAGTCGATGAATTCCGCCGGGGTCAGGCTGACGTAGAGGAACAGGAACAGACCGCCCGCCACCAGGAAGCCAATTGGTGCGCCAAGCTGGCCCACCATGGCGTACCAGCCGCGCTTCTGCTCGGGCGCGTTGAGCGCCAGCAGCGACGGCAAGCCGTCCCACGAACCACCGAACGCAATGCCCTGCAGGAAGCGGAACAGCGCCAGCAGGTAGATCGCGGTGCTGCCAATCGAGTTGTACGCAGGCAGGAACGCGATGCCGACGGTGGCGGTGCCCAGCAGGAACAGCGATGCTGTCAGTTTGACGCCACGGCTCCAGCGCCGCTGCACGCGCATGAACAGCGCCGTTCCAAACGGGCGTCCGATAAATGCGAACGAGAAGATCGCGAAACTGTAGAGCAGCCCCGCCAGTTCGCTGGCAAACGGAAAGTAGACCGTAGGAAAAACCAGGACCGACGCGATGCCGTACGTGAAGAAATCGAAGTACTCGGAAGCCCGGCCGATCACCACGCCTGTGGCGATTTCGGCAGGTGCCACCTGTTGGTGGCCGGGCGCCGGAGGTGCAGTCGGCGACGCGCGGTGCTGGTGGGACAGACTGGCCATCGTGGAGTCTCCATCGAGTGCGGAAGGAATGTCGTACTGCACTTAAAGTCCCGCAGTAACAAGAATAGCGCCTAAACTGCCATTGGAAATCGAAAGATTGCGGCGTCTGTCAGGCGTCGACGTTAATCAAACGCCACTTCCAACACCATGCCACGCTTCGAAGCTGCAGTACCGACGTTTCATGTGACGGGAAAGATGCTTTTGCGATGTGCCGCAATCGCCATGCTGCTGGGCCTTGCGGGATGTAGCAACGCCGTGCTGTTGTCGCCCTCTGGCGACATGGCCGTGCGGCAGCGCGACCTGATCATCATCGCCACCTGCCTGATGCTGCTGATCATCGTGCCGGTGATATGCCTGACACTGCTGTTTGCGTGGCGTTATCGCGAAAGTGCCAGGGATGCGCCGTACAACCCCGAGTGGGACCACTCCACGGTACTGGAACTGGCCATCTGGGCCGCGCCGCTGCTGATCATCATCGCGCTGGGCGCGGTGACCTGGGTCAGCACCCACCAGCTCGACCCCTACCGCCCCTGACCCGCATCGACGAACGCCGCCCGGTTTCCGCCGAAGTGAAGCCGCTGACGGTGGAAGTGGTGGCGATGGACTGGAAATGGCTGTTCCTGTATCCCGAGCAAGGCATTGCCACGGTCAACGAGCTGGCCGCGCCCGTGGACCGGCCGATTGCGTTCCGGATCACCGCCACCTCGGTCATGAACACGTTCTTCGTGCCGTCGCTGGCCGGCATGGTCTATGCGATGCCGGGCATGCAGACCCAGCTGCACGCGGTGATCAACAAGCCCGGCGAGTACGAAGGCCTGTCCGCCAACTACAGTGGGGCGGGCTTTTCGCACATGCGTTTCAAGTTCCATGGCATGTCGAACGAGGATTTCGACCGCTGGATACAGCAGGCCAAATCGTCGGGCACGCCGCTGTCGAAGGACGCCTACCTGAAGCTGGCCCAGCCCAGCGAGAGCAACCCGGTGCAGCGCTACGCCAGCGTCGAACCCAACCTCTACAAGCTGATCCTGAACCGCTGCGTGGAGGGCGGGACATGCATGGCCGACACGATGGCACAGAACCAGAATCGCAACCGCGCCAGGTTCGACCCATCGGCGGAAATCTGCACCGCGAGCAATACGCCGGATGTTGCCCCGGTGTTCGCGCCGGATGCCGCGCTCAATGACGGCCGGCCGGTGTTGCGCTGACGCGCCACCCGGTGCCCCCCTTCACGTTTTCGATTTCGCCAATCATCATTGGCCAGCATTGGTCAATACAGGCCCAGGTGACAACCATGCCCGAGCGCTCAGAACTCGCCAACATGATCTTTGGCCGGCTGTCGTGGGAGTCCATCCCACTGCACGAGCCCATCCTGATCGGCACCTTCGCCGTCGTCGTACTGGGCGGCATCGCCCTGGTGGCCCTGCTGACCTACTTCCGCGTCTGGGGCTACCTGTGGCGCGAATGGTTCACCAGCATCGACCACAAGAAATCGGCATCATGTACGTGGTGCTGGGCATCGTGATGCTGCTGCGGGGCTTTGCCGATGCGGTGATGATGCGATTGCAGCAGGCCGTCGCATTCGGCGACAACCTTGGCTACCTGCCCCCGCACCACTATGACCAGATCTTCACCGCGCATGGCGTGATCATGATCTTCTTCGTGGCCATGCCACTGGTCACGGGGCTGATGAACTTCGTGGTGCCGCTGCAGATCGGCGCACGCGACGTGGCCTTTCCGTTCCTCAACAACTTCAGCTTCTGGATGACCACCGGCGGCGCCATCCTGGTGATGATGTCGCTGTTCGTCGGCGAGTTCGCGCGCACGGGCTGGCTGGCGTACCCGCCGCTGTCCGGCATCCTGCACAGTCCCGACGTGGGGGTGGACTACTACATATGGGCGTTGCAGGTGGCCGGGGTGGGGACATTGTTATCGGGGATCAACCTGCTGGTCACCATCGTCAAGATGCGCGCGCCGGGCATGACCCTGATGCGCATGCCGATCTTCACCTGGACGTCGCTGTGCACGAACGTGCTGATCATCGCCGCCTTCCCGGTGCTGACCGCCGCGCTGGCGCTGCTGTCGATGGACCGCTACGTCGGTACCAACTTCTTCACGGCGGACCAGGGCGGCAGCGCCATGCTCTACGTGAACCTGATCTGGATCTGGGGCCACCCCGAGGTCTACATCCTGGTGCTGCCGGTGTTCGGCATCTTCTCGGAGGTCACCGCCACGTTCTGCCGCAAGCGCCTGTTCGGCTACGCGTCGATGGTGTACGCCACTGTGGTGATTACCGTGCTGTCCTACCTGGTGTGGCTGCACCACTTCTTCACCATGGGCTCGGGCGCCAGCGTGAACTCGTTCTTCGGGATCACGACCATGATCATCTCGATCCCCACCGGGGCGAAGATCTTCAACTGGCTGTTCACGATGTACCACGGCAAGATCAAGTTCGAGGCGCCCATGCTGTGGACGGTGGGCTTCATGGTGACCTTCGTGATCGGCGGGATGACCGGCGTGCTGCTGGCGGTGCCGCCGGCCGACTTCGTGCTGCACAACAGCCTGTTCCTGATCGCCCACTTCCACAACGTGATCATCGGCGGCGTGCTGTTCGGGCTGATGGCCGGCATCTACTACTGGTTCCCGAAGGCCTTCGGCTACCGCCTGGTGGCGTCGTGGGGCAAGGCATCGTTCTGGTTCTGGCTCACCGGCTTCTACTTCGCGTTCATGCCGCTGTACTGGCTGGGCATGCTGGGCGTGACGCGGCGGGTGAATCATTTCGACGATCCGTCGCTGCAGATCTGGTTCCAGATCGCCGCGTTCGGCGCGTTCCTGATTGCCTGCGGCATCGCCTGCTTCATCATCCAGCTGGTGGTCAGCTTCATGCGGCGCGAGGAACTGCGCGACACCACCGGCGACCCCTGGAACGGCCGCACGCTGGAATGGTCCACGTCGTCGCCGCCGCCGCAGTACAACTTCGCGTTCACGCCAGTGGTGCATGACACCGACGCCTGGTGGCAGATGAAGCAGTACGGCTACAAGCGGCCGATGGAGGGCTTCATCCCGATCCACATGCCGAAGAACACGGCGGCGGGCATCGTGCTGGCGGGCCTGTGCACGCTGATGGGCTTCGCGCTGATCTGGCACATCTGGTGGCTCGCGGCGATCTCGTTCGCGGCCACCATCATCGCGGCGATCATCCATACCTTCAACTACAAGCGCGACTACTACATCCCGACCGAGGACGTGGTCCGGACCGAAGCGGCGCGCACCCAACTGATGGCTGGCCATGGCTGATACCACCCTTCCCCTCCACGCGCACAACACCGCCGCGGCCGACGACGTGCCGCCGGGCGGTTACCAGTTCTACCTGACCGAGGAGCATCACCCGCAGAACGGCACGCTGCTCGGGTTCTGGCTCTACCTGATGAGCGACTGCCTGATCTTCGCGTGCCTGTTCGCCGCCTACGGCGTGCTGGGCCGCGAGTACGCGGGCGGCCCCACTGGAGCCGAGCTGTTCGAGCTGCCGCTGGTGGCGCTGAACACGTCGTTCCTGCTGCTGTCGTCGATCACCTACGGCTTTGCGATGCTGCAGATGCAGCAGAACCGGGTGGCGGGCACGCAGATCTGGCTGGCCATCACCGGCGTGTTCGGCGCGGCGTTCCTGTTCGTGGAACTGTACGAGTTCGCGCACCTGATCCACGAAGGCGCCGGCCCCACGCGCAGCGCGTTCCTGACGTCGTTCTTCTCGCTGGTTGGCACGCACGGGCTGCACGTGACGTTCGGCATGGTCTGGCTGATCGTGCTGATGCTGCAGGTGGGCCGCCACGGCCTGGTCACGGCCAACAAGCGGCGGCTGATGTGCCTGTCGATGTTCTGGCACTTTCTCGACGTCGTCTGGATCGGCGTCTTTACCTTTGTCTACCTGATGGGGACGCTGCCATGAGCGCGCAAGACCATGCGATGAACGGCCATGGCCACGAGCATGACCACGGCCATCATGAAGAGGACACCGGACCCCACGCCACGCTGGGTGGCTACCTGACCGGCTTTGTGCTGTCGGTGTTCCTGACGGCAGTGCCGTTCTGGCTGGTGATGGGCAAGGTGTTCGACAAGTCGTCGACCACGGCCGTGGTGATCCTGCTGATCGGGGCCGTGCAGATCGTCGTTCACATGATCTACTTCCTGCACATGAACGCGAAGTCGGAAGGCGGCTGGAACATGCTGTCGCTGATGTTCACGCTGACGCTGGTGGTAATCACGCTGTCAGGCTCGCTGTGGGTCATGTTCCACCTGAACAGCAACATGATGCCGCAGATGGAACACGCCCGCGAAGCCGCGCAGTCGGGCGGCACGATCGTGCCGCCGAAGACGAAGTAACGGTCTCGGCAGACCGGTCAGGCGGCCAGGCGGAAGATCGCCACGGCCTCCTTGAGCCGCTGGGCCTGCTCTTCGAGCGAGCCAGCGGCCGCTGCGGCCTGTTCCACCAGCGCGGCGTTCTGCTGCGTCACGGTGTCCATCTGCGTGACGGCCTGGTTCACCTGCTCGATGCCTGCACTCTGCTCGGCAGAGGCCGCGCTGATCTCGCCCATGATGTCCGTCACGCGCTTCACGGCGCTGACGATTTCCTCCATGGTCTGGCCGGCCTGCGCCACCAGTTGCGACCCGCGCTCGACACGGTCGGCCGAATCGCCGATCAGCGACTTGATTTCCTTGGCGGCCGTGGCGCTGCGCTGCGCCAGGCTGCGCACTTCGCCGGCCACGACGGCAAAGCCACGGCCCTGCTCGCCGGCCCGGGCGGCTTCCACGGCAGCGTTCAGCGCCAGGATGTTGGTCTGGAAGGCGATGCCCTCGATCACCGAGATGATGTCCACGACCTTGCGCGACGACGCGTTGATCTCGTCCATCGTGTGCACGACCTGGCCCACCACCTCGCCACCCTGCGTTGCCACGTCGGACGCATTCACGGCCAGCGAGCTGGCCTGCTTGGCGCTGTCGGCGTTCTGGCGCACGATGCTGGTCAGTTCCTCCATGCTCGACGCCGTTTCCTGCAGCGACGACGCCTGTTCCTCGGTACGCTGCGACAGGTCGGTATTGCCGGCGGCAATCTGGCTGGTGCCCGTGGCGATGGCGTCGGTGCCGTTGCGCACTTCCTGGACGATGCCCAGGATGTTGTTATTCATCTCGCGCAGCGCGTCCAGCAGCTGGCCGGTCTCGTCGGTGCTGTCCACCTCGATGCGGCTGGTCAGGTCGCCCGACGCCACGGTGCGGGCAAAGCCCACGGCGCGATGCAGCGGACGCGTGATGCCAACCGTCAGCCACCAGGCAAAGGCCACGCCAATGGCCAGCGCGATCACGCCCAGCGTGATCAGGCCGTTGCGGGCGCTTTCATAGATATTGTTGATCTGCACCGCCGTGGCGTCGATCGACGCGCGCTGGATATCGAGCAGCTTCTGGATTTCGGCCAGATAGGCGTCGCCAGCCGGCACGAATTCGGACTCCAGCACCTTGTTGGCCTCGTCGGTCAGCCCTTCGGCCTTGAGCTTGGTGATCTTGTCGCGCGAATCGTTGTACGGGTTGCGCACCACCTGGATCTTCTTGAACGAAGCCTTTCCTCGTCCGTGGACAGGCGCGGCTCGATCTTGTCGCGCAGCTCGGCAATCGCCTTGACCGAATAGGCGGTCTCGGCCGCGAAGAACGCGCCCAGCGACGGATCGCCGCTACGGGCCACCGCCGTGGTACGGCGCACGCTGGCGTACATCAGCCGGTACCAGTCGCTGACCAGGCGCTCCTTGGCCAGCGGTTCCTGCATCATCGCGTGCGTACGGCCCGCAACCTCCTGCAAACGCACCACGCCAAGCACGGTCATGAGCGTCGACAGCACCAACACCACGCCAAAGCCGATGCCAAGGCGTACACCAATACCAAGATTCTTCATTGCTTCTACCTGATCCATTGGTTCGTGGCAGGCCGAGGCGCGCATGGCCCCCGGCCGCTCCTCCTGTGTCGGCCGCGCACTTGAATGTACGCACCGACAGACATTGGAAGACCTAACGGTCGGGCGAAGCGGAAACTTGAGCGAAAGATCAGGGAAAACGCGAATTGCGGGCGCAGGCTGTCATTGAAAGCCAACTGTAAGTTGGCGCCTATTTCCGGTGCGCCGGCGCCGAGGTGGGGCTGAACCAGTACGGCAGCAACGACAGCGCCACCACGGCCACCGCCGAGAAGAAGATGGCCGAGTACGTATGGGCCACGGGCCAGTCGCGCAGATGGCCGGCATTGGCGATCAGCCCGAAGCCCCACGACGTCAGTGCCGATCCCAGGAACACGAACGTGTTGAGCAGCCCCAGCCCGCGACCGCGCTTGGCCGGGGAATCAGCGCACGGCCCTGCGCCATCACCAGCGGATGCAGCATGCCGATGGTCGACAGCAGCGCCATCAGGCCCACGCCGGGCACCACGCCGGTGTCGGGCCAGATCGTCAGCACGATGCCGCCCACCATCGACAGGCCCGCCCAGCCGCCGATCGTGCCCTTGAGCGTGCCGCGCCGGACCAGCACCGGCAGCAGGAACGCCGTGGCAAAACCCGCCAGGCTCAGCAGCGTCAGCGCCACGCCGCGCGGGCCGGCCTGCAGGCCGAACACATCGGCCAGGTATGGCCCGCTCCAGGCATTGCGGAAACCCGTGCCAGCCGCCATGGCCACGCACAGCGGGATCAGGGTCCAGAGCGGCCACATGCCGAGCAGCTTGACGCTTTCGGCCAGCATCGCACCCATCGGCGCCTGGCGCGCCTGCGCATGGCCGCTGTCTCGCACATGGCGCCATACGCCATAGCAGGCGCCCACCATGCACAGCGCCGAGATAGCCAGCGCGGGCCGCCAGCCGAAGTGCTGCGAGAACCAACCCAGCGGCGCCGTGGCGCACAACGCCCCGATCATGCCCATGGCGTTCGATCGGCTGACCACGCGCATGTACTGCCGCTCCGAAAGCTGCTCCGACGCGTAGTGCAGCAGCCCCATGAAGACCGGGGCGCAGGCCAGTCCCAGCCCCGCCTGCGCCAGCATGGCCAGCGTGCCGCTGGGCGCCAGCACGAAGCCGACGGCCGACGCCGCGCCCACGCCGAGCAACCACGCGGTGGGACGCCCCACGCCATAGCGATCGAAGGCGATGCCGACCGGAATCTGCGCCACCGCGAACGACAGGAAGAAACACGACGACAGCGCACCGAATCCCGCTGGCGACAGGCCGAAATCATGCTGCAGCTCGGGGCGATCACCGCCAGGCAGCTGCGATAGAACTGGCTCAGGATAAATGCGAACGTCAGCAGCGCAATGCCGCGTGCGGCGGTGCTGTCGTCGATGTCGGAGGAAGTCTGGAGACGCCGGTCTTCTGCCGGTTCTGTTGCCGGGGTATTCATTGATGCGCGTCGTGGATGGCTCGGGGCCTGTTTTTCGCAATCATTCTACGCGGCCAAACCCGCCACACCCGCCCGACGCCGCCGAAAACCCATAAAAGCGGTCGATCACCGCGCAGCGGCACGGCGGCGTTCCGCCTGGTGAAAGCCCGACGCGCCCTTCTCGCTACGGCTCTGCCGGCCGCGCACGCCCCAGCTTGCAGCCCCGGTCGAGGAAGTCGCTGGCATGGCCATTGCCGCCGTTGGTCTTGTCCGCGGGCGCGTCGATCACCACAAACCCGGCGGCGCCGTTCGCGGGCTTCACGTAGGTCACGAATACGCCCCGGTCGGCCATGGTGGCACCTACATCCTCCCGCACATCCTCCCGCACATCCTCCCGCACAAGCGCGAACGGATTGACCGTCAGCGCGGGCTGCTCGGCCGGCACCAGCATCGCACGCACCGGCCTGCCGTCGAATTTCAGGTCGCGCCATTGCGTGCCGATATCACTGTTGGCCAGGAATTCGCGCGCGCGTGCGCTGATGCAATCGAGGTGGATATGGAGCTGGTCCTGGCTGCGCGAAGCCCGGGCGTTGATCGCCAGGCCCAGCAGCGTGTCTGGCAGCGGATGGCCCACTGCCTTGCCGACGATCTCGCGCGCCTGCCACCCGAAGGCCCAGGCATTGCGCTGGCCGTCGTTCCAGACGCGCGGGTCGTCGACACCGGCCACCGCCTGGTCGGGGATGACCAGGTAATGCGACGCGCCGATCATGTCCTTGTAGAGCACGAAGCCCTGCGTGCGGTCAACGATCACGCAGTCCGCATGCGTGGGCGTGGCAGGCACCAGGCAGCGTTCCTGCACGTTCTTCCAGAGCGAGTCGCGCGAAAACCGCCGACGATGCGTTCGAGCAACCCGGCGTCGGCGCAGGCTGGCCCCGCCACAAGCAGTGCGAGGCCACACAACAGCCAATGCTTCAACACGGTGCGTCGGCGCTGCGGTTCAGCGCGCGGTGCGACCGCCGTAGTACGTGCCGTTGCGGGGATTCGAAACCATGTAGTGATGATTGCGCGCCCAGCGTTGAGCGGCAAGAAAAGCATCGGGTTCACGCTGACTCCATGCACTGACCATCAGCGGCGAAGCATCTTCCTCGGTATTGAGGTAGACCGCCGCCCGATGCAGTGGGCCCTGGCTGTGGGATCCAGGAATCGTCGTGGTTCGAATCGTCACGCGCATCAGATCTAAATCTCGAAGCCCAGATGCACCTGATTATGCATAACCGGACATGACATGGGAATGACCGCCCGCCGCCTGGGGTGCGTATGTGGACAGTTCTTTTCCTATGCTGGTCAAACGGCCGCGCCAGACCGGGCTTTGCGGGCAGGTGCGGGTCTTCCCCAGCGTGGCGCGCACGCCACGGATTCGAATTTCAGGAGGCCAGACGATGACGCAATCGTCCACATTGACCCCGGCCAAGGCATTGGCCGAACGAAACCGCGCGCATTTTCCGAACGAAGACGCCGCGTACCGCCAGGCCCGCAATGCGCTGCTGGCCGAGGAAATCGAACTGCGCCGCCATATCGAGCGCGTGGCCGAAATGCGGCGCCAACTGCCCCCGGGCGGCGAAGTGCAGCAAACCTATCACTTCACTGGCGAGAACGGCCCGGTCACGCTGGCCGACATGTTCGGCGACAAGGACACGCTGGTGGTCTACAGCTACATGTTCGGCCCGCAGCGCGAGAAGCCTTGCCCGATGTGCACGTCGCTGATGGGGTCGTGGGAAGGCAAGGTCCCGGACATCGAGCAGCGCGTGGCGCTGGCCATGGTGGCACGCTCGCCAATCGACCGGCTCAAGGTCGCCAAGGCGGCACGCGGCTGGACCCAGCTCAAGGTCTACGCAGATACCGATGGCGACTTCACGCGCGCCTATGTCAGCGCCGACGACGAAGACATACCGCGCTACACCGTCTTCACCAGGCGCGACGGCAAGATCCGCCATTTCTATAGCGGCGAGATGAGCGGCGCAATGGCCGACCCCGGCCAAGACCCGCGCGGCGCACCCGATCTCGATCCGCTCTGGACGCTGCTGGATACGACACCGGAGGGAAGGGGCGGCAAGTGGTATCCGAAGCTGCAGTACGACTGATCTGCGTGGTCCGCGACGGCACTCCCCTCTCCCGCATGCGGGAGAGGGGCCGGGGTGAGGGTCGCAGCTTCTCAAGATGCGACCCTCACAGTTTGAATCGCCATGCCCTCACCCCTGCCCCTCTCCCATTGCATGGGAGAGGGGAGCCACCAGCGAAACCAGAGCACCCATAACCGCTACAATGCGCGGTTCATCGACGTCATGACCGCGCCATGCCAAACCCCAACCGGGCCTTCCTGCTCGGCCCGTTGCTCAAGGGTGTTTCCCGTTCGTTCTACCTGACGCTGCGCGTGCTGCCAGCTGGCATGCGTGACCCCGTCGGGCTGGCTTATCTGCTGGCGCGCGCGGCGGATACCATCGCCGATACCTCGCTGATCCCGCCTGCGCAGCGGCTCGACCTGCTGCTGGCGCTGCGCCAGCGCATCAACGGTGCCGACGATGGCGGTGTGGTGGCGCGGCGGCTGGCCGTGGAAGTCGGCGCGCAGCAGACAGTGTCCGACGAGAAAGTCCTGCTCGAATCGATCGCCCCCGCGCTCGACGTGCTGACGCAATTGACCACATCCGACCGCGTCGCCGTGCAGGGCATCGTGACCACGCTTACCGAAGGCATGGAGTTCGACCTGCAGACCTTCCCCGACGAGCAATCGGGCCAGGTCGTGGCGCTGCCCCGACTGGCGGATCTGGACCGATACACCTACCTGGTGGCCGGCTGCGTCGGCGAGTTCTGGACCACCATGACCGACGCGCATCTGCCCGGCACGCTCAAGGACCCGCTCGACACGATGCTGCGTCGCGGCGTGCGCTTCGGCAAGGCGCTGCAGATGGTGAACGTGCTGCGCGATGTCGGCAAGGATCTGCGCATCGGCCGCTGCTACCTGCCCGCCGAGGTGCTCGACCGCCATGGTCTGACCGTGCCGATTCTGCTCGATCCGGCGAATTCTCTGCGCGCCCGTCCGATGCTGCACGAACTGGTGCGCCTGGCGCTCGATCACTTCCGCGAGGCGATGGCTTATACCTTCGCCCTGCCGCGCACGGCCATCCGCCTGCGGCTGGCCTGCCTGTGGCCGATCCTGATCGGTCTGGAGACGCTGGCCCTGCTGGTGGAAAACGGCCAGTGGCTCGATCCCGCCCGCGTGAGCAAGGTCAATCGCAACAGTGTGTATCGCATTCTGTGGCGCAGTTCGGCGCTGGTCATGTCCGATACCGCGCTGCGCAACTGGATGAACGGACTGGTCGCCCGCATCGACAAAAGCTTGCGCTGAAGCGCGCGGCTCCGGCATTTCCCGCCTTTTCCCGGCCCCTGTTTTCTCTTATGATGCCGCCCACCATGCCGGCCCGTGGAGAGGAGACTGCTGGCCGGCGAACTCCGCCCGAGGCCTCACAAGGGTCCGGACGCATGTCTTATATGTCCATTCAAACGAACACAAAAGAAGGCGCACACGCGCCCGGGCTGCGCCGCACCCTGCGCGCACGCCATCTGACCATGATCGCCATTGGCGGATCGATCGGCACCGGCCTGTTCGTGGCCTCGGGCGCCACGATTGCGCAGGCTGGCCCCGGCGGGGCGCTGGCGGCCTACATCCTGATCGGCGCCATGGTCTACTTCCTGATGACCAGCCTGGGCGAACTGGCGGCCTACATGCCGGTGTCGGGCTCGTTCGCCACGTACGGCGCAAGGTATGTCGACGAAGGCTTCGGCTT
This sequence comes from Cupriavidus sp. EM10, assembly GCF_018729255.1. Lineage (NCBI taxonomy): Bacteria > Pseudomonadati > Pseudomonadota > Betaproteobacteria > Burkholderiales > Burkholderiaceae > Cupriavidus > Cupriavidus sp. EM10. The sequence continues at coordinate 1,086,958 of NZ_CP076061.1, forward strand.
CGCGCTGGGCTGGAACTACTGGTACAACTGGGCCGTGACCATCGCCGTGGAACTGGCGGCCGCGCAGCTCGTCATGCAGTACTGGTTCCCCGACACACCGGGGGTGCTGTGGAGCGCGCTGTTCCTTGGGCTGATGTTCGCGCTCAACGCGATCTCGGTGCGGGGTTTCGGCGAGGCCGAGTACTGGTGCGCGCTGATCAAGGTGGTCACCGTGATCGCGTTTATCGTGATTGGCACGCTGATGATCTTCGGCATCATGCGTGGCGATTTCGAGCATGTGAACGGGCTGGCCAACCTGAGCATCGGCGACGCGCCGTTCGTGGGCGGCCTGCCCGCGCTGATCGGCGTGGCGATGATCGCGGGATTCTCGTTCCAGGGCACCGAGCTGATCGGCGTGGCAGCCGGTGAATCGGCCGATCCCGCCAAGAACATTCCGCGCGCCGTGCGCCAGGTGTTCTGGCGCATCCTGCTGTTCTACGTGCTGGCAATCTTCATCATCGGCGTGCTGATTCCGTACACCGATCCAAGCCTGCTCAAGACCGATGTGGAAACCGTGGGCGTCAGCCCGTTCACGCTGGTGTTCCGCCATGCCGGCCTGGCCTTCGCCGCCGGCGTGATGAACGCGGTGATCCTGACGGCCGTGCTGTCGGCCGGCAACTCGGGCATGTATGCGTCCACGCGCATGCTCTACAACCTGGCCACCGAAGGCCGCGCGCCGCGCGTGTTCGCGCGGCTGACCCGCAACGGGGTGCCGCTGATGGCACTGCTGGCCACCACGGCGGTGGGCGCGCTGTGCTTCCTGACGTCGATGTTCGAGAGCAAGTCGGTCTACCTGTGGCTGCTGAACCTGTCTGGCATGACCGGGTTTATCGCCTGGCTTGGCATCGCGGTCAGCCACTACCGCTTCCGCAAGGGCTTCGTGGCACAGGGGCTCGACCTGAACCGCCTGCCCTATCGCTCGCCGTTCTTCCCGTACGGCCCGATCTTCGCGTTCGCGCTGTGCATGATCGTGACGCTGGGCCAGAACTACCAGGCCTTCACCGAAGGCAAGATCGACTGGGTGGCCGTGACCGCCACCTACGTGGGCATCCCGATCTTCCTGCTGATCTGGCTGGGCTATCGCATCACGCGCAAGACGCGTTTCGTGCGCTATGCCGAGATGGAATTCCCGCCGCTGCCCCCGGCCGATGCCGACGCCCCCGTGCGCGGCGCGGCCGCGGCATCGGGGGAATAGAGGCACCACCGGCGCCGACCCGGGCGCCGTCGACAACCATAAGAACACAGCACAACGACAAGGAGTCATCTTGAAGAAGTCCATTCGCACGAGCCTGCTGGCACTGGCCGCCATGGCGGCCCTGCACGCCCACGCCGCACCCACGCTGGTGGAGTCCGTCCAGGGCTACACGCTGCAGAACGACAAGCTCACGCAGTTCACCGGCCTGGTGTTCGACCAGGGCAAGGTGCTGGCCACCGGCGACGCCGCCGGGCTGCGCGCCAGGTATCCCGATGCAAGGCGCATCGACGGCCAGGGCAAGACGCTGTTGCCGGGCCTGATCGACGCCCACGGCCACGTGTTCCGGCTGGGCTTCAAGACCACCGAGATTTCGCTGTCGGGCACCAAGGACCTGCAGGAAGCCCAGGGCATCATCCGCGCCTACGGCCAGAAGAACACGCAGCGCAAATGGCTGCTGGGCTACGGCTGGAACCAGGTGAACTGGAAGCTGGGCCGCTTCCCGACCGCAGCCGAACTCGACGCCGCCGTGTCCGACCGCCCGGCGCGCCTGGTGCGCGTGGACGGCCACGCTGCGTGGCTGAACACGAAGGCGCTGCAGGCGGCAGGCATCACGCGCGACACCAAGGACCCGGCCGGCGGACGTATCGAGCGCGACGCCAACGGCAACCCGACCGGAGTGCTGGTCGACAAGGCCATGGCGCTGGTCAATGACGTCATCCCGCCGTACACCGACGATGACCGCCGCGCCGCGCTGTCGGCCGCCATCGCCCACATGAACGCGCTGGGCCTGACTGCCGTCGGCGACGCCGGCGTGACCGTGACCGACGACCGCATCTATCGCGAGTTCGCCGACCAGGGCAAGCTGACCACGCGCATCTACGCGATGATCCGCGACACCGGCGACGACTTCAAGGCGCTGTCCGCCAAGGGCCCGGTCATCGGCTACGGCAACGACCGCTACTACCTGCGCGCCGTGAAGCTTTACGGCGACGGCGCCCTGGGCAGCCGTGGCGCCGCGCTGATCGACCCGTACACCGACGACCACGCGCACAGCGGCCTGCTGTTCATGAGCGACGCCGCCATGCAGGCCGCAGTGAAGACCGCCATCAAGGCCGGCTACCAGGTCAACGTGCACGCCATCGGCGACAAGACCAACCACCAGGTGCTGGACGCCATGGAAGTGGCCTACAAGGAAGTGGGCGGCCGCGAACTGCGCAACCGCATCGAACACGCTCAGGTGGTGTCGATGCCCGATATCCCGCGCTTCAAGAAGCTGGACCTGATCGCGTCGATGCAGCCCACGCACGCCACCAGCGACATGAACATGGCCGAAGACCGCATCGGCAAGGAACGCATCAAGGGCGCCTATGCCTGGCAGACCTTCTTGAAGCAGGGCACCGTCATCGCCGGCGGTTCCGACTTCCCGGTGGAATCGGCCAACCCGTTCTACGGCCTGCACGCCGCCGTCACGCGTACCGACCACGAAGGCCGCCCGATCAAGGGCTGGCACCCGGAAGAAGCGATGACGCTGCCGCAGGCATTCCGCGCCTTCACGCTGGACGCCGCCTACGCCGAGCACCAGGAAAAGACGCTCGGATCGCTCGAAGCCGGCAAGTGGGCCGACTTCGTCGTGGTCGACCGCGACCTGTTCAAGGTCCCGGCCGGCGACATCTGGAAGATCCAGGTGCTGGAAACCTGGGTGGCCGGCGAGCGCGTGTATGCAAAGGGGGATCAGTCGGCGCAGCGTTGATCCGCGCCGCACGTCCCACAACGAAAGGCCCCGCAGTGCGGGGCCTTTCTCAATGCTGCGAACGCCAGTGGCTTCACTGCTGCGCAGCTGCCGGCGCCTTCTTGTGCGACTTGCCCGACGATTTCTTGGTCGTTTTGCTGTCGGTCAGGGCCGATGCCGTGCCCTGGTTTGCGCCCTGGGTGTACGGGTCGAACTTGTCGCCCGCGCGGGCCGTGTCCGGCACGTAGCCGTCCTTGTTGGTCGCGCGTGCCGGATCCGGCACATAGCCGTCCTTGTTGGTGGTGCGCATGTTGTAGTCGTAGCGGTCGGCCGGGTTGGCCGGGCCGGCCGCCAGTGCCAGACCGGGAATACTCACTGCCACCGCCAATACCGCCATCGTGAACGCCTTCATCGGATTCTCCCACGCAAGACTGTTGAACAACGTCGTGCGGCAGATCCGCACGGGCCACAGTCAAGCGTAGACGTCAGACATCGAAAGCGCCATCACTGGCGGCGAATACTGCGCACGGCACAGTGCGAATTGGCAAAGGGCCGTCGCTGCGCCAAAGCGGCCGGGTCAGGGACGCAACAGGTCGAAGCCGGCCAGCACCACCACGCCGCTGAGCACGTCGGTCGACATGGCGCCGTTGCCGATGATCAGGATGGCGGCGGCCGCCCACGTGGTGGCGCAGAAGAGAAAGAAACGCTTGTTCATGATGCGGGGAAGACGCTGGATGGCAGGCCCCGGCGGCTGGGATGCCGGCGAAGTGAGCGTCAGTATAAACCCGTATATCGACCGCGGCAGGGTACCCTGTAGCCGGCCGACCCATGTCGGCAAGCCAGCACATCGGGCACAGGATCAACCAAACACCCGTGGGACCGACGCGGCCAGCATCGCCACCCCCGAGCAGGTCAGCAACGTCAGCACGATGCGCCGGAAGGTCACGTCGCTGATGCCGATATAGACGCGCGTGCCCAGCAGCGTGGGAATCAGCATGGCCGGCGCCACGATGGCGAACATCGGCAGCATGTCGCGTGTGATGATGCCGGTGCCTATATAGACCGCCATCGTCACGATCAGCGCGCCGAGGTTGAAGTTCTGGATCACCACGCGCTGCTTGTCCTTGTCGAACCCGCGCAGCGTGCACCAGAGCGTGGGCGCGATGCCCGTGAACCCGCCGATACCGCCCATGATGCCGCCGATGGCTCCCACGATAGCATCGGCAACTCGGCCGCCATGGCGGATGGGCGGGATGCGGGCCGAGAACAGCATGATCGGGCACCAGATCACCAGGATCGTCCCCAGGCACAGCTTGAACAGGTTGACGTCGAGCTTTGGCAGCAGGCTTACGCCGATGGGAATGCCGACGATGCCGCCCAGCAGGAACGGCAGCACCGTGGCCAGATGAAACTTGCGCCGTACCGTGAACGCAGCCAGCAGCTGCCCGGTCAGTGCGCCAAAGACGGACATCGCCGATGCCATGCGTGGCTCCACGCCCCAGGCCCAGAACGACATGGCCACCATGCCGAAGGCAAACCCGGACAGCCCTGGACAAACCCGGCGACGATGGCGCCGAGCGCGACGACGATCCATACGGAATCCACGCGGATCCTCTTGTAGTTATGAAGGTTTAAAGCTCCCCTCGCCCACGCCGTGGGAGAGGGGTTGGGGTGAGGGAAAGGCAGCCCTGCTTGCCGACAGGTGGCAATTTGAACTGCCGATGCCCTCACCCCCGGCCCTCTCCCGCATGGCGGGAGAGGGAGAAAAACACCGGGAGGCAAGGCCAAATCAGCCGCCAATCCCCAGCAGTTCCACTTCGAAGTTCAGCGTGGCGTTCGGCGGGATCGTGCCCGGTACGCCGCGCGCGCCGTAGGCCGTCGATGCCGGGCAGGTCAGCTTGACCTTGCCGCCCACCTGCATCTTCTGCACGCCTTCGGTCCAGCACGGGATCACGCGGTTCAGCGGGAACGAGATCGGCTGGCCGCGCTTGTACGAGCTGTCGAATTCCGTGCCGTCGGTCAGCGTGCCGCGATAGTGCACCTTGACGGTATCCGACGCCTTGGGCGACGGGCCCGTGCCCTTGGTCACGGTATCGACCACCACGCCCGAAGGCAGCGTTTCGGCGGCGGCGGCCAGGCCCGAAGCGGTCAGCGCAACGGCAGCGAGGAGCAGCGAGATTTTCTTCATGGGATTCTGTGTCGTGTGACGTGTGTCGTGGATCCGGTTTTCAGGAGCGACACCGCCCCGGCATGCGGGGCAGGTGCCAGCCGGCAAGTGTACACGCCGTGCCGGCCGGCACCTGCCTGATACTGCAGCCCTGCGCGACTTACGACACCTGCCCCATGGCCGGATCGCTCACCGAGTCCTTGCCGGTCTCGATGCGGCCCGCGATGCGGCGACGCAGCGATGGCGCCACGTTGCAGCCGATCTCGAAGTCGTACCAGTTGCCGCTGTCGCCCAGCGTCCAGCTCAGTTCACCGACCTGGCCCGGCGCCACGGTCTGCGTCCACGGGCCATCCGTGCGATACGCCTTGGCCGATGCCGTGAACGTGCAGGCCTTGTCGCCACGGTTGTAAAGCTTCACCTGCAGCTTCGCCGGTTCGCACAGCTCGTAGCAGACCTGGATCTCGGCGCTGCCGGCTGCCGCCTGCTCGGTGACGTCGCCCACGAACTCGCGGTGATAGCCGTTCGGGCCCAGCACCCAGAGGTCGTACTTGCCGTTGTCGGCCGCCACGCTCCACACGCCGTCCAGGCTCTTGCCGGCTTCCACCACATAGCGGCGCGGAATGGCATCGAGGTGCAGCTTGTCGTAGACGTGGAAGACCGCGCCTGCCGTGCCGCCGTTGGCAAAGCTCAGCGTCACCGTCTTCGCGCCGGCATCGGCATGCGATGTCGTGTGCAGCTCGTAAGGCAGCGCGCGCGACGGCCGGGTGCCGGTGGCCTGCGGCGGCAGCACGGCCGTGACCGGCACCGGGATCGTGGCCGATGCCTTCTGCGTCAGCGCCAGGTTGTCGACCGTCACCTTGGTGCTGCGGCCGGCAAGCGTGGGCACCGGATCGGTATTCGGATTGACGAAGTTGAAGGCCGAGGTCAGGTCGCCACACACCGCGCGGCGATAGGCGCCGATCTGCGGCTCCTTCACGCCGAAGCGCTTTTCCAGGAAGAGCAGCGTGGACGTATGGTCGAAGACCTGCGAGTTGACCCAGCCGCCACGGCTCCACGGCGACACGATCCACATCGGCACGCGCGGACCCGGGCCGTACGGCTTGCCGTCGATGGCGGTCTGGTTGGACGTGGCCGGCGTGTAGTTGTGATACTCGAAGGCCATGTCGGCCGCGCTCAGCGTGCTGCCGCCGGCCAGAGATGCATCGGGGTTGCGCGACGGCGCCGACGGCGGCGGCAGGTGGTCGAAGAAGCCGTCGTTCTCGTCGTAGTTGATCAGCAGCACGGTCTTGCTGAAGACCTCGGGGTTGGCCGTCAGCGCGTCCAGCACCTGCTGCACGTACCAGCCGCCCTGCGCCGGGCTCGACGGCCCCGGATGTTCGCTGTAGAGCGACGGCGGGATGATCCAAGAGATCTCCGGCAGCGTGCCGTTCTGCACGTCGTCACGGAATGACTGCAGCAGGCCGTCCGGCATGGTGTTGCCAAACCCTTGGCCAGCGGGCTCAATGCGTCGTCGATCGACGGATCGTAGGCCGGCGACACAGCCGGCAGCGCCACCGGACGGCGCGCCACGGGCATCGACTCGATCGCCGCGCGCCAATGCTGGAAGCTCATCATCTCGTTGCAGCCGTAGTTGTCGGCCAGGCTCTGGTAGACCTTCCAGCTCACGCCCGCGTCGACCAGGCGGTCGGCGTAGGTCTTCCACGTCCAGCCCTGGGTCGACGGCCCCACGTCGTTGCCCCCGTTGAACTCGTTGACCATGGCCGCCACGTTTGCTCCGCTGGGGCCGTTGGTGCCGGTCCAGTAGAACAGGCGGTTCGGAATCGTGCCGGTGTGCATCGAGCAGTGGTAGGCATCGCACAGCGTGAACGCATCGGCCAGCGCGCGCTGGAACGGCACCTCGGCGGTGTCGTAGTACGACATCGACAGGCGGTTCTTGGCCACAGGCCAGCGGTTCATGCGGCCGTGATCCCAGGCGTTCTGGGCATCGGGCCAGGTATGCGGCGTGCTGCCGGCGCGTTGCGCGTTGCCCAGCGAGCCATCCAGCCGGTACGGCGTGATCGTGGCGTTGCTGGCATCGGTCTGGAAGAACGCGTTCTGGCCGTTCGCCAGCGGAATCGCGAAGCGGTCGCCGTAGCCGCGCACGCCCTTGAACGTGCCGAAGTAGCTGTCGAACGAACGGTTTTCGAGCATCAGCAGCACGACGTGCTTCACGTCCTGGATCGTGCCGGTGGCGTTGTTGGCCTCGATGGCCAGCGCGCGGCGGATGCTGGGCGGGAACGATGCCAGCGTGGCGGCGGCGGCAGCGGTGCCGAACGTGTTGCGCAGGAACTTGCGCTTGGATGGGTTGAATGTCATGCCGGGTCGGTGTCTGTGGTCAGGGGTAGGCGCGGGACGCTTTTCTCAGGTGCCGGGCCGGATCAGGGGGCCGGCGCGCAGTGCGCCGTGGTGCAGGCGGCCGGCGTGGTACCACCATTGCCGCCGTTGCCGCCACCCGTGGCGGGGGATGCCGGGTTGTTGTTGTCGTCGCCGCCGCAGGCGCCGAGCATCAGGGCCAGGCACAGGACACTGGCGCCCAGCAGCGGCCTGCGCATGCGCGAATGAACAGTTTTTGTGGTCGTCATGATTCGAGGTCGAGGAAATTCAGGTGACGGTTCGGGCTTCGCATGCTCCGATGCCCGCGCGCGTTCCCCGCCGCCCTTGTCTCACAATGTCTTGATCTACAAGGCTTACCCTACCTACGTAGGGTGTCTGCGGGCGAGATTTGAAGTCTGGACGCTTGTTGTGTCAACGATGTGACCAAAGCGATACCAGTCGCGCGTTTGAGCGAATCGACATTGCGAATGAACATGGACAGACGCCAGGAAAATGTCCGGTTCCAGCGCGCGGCTGGCGGCCCTGTCATGCCGGTCGACCAAGCTTGTCGGGTTGGTCCCCCCGTCACCCATGCCACAATGTCCGCTGCCCAACTACGCAGACGGAGCTTTCGGGATGTATCGCGGGGAACGGTTCAACGGCTACAGTCACCTGGCTGGCGCGGTGCTTTCCGCCGCCGGCATGGCGGTGCTGGTCACCACGTCGGCGCTCTATCACGACGCCTGGAAGGTGGTCAGCTCCGTGGTCTACGGCACCACGCTGGTGCTGCTCTACACGATTTCCACGGTCTATCACAGCGTGCGCGGCCCGGCGAAGGACATCTTCCGCCGGCTCGACTACTGCGCGATCTACCTGTTGATCGCCGGCAGCTATACGCCATTCGCGCTGGTCACCTTGCGCGGGCCCTGGGGGTGGGCGCTGTTCGGCATCAACTGGGGCCTGGCGGCCATCGGCATCATCCAGGAACTGTGGATCGGCCATCGCACCCGCGTGATCTCGCTGTCAATCTACGTCATCATGGGCTGGCTGGTGCTGATCGCCTTCCAGCCGCTGGCGGCGGCGCTGCCCACCGCAGGGCTGTACTGGCTGGTGGCCGGCGGCGCAATCTACACCGCCGGCATCGGCTTCTTCCTGTTCGACGAGAAGGTGCGCCACTTCCACGGCATCTGGCACCTGTTCGTGCTGGGCGGCAGCATCTGCCAGTTCATCAGCATCCTGTTCTACGTCGACTGACTGGGTGATTCCCTACACCTCGGACACGGCCGCCACCGGCGCGGCCGCCTCCGAAACCACGCCCGCCTGCAGCAGCGCGGCGATCTCCGCCTCGCCATAGCCACATTCCGCCAGCAACGCACGCGTATGCTCGCCCAGCCTGGGCGACGGGCGGTGATACTGCGCGGGCGTTTCCGACAACTGGATCGGCAGGCCCAGCGTGCGGATCGGCCCCGCCTCGGCATGCTGCTGGCGCACCACCATGCCGCGCGCCAGCGTCTGCGGATGATTCAGCGCCTCGCCAATCGAATGCACCGGCCCGGCCGGCACGCCGGCTGCATCGAAGGCGTCCAGCCAGTGCGCCGACGGACGCGTCATCAGGATCGCCGCCATCTCCGGCAGCAACGTGTCGCGATGCCGCATGCGGTCGCCGTTGAGCCGGTAGCGCGGATCGTCGATCCACTCCGGATGCCCCAGCACCTGCGCGATGCGCGCCCAGTTCTTCTCGTTGGCACCGCCGACGATGATATGGCCGTCCTGCGTCGGAAACGCCTGGTACGGCGTGGCCAGCACGTGCGCCGATCCGCTCGGCCCCGGCGACTCCCCCGTGGCAAAGTGGATGGCCGCGTGCCAGTACAGCTGCTGCAGCCCGGCTTCGATCAGCGACGTCTCCACCACCTGTCCGCGCCCGGTCTTCTGGCGATGCTGGTACGCCGCCAGGATGCCGAACGCCGCCAGCAGCCCCGCATTGATATCCGCGATGGAGTTGCCGGTGCGCAGCGGCGGCCCGCCCTCCTCGCCCGTGATGCTCATCAGGCCGGTAAAGCCCTGGGCGATCAGGTCGAAGCCGCCCTTGTCGGCATAGGGGCCGCTGCGCCCATAGCCCGAGATCGCGCAATAGATCAGGCCGGGGTTTTCCTGCGACAGCGTGTCGTAGCCCAGGCCCAGCTTCTCCAGCGTGCCCTTGCGGAAGTTCTCGATCACCACGTCGGCGTTGCGCACCATGCGCAGGAACACCTCGCGCCCCTCGGGCTTCTTGAGGTCCAGCGCGATGCCGCGCTTGTTTCGGTTCAGCATCAGGAACGGTGCCGACACGCCATTGATGGTCGGGTCCTTGTAGCCGCGCGCATCGTCGCCACCGTCGATCTTCTCGATCTTGACCACGTCGGCGCCCAGGTCGGCCAGCATCATGCCGCAGGTGGGCCCGGCCATGATCTGGGCGAGTTCCAGCACACGCAGGCCGGCCAGCGCGCCGGGCTGCATCGATGTGAAATCTGACATCGGTCTCCTCCGAAACTAGCGGCCGGCGAACTTCGGCGCCTGCTTGGCCAGGAACGCGCGATAGCCGGTGCGGAAATCCTCGGTATCGAAACAGTCGAATGCGGCATCCAGATCGGCCGCCGACAGCGGCTTGCCCTCGGCCAGTTGCCGCGCGAAGCGCTTGTGCCAGCGAGCCACCAGTGGCGCGCCCGACGCGATGCGTTCGGCCGTGGCGCGCGCCTCGTCGGCCACGCGGTCATCGGGCACCACGCGCGAGACCAGCCCCATCGCGTGGGCTTCGTCCGCTCCGACGATGCGGCCTTCGAACAGCAGTTCCAGCGTGCGCGACGTGCCGATCAGCCGCATCAGCGGCGCCATCTCGGCATGCGCCATCACCAGCCCCAGGTTCTTGATCGGCGCGCCGAAGCGGCTGCCCCGGCCGCAGATGCGGATATCGGCCATGGCCGCCACTTCGAGCCCGCCGCCCACGCAGATGCCGTGGATCTGCGCCACCACCGGATGCGGGCAGTCCTGCATGGCCTGCGCCGTGGCGTGCATCACCGCGCCATAGGCCACGGCCTGCTGCTTGTTGGATCGCGTGGTCTCGAACTCGCCGATGTCGTTGCCGGGCGAGAACGCCTTTTCGCCGGCGCCACGCACGATCACGCAGCGCACCGAATCGTCGGTGGACAGCGTACGGAACGCATCGCCCAGCTGGCGCCACATGTCCAGCGTGAACGCATTCAGCTTGGCGGGCCGGTTCAGCACGATGGTGGCGACAGCGTCGTCGCGCGTCACCAGCAGCGTGCCGGCTTCATTCAATCCTTCGCTCATTCCGCTGCCCCCTCATGTGCCGACACCATCTTGCGGCGCCGGGTCTTTTCCAGCAGGCCGCCGAACACCGGCCAGACCAGGATCACCATGGCCAGCGCCATGATCGTGCCGACCAGGCCGTTGGACCAGAACACGTTCATCTCGCCCTGCGACATCAGCATGGTCTGCCGGAACGCGTCCTCGGCCCGGTCGCCGAGTACCAGCGCCAGCACCAGCGGCGCCAGCGGATAGTCGAGCTTCTTGAGCACGTAGCCGATCACGCCGAAGATCAGCATCAGCCAGACGTCGAACATGGCGTTGTGCACCGTGAACGCGCCAATCGCGCAGACCACCAGGATCAGCGGCGCGATGATCGCGAACGGAATGCGCAGGATGGCGGCGAACAGCGGCACGGTCGACAGCACCACGATCAGCCCGGCAAGGTTGCCCAGGTACATGCTGGCGATCAGGCCCCAGACAAAGGTTTTCTGCTCGGCAAACAGCAGCGGCCCCGGCTGCAGGCCCCAGATCATCAGCCCGCCCAGCAGCACCGCCGCCGTGGCCGACCCCGGAATACCGAGCGCCAGCATCGGCAGCAGCGCACTGGTGCCGGCCGCATGCGCGGCGCACTCGGGCGCGATCACGCCCTCGACATTGCCCTTGCCGAACGTCTCGCGCTTGCGCGAGAAGCGTTTGGCCACGCCGTAGCCCATGAACGACGCCGCCGTGGCGCCGCCCGGCGTCACGCCCAGCCAGCAGCCGATGACGGACGAGCGGATCAGCGTCATCCAGTAGCGCGGCAACTCGGCCCAGGTCTTCAGCACCACCTTGAGGTCGATATTGGCGCGCTTGCCACGGAAGGCCACGCCTTCCTCCATGGTCATGAGGATCTCGCTGATGCCGAACAGGCCGATCACCACCACCAGGAAGTCGAAGCCGCGCAGCAGTTCCGTGGAGCCGAAGGTCATGCGCAGCGTGCCCGACACCGTATCCATGCCCACTGCCGCCAGCGCAAAGCCGATGCACATCGCGATCACGATCTTGGCCTTGGCTTCCTTGCCCATACCGATGAAGCTGCAGAACGTCAGGAAGTAGACCGCAAAGAATTCCGGCGGCCCGAAGCGCAGCGCGAACTTGGCCACCATCGGCGCCAGGAACGTGATCAGCAGCACCCCGGCCAGCGCGCCCAGGAACGACCCCGTGAACGCCGACGTCAGCGCGCGACCCGCCTCGCCCTGCTGCGCCAGCGGATAGCCGTCGAACGTGGTGGCTACCGACCAGGCCTCGCCCGGGATATTGAACAGGATCGACGTGATGGCCCCGCCGAACAGCGCGCCCCAGTAGATGCACGACAGCATGATGATGGCCGACGTGGGTTCCATCGAAAACGTCAGCGGCAGCAGGATGGCCACGCCATTCGGGCCGCCCAGGCCGGGCAGCACGCCCACCACGATGCCGAGCAGGATGCCCACCAGCATCAGCCCGACGTTGTGCCACGACATGGCCACGGCAAAGCCGCCCATCAATGCATTGAGTTCTTCCATGCCCGTCCCTCAGAATCCAAACGCCGCTTCGAGCGGCCCCTTGGGAGCGGCACGCGGAACTGCATTTCAAAGATCCAGAACAGCACCGCGTTGATGGCCACGCCGGTCAGCACCGCGCGCCACCATGCAAACTTGCCGATCGCCAGCATGAAGCCCGCAATGAAGATGGCCGACGCCACGTAGATGCCCAGGAAGGTGATCAGGGCCACGTACACCGTCAGCGGCACCAGGATCACGCCCACCTGCTTCAGCTGGGGCCAGGTCACGAACACGGCGTCGTTCGGCGCGCGCAACGCCTGCCACAGCACGACCAGGCACGCCAGGAAGATCAGCGCGCCAATGCGCAGCGGAAAATAGCCGGCCTGCGGGCCGTCGGGCGCCCAGCCGGCGCCGATCCGGTAGTTGCTGACCATCACCACCACCGCGCCGAGGGCGATCAGGATGGCGACGCCGATTTCGGCCGCACGCACCGTGATCGCCGCCGGCGCGGCATCATGTGTTTGTTCACTCATTGGAATGTCTCCCCGTTCTGTTTTGGCTCCCTCTCCCACAACGTGGGAGAGGGGAGCAAACAATCAGACAACAGCAGCTGGGGCGCTTACTTCGCCGCCACGAAGCCCGCTTCCCTGATGATGTCCTTGTGCCGCGTCTCGTCGGCAGTCAGGAACTCCACCAGCTTCGGGCCGGCGATGAAGTCGTTCTTGAGCGCGTTCTTTTCCAGGTATTCCTTCCACTCGGGCGTGGCCACCACCTTCTGCATCAGGTCGACGTAGTACTTCTGCTGGTCGGGCGTGACGCCCCCGGGCAGCATGAACACGCGCAGCATCTGGTATTGCACGTCCAGGCCCTGTTCCTTGCACGTGGGGATGTCATGCCAGCTCTGGGTGCCCGTGATCTTCGTCGTGTATTGCATGCGCTCCGGCGCGTACACGCACAGCGCGCGATGCTCGCCGGCGCGCCACTGGCCGATCGATTCGGACGGGTTGTTGACGTTGGAGTCGATATGCTTGCCCGACAGCTGCGTCGCGGCCTCGCCGCCGCCCTTGTACGGGATATAGATGAAGCGCACGCCGGCCTTGCGCTCGGTCTGCGCCGTGATGATCTGGTCCTCGCGCTTGGAGCTGGTGCCGCCCATCTTGAACTTGCCCGGTGTCTTCCTGACCTCGGCCAGGTAGTCGGACGGCGTCTTGTACGGCGCCTCGGCATTGGTCCAGAGCACGAATTCGTCCATGGCCACCATCGCCACCGGCGTCAGGTCGCGCCAGTTGAACGGCAACTGGCTGATCATCGGCACGGTATAGAGCGCCGACGACGTCACCAGCAACTTGTGCGCGTCGCCCTTCGACGCCTTGGTGTCCATCAGCCCTTCGGCGCCGCTGGCACCGGCCTTGTTCACGACGATCATCGGCTGGTTCATCAGCTTGTGCTTGGCGATGATGCCCTGGATCGAACGCGCCATCTGGTCCGATGCACCGCCAGCGCTGAACGGCACGACCACCTCAACCGGCTTGGTGGGTTCCCATGCAAAAGCCGGCGCAGCGGCCAGCGCAACACCAAACAGCGAGGCACACGCGAGCGCGCGCGCAGCATAACGAAACGTCATGGTCTGTCTCCTTTCGGGTGGCGGGACACCTCTCTTGGCGGGGTGGCCTCGGTTTGTATTTCTGTTTGCTGCTTGCTTGTTTGCTCCCCTCTCCCACTGCGCGGGAGAGGGGAGCGCATAACAACGGCTTGTGGCTAGCCGTTACGCCGCCCGCAGCGCCGGCTGCGACGCTGCGTTGCGCAGGCTTTCCATCGCGGCCAGCACGCCGCCGCTGCGATGCGGCACACCTGCCAGCGCCAGCCCCATCTCCACGCCGGCCAGCGTGCCCATCAGCGTCAGGTCGTTGAAATCGCCGAGGTGGCCGATGCGGAAGACCTTGCCGGACAGCTTCGACAGGCCCTGCCCCAGCGACATGTTGAAGTTCTCCAGCACGGCCTTGCGGAAGGTATCGGCGCTGTGGCCGTCCGGCATGACCACGGCGGTCAGCGCCGGGCTGTATTCGGCCGGGTTCTGGCACAGGATCTCCAGGCCCCACGCGGTCACGCAGGCACGCGTGGCGGCGGCATGGCGCTGGTGGCGCGCGAACACGTTCGGCAGCCCTTCCTCCAGCAGCATGTCGCATGCCTCCGACAGGCCGTACAGCAGGTTCGTGGCCGGCGTGTACGGCCAGAAGCCGTTCTTGTTCGATTCGAGGATTTCCTCCCAGCCCCAGAACGCCTTGGGCAGCTTCGCCTTGGCCGATGCCGCGATGGCCTTCTGGCTGACCGCGTTGAACGAGATGCCCGGCGGCAGCATCAGGCCCTTCTGCGAGCCTGACACCGTGACGTCGACACCCCACTCGTCGTGGCGATAGTCGACCGAACCCAGCGACGAGATCGTGTCCACCAGCAGCAGGGCCGGGTGATTGGCGGCATCGATGGCACGCCGCACGGCGGCCACATCGGACGTCACGCCCGTCGAGGTCTCGTTGTGCACCACGCAGACCGCCTTGATCTCGTGGCTGCGGTCATCGGCCAGCCGCGCGCCGATGGCCGCGGCATCCACGCCGTGGCGCCAGTCGCCGACGATGAACTCCGGGTTCAGGCCCAGCTTGTCGGCCATCTTCTTCCACAGCGACGCAAAGTGGCCGGTTTCGTACATCAGCACCTTGTCGCCGGCCGACAGCGTATTGACCAGGGCGGCCTCCCACGCCCCGGTGCCCGACGCCGGGTAGATCACCACCGGCTGCTCGGTCTGGAAGATCTTGCGGATATCGGCCAGCACCTTCTTGCCCAGCTGCTGGAACTCGGGGCCACGGTGGTCGATGGTCGGGTAGTCCATCGCGCGCAGCACGCGATCCGGCACGTTGGTGGGGCCCGGAATCTGCAGGAAGTGCCGGCCGCTGGGATGGGAATTCAGTCGGATCATGTCGCCTCGTGTCCTTACGTTTGAATTTTGTATTCAAAAATCGGGGATGCACCGCCGCGCCGGCATGCGGGATAATGTTGGCTGGCATGTACGCCTGCCGCTCCGCAGAAAAGCCTTGCAAATCAACAACTACAAGGCCTTGATGCCAGTCGTTGCATGGTTCCGGGCACCGAAATTCGCACCGGAACGTGATTCGTGCTTGCCCCAGAGTAGGTTTTGAATACAATACTGTCAAGCCACACGACCCCTGATGAGCACTTCTCCGACCCTTTCCTCGCAAGCCGTCGACCGCCAGATCCTGCATGTGGCGGTGGCCCAGCGCCTGCGCACGATGATCATGGAGGGCGACCTCGCGCCAGGCACGCGGCTCAACGAGCGCGTGCTGTGCGACCTGCTGCAGGTGTCCCGCACCCCGCTGCGCGAGGCGTTCAAGGTGCTGGCCGCCGACGGGCTGGTGACGCTGCTGCCGAACCGGGGCGCCGAGGTGGTGGTCCTGTCGACGGATATGGTCAATCACCTGTTCGAGATGATGGGCGCGCTTGAAGCCATGTCGGGCGAGCTGGCCTGCCAGCGCATCACCGAGGCCGAGCTCAACGAGATCCGCGCCCTGCACTTCGAGATGCTGGCGTGCCACGCCCGGCGAGACCTGCCCAACTACTACGCGCTGAACCGGCGCATCCACGACGCCATCAACGCGGCGGCGCGCAATCCGATTCTTGAGGAGACCTATCGACGCATCAACCTGCGTATTCAGGCGCTGCGTTTCCGCTCGAACTTCGACCACGACAAATGGGACATGGCCGTGCGCGAGCACGGCGCGATGCTCGATGCCCTGGCGAAGCGCGACGGTGCGGCCCTGCGTGACATCCTGCGCGCCCACTTGGAACACAAGCACGACGCGCTGATCGCCGAACTAGAACGCGCACAGAACGTCGCCGCCTGAACGGAGGCGCCCCCGGCGGGCGCTCCGGGCCATCGCGGCGACTTCGAGTGTCCGCAACCGGAGACATCCCCGCCCATGGCCTTGCCTGTCACCCCCACGCCGCCCGGCGTGCAGCCGCTGCGCTTCATGCCCGGCGCCGCCGCGTCGTCCGCCCTGCAATCGCCGCTGTACCGCCGCCTGGCCGCCGAACTGCGCGGCGACGTGCTGTTCGACACCGCCAGCCGCGGCCGCTACGCCACCGATGCATCGATCTACCAGATCATGCCGTTGGGCGTGGTGGTGCCGCGCGACGAAGCCGACGCCCGGCTCGCGCTCGATATCGCACGCGACCTGAAGGCGCCGCTGCTGCCACGCGGCGGCGGCACCAGCCAGTGCGGCCAGACCGTGGGCGAGGCACTGGTCATCGACAACAGCAAGTACCTGAACCAGGTGATCGATTTCGATCCGCAGGCGCGCACGGTCACCGTGCAGCCCGGCATCGTGCTCGATCATCTGAACGCGTGGCTCAAGCCGCACGGCCTGTGGTTTCCGGTGGACGTGTCCACGGCGGCGCAATGCACGATCGGGGGCATGACCGGCAACAACTCGTGCGGCTCGCGCTCGATCCAGTACGGCAACATGGTGCACAACGTGCTGGGCGTGGATGCCATCCTTGCCAGCGGCGCCGAAGTGCGCTTCGACGCCCGCTGGCCGGCCGACGACGCCCCGCACCGCGCGATTGCCGACGGCGTGCGCCGCATCGCCCAACGCGAGCGCGATGCCATCGCGCAGATGTACCCCAAGGTGCTGCGCCGCGTGGGCGGCTACAACCTCGACATCTTCCACCCGCAAAGCGAACGGCCCTACACCGACGACGGCAGCGTCAACCTGGCGCACCTGCTGGTCGGATCGGAAGGCACGCTGGCCTACTTCCGGCAGGTCACGCTGCAACTGGCGCCGCTGCCCACCCACAAGACGCTGGGCGTGGTCAACTTCCCGACGTTCTACCAGTCGATGGACCTGACGCGCCATATCGTCGCGCTCAAGCCAGCAGCCGTGGAACTTGTCGACCGCACCATGATCGACCTGGCGCGCAGCAATCCCGCCTTCCGCCCCGTCATCGACAAGGCACTGATCGGCGAGCCCGAGGCCATCCTGCTGGTGGAATTTGCCGGCGAGGACCGCGACGCCACGCTGCGCGGCCTGCGGCAGCTGGTGGAGCTGATGGCCGACCTGGGCCTGCCCGGCTCGGTGGTCGAGATGCCCGACGCGGGGCCGCAGAAGGCGCTGTGGGAAGTGCGCAAGGCCGGCCTGAACATCATGATGAGCATGAAGGGCGACGGCAAGCCGGTGTCGTTCATCGAGGACTGCGCGGTGCCGCTCGAACATCTGGCCGAGTACACGTCACGGCTGACCGAGGTGTTCCACAAGCACGGCACGCGCGGCACCTGGTACGCGCACGCCAGCGTGGGCACGCTGCATGTCCGGCCCATCCTGGACATGCGCCGCGACGGCGCGGCCAGGATGCGCGCCATCGCCGAAGAAGCCGCCGCCATGGTGCGCGAGTACAAGGGCGCGTATTCGGGCGAGCATGGCGACGGGCTATGCCGGGGCGAATGGGTGTCCTGGCAGTTCGGGCCGTCGCTGGCAAACGCATTTGCCGAGGTCAAGGCGCTGTTCGATCCCGACAACCGCTGCAATCCCGGCAAGATCGTGCGCACGCCGAAGATGGACGACACGGCGCTGTTCCGCTTCCCCCCGGCTATACGGTCAAGCCGCTGCAGCCGGCGCTGGACTGGTCGGCCTGGAACGTCACGCGCGATCCCGTCACCGAACTGGAGAGCACGCCGGGCACCGGGCTCGATCCCGCCAACGGCCTGGCCGCCGCCGTCGAGATGTGCAACAACAACGGCCACTGCCGCAAGTTCGACGCCGGCACGATGTGTCAGAGCTATCGCGTCACGCGCGACGAACAGCACCTGACGCGCGGCCGCGCCAATACGCTGCGGCTGGCGCTGTCCGGTCAGCTCGGCAGCGAGGGCCTGCTCGATCCGGCCGTCAAGGACACCATGGACCTGTGCGTGTCCTGCAAGGGCTGCAAGCGCGATTGCCCCACCGGCATCGACATGGCCAAGATGAAGATCGAGGTACGGGCCGCCAATGCCCGCGCGGGCCGACTGCGCCTGCGCGACAAGCTGGTGGCCTTCCTGCCGCGCTACGCGGGCACCGCCAGCAAGCTGCCGTGGCTGTTCAATCTGCGCGACCGCGTGCCGGGGCTGCCGCAGCTGGGCGAACGCCTGCTGGGGCTATCGGCCAAGCGCTCGCTGCCGCGCTGGCAACCGGCCTTCCTGCGCGACGACTACCGCCCGCAGCCGGCCGGCGGCAAAGAGGTAGTGCTGTTCGTCGACACCTTCAACAACCATATGGAACCCGGCAACGCCCGCGCCGCCCGGCGCGTGCTGGAAGCGGCCGGCTATACCGTGCATCTGTCGGGTGTACCCGGCGAGCGCCCGCTGTGCTGCGGCCGCACGTTCCTGGCGGCGGGCCTGGTGGACGAAGCGAAGGCCGAAGCGAAACGCGCGCTCGATACGCTGCTGCCATTTGTCTCGCGCGGCGTGGCGGTGGTGGGCCTGGAGCCATCGTGCCTGCTGTCGATGCGCGACGAGTTCCTGCAATACGGCTACGGCGACGCGGCACGGGCGCTGGCGGATAACGCGTTCCTGTTCGAGGAATTCCTGGTGCGCGAACACGCGGCCGGCCGCTTCACGCCCACGTTGAAGGCGATCAACCACAAGCAGGCGCTGCTGCACGGCCATTGCCACCAGAAGGCATTCGATGCCGTGCGGCCGGTGGAGCAGGTGCTGGGATGGATCCCCGACCTCAAGACCGCGCTGATCGAATCATCATGCTGCGGCATGGCCGGCAGCTTCGGCTACGAGGCCGAGCACCACGAGGTGTCGATGCGGATGGGAGAGCTGTCACTGCTGCCGGCCGTGCGCAAGGCCGATATGGATACGCTAGTGGTAGCCGACGGCACCAGCTGCCGCCACCAGATCCACGACGGCACCGGCCGCGAGGCCCTGCATGTGGCCAGGGTGCTGGAGATGGCGCTGTAACTGGTTTGGCTCCCCTCTCCCACGCCGTGGGAGAGAGGTTGGGGTGAGGGCATGGTGGCTCTGCTTGCCGACATGCCGCGATTTGTACCGCTGGGCCCTCACCCCCGGCCCTCTCCCGCAGGCGGGAGAGGGGAGCAAACCGGGAGCAAATTGGCAGCGACGGCGCCGTATTTTGGCTCCCCTCTCCCACGCCGTGGGAGAGGGGTTGGGGGTGAGGGCATGGTGGCTCTGCTTGCCGACATGTCGCGATTTGAACCGCTGGGCCCTCACCCCCGGCCCCTCTCCCGCAGGCGGGAGAGGGGAGCAAACCAGCAGCTGATCAACCGTCACTGCGGTACCAGTTCCACCCGTTCCTTGCTTTCCTTCTCCACCGCCTTGCGCGAATACACCAGCGGGAAATACTCCCCCTGGCCCACAGCGGTGCCAGATCGCGATAATGCGGGCTGGCCGGGTTGCCCGACTGGCCCGGCGTGTTGACCACGCGCGATGCGTCCCAGTTGCCCACGTCCAGCACCATGCGGAACGACGCGCCGGCTGTCAGCTGGAAATCGCTGTTGCGGTAGCTCGTGTTCATCGGCGTGAACGATGACCCGCCAATCGGCCCGGCGTTGACGTCGAACTGCTGGCGCTGCGCCGGGTCCAGGATCGGGTCCAGCGGATGGCTGAACACCGCCGTGTGCAGCTTGCCCCATTGCCAGGCCTTCGGATCGGGGCCGAGCTTCTTCTCGACCTCGACCATTGCCGACTTCAGCGTGCTGGTCATGATCTCGTTGCGCTTGTCGACCGTCATCCAGGTATCGGGCCGCTCCAGCACCGCGATCACGCGGCTGGCATCCGCTGCGCCCACCAGGCGCGCGCCCTCCTGCGACAGCGCCCCGCGCACCACCGCCGTGCGCAGGTGCTTGCTGAACCAGACTTCGAACAGCGCTGCGGCGGCGCTGTCGGCGCGTTCGTTGCCGTCCCAGTTGCGCAGCAGGTCCAGGCCGCGCTGCACCTGGGCGTCAGGGCTGTTCAGCGGCTTGACCAGCGCCACCACGCGCTGGGCCGGCAGCGACACCGTGTCGTTCTGCCATGCCATCGAATCTTCCAGCGAGCTGCGCGGATTGGCCGCCACCAGCGCCTTCAGCCGCCGTGCCCGCGAGCTGTCGCTCCATTCGTAGCCCACGCCGATCTTCGCGGCCGGATGAATGGCCGGGATGTTGTTCTCGTTTGCGGTCACCACGAAACCCGGCGCGGGGTTGAACGCCCACGGCAGTTCGTCCATGTTGCGATAGCCGGCCCACTCGTAACGACCATCGCCAGGCACCGGCATCAGGCCATCCCAGTTCGGACGGTTGACGGTCAGGCCGCCCGGGATCCAGCCGATATTGCCGGAGCGGTCGGCATAGACCTGGTTCTCGCCCGGTGCGCCCCAGCGGTTCATGGCCGCGCGGAACTGGTCCCAGTTCTGGGCGCGCATATAGTCCATCGAACCGAAGTACGGCGCCATGCCATAGTCCAGCCACGCCGCCCGCAGCGCGTAGGCGCGGCCGGCCTTGGCATCGGCAACCAGCACCGGACCATGCCGCGTGTAGTCGATGGTCACCTTGCGCGGCGTCGCCTCGCCGCGCACCGCGATCTGCTCGGTGACGGTCTTCATCGGCTCCCAGCGGCCCTCGTAGCGATACTCGCGTGGCTGGGCGGTATTGGTCTCGTAGACGTACAGGTCTTCCTGGTCCATGTAGAACCGGGTCAGGCCGAACGCGATGGTGCCGTTGTGGCCAATCGAGATGCCGGGCAGGAACGGCTCGCCCGCGCCGATCACCGACAGCCCCGGCGCGTTCAGATGGCTGATATAGCGCAGGCTGGGCGCGCCATGGGCGCGGTGCGGATCGTTGGCCAGGATCGGCCGGCCCGTGGTGGTGCGGCTGCCCGCGATCACCCAGTTGTTCGATCCCAGGCTGCGGCCGGTATCACTGTTTGCGTCGACCGTGGCATAAAGCTGTTCCACGGGGATGTTCCCGGCCTTGCTGGTGCCCTGCGACCACCACTCCTTCGGAAAACGCGGCGCGGCCGTGGCCAGGTCATAGGCACGGCGCAGTTCGGCGGCCGGGATGGCGCAGGTGTCCAGGCCCTCGGGCACCTTGGGCTCGACCGGCGGGTCAAGCTCGCGGCGCACCCAGTCGGCGCGCACGGCGTTTGGCTTCACGTAGCAGAAGATCTGCGCGCGATCGATCTCGCCCGTGAAGTTCAGCGTCAGGCCATGGTGGCGGATGCGCACGATGTCCTCGGCACGCCAGCGCGACGGCTTGTAGTTGAGGAGCTTGAATTCCGGCGGCAGCAGTTCCGGATGCGCGTCCACCTGCGCCACATAGGCATTCACGCCGGCCACGAAGGCTTCCGCCACGCGCTTGGCATCGGACCCGTACGCCAGCCATTCGCGATACATGTCGCCGCGGAACAGCACGGCGCGCGCCATGCGGTCGCCTTCGACATAGGCCGGGCCGAAGTCCTTCGCCATCTCGCCCAGCCCGCGCTTGCGCCACAGGTCGATCTGCCAGAGCCGGTCGCGTGCGGCCATGAAGCCCTGCACGTAGAACGCGTCATAGAACGAGTTGGCGTAGATATGGGGCACGCCCCAACGGTCCACCAGCACCGTGGCGGGCTTTTCCAGGCCGGGTACCGCGAACTTGTCAGGGCCGGCGGCGTGGGCGGGCAAGCTGGCGGCGGCCAGCCAGAAGGCGGCGACGGCTGCGCGGCGCCATGGGGCGATGAGACGGAACATCGGGACTCCTCGACGGAAACTGACAGCGAGGATAGCGGAATGTGATCGCCAGGGCGATCCTGCGCCGCCGCAAAAAACGGGCGTTGGCGCCCGGTGCCGGCGCTAGTAGACGTCGCGCCGGTAGTGGCCCGCTTCGATCATCCGCTGCAGGCCGGCATCGCCGAGGATGTCGGCCAGCACCGCATGCACGCCGCCGGCCATGCCCTGCAGGCTGCCGCAGACATAGATTGCCCCGCCCTGCGCCACCCATTCGGCGATGTCGGCGGCGGCGGCCCGCACCGCGTCCTGCACGTAGTGCGGCGCCGCGCCATCGCGCGACCAGGCGCGGTCGACCCGCTGCAGCACGCCCTGCGCCTGCCAGGCCGCCAGTTCTGCCCCGTGGAAATCGTCATGCGCGGCGGAGCGCTCGCCGAACAGCAGCCAGTTGCGATGCCTGCCCTCGGCGGCGCGGGTCTTGATCAGCGCCCGCAGGCCGGCCAGCCCGGTACCGTTGCCGATCAGGATCAGCGGCCGGTCGTCGTCGGGCGCGTGGAAGCCGCGATTGCTCCGCACGCGCAGCGCGATATGCGTGCCGTCGGCGGCGTAGTGCGTCAGCCAGCCGGACGCCAGCCCGAGCTTGCCGTCCGCACGCACGGTCTGGCGCACCAGCAGGTCGAGCCGGCCATCGGCCGGCAGCGATGCAATCGAGTATTCGCGATGGGGCAACGCCGGCAGCGCATCGATCAGCGCCTGCGGCGCCAGGCCAGCCATCGTGTCCATATGGGCATCGGGCAGCGGCAGTCGCGTGGCCAGGGCATCGGCCAGCGTCATCGGACGGCTGTCGCAGCGGACTTTCGTCGATCCATCGAGTGACAGCCGGTCGAGCAGCCGCGCCACTACGTCGGGCGGCTGGCACGGGCCGACCTCGGCGATATCGCCCGCCTGCCACGCCAGGTCGACGCCGTCTTCGGGCACCAGCGAGAGGTGCCATGCCGGCTGCCCCAGGCTGCCCGGGTTCAGCAGCCGGCGCTCCACGAGTTGCCATCGCCCGTAGCGTGGGCGCTCCCAGTCCTCGATCTCGGCCCCGCCGCTCAGCGCCGAAAGATGGTTTTGCCAGTGCCGCAGCGCGCCGGGGTCGCCATTGTCGACTTCGACCATGTCGAACAGCGGCTCGGCCTGATGGCGCTGCAGCCAGCCGGACAGCGCATGCCCGAAGGCACAGAAGCGCGCGTAGCTGCTGTCGCCCAGCGCCAGGATGCCGTAGCGCAACTGCTTCAGCGCATCGGGCGTGGCGCCCGACGACAGCTTGCGCGCGAAGCCTGAAGCCGTGTCCGGGGCGTCGCCCTCGCCCGTGGTGCTGACCAGGAACAGCGCCTGCCCGCACGCAGCCAGCTTTGCGCCATCGAGATCGGCGAACGACAGCAACTGCACCGGCATGCCCGCGCCCTGCAGCGCCCGCGCGGTCTGCGTCGCCAGTTGCTCGGCAAAGCCGGTCTGGCTGGCATAGGCCACCAGCGTCGGCTTGCCTTGGCTGCCACCATCGTTGGACAGCGCTGCACGCAGCGCCCGGCGGCGCCAGTGCGCGCCGATCACGCCGGCGCAGAACGCGACATAGGCGATGACCACACCCGCCGCGATGAAGGTGCGGCCGCGCGCCAGCATGGCCAACGCCACGCCGGCCGCGAAAACGATCCACCACGGCCCGCGCGTCATGACAGCATCGCCGCAAAGGCTGGCGTGGTGAGTTCGTCGAAACCGTCCGGCGTGCGCACCAGGAATCGCGCGGCCAGCCCCTGACGCTGCGCGAAAGCCATGCCGCCCTGCGGGCCCAGCACGGTCAGCGCGGTAGACAGCGCATCGGCCAGCATGCAATCGCGGTGAATCACGGTGACCGATGCCAGCGCGTGCGCGGCCGGGTAGCCGGTGCGTGGATCGATCGTATGGGCAAAGCGCCGCCCGTCTTGCTCGAAATAGCGGCGATAGTCGCCCGACGTGGCCACCGACAAACCCAGCAGCGCAACCAGCGTACGCGTGGGCGCGGTGCCGTCGGCGGTGGGCGATTCCAGTTCGACCCACCACGGCATGCCGTCGGGCTTCAGCCCCTGGCCGCGCAGTTCGCCGCCGATCTCCACCAGATGGTGCACCAGTCCTTGCGCGTGAAGACGGCGCGACACGGCATCGACGGCAAAGCCCTTGGCGATGGCGCAGAAGTCCAGCGACACGCCGCCGGGCTGGCGCAAGCGGCGCTGTCCGGCATCGATATCGAGCCGCTGCCAGCCGCATCGTTCGCGCACACGCATCACGTCGTCCACCGACGGCGCGGCGGTGCGGCGCCCGGCCGGGCCGAATCCCCACAGATCCACCAGCGGGCCTGCCGTGGGGTCGTAGGCACCGCCGCTGTCGCGTGCCGTCTGCAGCGCGGCCTGCAGCACTGCGAAGCAGTCAGCCGGCAGCGTCACCCAGCTATCGGCGGCGGCCTGGTTGAAGCGCGACACGTCCGACACGTCGGACCAGTTGCTCATCTGCGCGATGACGCCGTCGAGCACGGCGCGGATGCCGGCTTCGACATCCCCGGACGGCTGCCCCGGCCCAAGCACTGCGCTGACCGACCACGTGGTGCCCATCGTTTCGCCGGCCCATTGCCGCACCCGCCCTTGCGCGATGGGCGAAGGCGGGGACGCGGACAGCGCGACGGGGATCAGCACGCGGTGCATGGGAGGTTCGTTATTGCGGCAGCACTTCCACCGTCACCGCATAGGTGACCCGGCGCGCCTTGGCTTCCTTGACCGACGTCTTGTCGTCGCGCGTCTCGGCTTCCATCCAGTACATGCCCGGGGCCGGATACTTGACGCTGAACTTGCCGTCGGCGTCGGTCGTGGCCGCGATCTCGTTCAGGCGGTCGCGGTAGCGAATGCCGCCCGGCACCACCGACACCTTCTGGTTGGCCGCCGGCTTGCCATCGAGCAGCAGGCGGAAGCTGGCCGTTTCCCCGGCGATCAGGTCGTTGGGATGGGTGATCGGCGCGAGTTCCATGCCCTTGCCCGTGGTGGTCAGCACCTGCCTGGTCGGCCGGCCGTTGGTGACATAGGTCTCGATGCGGCCCGCAACCTCGTTGACCTGCAGGTCCTGCGCGCCGGCCGGCACGTTCTGCGCGAACGTATCGGCCGCGCCGCGCCAGCGTTTGGTCTGGCCGTTTTCCTTCCAGCTGGCAAACACGCCCTGGTTGATCACGGCCACGCGATAGGTGCCGGGCTGCGTCAGGTGCAGGTCGAAGGTGCTGCGGTACTTGCCGGTCGACGCGTTTTCGGCCGGCACGGCGGTCTTGCCGTCGGGCCCCGTCACGGCCAGGTTGTCCAGCCGCATCGGCATATGTTCGAAGTAGAACAGGTCATTGGACACGGCGGCGTCCACGGTGACCCAGGCGTCCTTTTCGGACAGCACCGTGGCCGACGGCAGCAGCCACTGGCGGTGCGCATGGGCGGCCAGCGGGGCCAGGGCGGCCAGCGCCAGGACGGCAAGGCGGGTAGAAAAACGGGAAGGGAAGCGGGCAGGCTTGGTCATGGTCGGACTCCGTACGTCGGTTCGCATCAAGGTTTGACTTCGACGGTCACGCCGCCGAGTTCGTGTTCGCCTTTGGCGCTGGTGATCTGGGCAGCCTTGGCCGGCCACGAGAACGGCACGCGCACCAGTTCGCGGCCGCCCACCTCGCGCGCGGCCTCCACCACCAGCTGGTAGTCGCCGGCGGGCAGCTTGCCCAGCGGGGCCTTGCCGTCCCTGAAGGTCAGCGCATGCTCGCCCGGTGCGCGCGTGGCGCCGGAAATGCCGTCGGCGGGCATCTGCATGTCACGGCCGGCCTTGCGCCACCACTGGCGCATGTCCTTGAGCCACTTCGTGCCCTCGCCTTCCTTGTTCTTCGCGTCGTACCAGACCGCCAGCGTCTGCACCGGGCTCTGGTCGGCGCGTTCGATCCACATCGCCACGTACGGGCGGTGGTATTCGGCCACGTTCAGGCGGGGAATCTCCACCTTGACGTTCAGGTCGGCGGCCAGGGCCGGTGTCAGCGGCGCGGCGGCAAGGCCGGTCAAGGTGACGGTCAGGAGTCGGCGCATTGAAAAACCTTTTTCGATGGAATGGGATCAGTGGATATAGAGGATGGCCAGCAGCAGCGGGATCACCAGCCCGGCCCCCACCAGCGGCCAGGTGGCCACGCGGCCCGACGCATGCAGCTTCAACAGGAACAGGCCGGTCACGCTGAACACCAGGCAGGCGACGGCGAAGACATCGATGAACAGGCTCCAGGCGCGGCCGGTGTTGCGGCCCTTGTGAAGATCGTTCAGGTACGAGATCGCCCCACGCGAGGTGGATTCGAACTGCACTTCGCCGGAATCAAGCGCCACGCTGACCCAGGCGTCGCCGCCCGGACGCGGCAGGCCCACGTAGATTTCATCGGCCGACCATTCGGCATCGCGCCCCGTCGCATCGACATCGAGCGTGCGGGCCAGCCAGTCGGCCAGCACCGGTGGCACGGGGCCCTTCTGGTTTTTCGTGTCGGCGCCCGGCGGCATGGCCGCGCGCAGCGCGCCCAGCACGTCGCGCGGGGCGGTTTCGCTGCGCGTGACGACCTTCGGCCGGGCCTCGATCTGGCCGGCGTGGTTAAGGGTGAAACCGGTAATGGCGAACATCAGCATCCCGATCAGGCAGATCGCGGAACTGATCCAGTGCCACTGGTGAAGATGCTTGAGCCAGAACGCGCGGCGCTGCTGGCCGGTCACTGGCGCGGTGTCGGTCATTCGGGTACGGAAGCAGATACGCGGGGTGCGCCGGACGGCGCGTCATCCGCGGAGGAACTGGCGACGACATCACAATCTCGCCAAAACCCGAAGGATGATAATTGTTCTCATTTGCTGCAGCAACCCATGGCTGATATTGCGCGGCGGCGGTTTGGTTACGGTTGATTACGCCCGCGCCGCCAATCGCCGGGCCGGCAATTCTTGCGTCGCTGCGTGTCGAAGCTGCAATCGCCGTCCGCCCGGCATCGCATATCCGCCAGAAATGCATGGCGATGGCCCGCTGCGCGGGTGGCGTGGCGCTTGCAGACCTTGTCTCCATGGGCCTGGATTGCCAGGCCACCATCGGAGACGTCTTATGAAAACAGTCTGGATCCTTGTTGCGGACGAGGGTGTCGCCAGGATAGTCGCCGCAGGCGGTGACAATGCGCGCCTGGAAGAGGTCGAGAAGATCACGGACGCCGGTGCCCATGCGGACAATGCCGACCTGCGGCGCGACGCCTATGGTCGGCGGGGGCAGGCGTCCGTGCAGGGCGATGCCGGCCACCCCGGCGCGCACACGGGCCGCACGGCCACCGTCGTGTCGTCGGCGGGCGAGGACGAAATCCACCAGGAAGCGCAACTGTTTGCGCGCCGGGTGGCGAAGATGCTGGAGGATGCCCGCAACAAGCAGCGTTTCGACGAACTGGTCGTGATCGCCCCGCCGCGCTTCCTGGGCCTGCTGCGCAAGGCCATGCCGCAGTCGGTATCCGACGCCGTGACGCGCGAACTGGGCAAGGACTACTGCCAGCTGACCGACCAGGACCTGCAACAGCGCATGGCGGACGATGGCATCATGCCGGCGCGCCGCGATCCGCGCATCGGCACCGGCCAGGGTGGCGGCAACGCCATCGGCAATCTGCCGATGCGTTAGGCCGATGCGCTAGGCCGATGCCCTGGGCCGATGCGCTGGGCGCAAACCCAGCGGCCCCAAGGCACACCCGAGCCCCCTGGGTCGATGGCGTGGGATGACAATCAGGCCGCGACCGGTGCCTCCAGCCCGCGCAGGCACAGGCTCATCAGGCCCAGGCGGCCCGGCACGGCACGGGGTCATTGTCCACGCCGTTGTTACGGCGCGGATCGTTGGCACCGCGCACAAGCGGCGCCTTCTCCACTATTGCCCCGCCAATACCTCCCAATACCCCCACCAATACCCTATTGGTAGCAATCCTCAATCAAGTTTCCGCTTCGGCTGGCCGTTAGCGCCGCTCATAGAGAGGACGTCTCGACAAGCGTCCCGACGATCAACGACGCGAAAATGGAGGAGTAGGGATGTTGCAAGAACTGAGTCTGAGGAAGAAGCTCATGCTGCCGCTGGTGCTGAGCTGGGTCTGCCTGCTGGCCATCACGCTGTGGAACGTCTGGCAGATGCGCGAGCAGCGGCTGCAGGATCGCAAGGTCGCGCTGGAGCAGGTGACCGACACCGCCAATTCAGTGGTTGCCGAATACGAGGCCATGGCGCGCGCCGGCAAGATCAGTGTCGAGGAAGCCCAGAAGCAGGCCATCGACCGCGTGCGCGCCATGCGCTTTGGCGCCGACGGCTACTTCACGATCATGCGCTCCGACACCACGGTGCTGATGCATGCCATCAAGGCCGAGCTGAACGGCAAGAACATGTCCGACATGAAGGATGCCAACGGCGTCTACCTGTTCCGCGATATCGCGCAGATCGGCAAGACCACCGGCAAGGGGTTCATCGAATACCTGTGGCCCAAGCCCGGCGCCGAGGCGCCGCAGCCCAAGCTCAGCTACACGCTCAACTTCCGGCCGTGGGACTGGAACTTCATCGCCGGCCTGTACCTGGACGATATCCAGGCCGAATTCCGCACCGCGCTCTGGAAGGCGCTGGGCTGGCTGGTGGCGGTGGGGGCGCTGATGAGCGTGGTGATGGTGCGCATCTCGATCAGCCTGCAGCGGCAGCTGGGCGGCGAGCCGGCGCTGACGTCGCGGATTGCCGCGCGCATTGCCGACGGCGACCTGGGCACCCACGTGCAAACCGCGCCGAACGATCGCGACAGCGTGCTGTACAACATGCAGCAGATGCAGGCACGCCTGACCGGCGCCATCGGCCAGATCCGTGGGTCGGCCGATTCCATCGCCGGCGCCGCGCGCCAGATTGCCGCCGGCAACGTCGACCTGTCGCGCCGCAGCGAGGAACAGGCCGCGTCGCTGGAAGAAACCGCCGCGAGCATGGAGGAACTGACCAGCACCGTGCGCCAGAGCGCCGATAACGCGCGACAGGCCGCGCATCTGGCCGAAGGCGCGTCGGACATCGCGGTGCGCGGCGGCGAGATCGTGCACAAGGTGGTGGAGACGATGGGCGAGATCAAGTCCGCGTCGGGCAAGGTGGTCGACATCATCGGCGTGATCGAGGGCATTGCCTTCCAGACCAACATCCTGGCGCTGAACGCCGCCGTGGAAGCCGCGCGGGCCGGCGAGCAGGGCCGCGGCTTTGCCGTGGTGGCCGGCGAGGTGCGCAGCCTGGCGCAGCGGTCCGCCACGGCCGCCAAGGAGATCAAGGCGCTGATCGACAATTCCGCGCAGCGCGTGGAGGACGGCGCCCTGCTGGTGGAAGGCGCCGGCAAGGCCATGGAGGAAATCGTCGACGCGGTGAAGCGCGTGACCGACCTGATGGGCGAAATGCGCGCGGCCACCGAGGAACAGACCGGCGGCATCGAGCAGGTCAACCAGGCCGTGTCCCAGATGGACCAGATGGCCCAGCAGAACGCCGCACTGGTGGAGGAAGCCACCGCGGCGGCGGCATCGCTGGAAGACCAGGCCGACGCGCTGCACCGCGCGGTGGGTCAGTTCAGGCTGGCGGGAGCGTTGTAAGGCGGGCGAGGTGGAAGGTGGGTGAAAAGAAGGTGTAGAGAAGGTGTAGAGGAAGAGACGCGTGAAAGCGTTATGGCAGTTCAGCCAAATTTGCCGGCCCGCAGCGATGCGGGCCGTTTGTTTCCGGCGCCGCCATGGAACAGGATCCACAAACAAAAGGGCGACGGCCAAAGCCATCGCCCTGTCTTCCGCTGCCGCACCGGGCGGCAACCCGAAGCGTCTTACTTCTTCGAATTGGTCAGCGCCTGGAACTGCTGCGTCAGGTAGTTCTTCGTGTTGTTCATCTGGGCCACCGCCAGGTCAAGCGCCGTGAATTGCTTGCGGTAGCGTTCGATCTTGGCGTCGATGCGGCCGCTCATATCCTCGTAGCGCTTCTCGATGTCCTTCATGCTGCGCTCGATGCCGGTGGTGACCGCGCCGATCGGGCCGCTTTCGCCCGTCATGCGGTCCACGGCCTCGGACAGCCGGCGGCCGAAGCCACCGGTGGAGCCGTCGCCCGAGAACAGCTGCGTCACGGTGGGCAGGTTGTCCTTCAGCGCGGCGTCCAGCTTCTTGCTGTCGATGGCCATCGTGCCGTCCTTCTGCATCGACACGCCAATCGCGGCCAGCATGGTCGGGGCGTTGGCCGGCATGCCCTGTTCGGGCGTGTTCAGCACGGCGCGGATCGTCGTCTGGATGCCACGGATCGACGTGTCGCCGTTCAGCGCGCCCTTGGTCATCGCCTTGGTGTCGAAGGCGGTCAGTGACTTGATGGTCGACTGGATGTTGTTGTAGGCGGTGACCATCGCCTGGATGGAATTCTTGATGCTGTCGGTGTCCTGCGTCAGCGACAGCGACGTCGTGCCGGTCTTCTTGAGCGTCATGGTCACGCCCTGCGCGGCGTCCACCACGGAGTTGCTGGTGCTGGTGATGGCAATGCCGTTGACCGTCAGCGCCGCGTTGGTGGCGCGCAGCGTTTCCTTCA
This sequence comes from Cupriavidus sp. EM10, assembly GCF_018729255.1. Lineage (NCBI taxonomy): Bacteria > Pseudomonadati > Pseudomonadota > Betaproteobacteria > Burkholderiales > Burkholderiaceae > Cupriavidus > Cupriavidus sp. EM10. Next base: position 1,117,643 of record NZ_CP076061.1, read on the forward strand.
TCGCGTTCGAACCCGGCGTGGTCGGGTCGTAGCCCGCCACCCCCTGCAGCTCGGGCGACGAACCCGAGATGCGCATGCTCATCGTCTCGCCGGTCTTGTCGGACGTCAGGATCAGGCGGTACGGCGTGGCGCTGCCATCGTTGATGATGCTGGCCTTGACGCCGATGCCGGCCTTGTTGATGGCATCGCGGATGTCCTGCAGCGACCCCTTGCCCGGATCGATGGTGACCGTGCGCGGGTTCGGCACGGCGGTGGTGCTGGCGTTCGGGGTGAACGCCGGGCTCACGTACGTGCCGCTGGCTTCGTCCCAGCCGGTGGTCGTGCCGAACTCGAACGTCAGCGTGCCGGAACCAATCTGCACGTCCTGCTTGGCGTAGCCGTTGCCGGCCAGCGACTGGGCCTGCGCCAGGCGCGTCACGTTGACGCTCAGGTCGCTGGGCACGGCGTTGGCGGCGGTGGTCACCGTCATGATGTCGGAATTGCCCACGGCGGACTTGACCGCGCCGAAGGTGTCCCGGTTCATCAGCGCCTTGGCCGTGGCCTGGAAGCTGGTGAGCATGCTCTTGACCGTGCCATAGGCGGTCAGGCGGGTCTGGAAGGCCGAGTGCTGGTTGTCCAGCGCCTTCAGCGGCGCGCGCTCGGCTTCGGACAGCTTGTCCAGCAATGTGGCCAGTTCGAGGTTGGCCCCACCCCGATGGAAGAAATCGCTGCCATGGTTTTTGCCCTTCTTCTTGTTCGTTTCTGGTTGTCACCCAGGCGCTGCGTCGCCTGAATGTCCTGACATCCACGTTTACGTCGAACAAAAGTGGATCTTTAGGCTTTTTGATACAGAAACGATACAAAGACGATACGAAGACGGGCTAAATCCGATACATAGGCCTAATGCATCACAAATGATCAGTGCGTCAGACGGCGCTCCAGGGCGACCAGTGCCGTCTCGAAGCCTCTCAGTTGCGCCGTCATTGGCTTGTCATGAGCCAGCCGCCGGCCCACGGCCGCGTCGACGGTCGCGGCGATCAGCCGGCGCTGGGCGGCGATGTAGTCGAGGCATCGGGCGCGGGCGTCCGGGCCGCCGTCGGCCAGCACGGCCAGTACCGGGGCCAGCGGCAGGGTCCGGTAGCCGTCAAACGGAATGCCGTCGATGCCCCGCGAGGGGCCGAGCAATTCGGGCATCAGCAGGCGGCACACGGCATCGCCCCAGAGATGCTTGTCCGCGGCCTCGTCGGCGCGGCGCCAGGCCAGCGCGGTGGCGTAGCCAGGGTCGGCCACCGCGCCTGCGGCAACCAGCGGGATGTATCCGACCGGAAACGTACGTTGCGGCAGGACGGTCAGGCAGTCGGCGCCGATATCGTGCTCGCCGCCGCGCCGCCTGGCTGCCAGCGACACCGCCTGGAGCCGGTCAGGCACCCAGGCATCGAGCGGCACCATGGCGCAGGTGGACGGGCGGGACGCGTGGATGCTGCAGTGGCCATCGTCGGCCAATGCCGGGCAGCGGCCGCGCGACGGATAGTCGATGGCCTGCGTGGCGATCATCAGCGTATCGCCGCCGGGCAGCGGGTGGCCCTGGCGGCTTGCCAGCGCGGCAAACGCGGCGACGTCATCGTCAGTGACCTCGACCATCCGCCCGTCCACCCGATGCTGCGTGCCGGCCCTGGGAGCCCGCACACGCCGCAGGGACAGCGCGCCGACAAAGCGGTCGGCATGCCGGAACAGTTCGTCCATGCTCATTAGCGGCGGCGAGTTGCAGCACTTGCCGCACGCGGTGCACTGGAACCCGATGGAGACCGGCGCGTCGTCTACCATGGCCGGCGCACCGAATCGTTGAAGCGCGTCAGGATGAACGACTTCACGGCCGGCGAATGCAGCGCGCCGACCGTCGGCGCCACCCACGCCGCCCGGCAATCCGCCGCACGCACGGCCAGCACGTTGGCCCACGGCACGCGCGCATCCTCGATGCCGAGCGCATCGCGCGCCGGCGCCAGCCCGGCCGCGTCGGCGGCGGCGTAGGGCAGCGCGACCAGCGCCCCGCCATGCAATGCGGCGGCCAGCCGCTGCGCTGGCAAGCGCTGGAATCGGAGCTTGCGCGGGTTGTCGACGATGTCGCCAACCTGCGGCCGCAAGCCGGCATCGCCATCGATGCGGATCAGCCCATGGTTTTGCAGCAGCAGCAGCGCGCGTCCCTGCGCGGCGCGCTCCGCCGGTATCGCCACGACCGCGTTGACGGGCACCTGCCGCAGCGCCGCAATCTTCTCCGCGTACAGTCCCATCGGGTACGTCACCGTATGTGCCACCGTGCAGACCGATGGGTCGTCCGCCAGCGCCTGGGCGTCCTCGGCAATCGAGGCATCGATGCGCCGCGCGCGCAACGCCTTGCGCACCTCGGCGATGCCGGGCAGCGGCACGGGCTGGAGCTGCACGGCGCCGGTCGGGGTGCCTGACGACGCGGCTTCCACCAGTTCGCGGTCGGCTGGCGTCACCACGCCGATGCGGACCACGCGCGGGGTGTCGGCCCAGGCCAGCGGTTGCACCGCTCCTACCAGGCCAAGCAGCACCGCCAGCGCCCTGACCATCGACTCAGTCATCGCGCAGCACCGTCCGGAAACCGATATGCGAGGTCGGCAGGTCGCGCTCGGCCGGCTCGCGCGCCGATGCCCGGTATCGCACGCAGAAGTCCGGCGCGCACAGGAACGATCCGCCCTTGATGACGGCCATGCGGGTGTCGCGTGCGTTGCCGGGACGCGCCGACAACGCGGCAACGTACGCGGTATCGCCGTTGGCGTGCGACTGGCGCGGCCCCGTGTAGGGGTCGGCGGTCCACTCCCACGCGTTGGCAATCATGTCGTACAGGCCGAAGGCGTTCGCTGTGAAGCATCCCACCGGGGCCAGGCCCTCGAAGCCGTCGCGGGCGCTGTTCAGCACCGGGAACACACCTTGCCAGTAATTGGCGGTTGGCGTGCCGTCGGCGCTGCTGGGCGCGGTCTCCAGCGCCGCGCCCGACTGGCCGGCCTTGGCCGCGTATTCCCATTCGTCCTCCGTCGGCAGATCGCGGCCGAGCCACTGCGCGTAGGCCCGCGCATCGGCCTGCGTGACCAGCGTCACCGGCTGGTTGCCCTTGCCATCGATACTCGATGCCGGGCCAGCCGGATGACGCCAGTCGGCCCCGCGCACCATCGACCACCACGCGTACGGCCGTTGCTGAAGCTCGTCGCCCGTCGGCTTGTGGAACACCACGGCCTCGCCGGCGCGTTCCGCCTCGGTGCGATAGCCGGTGGCGCGCACGAAGTCGGCGAACTGCGCGTTGGTAACCTCGGTGCGGTCGATCCAGAAGCTGGCCACGCGTGCCTTGCCCGCGGGCCGTTCGTCGGGATAGCCGAGCGTCGTGCCCGGCACGAACTCGCCGCCGCGCACGTGGGCCATGCCTGCCGTCTTCTGCTGGCGCCAGTCGTCCGGGAGACCGGCGTAGGTAGTGCACTGGTGCGGCGTGCCGAGTGCCGCCGCGCCATGCAGCGGCACGGCACGCACCGCCAGCGTGGCGGCCAGCCCGACGACGAACGCCGCGCCGGCCACCATCCAGAGCCGATGGCATCTGAACGATGTTCGAAGCAATTGCACGGCCGCCTCAATAGATCATGCCGGGGACCTTCGGCAGCACCGCGCCGACGGCCTTGGCATAGTCGTTCCACTTCGCCTTCAGATCGGCCACCACGTCGGGCCGCTGCACGGCCAGGTCGTTGGTCTCGCCACGGTCCGCGCGGATGTCGAAGAGCTGCCATTCGCCGTTGGCCGGCCCGAACGGCGGCTCGATCCACGTGGCTTTCCAGTTGTCGGCGTAGACATAGGTACGGCCGTACAGCTCCTCGGCGAACGTGGTCCGCGCCGGTGCGCTGGCCTTGCCCTGCAGCGTGGGCAGCAGCGACAGCCCGGTGATCGGATACACGTTGCGGCCGTCGTAGACCACCTTGCCCGCATTGCGGTTCACGCCCTTGCTGTCGTACAGGGCAGCCGCCGGCGTGCTGGGCGCGGCAATGCCGGCAATGTCCAGGAACGTGGGCGCCAGGTCCACCACATGCGTGAAGGCATCGAGCTTTGCGGCCTGCTGCGCGGGCGCCGCGCCCGGCAGTTTGACGATGGTCGGCACCGAATGGCCGCCTTCGGCCGGGTACGACTTCCAGAGCCGGAACGGCGTGGCGCTGACTTCGGCCCAGCGCTGCCCGTAGTCCAGATTGCTGGAGCCCTTGTAGGCCGTGGTGCCCAGCGTCGGGTAGACCGCCGGGTCGGCGTTCTTCGCGTCGTAGCTCTGGTCGTAGTTGCCGCTGAACTCGTAGTAGCTGGCTTCCGGGCCGTTGTCGCTCTGGAACACGATCAGCGTGTTGTCGTACTCGCCGATGTCCTTCAGGTGCTGCACCAGGCGGCCGACGTTGTCGTCCAGGTTCTCGACCATCGCCGCGAAGATTTCCATGTAGCGGGCCTGCGCGCGCTTTTCGTCGGCCGTCAGGCTGTCCCACTTCTTGTTGGCATTGGCCACGCGCGTGTCCACGCCGCCCTGCGCGGCGCTGTTGGTCGACGTGATGTAGTTCGCCGTTGCCGTGCCCCAGTTCGCGGATTTCGGCGTCACGGCCAGCGACTCGTCGCGCCCGGCGTTGGGCTTGAAGTCGGCCGGAATCAGCCCCAGTGCCTTCTGCCGCGCCAGCCGGGCCGCGCGGATCGGCTCGTAGCCAGCATCGTAGACGCCCTTGTAGCGGTCGATGTACGCCGCCGGCGCCTGCAGCGGCGAGTGCGGCGCCTGGTAGGTCAGGTAGGCGAAGAACGGCTTGCCGTCGGCATTCTTGCCGGTGCTCGAATCGATGTACTTGAGGATCGTCGACGTATAGAAGTCGGACGAGAAGAAGTTGGTGGTGTTCGGCGTGACGTAGTGGTCGTCTTCCACATAGGCGGTGCTGCCGTTGCGGCCGAAGTGGTCGCCACCGCCGCCCAGCAGCGCGTAGCTCTTCTCGAAGCCCCACGACACCGGCGTCTGGCCCGGCGACGACGCGCCCACGTTCGCGCCCTGGTTCGTGGCGTTGGGCAGGCCGCTGCCCAGGTGCCACTTGCCGGCCATGTACGTGTGATAGCCGCCGTCCTTGAGCAGTTGCGCGATCGACAGCGCGCGGTCGTTCAGATAGCCCTCGTAGCCGGGCTTCGGCGCGTTGTTCTCGTCGACGTAGTTCACGTCGGTGGTAGCCATGGTGCCCTGCCCCACCAGATGGTGGTCGGTGCCCGAGATGATCATCGAGCGCGTCACGGCGCAGACCGCCGCCGTATGGTGGTTGGCCAGAATGCGGCCCTGCCTGACCAGCGCATCGAGGTTCGGGGTGCGGATCTCGCTGCCGAACGCGCCCAGGTCCGAATAGCCGAGGTCGTCGGCCATGATGAAGATGATGTTGGGCTTCTTCGTCGCCACCGTTGTCGGCGCCGGATTGTTGGACGACGTTGTCGGCGTGTCGTCGCTGCCGCATCCGCCCATCAGCGCCAGCGCCGTGGCGCACAGACCTGCCATCACCCGGCGCGCCGGGGCCTTTCGATCTGGGGACGCTGCTGTCGTTCTTGTCATACGCCTCTCTCCTGAACCGGATTTCTCGGGAAAGCGGTCATGCTAAGAACGCGGCACGTGGCGCAGAACGAATGTTTTTGCCTATCGTTATTCGTGCAGCGCACCACAAGATGCGCTTGACGCGCGCAAACGGCAGGCTATATAACGAACGCGTGGGTAGAAGCGGTCGATCGAACAGCAGCGGCGCAACGCCGCGACGTTCATCTGGAGATTGCTCACTGACGGAGTTTCTGTCAGTGGCGCCATGACCCCACCGGTCCCACCTCCCTGACACGACTCCAAGTCTTTCACCAGAGTCATCGTTAGGGGATCTCAATGATCATCGACACCAGCTGTTACCCGACCAACCTGGTCGACCTGGCCTGGCGGCACGACGGCGATCCGTTCACCGGCGAGCGCCTGATCCAGATGATGGACGGACCGTTCACCATCAACGGCAAGCCGCGCCGCATCGACCGCGCCTTTATCCAGCCGCCGCAGGGCAACACCATCTACACGTACACCGACGGCGTGCAGTCAGGCGCGGAGTCCATCGATTCCTACATGGCGTACACGCGCGAGATGGTGGCGAAGTACCCCGACCGCTTTATCGGCTGCTTCGTCTACAACCCGCGCTGCGGCGTGGAGAACGGCGTCAACGCGATCGAGCACTACGTGAAGCGGCTCGGCTTCAAGATGGTCCAGTTCCAGGCCAACATGCATGCCTATCGCCCCGACCGCGCGCTGGACTGGCTGCGCCCGGCGCTGCAGAAATGCGCGGAGCTTGGCGTACTGGTCAAGCTGCATACCGGCGACGGCCCGTACAGCATCCCCACCGAATGGGTGCCGATGATGAAGGAGTTTCCGACCGTGAACTTCATCATGGCCCACTTCGGCGTGCAGACCGGCGGCGTGTACTGCTTCGAGCCGTTCCAGATGGCCATGGACATGCCCAACGTCTATTGCGAATCGGGCTGGTGCCTGCAGTCGCGCATCGTCGAATTCGCCAAGGTGTTGCCGAAGCACAAGATCCTGTTCGGCTCCGACACGCCGCCCAACGAGCCCGGCATGTGGCTGCGGCTGCTGGAGGTGCTCTGCTTCGAACCGCCGCAGGGCCTCAATCTCGACGAAGACACGCTCGAGGACTACCTCGGCAACAACGTCGCCCGCATGATCGGCCTGGAGCCGACGCCCGTACCGCGCACGCTCGAAGAAGCGAAGGCACGGCTGGCCGCATGACGCGGACGACGCAAACGAGATTCCGACGGAGCACACGAACATGATTATCGATACCCACCTGCACCCGACCAACCTCGTCGACGAGGCCTGGCGCCATACCGGCGAGCCGTTCAACGGCGAGCGCATGCTGAAGATGATGGACGGCCCGTACATGATCAACGGCAAGCCGCGCCGTATCGACATGGGGTTCATCCAGCCGCCGCCCGGCAACACCGGCTATCGCGACGGCAACCGGCGCGGCCGCGAAGGCATCCGCGACTACATGGCCTACGTGGCCAGCCTGTGCCAGAAGTACCCTGACCGCTTTATCGGCAACTTCACGTTCAACCCGCGCTGGGGCCCGGAAGAAGGCGCGCTGGAGCTGGAATTCCATATCAAGGAATACGGCTTCAAGATGCTGAAGCTCCACGCCAACATGCACGGCTACCGTCCCGACCGCGCGCTGGACTGGCTGCGCCCGGCGATGAAGGTCTGCGCCAGGTACAACATCGTGGTGCTGATCCACACCGGCGACGGCCCCTACACGATCCCGACGATGTTCTACCCGGTGATCCGCGAATTCCCGATGGTCAATTTCATCATCGGGCACTTCGGCATCCAGACCGGCGGCAACTACTCGTTCGAGGCGTTCTGGATGGCCATGGATACGCCGAACGTGTATTGCGAATCGGGCTGGTGCTTCCAGTCGCGCATCGTCGAGTTCGCCCGGCAGCTGCCGCGCGACAAGATCGTGTTCGGCACCGACACCCCGCCGAACGAGCCCGGCATGTGGCTGCGCGAGCTTGAGATGCTCTGCGGCCCCGCGCCGCAGGGCATGGATCTGGACGAGGACGGCCTGGAAGACTACATGGGCAACAACATCGCGCGCCTGGTCGGCATCGAGCCCACCGCCCCGCCGAAGACGCAGGAGGAGGCACAGGCCCGTCTGAAGGATACGTACGCCAGCACGCGCTAAGGCTTCGGCCGGCGCACCGACCCATCCTTCCCGTCTGGTCACGCGCGGACGCCGCCAACGCGGTGGCGTCCGCGCGCGGCAACGGTTTCCCGTTGGAAGTTCCCAAGCGGAGCCATGCCATGACTGCAGCAAGCCCGTCCTCGCCGGGGTTCGAACCGAATTTCGACGATACCTCGCAGGACTTTCACACCTTCCTCGCCGCCTATCGTGCGGCCTTTCCCGACGATGTCCTGACCGTGCGCGAGCCGGTCACCGCCAACCAGGAGCCCACCGCGCTGGTCTGGACGCTGGCCGCCCACGATCGCCATCCCGTGCTGGTATTCGACGACGTGGCCGGCCTGGGCACGCCGCTGGTCACCAACCTGTTTGCGTCGCGCGAACGCGTGGGCCGCATGCTGGGCGTGGCGCCTGCCGGCATCCATGCCGAGTACCAGGCGCGTAGCCGCCGGCTGATGACGCCGCGCGTGCTGGAATCGGGCGCCGTGACCGGCATCGTGGAGGAGCAGGTCGACCTGGCGACGCTGCCTGCGATCCGGCATTTCGCCACCGATCGCGGGCCGTATATCACCAACGCCATCCTGATCGCCGAGGACCGCGAAGCCGGCTTCGGCAACGCCAGCTATCACCGTTCGATGCTGCACTCGCCCACGGAGATCGCCACCAGCCTGCACTCGCGCGGCCACCTCTGGCGCATGTACCAGCGCGCCGTGGAACTGGGCAGGCCGCTGCCGGTGGCCATGGTGATCGGCACGCATCCGCTGTTCATGCTGGCCGGCGCGGCGCGCCTGCCGTATGGCGTGGATGAGCGGCACGTTGCCAGCGGGCTGTTCGGCGCGCCGCTCGAGGTCGTGCGCACGCCGCGCTACGGCATCGCGGTACCGGCGCATGCCGAGATCGTGCTCGAAGGGGTGATCGATCCATCTGCGCGCGTCGACGAAGGCCCGTTCGGCGAGTTCACCGGGTATTCGTCGGACCGCTCCACCAACAACCTGCTGCGCGTGGAAACCGTGATGCGGCGCGCCGACGCCTGGCTGGTGGATGTGGTCGGCGGCAACTCGGCCGAGCACCTGAACCTGGGCCGCATTCCGCGCGAATCGGAGATGGTCGAGAAACTGATGGAGCGCTTTCCGTCGGTCACGGCCGTGCACTACCCCAGCTCCGGCACGCACTTCCACGCCTACGTGGCGCTGCGCCAGTCGCGGCCCGGCGAGGCGCGGCAGGTCATGCTGGGGCTGCTCGGGTGGGACCCGTACCTGAAGACGGTGGTGGCCGTGGATGCCGATGTCGACATCACGCGCGACGAGCAGGTGTTGTGGGCCATTGCCACGCACCTGCAGCCGCATCTCGATGTGGTGGTGGTCGACGGGCTGCCCGGCAGCGCGCTCGATCCGTCCGCGTCGGGCGTGGGCACCACGTCGCGCATGGGGCTGGACGCCACGCGCGGGCCGAACTTCGACGGCATCCGTGCGCGTATCGACGACGACGCCATGGCACGCGCGGCAGCGTTGCTGGCCCGCATCGATACGGGAAAACACTGACGCGCGGGTACACCGCTGCAGCAGATACGACGCAAAACACGGCGCCCCGCGGCATTGATCGGCTGACCCGATCCATTAATCCGTACGGCCCATTTACCCAATGTCCGGTGGCTGGCATGCTGCCCTGACAAGACACACGCAGGTGGCGAAAACGTGGCGGCAGACCACGGGGGGCGGCACTGCAACCCCTTCGACCAACCATGCGGGCAGTTCCGGCCTGGAAGACGAAGGAGACAGCATGATTCCCCAATCCACTTCGCATGGGATCGACGCGGTGCATCCGGTCGATGAAGTCTTGCCCCCGATTCGGCTGGCCGCGCTGGGCCTGCAGCACGTGCTCGTGATGTACGCGGGCGCGATTGCCGTGCCGCTGATCATCGGTGGCGCGCTCCACCTGCCCAAGGACCAGATCGCCTTCCTGATCGCGGCGGACCTGTTCTGCTGCGGCCTGGTGACGATGATCCAGAGCATCGGCATCTGGAAGATCGGCATCCGGCTGCCTGTGATGATGGGCGTCACGTTCACCGCCATTGCGCCGATCATCGCCACCGGCTCGAATCCGTCGCTCGGGCTTCCCGCCGTGTTCGGCGCGGTGATGGTGGCCGGCGTGTTCACGTTCGTGGCAGCGCCGTACGTCAGCCGGCTGATCCGCTGGTTCCCGCCCGTGGTGACCGGCACCGTGGTGCTGGTGATCGGCATCTCGCTGATGCGTGTGGGCGTGAACTGGGCGGCGGGGGGCAACCCCATGCTCAGCACGCCCACGGGCCCGGTGCCCAACCCCGCCTATGGCCTGCCGGTCAACCTGGGCATCGCCACGGTGGTCCTGCTCACGGTGCTGGGCATGATCGCGTTCTTCAAGGGCTTCCTGTGCAACATCGCCGTGCTGATCGGCATTACGACAGGCTTCGTGATCGCCGTGGCGCTGGGCAAGGTCAGCTTCGCGGGCGTGCATGCGGCCGACTGGGTGGCGCTGATCACACCGTTTCACTTCGGGTGGCCCACGTTCGACCTGATGACGTCGATCACGCTGTGCGTGGTGATGGTAGTCATCATGATCGAGGGCGTGGGCCAGTTCCTGGCGCTGGGCGAGATCGTGGATCGCCCGGTCACGCCTGACGACCTGGCGCGCGGCCTGCGGGCCGACGGCGTGGGCGCGCTGGTGGGCGCAGTGTTCAACACGTTCACCTATACGTCGTACGCGCAGAACGTCGGGCTGGTTCAGGTCACTGGCGTGCGCAGCCGCTGGGTGTGCGCCACGGCCGGCGGCATCCTGATCGTGCTCGGCTGCCTGCCCAAGCTGGCGTTCTTTGCCGCGTCGATCCCGCAATACGTGCTGGGCGGCGCGGCGTTGGTGATGTTCGGCATGGTGGCGGCCACCGGCGTGCGCATCCTGGGACATGTCGATTTCGTGGAGAACAAGAAAAACGCGTACATCGTGGCGGTCAGCCTGGCGCTGGGCATGATTCCGCTGGTGGCCGACAAGTTCTTCGCGCAGTTGCCCGATCTGGTGGCCAGGTTCTGCCAGAACGGCATCCTGCTGGGTACGCTGTGCGCGGTGCTGCTGAACCTGCTGTTCAACGTGCGTGGCGCGGAAGCAGCGCCGCAGATGCTGGCGAAGAAGGTGGCTTGAGTTGAATTTGCGGCGGGGTTGCTCCCCTCTCCCGCCTGCGGGAGAGGGGTTGGGGGTGAGGGCAAGCGGTTCAAATTGAACCAGTCGGCAAGCAGAGACTCCCGGCCCTCACCCCGGCCCCTCTCCCACTTTGTGGGAGAGGGGAGAAAACCACGGGAAGAAATCATTTCCCCAGATCACTCCGATGCCGCATTAGCAGGTCCCTGAACGACTGCGCCGGTGGCGACAGTGACCGGTCCGCATGTGTCAGCAGCGAGATCTCGCGCGAGATCACCGGGTCTTGCGGCATCACCGCCACCAGGCCCAGCGACGATGTCAGCCGCGTCACCGCCGTGCTCATCACCGCGATGCCCAGCCCGGCGTCGACCATGCCGACCATCGTCAGTGGCAGGTACACCTCGTGCACGCGTGCCAGCGAGATACCGCGCGTGGCCAGTGCCGCATCGAGGCAGTCGCGGATCGGGTTGCCGCGGTGTGGGCCGATCACCGGCAGCTTTGCCACTTCCTCCCAGGTCAGCTCGCGGCGGCGCGCCAGCGGATGACTGGGCGGCATGACGATCACGAACGCATCCGACGACAGCCGGTGCGCCGCCAGATCGGGCTGGCCTTCCGGGATCGTGCCGATGCCGAAATCGACTTCGCCCGCGCTGACCATGCGCGGCACTTCGTCCTCGGCCACGTCGTGCAGTTCCACCTTCACGCCCGGATGCCCCACGCAGAACTCGCGGATAAAGCGCGGCAGCATCAGCGCGGCCTGGATCGACGAGGCGGCAATCGAGACGCGTCCCCGGCCCAGCGTACGCAGGTCCACGGAGCTGTCCAGCACGCTGTCGATGTCGGCGACGGCCTTCTTCACCATCGGCAGCAGTTCGGCGCCCGCCTGGGTGATCTGCATCAGCCGCGTATGGCGGTCGAACAGCTTGAGCCCCAGGTTGACTTCGAGTTCGTGGATCAGCGCGCTGATGGACGACTGCGAGAGGCTGAGCTTCTCGGCCGCCCGTGTGAAATGCCGCTCCTCGGCCACGGCGACAAACGCGCGTAGCTGGCGCAGCGATACGTTCATGTTGCCAGGCATGTCTCTCCCTGCTCTGTTGTATGGGTCACGGCAGTCGATTCAGAGGGTAACACGATCAATAAATCCGGTTGCGGGCATTTACCGATGATGGCGCACCACCCATCATGGATTCACGGCCAGCGACGCAGGCCAAAGGCACCCCCAAAAGGAGTCGACATGAGAGCGTTCGAATACCTCGAACCCGCCACGCTGGCAGAGGCCTCGGCGCTGCTGTATCGCAGCGGTGGACGCGCCAGCGTACTGGCCGGCGGCACCGACCTGCTCGTGCAGATCAAGGAATCGCACCGCCAGCCGGCGCAGGTCATCAACATCAAGAAGATCCCCGGCATGGACGTGCTGGCGTTCGATCCGGCCGAAGGGCTGCGCATCGGCGCGCTGGTCACCACGCGCGAAGCCGAGACCTCGTATGCGGTACGCCGCCACTACGCCAGCCTGGCCCGCGCCGTGACCGACTTTGCATCGATCCAGGTACGCAACCGCGCCACGGTGGTCGGCAACGTCTGCCGTGCCTCGCCGTCCGCCGATTCGCTGGCACCGCTGATCGCCGACCGCGCATCGGTGCACCTGTACGGCCTGCAAGGGTCGCGCGCGATGCTGGTGGAGGACTTCGTCAAGGGGCCCGGCAAGACCGCGCTGGAACCGGACGAGCTGGTGTCGCGCATCACCATTCCCGCACCGGCGCCGCATACGGGCAAGGCCTACATCAAGCACGGGCGCCGCGTGCAGATGGAACTGGCCACCGTGGGCGTGGCGGTATCGGTCACCGTGGAACGCGGCCAGTGTGCCGACATCGGCATCGTGCTGGCCGCCGTGGGCCCCACGCCGATCCGCGCGCGCCGCGCCGAGGCCGTGCTGCGTGGGCATGCGCCCAGCGACGCGCTGGTGCTGCAGGCCGCGCACGCCGCCATGGAGGATGCGCGCCCGATCAGCGACGTGCGCGCCAGCGCCGACTATCGCCGCGAAATGGTCAGCGTGCTGACGCGCCGTGCCATCGCCCAAGCCCTGGAGACCCTGTAATGCGCAAATTGATCGAAGTGGACATCAACGGCGAGCCGCGCGAACTGGCTGTGGAGCCGCACAGCACGCTGCTGGACGCGCTGCGCTACGACGCCGGCCTGACCGGCACCAAGAAGGGCTGCGACGTGGGCGAGTGTGGCTCGTGCACGATCCTGGTCGACGGCAAGCCGATGAACAGCTGCCTGATGCTGGCCCCCGAAGCCCACGGCTGCAAGATCGTCACGATCGAGGGCATCCAGCCCCATGCCGATGCCGTGCATCCGATCCAGGAGCAGTTCATGCGCTGCGGGGCCGCGCAATGCGGCTTCTGCACCCCCGGCTTCGTGGTGGCCGCCAAGGCGCTGCTCGACGCCAATCCGAATCCCACGCGCGACGAAATCCGCTTTGCCATCGCCGGCAATATCTGCCGCTGCACCGGCTACACCAAGATCGTCGAGGCCATCGAGCAAACCGCCGAGGACCTGCGCCGCGATCCCCAATGCCACCGCGCACCGGAGACCACACGATGACCCACGCCGTGATCGGACACAGCGTCAAGCGCACGGACCTGCTCGACAAGGTCACCGGCAACGCAAAGTACGTGGCGGACATGCCGCTGGCCGGGCTGCTGCACGCAAAGATGAAGCGCTGCAACGTAGCGCACGCGCGCATCCGCCGCATCGACACCGCCGCCGCGCTGGCGCTGCCCGGCGTCAAGGCCATCCTGACCCACGAGAACGTACCGCGCGTGCTGCACGCCGGGTCGCCCCATCCGCGCTCGGCCTCGGTCACGTGCGACCAGTACATCCTCGATGACAAGGTGCGCTACTGGGGCGAAGGCGTGGCCGCCGTGGCCGCCACCAGCGAGGACATCGCCGCGCGTGCCGTCGAGCTGATCGAGGTCGAGTACGAGCCGTTGCCCGCGCTGTTCACCGTCGATGAAGCGGCGGCCCCGGGCGCCCCGCTGATCCACGACCGCGAGCCGGGCGGTAACCTGGTGCTGCCGCCCGTGCGCATCGAGCGCGGCGATGTCGACAAGGGCTTTGCCGAGGCAGACTTCATCCTGGAAGGCGTCTACGAGGGCGGCCGCCCCACGCCGGCCTATATGGAGCCTAACGTGCTGACCTGCAAGTGGGACGGCAACGGCAACCTGACCGTGTGGATTTCCACGCAAACCGCATTCATGGTGCGCGGCATCATGGCCGAGGTGCTGGGCCTGCCGCTGCACAAGGTGCGCGTGCTGGTGGACCACATGGGCGGCGGCTTCGGCGCCAAGCAGGACCTGTTCCAGAGCGAATTCCTGTGCGCCCTGCTGGCACGCGAGACGCACCGCCCGGTGCGCATGGAATACACGCGCGAGGAAACGTTCCTGGGCGGCCGCACCCGCCATCCCGCGCGGGTCTGGCTGCGCCAGGGCTTCCGTAACGACGGCACGATCACGGCGCGGGAGGCCAAGGTGGTCTTCAACTCGGGGGCCTACGGCTCGCATGGGCCCGGCGTGACCAATGTCGGCACCGCCGCCATGGTGTCGCTGTATCGCTGCGAGAACGTCCGGCTGGAAGGCCGCTGCGTCTACACCAACAGCCCGATTGCCGGCGCATTCCGCGGCTACGGCGTAGTGCAGACTTACTACGCGCTCGATATCCAGATGGACGAGGCCGCCGAGCGGCTGGGCATGGACCCCGCCGAGCTGAAGCTCCGGAATGCCGTGCGCGAAGGCGATATCGCGCCGTCGAACCATCCGCTGATCGGGCGCGGGCTGGAAGCCTGCATTGCCCGGGGCATGGAAGCCGTCGACTGGAAGGCCCGCCGCCTGACCACCCGCCAGCAGCAGGGCGTGATCCGGCGCGGCTGGGGCGTCGGCTGCGAGATGCACGGCAGCAGCGCCTATCCGGGCATCAAGGAACAGGGCAACGCCATCGTCAAGATGAACGAGGACGGCACGGTGGTACTGCTGACCGGCGCCGCCGGCCTGGGCACCGGCGCGCACACCGCCCTGGCGCAGATCGTTGCCGAGGAAATGGCGATTCCGTTCGAATCGGTCTCGGTCGTGCACGGCGACACCGACGTGGTGCCGTGGGACATCGGCGCCTTTGCCAGCCACACCACCTACATGGTGGGCCGGGCCGCGCAGATGGCGGCCGGCGAGATCAAGACGCAACTGCTGGCGCGGGCGGCCAAGCAGATGGAGGCCGAACCCGACGCACTGGACATCGCCGATGGTGTGATCTCGGTGCGCGGCCGCCAGGGTCCGACCCTGACGGTGCGCGAGGCCGTGATGCCGCGCAAGGGGCTGCCGGCCGCGCAGTTCGTGGGCACCGCGACCTATCACCCGACCAAGTCGTACTCGTTCGCCGCGCATTTCGTGGAGGTCGAAGTCGACACCGAGACCGGCTTCGTCACGGTGAAGCAGGTGGTGCCGGTGCACGATATCGGCAAGGTGATCCACCCGGTGGGGGCGGCGGGCCAGATCGAGGGCGGCATCCAGCAAGGCATCGGCCATACGCTGTACGAGGACTACCAGATCGACATGCAGACGGGCCGGTCGCTGAACGCCAACTTTGTCGACTACAAGATGCCGCTGGCGATGGACATGCCGGAGATCCGCACGATCCTGCTCGAAGCCGCACCCGACCCCGGCGGCCCGTTCGGCGCCAAGGGCGTGGGCGAAGACCCCATTGTCGCCATCGGCCCGGCCATCGCCAACGCGGTGTTCGACGCCATCGGGGTGCGCTTCCGGCACTATCCGATCAAGCCCGAACAGGTGCTCCAGGCATTGGCCGCCAGGCGCGCAGCGGAGGCCCGGCCATGAGCGCGTCACGTCGGCTGGTGGTGGCCATCACCGGCGCCAGCGGCGCGGCGTACGGCGTGCGGCTGCTGCAGGCGATGGGCACGGCCGACGGCTGGGAGACGCACCTGGTCTGCTCGCCGTCCGGCCTGCTGACCGTGCACCACGAGCTGGGCCTGCAACGCCGCGACGTCGAGGCGCTGGCCGACGTGGTGCACAACGTGCGCGACATCGGCGCCAGCGTGGCCAGCGGATCGTTCCGCTGCGACGGCATGGTCATCGCGCCGTGCTCGATGCGCACGCTGGCTGCGGTGGCCACCGGCATGGCCGACAACCTGGTGACCCGCGCCGCCGACGTCATGCTCAAGGAGCGCCGCCGGCTGGTGCTGCTGGCACGCGAGACGCCGCTGCACCTGGTGCACCTGCGCAACATGACGACGGTGACGGAGATGGGCGCCATCGTGATGCCGCCGGTGCCGGCTTTCTATACCCATCCACAGAGCGTCGACGACATCGTGGGCCACACGGTCGGCCGCGTGCTGGACCTGTTCGGCGTCGAGCACGCCGGTCTGGTGGCGCGCTGGTCCGGCATGCGGCCGGCGCTTGCCGCAGTGCATTCCGATATCACACCCAGGGAGACCCCATGACCGAAGCCCAACGCCACCTGCCGCAGCTGCCGCCTGTTCCCGTCACGATCCTGACGGGCTTCCTTGGCGCCGGCAAGACCACGCTGCTCAACCACATCCTGACGCAGAAGCACGGGCATCGCATCGCGGTGATCGAGAACGAGTTCGGCGAGGTCGATGTCGACTCGGACCTCGTGCTGACGTCCGACGAAGAGATCTACCAGATGACCAACGGCTGCATCTGTTGCGTGGTCGACGTGCGGACCGACCTGGTGCGCATCCTGCAGAAGCTGCTGGAACGGCCCGAGCGGTTCGACCATATTCTTGTGGAAACCAGCGGTCTGGCCGATCCCACGCCGGTGGCGGCCACGTTTTTCATGGACAACGACGTGGCGAAGCAGGTCACGCTGGACGGCATCCTGACGCTGGTCGACGCCGTGCATATCGAGGACCATCTCGACGACCCAAAGCTGTCGGGCTTCGACAACCAGGCCGTGGACCAGATCGTGGCCGCCGACCGCATCATCCTGAACAAGACGGACCTGGTCTCCGGCGCGCGGCTCGATGCGCTGACGCACCGGCTGCAGCACCTGAACGAAGGCGCGCAGATCCTGCGGTCGAACTACGCGCAGGTGGACCTGTCGCGCATTCTCGGCATCGGCGGCTTCACGCCGGGGATGGCCCAGTTGCCGGAGGACGCGCACGACCACGGGCACGGCGGACACCACCACGCCGGGAACGATCCGGATCACTTATGCGACGAACTGTGCGACCACGCCCATGACGACGATGAACACGCTCACCGGCACGATCCCTCGGTGACGTCGGTTTCCCTGCTGTTCGACACGCCATTCGACCGCCAGCGGCTGGAGCACGCGCTGCGGGCGCTGCTGGCGGCGCAGGGCGACGACGTGTTCCGCATGAAGGGCATCGTCGCCGTGCAGGACGACGACCGCCGCCATGTGCTGCAGGCCGTGCACCGGCTGATGGACTTCCATCCGGCCGACGCCTGGGGCGATACGCCGCGCGAAAGCAAGTTTGTGTTCATCGGCCGCAATCTTGATCGCGCTCGGCTGCAGACGCTGCTGCGCGTGTGCCAGCCGGCGCAGGTGGCGGCCTAGCCGATGACTTGAAGACAGCTCTGGGACCCCGTCAGGCATGACGGGTGATTGACGGCGCGGCTCGTCTCACGCGAGTCGCGCCTTTTTTATGCGTGGGGGGTGGTTGATGCGCTGGCCCTCTCCCCCGCCCTCTCCCGCCCCTCTCCCGCTCGCGAGAGGGGAGAACACAATGCGTGCTTGAAACACTGCCGGTTTGCTCCCCTCTCCCGCATGGCGGGAGAGGGGCCGGGGGTGAGGGCAAAGCCTGCCCCAACTACCGCCCCCGCAGCGTCGCCGACGGCGACTCCCCAAACTCCTTGCGATACTCCCGCGCGAACAGGCTCAGGTGCGTAAAGCCGTTGCGCAGCGCGATCTCCGACACCACGCCCGGGCCCGGTGTGGCATGCTGCAGCGCCTCGCGGGCGCCGTGCAGACGCAGCAGGCGCAGGTATTCCATCGGCGTGATGTTCTTGCTCTTGCGAAAGCCGAGTTGCAACGTGCGCTCGCACACGCCGCAGTGCGCAGCCAGCGCTTGCATCGTCACCGGTTTGTCGAGATTCGCGCGCAGGTAGCGGATCGCGCAGCGCACGTAGGGCGGCAGCGACGGCAGGTAGCCGCGCGGCAGCAGGCGGCCGTCCGCGCCGAAATGGTCGGCCAGCAGCGTGGTCAGGAACAGTTGCTCGATGGCGCCGTCGGCTGCCGGCAGGCCGGGACCGTCCGCGCCCATCGCTGCTTCCGTGCGCAGCCAGCTCATCATGGCCCGCCAGCGGCCGGACAGCTGCGCGTCCGCCAACGGCTGCATGGCGAACATCAGCGGCGCGGGCGCATCGAAGTTGAAGCAGTCGCGGAACGCCTCTTCCAGCGCCTGGCGTCGCACGATGACGCTGAAGCGTTCGCAATCGGCGTCCAGCAGCAGGCGCACCGGCAGCGACGGCGAGAACACCCAGGTCTCGCCGGGCGCCATCTCGCGCGTCATGCCGTCCCACGCCACGCGGCAGCCGCCCGACAGCACGGTCTGCACCACGTATTGATCCTTGCCCGGCTGCGGCTCCACCTCCATGGCCTGGGCATAGCGCGTGGTGGCCAGCGTGAGGTGGCCGATCTGGCAGCTCTGCAACTGCACCTGCGGCGCCGCGTCGTCGGTACGCAGCCTCGTGGGCCCAAAATGCGCGCGGATAGTGCCTGCACGTGGTCGATTGCACGGGCATGGCTCGCATTGTTCACTCTTGGTGCAGCGTGTTGAACCATGGTGCAGAAAACCTGGGAAGGGCGGGGGTCGGTGTCGTCATCGTGGGAGCCTTGCAGGTTCCGTGCAAGCTGTGGAAAACCCCTGCGCTTTCGCTTCCGTGCGCGCCCGTTCGCAATGTTGCTACGCACGGCGCCCCGTACCCGCTACCTTGGCTGCGAACCCACACGAAAAAGGCAGGAGAGCCGCCATGACCACCCCGTCCACCCCGTCGACCAGGTGCTGCCCGCGCGGGCCATGGTCTCGCTTGGCTTCCAGCACATGCTGGTGAGCTACCTTGGCGCGATTGCCGTGCCGATGATCGTCGCGGGCGCGCTGAAGATGACGCCCGCTCAGACCACGCTGCTGATCAGCACGGCACTCTTTACCTCCGGCATCGCCACGCTGCTGCAGACCGTCGGCTTCTGGAAGTTCGGCGTGCGACTGCCGCTGATGCAGGGCGTGGCCTTCGGCTCGGTGGGTCCGGTGATCGCCATCGGCACCGATCCGTCGCTGGGCTTTACCGGCGTCTGCGGCGCGGTGATCGGCGCCGGCGTGGTGACGATGTTCCTGGCCCCCGTGATCGGCCGGCTCAAGCGCTTCTTTCCGCCCGTGGTCAGCGGCTGCATCATCACTTCGGTGGGCCTGTCGCTGTTTCCGGTGGCCTACCAGTGGGCCGGCGGCGGGCATGGCGCCAAGGACTTCGGCTCGCCGATGTTCTTCATCGTCGCGTTCGGCACCGTGGCGCTGATCCTCTTTATCAACAGCCATGGCGGCCGGCTGGTGCGCAGCCTGGCCGTGCTGATCGGCCTGATGGTGGGCGGCGCGGCGGCGTGGCTGCTGGGCATGGGCAACTTCGAGGAAGTCGCCCGCGCGCCGTGGTTCACGATGGTGACGCCGTTCGCGTTCGGCATGCCCACGTTCAACGCCGGCGCCATCGTCACGATGGTGATCGTGATGGTGGTGCAGATGGTGGAGTCGATGGGGCTGTTCGTGGCCATCGGCGATATCGTCAAGCGCCCGGTGTCCGAGCGAGAAGCCACCTGCGGCCTGCGCGCCAACGGCCTGGCCAGCGCCATTGGCGGATGCTTCGCGGCGTTTCCGTTCATCGCATTCATGGAGAACGTGGGCCTGGTGATCGTGACCGGCGTGCGCAGCCGCTGGGTGGTGGCCGTCTGCGGGCTCATGCTTTGCGTGGTGGCGCTGGTACCGAAGATCGGCGCCCTGTTCTCGTCGATCCCCGCCGCCGCGCTGGGCGGCGCCACCATCGTGATGTTCGGCGTGGTGGTGGCAGCCGGCATCCGCACGCTGGGGCAGGTCGACTATGAGCGCAAGCCGGCCAACCTCAGCGTGGTGGCCATCACGCTGGCCTGCGCGCTGATGCCGGTCATCATGCCGAACCTGCTGGAAAAGCTGCCGTCGGCGCTGCAACCGTTCGTCCATAGCAGCGTGATCATCTCGTGCGTGGTCTCGGTGTTCCTGAACCTGATCCTGAACGGCATCCCGGCGCGCGACGAGGAAGACGCACACGCCCCGGTAGCCGCACCCTCCGCCGCCGCATCCCCTGTCTCCGAGACCTGAGCCATGACCCAACAAGCCCAATTTGGTCAGCCCACCCTGATCCGCAACGCCGCCGCCGTGATGACCGGCCGCGCCGGTGCCGCCGCCCGTGCCGGCGCGGTCGATATCCGCATCCGCGATGGCCACGTGGCCGAACTGGCGGCCGGCCTGCAGCCGCAGCCCGGCGAGACCGTGATCGATGCCAGCGGCTGCGTGGTCTATCCGGGCTGGGTCAACACCCATCACCACCTGTTCCAGAACCTGCTCAAGGCGGTGCCGGCCGGCATCAACGCCGATCTGCAGGAATGGCTGGCCAGCGTGCCCTATCCCCGGCTGGACCGCTTCACGCCCGAGATTTTCCGTACCGCCGTGCGGCTGGGCATGGCCGAGCTGCTGCTGTCGGGCACCACCACCTGCGCCGACCACCACTACCTGTACCACCACGGCCACGGCGCGGAGACCGGCGACGTGCTGTTCGACGTGGCGCAGGAATTCGGCATGCGGCTGGTGCTGTGCCGGGGCGGCGCCGTGCAGTCGAAATCCGATCATCCCGGCATGCGCGCCACGGCCCTGGTGCCCGAGACGCTCGACGAGATGCTGGCCGACATCGAGCGGCTCAAGTCGCGCTACCACGACGCCGGCCCCGACGCGCTGCGCCGCGTGGTGGTGGCGCCGACCACGCCCACGTTCTCGCTGCCGCCCGTGCTGCTGCGCGAGGTGGCAGGCTTCGCGCGCGGCATGCAGCTGCGGCTGCACAGCCATCTGTCCGAGACCGACAACTACGTGCGCTTCTGCGCCGAGAAATACCGCTGCACGCCCGTGCAGTTCGTGGCGGACCACGACTGGCTGGGCCCCGATGTCTGGTTTGCCCACCTGGTCACCGTCACGCCCGACGAAATCCGCATGCTGGGCCAGACCGGTACCGGCATGGCCCACTGCCCCGTCAGCAACGCGCGGCTGGGCAGCGGCATCGCGCCCGTGCGCGCCATGGCCGACGCCGGCGTGCCGGTATCGATCGGCGTGGATGGCGTGGCGTCGAACGAATCGGGCAGCATGGTGCACGAGGCCAATTTCGCGTGGCTGGTGCACCGGGCGCTGGGCGGCGCGGCCCAGACGCGGGTCGAGGAAGTGATCCACTGGGGTACGGCGGGCGGCGCGCAGGTGCTGGGCTTGCCTGGGGTGGGCACGCTGGCGCCGGGGCAGTCGGCGGACCTGGCGATCTACGATGTCGGCGGCCTGCGCTTTGCCGGCTTCCATGACATCGCCACGGCGCCGGTGGCGGCCGGCGAGCCCACGCCGGTGCGCGACGTGTTCGTGCGCGGCCGGCATGTGGTGGAAGGCGGTGCCATCGTCGGGCTGGATATCGAACAGCTGCGCCGCGACGCGCAGGCGGCGCTGAGGACGCTGCTGCCCTGATCTGGCAGATCTTGCAAGCCATCGCCTGCGATGTTCACGCATTGGCGGGTGATCGCCCGCATCCGCGGCCTCGCAGGCGTGGCCCGGACCTTGCTGCGCTTTCCCTTCATCGGCGCTTAATCTCCCCTTAAGGCTCAATCAAGGAGCGCAGCATGGCAACCCGCGAAGATGCATCAACACGTAACAGCCCGACGGACGTGGGCGAGTCCGATCATCGTGACGAAACACTCGAAGTCAAGGTTTCGGGCGACGGCAACGGCCTGGTGGACGACGAGACCTCCGGTCATGTGCTCAAGCCGGACGACCCTGCGCCCGGCAAGACCGCCAACGAGCAACGGGCGGGCGAGGGCGACGAGGACGCGACCAGCCAGTAAGCGAGCCGGAGCCCGGGCGATCCCGACCGGCAGACATTCGATACAACAGCTTACAAAGACACCTGGGACAGGGTCAACGGGCCGCGCGGCGCGCCGTTAGTATCGGCATCCACGCAGCAACCCGAGCAAAAGGTGCTATCAATGTCCAGGTTCCTCATCGCCAGTCTGATCGGTCTTTCCGCCCTCACGGCCTCTGCCGCCGCCGAGGCCCATGTCAATTTCGATATCGGCATCGGCGTGCCGGCCTACGTGGCCCCGCCTCCGGCCCCGGTGTACTACCAGCCAGCCCCCGTCTACGTGGCGCCGCGCCCGGTGGTTGTCGAGCCGCGTCCCGTGGTGGTGGCCCCCGGCTACTACGAAGGCTGGCGCGAACAGCGTTGGCGCGAGCGTGAATGGCGTCGCGAACAACGCTGGCGCGAGCACGAGTGGCGCCGTGAGCAGCGTTGGCGCGAGGACGACTGATTGCCAATGACGTTCACCGCCTGGCCGCGTGCGGACTTTCGCTTGTCCATGCGTGGCCCGACGACCGTGGGGCACGCAGTCATTACAGTCATTACGTTGCAGAATTAACAGTCCGTTAACGCGCGATCGGCAAAAAGGAAAAAGGGCGGGCCGCAACGCCGTCCAATGTTACGTAACGCGTAACGGCGCCGTACCGAAAGTGCACGACGCAATGCGGCTCTCAGGTCCGTCGCGTGGTTGGAACGGAACTTGCCATGCACTCGCTTCCAAACAGAGAAGAAACAGGGGAGCGTAACCATGAGGGCTGCAGTAGTGGAATCCCGGCCGTTGATCGGCTTCGGCATTCAGCAGGTGCTTTATCGCATCAAGGACATCGACGATTCCCGCCTGGTGGCGCCCGGCCCTTCGCTGGGCCTCACGCTGGACGGCATCGACCTGCTGATCGTCGGAGACCTGCAGCAGGGCTACGACCCTGCCATGCTGCAGCTGCTGGGCACCGCCGCCAACGTACGCGGCGTGCAGTACCTGAGCGCGGGCGGGACAGTGCAATGGATGCCGCCGCGCGAGATCTCGCCGCTGCTGTCGTGGCTGCCCGAGAACGCGACCCTGGAGGCTATCGAGGAAACGCTGCGCAAGATGATCGGCGCAATGCGCCAGGGATGCTGCACCGGCGCGCCTTACGAAGACGGTGCGTCACGCCGCGACCGGTGCCAGCCCCGGCCCGCCGGCAATACCGCCATCGTGTTGCCGATGGCCCTGCAGCCGAGCCAGCCACGCCTGCCGGGCCTGTCGGGCGGGGCGCTGCCCGACTCCGTGACCGAAGCCCAGTTGCTGAGCCTGACGCAGCGCCAGTACGACGTGCTGGTCCTGCTTTCCAAGGGCATGTCCATCAAGCTGATCAGCCGGCGCCTGCACATCTCCGTGCCGACGGTGAAAGCCACACGCTGCAGATCTACCGCCGGCTGGCGGCCAGCAACAAGACCGAGGCGGTCTTCGTGGCCCGCGAGCGCGGCGCACTGCTGACGTCGATCTCCGCGGCGGCGGAGGCCGCCTGAGGGATCGGGCCGGATCGGGGCGGATCAGGGCCGCTGGGAGAACGTGCGCTCGAACACCGCTTCGGCGATGCGGTTCTTGAGGATCTCGATGGAGCCGCCGGCAATCATCCAGCCGCGGCAGCGGCGCTGGCAGTATTCCACCAGTTCATCCTGGCTGTAGCCCATGCCGCCCATCACCTGCAGCGCCTCGTTGGCGATGTCGAAGCCGGCCTGGTTGCAGAACGCCTTGGCGATGGCGGTTTCCTCAGCCGACGGCAGCCCGCTGTCGGCGTTGCTGGCGGCACGGTACAGCAGCAGCTGGCCGGCATCGAGCTTCATCTTCATCTCGGCGAACTTCCACTGCAGGCCCTGGAATTCGCACAGCAGGCGGCCGAACTGCTTGCGCTGCAGCGCCCACTGGCGCGCCACCTCGTAGGCGTAGCGGCCCAGCGCCAGCGAGCGCGCCGTGTTGCCCATGCGTTCTACGTTGAAGCCCGCGATCTGCTTCTTGAAGCCGCCCTCCCCAGCAGCACGTCCCGGGCGCCACGTAGACGTCCTCGAAGTAGATCTGCGCCCATTCCTCGCCCGACATGAAGCGCGATTTCTGGCCGATGCGCACGCCCGGCGCCTTGGTATCGATCAGCACCGACCCGATGCCGCCCACGCCGGGGCCAAAGCGCACGTAGGCCAGGATCACGTCGGCATGGGGGCCGTGCGTGGTGAAGATCTTGGTGCCGTTGATACGGAAACCTTCGCCATCGGGCGTGGCGCTGGTCTTCAGTTCCGTTACGGCGGAGCCGGCTTCCGGCTCGGTCATGCCCACCGAGATCAGCGTCTCGCCACGCAGCAACGGCGCCAGCCAGCGCGCCTTCTGGTCCGCCGATCCGTATTCGGCCAGCACGCGGATCGCGCCGAAGTTGCCGGCCTGCACCACGTCCGCGCTGCGCGGACAATGCGCGGCCACGGCCTGGATGGCGATCACGGCATCCATCAGCGATCCGCCCTGGCCGCCGTCGGCCTCGCCAATCGTGATGCCAAGCAGGCCCTGCGCCGCCATCTTCTGCGCCACGTCCCACGGATAGGCGTCGGTGTGGGCGCGCTCGCGGGCGCCGGGGCGCAGCTCCTTTTCCGCGAAGCGGCTGACGGCGTCCTGGAATTCCTGCTGTTCTGGGGTGAGCTTGAAATGCATGGTGTCTCCGGAATCTGATGGATATCTGTGGTTGGGTCAGTGCTGCCCGTCGGCCAGCCGCAGCACGCAGTCGACGCCGACCACGCCGTTGGCCCGCACGAACAACGGGTTGATCTCGGCCTCGGCAACGGCCGCGCCCTGCACCGCCGCCAGCCGCGAAAAGCGCACGATGGCATCGGCCAGCGCATTCACATCGCCGCGGGGCAGGCCACGAAAGCCGCGCACCAGCCGCGTGGATCGCACCTCGTCGATCATCTGCCGTGCCTCGGCCAGGCTGACCGGCGCCGGGCGCAGGCTCACGTCGCGATGCAGTTCTGCCGTGACGCCGCCGGCGCTGAGCATCACCATCGGCCCCACCAGCGGGTCGTGGCGATAGCCGAGCATCAGCTCCAGCAGACGGTCTTCCATGCGCTGGACCAGGATGCCGTCGATGCGTGCATCGGGCGCCGCCTGGCGGGCATTCGCCATCAGCCGTTGGGCGGCCGCCGCCAGTTCGGCGTTGTCGCGCACGCCCACCTGCACACCGCCCACCTCTGTCTTGTGAAGGATGTCGCGCGAGCAGATCTTGGCGACCACGGGGTAAGGCACGGCATGGCCCAGCGACGCGGCGGTCACCAGCACCGCCGGCGCAATCAGCACACCCAGCGCCTCGAACACGGTGCCGGCTTCGCGCTCGGTCAGGTCGCCTTGCGTGGGCAGACCTTCGGGCCATGCCAGCGGCGGCACGCTTGCGGCATCGTCGCCGGCGGCGGCCTGGGCGCCCCGCGCCGCACGGAACAGGCAGGACAGCGCATCGGCGCAGCTTTCCGGCGTGCGGAACGCCGGTACGCCGGCCGATTGCAGCACCTGCAGCGACTGCGTGGCTTCAGGCACCAGGAAGGCCAGCAACGGCTTGCCGCCAACGGCCGACGCCTCGACGATAGGCTTGACGGCCAGTTGCGGATGGAACTGCGCCGACGACCCCGCCACGCACAGCACGGCATCGCACCAGTCGCTTTGCAGCATCTGCTCCACCAGATCGCGGTATTGCGCGCTGGTGCCGGCCAGCGTCAGGTCGATGATCGGCGTCTGGCGGATATTCACGCCCCGCGCGGCCATATGGGCGACAAACGCGTCGGGCGGCGGCACCGCGTCGACACCGGCCAGGCCAAGCCGGTCCACCACAGTGGCCGCGCCGCCGCCAGTGGTAGTCACCACGGCCACGCGCGGCGCACGGTCCAGCGCCGGCACCGTCCGCGCATGGCGGCTGGCCAGCGGCGCGGCTTCGAACAGCGTTTCCAGCATCTCAACGCGCATGGCGCCGTGCTTGCGCAGGAAGGCATCCACGGCCGCATCGTTGCCGGCCAGCGCGCCGGTGTGCGACTGGGCCAGTGCCTCGCCCTGCGCCGAGCGGCCAAGCTTGTAGACCAGCACCGGCTTGCCCGCCGCACGCGCCCGGCGCAGCGCGGGGCCCAGCACGGCGGCATCGCGGATCGTTTCGAGGAACAGCAGGATGACTTCGGTGGCATCGTCGTCCACCAGCAGGTCCACCAGTTCGCCCACGCCAACGTCGGCCTCGTTGCCGACCGATACCAGCTTGGCGAAACCCAGGCCCCGCGCCGCGCCGCGCGACAGCAGTGCGCCCAGCATCGAGCCGCTCTGCGACACCACGCTCACCGTGCCGGCGCGCAATTCGTCCATCTCCAGCACTGCGTTGACCGACAGAATGGCGCCGCTATGCACGTCGACCACGCCGATGCTGTTCGGCCCAAGTAGCCGCACGCCAAGCTGCCTGGCCTGATCGGCCAGCGCCTGCTGGGCCGCCATGCCGGCTTCGCCCAGTTCCGCAAATCCGTCGGAAAAGACCGTCACCACGCGCGCACCGCGTGCGGCACTTTGCGTCAGCGCTTCGGCGACGTGGGCACCGGGCACCATCACGAAGGCGTGGTCGATGGCCTCGGGCAAGGCCTCGACGCTGGGGTACGCCGGCAAGCCCATGACCTCGGCCCGGCCCGCGTTGACCGGCAGGATGCGGCCCTGGTAGCCATGCTTGCGCATGAAGCGCAGCGGGCGCGCGGTGTTCTTCTTCTCGTCGGCCGATGCACCTACCAGCGCCACCACGCCCGGCGTGAACAGTGCCTGGGCCAGCGCCTTGCCGGTGGCGCCCACGCCTGCGGCGATTTCCTTGTCGACTCTCGTCATGACTGCAGTGTTCCTGTAATGGATGAGGATGGCTCAGCGCGCACGCAGCGCGCCAAGGCCAAGCTGGCGCACCGGGCGCGCATCGAGTTGCCAGAGCGCGTCGAGCAGGCTCGCCGCCTTGTCCTGGCCCAGCACCGGGCCGCCCAGTTCCATGAACTTGTCGGTCAGCATCGCGTCGTCGAGCGGAGCCTCGGGATCGCCCACGCGGTACGGCTGGAAGTGCGCGTGGCGCGTGCCGTCGGCCATCTCGATCTCCACGCGGGCGGCACGCTGGCGCGGAAATGCGGCGGTGAGTCCGGCGTCGGTGGTCAGCGTGATGCGCGTCATCAGGGTGCGGATCGCGGTATCGGCCAGGCGCTCCGGCTCGAAGGCGTCGAGCCGCACCGCGCCATGCAGGATGCCGTGGGCCACCACGTAGGGCAGGCTGAAGCGTGCCTCGAACGGCGTGGTCGGGTTGAAATCGCCGGTCACGTCCAGCGCCACCTGGTAGGCGTTCACGCGCACGGCGGCGATGCGCGACGGATCCAGCGCTTGTTCGCGCACCAGCCGCATGGCCGCGTCGATGGCGGCGAACGTGTGGCCGCAGCAGCCATGGTTCTTCTGCGTGATGCGCGTGACGTTGTAGTCGGTGCCCAGCCCTGCGGTGGCAATCGCCCAGTTCGGGCTGCCGCACAATGCCGCGCCAAAGCCGGCATCGCCTTCGAGAATGTCGCTCACGCCAGTCACGCCGTGCGCGGCGCCCTGGGCCGCCAGCACGCCCGTTTGCGCCGCGTGCCCGGCGTGCAGCGCCTTGGTCATCGCGTCGGAGCGAAAGGCCTGCTGCAGCCCCGATGCAAACGTGGTGGCGGTGGCCATGGCGTGGCCGGCCACCTCGGCGTTGCCCGGCGCCAGCAGCACCGCGCCGGCGGCGGCCGCGCCAATGCAGCCCACCGTGCCGGTGGTATGGAAGAAGCGGTAGTGTGCGGGCTGGATCGCGGCGCCGATGCGCGTGGACACCTCGTAGCCGGCCACCACGGCGCGCAGCAGGTCGGTGCCGCTGGCATTGCGGTCCTCGGCCAGCGCCAGTGCCGCCGCAATGGTCGGGCAGCCCGGGTGGTAGACCGCGTCGCGGAAGATGTCGTCGAACTCGGCCGCGTGCGACGTACTGCCATTGATCCACGCGGCCAGCGCCGGGAATGCGGAGGTGCCGTGGCCCAGCACGGTGCTGTGGCCCACGCCCAGTTCGGCGCGATGCGCGGCCACCAGCTGGCGGCCCGGCGCCATCGGCACGCCGGCAAGCAGCGCGGCGAACCAGTCGATCACCACGCGCCGGGCGTGGTGCACTACATCGTCGGGCAGGGGCGCATGGGCCTGGTTGCCGACATAGGCGGCAAATTGGTCGATCAGCATGCCGGTTGTCTCCTCTGGAATGACGTCCATGGTACGAACGGGCGCCCGGCCAGCTTTGACATTTGGTGAAAGCTCCCGAGCCGGCATGCGTATCCCGGCGTGCCGGGGCTGGTGCATACTTTGCGCACGCCATCGTCGGCCCAGCCTTTCCATCTGGAGCACGCTCACCCCATGGACATGGACATTCCTTCGCTTGCCATTCTGATTGCCGCCGTGGAAGAGAAGAGCCTGTCACGCGCGGCCGAGCGCGAGAACCTGGTCACGTCGGCGGCCAGCAAGCGGATTGCCGAGCTGGAACGGCGCGCGGGCACTGCGCTGCTGCGCCGCCACGGGCGTGGCGTGGAGCCGACGCCGGCGGGCGCCATGCTCTACCAGCGCGCCAAGGCCATCGTGCGCAGCGTGCAGCTGGCGCAGGACGCGCTGGCGGCCTACTCGCTCGACGGCATCGCCAAGATCCGGCTGGCGTCGAACCGTTCCACGATCCTGCAGTTCCTGCCGGCCGATATCAGCGGTTTCCACAAGCACGACCCCGATGCGCGCATCGACCTGGTGGAAGCGTTCAGCTTCGATATTCCGCGCATGGTATCCAACGGCGATGCCGATATCGGCATCTATCACGCGCGCAGCCCCAGCCCGGGCGTGCATTCGGTGCCGTACCGCAAGGACCGCGTGGGGCTGGTGGTGCCGCGCGGGCATCCGCTGGAGGCGAAAGGCTCGCTGCATCTGGAAGAAGCACTCGACTACGACTTCCTGGGCTACTTCCCGCGCCATACGTTCGATGCGTTCCTGACGCTGGCGTCTGGCACGCTGTCGCGCCCGCTGACCGTCAAGACGCAGGTGTCCAACTTCGAGGCGCGCTGCCGCATGGTGCGCGAAGGGATGGGCCTGGCCGTGGTGCCCGAGGGCATCGCGCGCAACTACCTGCAGATGATGGGCCTGTCGATGCTGACGCTCAAGGACGCCTGGGCCGAGCGCGAATTCCACGTCTGCGTGCGCGACCGCGACAGCCTGCCGTCCGGCGTGGCCCGGCTGCTCGACTACCTGAGCCGCTGCGCCGCGATGGAGCAGCATTTCCTCAAGCCGCGCTGAGAACGCAGCGTTTCTGTTTCGTCAAAGCTCCGTGCGGGCATCTTTCTAAGATGTTCCACAGGGCGGCCCTTTCACCAGAGGCCTGCCCACGACAAGAATCACACGGAGACAGCAATGAAAGACTTCCTGCGGCGCTCGGCCGCCGGCGTGCTGCTTTTTTGCGCCGCAACCGCCCACGCCCAGCAACCCTATCCCACCAAGCCGATCCGCGTGGTCGTGGCATTTACCGCCGGCGGCACCACCGACATCCTGGCCCGCGAAGTGGCCCAGCAGATGGGCAAGGCCCTGGGCCAGAGCGTGGTGGTGGAGAACCGGCCCGGCGCCGGCGGCAATATCGGCAGCGACTACGTGGGCCGCAGCGACGCCGACGGCTACACGCTGCTGGCGACGTCGGTCGGCCCGGTGGCCATCAATCCCACCCTGTACAGCCGCCTCAAGGTTAATCCGCAGACCGACCTGCAGCCGGTGGCCCCGATTGCCGACGTGCCCAACGTCATGGTGGTCAGCCCCAACGTGCCGGCCAAGACCGTGCAGGAGTTCATCACCTACGCCCGCGCGCATCCGGGCCAGCTGAACTTCGGATCGACGGGCGTGGGCACGGCCGCGCATCTGTCCGGCGTGCTGTTCAACGAGCGCACGGGGCCAGGACCACCCACGTGCCGTACAAGGGCGCCGACGCGCTGAACGACCTGCTGGCCGGCCGCGTGCAGTTCATGTTTGCCACGGTGCCGTCGGTGATCTCGCATATCCGTGGCGGGCAGCTGCGGGCGCTGGCGGTGACGTCGCGCAAGCGGTCGTCGGCGTTGCCCGATGTGCCGACCATGGCCGAAGCCGGCGTGCAGAACCTGGTCACCGGCGCCTGGTTCGGCCTGTTCGCCCCGAAGCACACGCCGCCCGAGATCGTGGTCAAACTGAACAAGGTGGTGACCGAAGCGCTGGCGCAGCCCGACATGCGCAACAAGCTCGCGCAGCAGGGCGCCGAGGCCATGAACCTGGCACCGGACGCGTTCGGCAAGTTCGTGGTGGCCGAATACCAGGCCTGGAAGCCCGTGGTGATCAGCGCCGGGGCGCGCATCGACTGACCCCGGGAGACCCCGCACGACCTGCCCTGCAGTACGGGGCATGGCTTGCCGCACTGCAGCCTGCGGTGCGGCTATCGCACATTGCATCGCAAACCCGGGGCTGACCCTGACTTCGGTGGCGCGCCGACTCACCGATAATCCGCCAGACCGGGCGCTGCCCGGCCATAGAGCCCCGGGGCGTTGCCACCGGGCGCGGAAGAAAATCAGTGAAGGAGATGTAGTGCGTATCAAGCGTCAAGCCGCACGCGTGGCGTGCGGGATGGCCGTTGCCATCGCCACCGTTTTCACCTGCCACGGCGCGTTCGCCGCCGATGCCTGGCCGACCAAACCCATCAAGGTCATCGTGCCGTACACGCCGGGCGGCTCCACCGACACCGTATCGCGCGTGATCTTCGAGCGTGTGTCGCAGAGCCTGGGCCAGCCCATCATCATCGAGAACAAGCCCGGCGCCAACAGCACGCTGGGCGTGGGCGTGGCCGCGCGCTCGGCGCCCGACGGCTATACGTTCGTGTCGGTGCTGGCCGCGTACAGCGCCAACATGTCGCTGTATTCGAAGCTCAGCTACAAGCCGTCGGACCTGGCGCCGGTGGCGGAAATGGCCGAGCTGCCGCTGTTCCTGTTCGCCAGCAAGAAAGTGCCGGTCAAGACCGTGGCGGAGCTGGTGGACTACGGCAAGAAGCACCCGGACACGCTGACATTCGGCTCCAGCGGCGTCGGCAGTTCGGCGCACCTGACCGGCGAACGGCTGGCCATGGAATCGAAGGTCAAGATGACGCACGTGCCGTACAACGGCAGCGCGCCGATCCTGCCCGCGCTGGTGTCCGGCGAGGTGTCGGTGGCCTTCGACCCGCTGCTGGTGCCGATGCCGCACGTGAAGTCCGGCAAGATCAACGTGCTGGCCGTGGCATCGGCCAAACGCTGGCCCGGCGAGCCCAATATCCCGACGATGGAGGAGTCCGGCTTCCCGGGCTTCGTGATGAGTTCGTGGACGGGCCTGCTGGCCCCGGCCGGCACGCCGCAGCCGGTGATCGACCGCATGGCCCGCGAAATCGCCGCAGCCACGCGCAGCGCCGATGTGGCGAAGAAACTGACCGAGCTTGGCTTTATCCCCGTGGGCGGCACGCCCGACGAGTTCCGCAAGCTGATCGAGCGGGATACGATGCGCTACGGGCAGATTGTGAAGGCGGGGAAGATTACGCTGGATTGATTCTTTACCCATGGTTTTCTCCCTCTCCCGCCATGCGGGAGAGGGGAGAAAACCAACGGCGTTTTACCCCTGCCGCCGCTTCCACTCCTCATAAAGATCCACCTCCCCTCCAGCCGCACGGGCACGTACTGGATCTTCATCGACTGTTCGGCGAACGGTTTGGCCAGGTCCGCGTAGATGGCCGCCGTCGACAGGCCGAACGGCTCGCCGTCGTCGTTCGAATACGCGTATGCCACCTCGGTCACGCCGGCCAGCCGCATGGCGGCCATGCACATCGGGCACGGGTGGCCGCTGGCATACACGGCGCTCCCGGCCAGGCTTGGCGTGCCCAGCTTGTGGGTGGCGGCGCGGATTGCGTTGAGTTCGGCGTGCGACGTGGGATCGTTGGTCTTGTGGATCTCGTTGACGGCCGTCATCAGGACTTCGCCGTCCCGGACGATCACCGCCCGAATGGACGGCCGCCGGCCTGCAGGTTGGCTTGTGCCAGGCGGATGGCTTCGCGCAGGTATTGCTGTGCATTCGACATGTCTGATCTCCGGAAAACGTAGGCGCTGATGATAACCGCTTGCCGCCTGTACTAAGCTCATTGCGGGCGGCCTCACCGGCTGGAAGCCGCGCCCGGAAACCTTTGCCAGCCGTGTCGTTGGAAGCGGGGGTGCCATGTCTCGCCTTGCTGCCTTTGCCGTGGCCATGCTTGCCACGCTGGGCTCGGCCATTGCCGCCGAACCCCAGCCGGGCGCGCTGACCATCACCTTTATCCATCCGGAAACCTACCGGGACGCGTCCAAAAGCTACGGCTACGGCAGCGATGCGCAGGTGCTCGATGCGATCCGCGTGCACCTGCAGAAGCTGGCCGCCCGCGAGCTGCCGGCCGGGTATTCGCTGTCGATCGAGATCCTGGACATCGACCTGGCCGGCTATATCGACTGGCGCTACCAGGGCAATGTGCGCGTGATCCGCGATGCCACCTGGCCGCGCATGACCTTGCGCTACGTGCTGATGCACGACGGCGCCACCATCGCCAGCCAGCAGGAACGCATCAACAACATGAACTTCAACTGGGGCGTCAACCTGTACGGCTACAGCGATCCGTTGCGCTACGAAAAGGCGATGCTGGACGACTGGTTCGCGCGCGCCATCACGCGGCAAGTGCACGGCTGAATTCGCGGCTGAATTCACTGCTGACTGCGCGACCGGCGCGCCCCGCAGGCTACTTGCGCGGCACGGCGGGCCGGCCCCGCGCGCCGATGACGCCCTTGGCCGCCGCGCGCAGTATGCGCCGGAAGGTCGGGCAAGCCATATGGCCCGGCGCCGGGCAGGCCGCCGCATGCCGCAGGCCGTCGCGCATCGCCGTAAGCTGGCGGATCGTGCGATCGAGGTCGTCGGCCTTGTCGGCCAGCTTGCGCCGGTCGATGCGCACCTGGCCGTCGCGGGACAGCATGCCGGCAATCTCGTCGAGCGAAAATCCCGCGGCGCGCCCCAGTGCCACCAGCGCCAGCCGGTCGAGCACGTCGGGGGCATACTGGCGGCGCAAGCCACGCCGTCCGGTGGACGCTATCAGGCCCTTTTCCTCGTAGTAGCGCAGCGCGGACGCGGGCACGCCGGATTGCCGCGCCACGTCTCCGATGTCGAGCGGATTCACCCTTGACCTCAAGTGGAGTTGAACTGGCACAGTGTAGCTTCCCTCCTTGGAGACACCACGAGTACCAGGACCATGAACGCCAA
The DNA here is from genome assembly GCF_018729255.1 of Cupriavidus sp. EM10. NCBI lineage: Bacteria > Pseudomonadati > Pseudomonadota > Betaproteobacteria > Burkholderiales > Burkholderiaceae > Cupriavidus > Cupriavidus sp. EM10. Next base: position 1,151,092 of record NZ_CP076061.1, read on the forward strand.
TCCGCAGATCAACAGCGACCAGAACACCCTTTGGAACGGCACCGGCGGCCGCGCCTGGGTCGTGAACCAGGCGCTGCTGGACCGCATGTTCCAGCCCTTCGAACCGATCCTGCTCGATGCGCTGCCGACCGGCGGCCATCGCCGCGTGCTCGATGTCGGATGTGGCACCGGCGCCACCACGCTGGCCATGGCGCGGCGCCTGGGCAACCAGGGCGAAAGCGTCGGTGTCGACATTTCGGCCCCGATGCTGGACCTGGCCCGCGACCGCGCCGCCAAACTAGGCGTGGCGGCACGCTTCGTCCAGGCCGATGTACAGACCCATGCCTTCGAGGCGGCCAGCTTCGACCACATCGCGTCGCGCTTCGGCGTGATGTTTTTCGACGACCCCGTGGCCGCCTTCGCCAATTTGCGCCGCGCGGCGCGGCCGGGCGCGACGATGCGCGTCATCGCCTGGCGCGACCAGGCCGAGAATGCGTTCATGACCACCGGCGAGCGCGCGGCGGCCCCGCTGTTGCCCGACCTGCCCGTGCGCCAGCCGGGCGCGCCGGGGCAGTTCGCCTTTGCCGACCGGCAGCGCGTTGCCACGATCCTGGCGCAAGCGGGATGGTCGGGCATCGACATCCGCCCCATCGACGTGCCGTGCGAACTGCCAGAGTCGGATCTGGTGGATTACATCGGCTGGCTCGGTTCGGTCGGCCAGAGGCTGCTGACGGTAGACGAGGCCACGCGCGCCCGGGTCATCCAAACCGTGCGCGCCGCCTTCGCGCCGTTCGTGCACTGCGACACGGTGCGTTACACGGCGGCGTGCTGGCAGATCGACGCGCGGGCCGGAGACTGATGTTGCGCGCCCGGGCGGCGCGACTAGACTGGGTACATCATCGCGCGCATGTCATCACGACAGGGGGCAAGCCATGGCCGCATCCACGGAACACCCGGTCAGCCATTCGACGCTGGCGTTCGGCCGCATCTATGCCGATGACGCGGGCCAGTCACACTTTGGCGCCTTGTCGTTCGACATGGCAGAGCGCAACTTTGCCCCGCCAGCGCCGCCGTTCTGGGTGTCGCGCATGGACGAGGCCGTGCGCCAGGGCTTTCTGGTGGTGCCCGCCGGCTGGGTGGGCGACCTGCATCCGGCGCCGGTCCGCATGTGGATCTTCCTGCTCGACGGCGAAATGGAGTTCGAGACTTCGGACGGTGAACGGCGCGCGCTGGTGCCCGGCACCACGCTGATGCTCGACGATACGCGCGGCAAGGGCCACCGCAGCCGGGTGATAGGCGGCAATATCGCCACGCTGGCCATGGTGGAAATGCCGATCCTGGGCCGCTAGGCGCACCGGATGCCTTCCGATACCAGCCCCGATCCCCGGCATCCGGCAACCCCGCCACAGCCGCAGGCGCCCTTGCCGCCATCGCCGCCGCCCGCCCCGGCACCCATCGTCCCGTCGGGATTCCGGCAGGGCATCATCACGGCCATTACGGTGCTGCTGGGGTTTTCGCTGGCGTTCTGGCGATTCTGGGGCCTCGAAAGCCCGGGCTACTGGAGCCGCGCCTCGCTGGCGGCCGCCGCGTGCCTGATCGTGGCCGTGGCGCTGCAGATCCTGGCGCTGTTCCGTGCACTGCGGCTGGAGGACGACAGCATTCCCGAGTACCGCAAGACCGTGCGCTGGTTCATTGTGTCGGCCATCGCGCTGCTGGTGGGCCTGACCATCGCCATGATGGACGCGGCGCTGACCGAACAGGTGGACTGACGGGCGCCTGCCGGTGCCTATCGGTGCATCAGCGCCGGCGCATAGGTCTTCACGAAGAACGCCAGCGTGATGCACGAGGTGGCCAGCAGCGTGCCGGCGCGCACCACGCGCGGCGGCGTCATGCGGCCCAGCAGCGCGCCGCCGTATCCGCCCAGGGTGGCGCCTATCAGCATGGCCACCGTCTCCGGCCAGCGCACGGCGTTGGCGACGACAAAGGCAAGCACGGCCACCGCGTTGGCCGCGCTCACCATCAGCGTGCGCGGCGCGTTCAGCTTCTTCAGGTCGCGGCTGTCCAGCAGACCCCACATGGCGATCATCATGATGCCCACCGCGCCGCCGAAATACCCGCCGTAGACGCCCAGCCCGAACTGCACCGCCAACACCGCGTGCGCGTGGATGCGCCAGCGCGCGCGCAGCGCCTCGCCGAGTTGCCGGCCGAACGCCAACGCCACGCAGGCGATCAGCAGCAGCCACGGCAGCACGAACGTGAACGCCGCCGACGACGTGCGCAGTAGCAGCATCGCCCCGACAAACCCGCCGCACAGCGTGGCCGCCAGCAGCGCCCGCAGCGACACCGCGCCCACCGGGCCCAGGCCGTCGCGATACGCCCACGCACTGGCCAGGCCGCCCGGGAACAACGCCACCGTGCTCGATGTGTTCGCCTGAACCGGTGGCACACCGGCGGCGATCATCGCAGGCAGGCTGACGAACGAGCCACCGCCCGCCAGCGCATTCATCGCGCCAGCCACAAATCCCGCGCCGAAACCAGAAGAATTGGATCCATGGAGCGAATGCTAGCCACCGGATCGGGCCCACGCAATCTGGCATTTCCGGTGCTAGACTTCGGCAAAACCGAAAGCTGGAGACGATGGCGTGCGCTTCGACCTGACCGATATGCGGCTCTTCCTGAGCGTCGTGGAATGCGGCAGCCTGACCCAGGGCGCCCGCTCGATGCATCTGGCGCTGGCGTCGGTCAGCGAACGCATTTCCGGCATGGAAGCCACGCTGGGCGCGCCGTTGCTGGAACGCAACCGGCGCGGCGTGCGGCCCACGGCTGCGGGCGAGGCGCTGGTGCGGCACGCGCGCTCGATCCTCGGCCAGGTCGAGCAAATGCGCGGCGAGCTGCGCAGCTACGCCACCGGCTTGCGGGGACGTATCCGCCTGTTGTCGAATACCGCCGCGCTGGCGTCGTTCCTGCCGCCGCACCTGCGCCGTTTCCTGGCGGCGCATCCCGACCTGTCCATCGACCTGGGAGAACGTCCAAGCCCGGAAATCGTCCAGGCGCTGGTCGAGGGCCGCGCGGAACTGGGCATCGTGGCCGATTTTGCCGATTTCGCGAATCTGCAGACGCACCGCATCGCCGAGGACCAGCTTGTGGTGGTGGCCAGCCGGCAGCACCGGATCGCAGCGCAGCCTGCCGTGGCCTTCTCGGACATCGTCGGCGAGCCAATCGTGGGCATGGCGGATACGGCGCTGGAAACGCACCTGGCCGAGCGCGCGTCGCGGCTCGGGCACCAGTTGCACTATCGCGTCCAGTTGCGCAATGTGGGGCATGTGGCGATGCTGGTCGATGCCGGCATCGGCATATCGATCGTGTCCAGCGCGCTGGCCAGGTCGATGCCACGCGGGCTGGCCATCCTGCCGTTGTCCGAGCCCTGGGCGACGCGGCGGCTGTTCCTGTGCGCGCGCGATTTTGGCGCGCTGACCCCGCATGCGGGGCTGCTGGCCCGCCAACTGATCGAAAGCGTCGACGTCGGAGCCTCAAGTCCACCCGCCTGAAGGCCGTAAAATCCTGCGACATCGTTCGGAAGCATTCCCATGAAAACGCTAATCCTGTTGGCCGCCGTCGGGCTGGCATCCATCGCCCATGCCCAATCGGCCCAGCCGACCACTGGCGGCGTGGCCGCGCCGCTGGGCCTGGAGCTTGGCAAGACCTCCTGCGCACGGCTGACGCCGGGCCCGAATCGTGAACGGACCGGCACGGCGCCGTGGGCCGGCGGCGACGCATTCGAGCTGAAGCGCCTGGAACGCTTCAACCTGCCGGGCCTGACGCGTGCGGTCGTGAACTGCGACGGGCAGGACGTCGTGACACTGGTGACGCTGACCTTCGACCGCACCGCGCTCGACGACGTAAGCCACAAGCTCGACGGCCGCTACGAATCGAAGCGCAAAACCGACGCCAACGCGCAGAACGGCTACGCGGAATGGGCGGCTTCCAATGGCAGCCTGGAGCTGCTGTACGCCCGCGACGGCAAGCAGTTCACGGTGGCCTACTGGGGCAAGGGCGCCAAGGCGCGCTATTTCGCCTACAACGGCAACTCGGACAAGGCGCCGGCCGCCCCGGCAGCCCCCGCGGCCGCGCCCTCGAAGGTGCCTGCTCCGCTCTGATATGGCGCTGCCGCCGGCCCTGGGCTGGCGGCCGGGGCTCCCCCTTCAACTTTCGGTTGAAAATCCTTCTCCGGTTCTGTGCCTACCGGGAACAGATGGCGCCGACCATACTGGCGTCACCTTCCTCTCACCCGGAGCCAGCAATGACCACCCCGATCTCTTTCGTCGTCCGCCTGCCCGGCAAGCCAGAACACCGCGAAACGCTGCAGGCCAAGCTCCACCATGTGCTGGAAACCATGGCCGGCGAGCCGGACTTCATCAACACGTTCCTGCACCGGTCCAGCGACGATCCGGATACGCTGGTGGTCTATGAAACCTGGGCCTGCTCGGCCGACGATTTCCGCACCCGGCACCTGGCCAAACCGTACCGGCAGGAATACGAAGCCGCGCTGCCGACGCTGCTCAAGGCGCCGCGCACCATCGAATGGCTGGACCCGCTCAAGGAATACCTGAAGCGGTGACCGCCAGGGTGTAATCTTCAGCCTGCATTTGCGCGCCCCCCTTCGCGCATGCGGGATGCCCGTTGGCATCCCGGCCAGCCCGGAGCCCACACCCATGACCTCCAAAGCATCTTCCCGCCGGCAGGCTTTCCGGCAGCAGGTGGCCACCCGCAAGGCACTGCTGATGCCGGGCGCGTTCAATGCCATGAGCGCCCGCGTGATCGAAGACCTCGGATTCCAGGCCTTGTACCTGACCGGGGCCGGCGTCACCAACATGTCGTTCGGCCTTCCCGACCTCGGCTTCATCGGCCTGAGCGACATGGCCGAGCACACGGCCCGTGTGCGCGACGCCGTCGACCTTCCGCTGCTGGTGGATGCCGATACGGGCTTCGGCAACGCCCTGAACGTCCACCACGCGGTGCGCACGCTGGAGCGGGCCGGCGCCGATGCCATCCAGCTCGAAGACCAGGTCATGCCGAAGAAGTGCGGCCACTTCGCCGGCAAGCATGTCGTAAGCACCAGCGAGATGGTCGGCAAGATCCGGGCCGCCACCGATGCGCGCGAAGACCCCGACTTCCTGATCGTGGCCCGTACCGACGCCGCCGCCGTGCATGGCATCGACGACGCCATCGACCGTGGACACCGCTTCGCCGAAGCCGGCGCCGACATCCTGTTCCTGGAAGCCATCGAGGACCTCAAGGACATCGAACGGCTGCCCGGCCTGTTCAACGTGCCGCTGCTGATCAACATCGTGATCGGCGGCAAGACACCGGTGCAGGGCCGCGAAGCGCTGGAGCGGCTGGGCTACGGCCTGGTCCTGTACGCCAACGCCGCGCTGCAGGGCGCCGTGCGCGGCATGCAGCAGGCGTTGGACATGCTGCAGACCAACGGCCAGATGACCGAAGACCCGGCCATCGTCGCGCCGTTCGGCGAGCGGCAACGGCTGGTCCGCAAGCCGCTGTACGACGAACTCGACGGCCGCTACAAGAGCGACGACTGACCACCGGAGCCGGCCATGCAGACTGCGCTGATCGTACTGGACCTGATCAATGACATCGTTCATGCCAAGGGCAAGCTGGCCGGCAGCGGCACGGCGGCGCAGGCCGCCGCGCGCAACCTGGTGGCCGCCAGCAACGCGGTCATCGCCCATGCCCGGGCGCGGCAGTGGCCGGTGATCTTCGTCAGGGTGGGGTTTTCCGAAAGCTACGCCGAGCATCCTAAGGATTCGCCGGTGTTCGGCAAGGCCAGGGCGGCCGGCGCGCTGACCTTGGGAGGATGGGGGACCGCGTTTATCGATGGCCTCGACGTGCAGCCCGAAGATGCCATCGTCACCAAGCATCGCATCAGCGCGTTCCATGACACGGCGCTGGGAACCGTCCTGCGCGCCCACCACGTGGACCGCCTGGTGCTGGCCGGCGTTAGCACCAACTGGGCCGTGGAAGCAACAGCGCGCGAGGCGCACGACCGGGACTACCAGGTCGTCGTGGTCGAGGACGCCTGCGCGGCCCGCAGCGACGACGACCACCAGCGCGCGCTGAAGAACCTGGCCGCCATCGGCACCGTGACAACGGTGGCTGCGCTGCCGGGGTTGCGCGACGCGTAGGGACCAGCGTTCTCTCAGCCCTTGCCCAGCGGCGGCCGGGACAGGAACCCCGCCATGTTGCTCAACTGGGCCAGTTCGCTGGCGGCTTCGCGCAGCAAGGCGGCGTGTTCGTGAATCTTCGCCGCCGTCAGCCGCGTGCGCGGCCCGGCCAGGCTGATGACGCAGATGCAGCGCGACCCGCGTACAACCGGCACGGCCACGGCCGCCATCCGTGCGGCAAACACTTCGTCGATCATTGCCCGCGCGCCCGGGGGGCCGCCAGGCGCGAGACAACCTGCACAAGCAGACTGACGTCACCGGCCACCTTGTCGATCTTGACTTCCATACTGTTCATTCGCTCGTCCATCCGGTCAAAGCGGTCATCCATCTTGTCCAGACGCGTATCCATCTTGTCCAGACGCGTATCCATCCGGTCCAGACGCGTATCGATCTTGTTCAGCCGGTCGTCGACGCTATCCAGCCGCGCCACCAAAGGCTTGACCTCGCCTTTCACGATATCGCGGTGGTGATTGGCCATGTAGGTCATGAGGCCAATGATGATTCCTATGATTGCCGCGGCAAGCAGACCGGCGACAGTAAGTTGATAGACGGTCAGGCTGGCTTCCTGCACCTCGGACGGTGCCGTAGCTGCCGCATTGATCATTGAATTCATGTTGTGCTGAAACTCTCAAAGGCAGAGGCGGGATCGGGCCCGCTCTCATTTTTTTCGTCCTGCTCGTAATCGATACAGGGGCTTGCGGCCTGCTGAACATCAACCCCAGCCGCGCAACTATTGCATCATGGAACAGACGGCACCAGTGATGGGGTGAGATCAAACGACCACCCACTCTACCGGCGATTTTTGTGAACTTATGTGAACGACAGCAGTGCCAGCGAAGCGCCGCCCACCAGCACCAGGCTGAGCGCCCAGACTGCATCGAGATTGAACCAGCTGCGTGCCACGAATTGCGGTCCGAGATAGCGGTACGTAAGCCACGCCAGGCCACCTCCTGCAGTCAGCATGGCCACGGTGTGGACGGCCGTCACCAGCACGGCGGTGCCGGCGTTGCCGAGTGCCAGTGCGCCGGCGGCTTCGTGCCCCATGTTGCCCTGCGCCAGACAAAGGCCCAGGTAGATCGGAACCAGCATGAGCCCCGCGCCGTGCGCGATAGCGACCGCGAACGACCAGAAGGCCAGCCGCGACGGCGGGATACGGGCCAGTGCGCGCGGATGCCGGCGCCAGGCCAGCAGCGCCACGCCATAGGCCACCACCAGCACGCTGGCAGCCAGGCGGATATGCGTTTCCCAGGCGACCAGCGACACCAGCAGTCCGAACGGCAGCGTCAGTGCCAGGATGGCCAGCGCGTGACCGGCGCCGAGGTAGCCCAGCGATGCGGGCAGCGTGCGGGCGCTGCGTGTCATCAGCGCACCGGACACCGCGAGCGGCCATCCCATCGCCGGATTGAGCCCGTGGTACAGGCCGCTGGCCACCACGGCCGCCCACAGTCCCGCCTGCTCCCAGATAGCGGTCAAGCGGCCACCGATGGATAGCAGAACGAATCGGTCGAGCAGTCGCCGCCTTCGAGCCGGATCTGGTGCGCGCGATAGCCGGCGGGAAACGTCACGCGGAACCTTTCGTCGAGCGTCAGCCCGCCGTCGGCACCGGCATGGGCCATGACCTGCGCGCCCGGCACGCCGTCGGGATAGAACTGGTCGTCCCAGGTCGAGTACAGCGAATTGGTCCAGTAGACGCGCTTGCCATCGCGGCTGATTTCCACCATCTGCGGGCCGCCCGCGAATGCCGCGCCATCGGGGTGCGGCGTGCGCCGGACGATGCCGCCCAGATGCACCGAGCCGGCCAGCCGGGGCTTGCGCGGGTCGCCGACATCGTACTGGCGCATTTCGCCGGTGCCCCAGCACGACACATAAAGAAACCGGTCGTCAAGCGACAGGTCGATATCGGTCACCAGCGGCGGCACCGCGCCAAAGCCCTTCAGCAACGGCGGCAGGTCGTCGGGCGACGCGGCCTCGGCCGGGATGGTGGCCGTCTTCTCGATATGGAACTGGCCACCTTCGCGCCACCAGGTCCAGATCGATCCCTCCAGGTTCGTGGTGTCCACTACCACGCCGACAAAGCCGTATTCGCGCACCGGGTCGTGCGCGGGCCGTACCTCCAGCGCCATCTGGTGCTGCGCGCCCAGGTCGAGCGTCTGCACGTTGCGGCGGGCGCGCAGATCCCAGAAATGAAGCCGATGCCCATAGCGGTTGCCGAGCAGGTCCTCGGGCACCAGGCCGTTCTCGAACTGCGGCGGCAGCGCCCATTCGCTCGACACCATGTAGTCGCGCGGCAGGTTCCACCAGAAGTCATAGTGCTTGTCCTGCGGGCCGCGGTCGATCTCCCAGCGGCCCAGCACCTCGAAAGTCTGGCAGTCCATGATGAAGATGCCGGGGGCGCCGGTGCCATCGGGGCCCGCGCCGCCAAGCGTGCTGACGTAGATGCCTTCCGGACCGCAATGCACGGTATGGGGTCGCGAATAGCCGGTCTTGCGAAAGATTTCGTCGGGCTCGATGACCTTGTGGATCCTGGCCTGCGTGGGATGCGGCTTCGTGTCGACCACATAGATGCGCGAGCTGCGCATGCCGGGAATGATCAGGTAGCGCCGCTCCAGGAACGCGTGCCCGGTCAGCGGCGAGAGCGCCGACGAACACGCGTTCCAGCCGAAGTGATGCAGTTCGTCGCCCTTCTCGGTCATCGGCACCGTGTGCACGACGGTGCCGTAGTGCCGGGAGCCGGGATGCACGTCGATCACCGCCAGCGCGTCCGGCTGCGACCCATCGGGGCTTAGCAGCAGGGTGTACGCATGGGTTTCCGCCGGGGCTTCCATCGCCAGCTTGGGCGAGGCATGGAACGTCGGGTCTGGCCGCAGGTTCATGATGGTCTTCTGGCAAGCGTGGCGCGAGACGCCTGGCTGGACCAGCCGGGGCGATCCAAGTCGGACGCTGCGCGTTCCAGCTTAGTCACTTCCACCACCATCACGAACGAAGAATTCTGCATGCCCATATTCCGTCACATCCGACAAGGATGGACGAGGCACGGCCGGTCCGGTTTCGGGCCGGTCTGGCCGGACACCGGAGGCGCCAGGCGCGACCCGGTGTCCATCAGGCATCGGAACCGTCAGGGGCGGCTCGGATAGATGCCCTGTGTGCAGATCACGTAGTACAGGCCGGTCGGCTCGAGCGACCGCAGATCGGGCAGGCGGAAGTTGTTGACGCCGTCGCCGCCGAAGTTGGTTCCAAGCAGCGAGAACAGCGCCTGGTTGCTCTGGATGCTCATCAAGCGGCCGTCTGCACGCATGCCGCCAGCCGCAAAACTCGCGGCGGACAGCCAGACCGTAGCCATCGTGCAGTTGTTGCCGCTGACGCCGTCACCCACGCCGGCGTTGCCATTGCCAAGGCCGGGGATTGTTCCGGCCGGGCCCGTCGCACCCGTGGCTCCGGTGGCGCCCTGGGAACCGGTCGCTCCAGTCGCTCCAGTCGCTCCAGTAGCGCCGGTGGCGCCTGCAACGCCAGTGGCACCCGTGGCACCCGTGGCGCCCGTGCTGCCTTGCGGACCCGTGGCACCCGTGGCACCCGTGGCGCCATTGGCCCCGGTAGCGCCGGTCGCCCCGACGATGCCCGTCGCGCCGGTCGGGCCCGTGGCACCGGTCGCGCCGGTCGGGCCTTGCGGACCCGTCGCGCCCGTGGCGCCGTCCGCCCCATTGGTGCCATTGGTTCCATTGGTTCCGTTGGTGCCGTTCGCACCGGTGGCGCCCGTGGCACCCGTTGCCCCAGTCGCACCCGTGGCACCCGTCGGCCCCACCGGACCCACCTTGCCCTGGGCCACATCGCTCGACAGCGCCGCCAGCGTGGAATTGCTCAGCTTGAGCTTGGCTGCGATTTCTTCCAGGCGGTCGTCGTAGTTGTCGCCGTTGCGCGGGTTGAACTTCTGGTTCAGCAGGTTCAGCGAATCCGCATTGACGCCCAGCGTGGAAAGGCGCTGCTTGACCTGGGTAATGGCCAGCGCCAGCTTGTCGCTGGCCGCGGCGGCCGACACCGTCGAGAAGTTGGTGAAGAACGCCTCGGTGTCCGCGTTGCCATAGGCAGCGGACACAACCAGTTCGGTAATCGGCGTGACGTTCGTCGTGCCTGCCGATTCGATGTACGAATGCAACACTTCGCCGGTGGACGTGGTCACGCGCAGCACGCACGGCAGGGCCAGGTTGGCCGTCGACGCGCTCCAGCTACCGTCCGATCCGGTGGTCACGGTCGTCTGTCCGCTCACGCACTTGACCATCAGCGCTGCATTGGCGATCGGCGCGCCGGTGGCGGCCGTACCCGAAATCGTGGCGGCCGGCAGGGGCGCCGGGTTGCTGGCGGCGGTTCCGGTGCCGTCTCCGCCACCGCAGCTTGCAAGAAGTACAGACGTGGCGACCGACAGGGCGGCAGCCCATTGTTGTTGTTTCATTTTCCCGTTCCCGTTTGAATGGATGATTTGACCCGACGCCCTCCGGAGCCGGCATGCGAAGTCCGGCCGCTCGTGGCGGCGCTGCATCTTAGCGATGGACGGGCCAGCCGGGGAAACTCAGGCACGCCCTACCTCAGTGGGGCAGACAGCCCCGCGCACCCGACTGGCACCGGGCTGCAAAATGCGGGCAAAGCGGGTATTCTTCGCCCGGATTTTCGAGCCAGCGAGGACGGCGGTGACACGTATATGCCTGAACATGATCGTCAAGGACGAAGCCCCGGTGATCGAGCGCTGCCTGGCCAGCGTGAAGCCGTGGATCGACCATTGGGTCATCGTCGATACGGGATCCGGGGATGGCACCCAGGACGTGATCCGCCGCTACATGGCTGACCTGCCCGGTACGCTGCACGAACGCCCGTGGCGCAATTTCGGCCATAACCGCAACGAAGCCATGGCGCTGGCTCGCGAGTCGATGAGCGGCGCCGACGACTACCTGCTGTGCATCGATGCCGACGAGACGCTGCGCATGGCGTCCGGCTTCCGCTGGCCCGACCTCCGGGCGGACGGCTACCAGTTCCGCTGCGAACTGGACGGCTGGCAGTACCTGCGCAATGCGCTGGTGCGAGCCCGGCAGCCCTGGCGCTGGGAAGGCGTGCTGCACGAGTTCCTGACGCAGGACACGGCGCACACATGGCAGGCCCTGCCCCAGGCCACCATCGTCGTGGCACGCGACGGCGCGCGGGCGCGCGATCCGCAGACGTACCTGCGCGATATCGCGACACTTGAACACGCCATCCGCGACGAGCCCGCCAACACGCGCTACCGCTTCTACCTGGCGCAGAGCTACCGCGACGCCGGCAAGCTCGATGATGCCCTGCGCGTCTACGGCGAACGCGCCACCATGGGCGGCTGGGACGAAGAGGTCTGGTTCGCGCGCTTTCAGGTCGCCGTCCTGCGCGAGCGGGTGGGCGAGTCGCCCGCAGCGGTGCAGGCCGCCTATCTCGATGCCTATCAGCAGCGGCCGACGCGCGCGGAGCCGCTATGCGAGCTGGCGCGCTACCACCGCCTGCGCGGCGAATTCGCGCTGGCCCACCTGTTCGCGCAGCAGGCGGCGGGCATGTCCCTGCCTGCCGATGCGCTGTTTGTCGACGAATCGGTGTACACCTGGCGCGCGCTCGATGAGCTGGTGGTCAGCGCCTACTATGTGGGCGCGCAGGCACAGGGGCGCGAAGCGCTGCAGCGGCTGATCGCCGATCAGCGCTTTCCCGAAGGCGAGCGAGCCCGCATCGTCGGAAACTGCCAGTATTTCGGGCTGTAGCCGCCGTCGGGCGCCGCGCTATGCCGGATCCCGGCCGGCGCTGGTGCCCGCATCCACGGACTGACCAGCGCCCTCGCCCACGTTCTGGCTCGCGGTCTGGCCGGCGCGGCCCAGCTGGCCGGTCAGGCCGGGTTCGCTCGACTGAGCCGCCCAGCGCGTATCGCCGCTGCCTGGCAGCACCCGGATGCGGTTTTCCACATCCTTGACGCCGTAGACCGATGCGGCGATATCCTCGATGCGGTACTTCTGCGGCCGCGCCGGCACCGTCCCGGACAACGTGACCCATCCTTCGGATACCGTCACCTCCACCTCCCGCACGTCGAGCCGCCCCGCATGGGCCAACCGCTCGCACAGGTCTTCGCGGATGCGGTCATCCGAACGTGTATAGCCCTTGGGACTTGCCTGCTGTCGATGCCCTTGGGCGCCGGACCTTTCCGAGCCGCCCGGGCCGTCGCCATATGCGCCGGGCAGCGCCCGGGAATCTACGCCGCTGCCGCGCGCTGCTCCGTAGCCGCCGCGCCAGCGATGCTCGCCTGGCATGCCGCCATGCCGATAGGCGCCACTGCCGTCCTCGCGATCCGCCGCCTCGCCGGGGTAGCCATGCCCGATGCCCCAGCCGGCCTGCCCCGTGTAGCGCGTACGTTCCATCTGGCGTGGATCGCCGCCGTAGTCGCGCGGTGCGCCGCGCCGGTCGTCCTGATATCGGTCGTCCTGATATCGGTCGTCCTGATCCCCGCCTTGTCTGCTGCCTCGGTTCATGTCGTCTCCTGCTGGCTACGCTGCGTCAGGACTTCTGGCCCTTCTGCGTACGCTTTTCCGCTCCCTTTTCCGCGCCCTTTTCCTGCGACTCCGACGTGGCCTGATGTTGCGCGCCCGGGTCTTCGTTGCGGAATCCGCCATAGCTGCTCTGGCCGGGGTCTGCGCTGCGGCTCTTCAACTGGTCCGCGCGCTGGTCGGTGCGCACGCCTGGATTGGCCCCGGCGCGGTTTTCGGCAGGCTTGCCGGTGTTGGGCTTGCTGGACATCGCGGTCTCCTTGAAGGCAAGTGGAAATGCGGCAGGGTATGCCGCAATCATCGTGCCAATGGCTTCGCCGGCTGCGGTGCCCACGCCGGTCCGGCATGGCGCTTGCCTCGGGTATCGGCATAGATTCATCACCGAGCGGAGGACTGCCATGCCAGCAACCACCAGGCGACTTGCCAACCTTCTGATTCTTGCCGCTGCGGCGGCCATCTTGTCCGCGCCAGCCATCGGCGTGCATGCAGCACCGCTCTCGGACAAGCCGGGCACCGCCCTGGCCGGCGATGGCGATGTGATGTTCCTGCGCAAGGCCGCCATGGCCGGCACGATGGAAATCGACGCCAGCAACCTGGCGCAAAGCCGGGCCAGCAGCGGGCAGGTCAAGGCGTTCGCGGCGCAGATGATCCAGGACCATCGCGCGGCCGAGGCCAAGCTCCAGCAGCAGGCGCAACGGCTGGGGTGCAGTTGCCGGCAACGCCGCTGCAAAAGGACCAGCAGGCGCTGGCGAAGCTGGGACAGCTGAAGGGGGCCGAATTCGACCGGGCCTACGCCCAGCAGGTTGGCGTGGACGCGCACCAGGACGCCGTGGCGCTGTTCAGGAAGGCGGCGGACGATGCCAAGGACGATGGGGTCAAATCGTTCGCGCGCGAGACGTTGCCCACGCTGGAGCACCATCTGGAGATGGCGCAGAAAATGGCGTCGCAACTGAAGCCATAAGGCCCCAGGCCACCTTTGAAGGCGTTTGCAGATCCCGGTGGCGGATCTGCAAACCCCATGCAATATCTGCGTGGCCCGCGCCAGCGAGCCGGGCCAGTCAGTCGGCCCTGGCGAGGAAGTACTGCGACACGATGGCCCGCGTGGTGGGGCTGGTCGTCAGTTCGTCGACCAGCTCGCGCGGCGCCCACTTCAGGTACTTGATCTCGTTGCGGGGCTTGGGCGTGGCCGACTTGCCCACGGCGGCCGAGAAGACGTGGTGCACGGTCGTGGCGCCGATGAACTGGAAGGCATTGGTCAGCGACTTGGCCTCGATCGCGGTTTCTTCCCGCAGCTCGCGCCAGGCGGCTTCCACCAGCGATTCCTGGTCATCGGGGCGCCCGCCCGGCAGGGCCCAGCGCACGCCATCCTTCGAGACGAGAAGCACCTGCTCCTCGCGCACGCAGATGACCGTAGCTCTGATTTTGGGCTTGATGAAAGGCATATCGGCCGTTGCAACCACTGCTCGTTGTTTCATGACATCCGGACCCGCTCGCAGGCGATGGTCCTACTATAAAGGCGTGCCGGCTCATGGTGGACCGGCTGTTTCCAGGGCGGCCTGTGCGCAAGGCAAGCAAACCGGACAGCGGCGTAGTGTCGCCCCTGCAGCCGCCACTGGCAATGGATTACGGCCGCATGAGGCCGCGTCCGGGCGTATTTGGCCGAATCTGTTGCACATCCACCGCAGCCCGCCGCAGCGCGCCCGTACCGATGGGCTCCGTCGTCCACCTCATGCACGTGCCGTGCCACCGGGCCGCCCCGCGTCGGCCATTGCCATTCCATGGTAGTGCGCAATGCGCTCGAGCGCCCACAGCGCGGCGGCTTCGCGAATCTGCGTGCGATCGCCCTGGAAGCGCCGCGTCTCGGCGTACTCGCATATCCGCGCAGCGGCCCCCGGCAGGCGGATCAGCCACGCAAAGCACTGGGTGCCCGGCGGCGTGCCGTCGGGTGCGCCGTCATCTGTCACCCCCGTGTTGGCCACGGCCACGCTGGCCTGGCTGATCCGCATCACGCCGCGCGCCATGGCAAGCGACACCGCTTCGCTGGTCAGGCCGTGGCGCGCGATGAGGTCCGCGCCAACACCCAGGATCTGCTCCTTGGCATCGGGCGAATAGGCGACGATGGCGCACTTGAGCGTAACGCCGCAGCCCGGTATGTCAGCAATATGCGAGGCGATCAGCCCGGCCGTGCACGATTCCGCAGTGGCCAGCCGCAACGCGTGCCGCTGCATGAAATGGGCGGCGGCTTCAGCGGGTTGCATGGGCATCCTCCGTTCGGGTGAGGGGCGCCGGGTCCTTGCGAGGGGCCGGCCCGGGATGCTTGACGAACGAGATCTGTCCATCGCGTTCGAGCACCACATCCCATTCCGCCCCGGATTGCGGCCCGCTGTGCTTGTCGTGCCGGGCGTCCCAGCCGGGCATGTGCAGCGCGCCACGCGCTTTCGCGTCCAGGTCCTCAGCGCTCAGCATGGCCCGCCGGCGGGCGCGGCGATCCTCCTTGCCGTCCTTCACCACGACGATGGGACGCCCGCCGATGGCCCGGTCCACCGCCGGCCATCGCGCGGAAATCATGCAGACGAGCCGATGCAGGAAGACCAGCACGGCAGCCGCTGCCAGCGTGCCCAGGATCGGACTTGCACCCACCACCGCGCGCGACAGGATCGCGCCCAGCAGCAGCATGATGCAGAGATCGAACGCGGTCTTCTGGGCAAAGGTGCGGCGGCCGGCCACCCGCAGCAGCAGCCATGTGGCGACGAAGACCAGCGCGGCACGCGATGACATCTGGTACCACGCCAGATCCTTGCCAACGCCGAAGATGGCCTCGAAAGTGGCCTCGAATGCGTCCATGCCGCCCCTCCCCCGGCTACGGCGCTCAGCCCCGGATCGACCGGGGATCGTGGCCGAACGAATTGCGCGCGCGAATCTGGCCGTCACGGCCATGGATGAACAACTCCGCCTTGTTTTGCCGGGCCATCTCGGTTGCGACCTCGATGGCGTCTTCCTGCGTGGCATACAGTTTCCGGCCCTCCGGGGTTTTGGCCTCTTCCACCGCCCAGCCTTCGGGGGCCGGCACCACGTGTACGTCTTTGCCGCTCATCTCCGTCTCCTTGGGTGTCTGTCACATATCCTACTTATTCACCGAAAGCCCCGCCCGCGGTAGTCGGCGCCGGTCTGACAACTGCGTAGGCCAACGTCGGTGTTCACAACGCCAGCGTTCACGACGCAGCGACAGTGTCCGGAACGAGGACTTTCCGGACCTGCTGACCGATGCGTTTCTGACCTAGATTCGTAATGCGCCCGGCGGTCCAGACCCGTCGGGGCTCCCTTGATCCATGGGCGCCCGCTCTCCCGAGTTGGCGCTTCTTTTTTGTCGGGCATGAAACGGCCCGACACCCTTTCGGACAGGGCTGACGCCAGCCCGACCTCCATCCCGGGTGTCTGCCATCTTCCGGCATTGGCCAATGCGAGCTGTTGGCGCCTGGCCAACCACTCGCCCCGTTTTCGGCGCTGGCGCGCCGGCCGCACCACATTCGGGCCCCTGCATCCACTGGTACGGGATCTGCGTAATAGCAGAGGAACGCCCAGCCGCGTTCCGTCATGTTTCACCTGCCTTTGGAGTTTTGTCATGTCACGCAGATTCACCATTTCCCTCCTCTCCACCACTGCCCTGGCCCTTGCGCTGGCGGCAGGCGCCGCCCATGCCTCGGGCCCGCGCGACAGCACGCATGCTGGCGACAGGTACGGCTACAGCTTCCGCATGGACTCGCGCGATGTCTTCACCGACGGCGCGCGCGCAGGGCGATTCGACACGTTCAGCGAAGGCGCACGCGTCGTGGCCCCCACCACGCGCGACATCGACAACGACCGGTCCTTGTCCGGGATGGACCTGCGTGGCGTCTCGGCCGAGCCCTCGCGCACCATCGACGTCTACACCGACGGCGCGCTGGCCGGCATGGATCGCCGCGGTGTATCCGCCGAGCCGTCGCGCACCATCGACGTCTATACGGACGGTGCCATGGCCTGAGCCGCGGATGGCGGGCCAGCGACGCGAACCGGCGCGCGGGCCCGCCCAGCCATGCCATCCCCGGCCGACTTACGCTGCCTGTGCCACATTGGCCCGCCGGCGCGCTGGGCCGTACAGGCGTTTTCGCAATAGACTGAAACCTGCCGCGCGCAGCAAGGCGCGACGGTCGAACCAGCCAATCCCCAGTCAGCGAGCGAAGCCATGTCGATCCCCCACCTGTCTTCCGGCCAGACCGCCAGCGTCCTGCCGCTTGGCGCCAATCTCAAGAACACCCCACCACCGCGCTGTTCAAGGCCCCCATATGGAAGTGGCCCGCCTGGTGATGCTGGCGGGCAAACAGCTGCCGCCACATGCCGTGGCCGGCCCGTTGACCATCCAGTGCATCGAGGGCGAAGTCGAAGTGGCGCTGGACCACGGATCGCAACGGTTGAAGCCTGGCGACCTGATCTACCTGGCCGGCAACGTGCGGCATGACGTCAAGGCGCTGTCCGATGCATCGGTGCTGCTGACGATCGTGTTGATGGACGGGCCGTAGGACGGCAAGCCAACGGAAAAAGGCCCTGCAAGCAGGGCCTCCCATCCAGAACATCGTCAATACGCCAGTTTCGGCGCCGCCCCTCATTGCGGCTGCGCCGCCTTGCGTTCCGCCAGCAGCTTCTGGATCGCCGCCTCGGTTTCCTTGTAGCGCCCTTCGCCGTAGTGCTGGTACACGATGCGGCCGTTGGCATCGACCAGGTACAGCGCGGGCCAGTACTGGTTGCGATAGGCGGACCACGTGCCGTACATGTTGTCCTGCGCCACCGGATAGCGGATGTCGTAGCGCTTGAGCGCCGCCTTGACGTTGTCCGTCGATTTCTCGAACGGGAATTCCGGCGTGTGCACGCCCACCACCACCAGCCCCTGGTCCTTGTACTTGTCGTACCACTGTTTCACATACGGCAGCGTGTTCACGCAGTTGCCGCAGGCGTATGTCCAGAAGTCGACCAGCACCACCTTGCCGCGCAGTTGCTGCATCGTGAGCGGCTCGGCATTCAGCCAGTTGTTGATCCCCACGAATTCGGGCGCGGAGCCCTGGTCGCCAACCTTTGGACTTTCGGCGATGGCGCCGCTGCCGAAGGTATAGATGGCCGCGATGCCGATGGCGGCAAGCATGGCGCGAAGTACGTTACGCATGATTCAGGGGCCTCTCTGGAGATGCTCGCCCCGTGGCCCGCCAGCGGGCGGACGGGGCGACGGGCTGGTCAGACCAGCTCGGTTTCGATATGGATGTTGCCGTGCAGCGCCTTCGAGTACGGGCAGGTCTTGTGCGCGGTGTCCACCAGCGCCTGCGCCACCTCGCGGTCGATGCCGGGGATGTGCACGCGTAGCCGTGCCTGCAGCAGGTATTCCGCGCCAGCCGTGCCCAGATCGACCTCGGCATCCACCGACAGGTCTTCCGGCAGCTTGATCTTCTGCTTGCCGGCGGCCAGGCCGATGGCGCCGATGAAGCAGGCGGACCAGCCGGCGGCCAGCAGCTGCTCGGGGTTGGTGCCAGTGCCCTTGCTGCCCGGCGACGACAGGTTGATGTCGAGCTTGCCGTCGTCGCTGCGGGCCGAGCCGTCGCGGCCGCCAGACGTGATGTGGACCTTGCCGGTGTACAGGACGTTTTCGATGCGGGTCATGATGGTTTCCTTGTCTCGTTCGTTGGTTGGAATCGGGGTTGCGGGATCGGAGGTTTACGAAATCGGCTGGGCTCAGGCGTAGGCGCCATCCAGGTACGGATCGACGCTGCGCGACGGTTCGGCCGAGACGCCGGTGCGATCCATGCCGGCCACCACGCGTGCACCTTCGTAGTACGGGTCAAGCGTGCGGGCGCCGTCGTAGTAGGGGCTGCGCTGGTCCTGCACCGAGCGCGCGCCGTCCAGGTACGGGTCGGCCGAACGGGCCGGCGGGGCCGACACGCCAGTGCGATCCAGGCCAGCTACCGTGTGGGCGCCGTCGTAGTAGGGGCTGCGCTGATCCTGCACCGAGCGGGCGCCTTCGGTGTACACATCGCGCGCACCCTGCACGGCACGGGCGCCGTCGGTGTACGGGTCGCGGGCGCTGACAACAGAGGCCTGTGCGCCGGCAGCAGCGGCAACCAGGGCAACAGCGAGGACAAGGCGTTGGGTCAGATTCTTGGACATGATGGTTTCCTTTCAGTGGTATGCGGTAGATTCGGTGGCTTGCCTGGCAGCGTGCGCTTTGTCGTTTGTGCGTCGCGCTGCCATGGACCGTATTTAAGGCGGCTCACGTATCGCGCCCGTAGCGACTTGGCGGCCGTTGTGTCAGGGCACGTATCGTCACGGCGGGCTGATACAAAGGCGTACAAAAAGGGGATGGGGGGATGCCGGGAGGCGAGGGCAGGGGGTAAAGCCAGGTAAACGCGCGCTTCGCGACACTCCCCTCTCCCACTTGGGGAGAGGGGAGAAAAACTCAGCCCAGCCGGATATCCGCGGCCAGACCGCCGCCTTCGCGGTTGCGCAAGGTCAGCGAGCCGCCGATGGCGGCCGCCAGCTGGTGGGCGATGGCCAGGCCCAGGCCGGTGCCGCCGGTTTCGCGGTTGCGCGATCCTTCCAGGCGGACGAATGGCTGCAGCACCGCTTCGAGCTTGTCTTCCGGGATG
The DNA here is from genome assembly GCF_018729255.1 of Cupriavidus sp. EM10. Taxonomy (NCBI): domain Bacteria; kingdom Pseudomonadati; phylum Pseudomonadota; class Betaproteobacteria; order Burkholderiales; family Burkholderiaceae; genus Cupriavidus; species Cupriavidus sp. EM10. The sequence continues at coordinate 1,170,511 of NZ_CP076061.1, forward strand.
CCGGGGCCCCGGTCCAAAATCGAGATCACCACGGCCTCGCGCTCACGGTGCACGCCCACTTCGGCGGCCCCGCCGCCATATTTGATGGCGTTGTCGATCAGGTTGGTCAGCACCCGCCGCAGGGCGTTGCGGCGCGTCACGATGGCGCCGCCGGCGTTTTCGCCGATGCTCACGTCCTTGCCGGTGTCCTGGTAGTCGTAGACCAGGCTTTCGACAAACGATCCCAGGTCGATGCGCGACGCTTCCTCGCCATCGCCGCCGCTGCTGCGCGCATAGGCCAGCCCTTCGCGCACCAGGGTCTGGATTTCCGCCAGGTCGTTCACCAGCTTGCGCTTTTCCTCGGAATCCTCGGCCATTTCCGCGCGCAGCTTCATCCGGGTGATCGGCGTCTGCAGGTCATGCGAGATGGCGGCCAGGATCTGCACGCGCTCTTCGACAAAGTGCGCGATGCGGTCGCGCATGGCGTTGAAGGCCCGCGCCGCCTGGGCCAGTTCGGTGGGGCCCTGTTCGTCCAGCGGCTGCGAGCGGGTGTTCGGGTTGAGCGCATCGGCGGCGTCGGCCAGCGCCACCAGCGGGCGGATCGACAGGCGCACGGCGAACCAGCAGCACAGGATCAGCAGCAGCAGCTGCAGCACCAGCACATAGGGCAGCCACTGGGCGATGGGGGTCATGCGCGGATGCACGTCGATGGTCAGCGGGCTGCCGTCGCTTAGCGTCAGGTGCGCCTGGAGCTGCTTGCCATCGCCCGGTATCGACTGCACCGTGACCGGAAAGTGCGTGCCGGTGGCTTCCATGATGCGCTCGGCAATATCCCGCCCGCGCTCCGTCATCTCGGGCACCCCGGGCGAGCCCGGCCCCAGGATGTACTGGTAGTTGCCGCGGTTCACGCGGGGCAGCCACTGCGGGCGCTCGGCGGCGGGAATCCGGTCCAGGATCGCCACCGACGTCGCCACGTCGGTCTCCAGCGTGCCCAGCATGACCTGCCGCGCCGACATGTATCGCTCCGAAAACAGCACGGCGAACGACAGCAGGTGCGCGACGATCATGCCGGCCAGCAGGATCAGGAACAGGCGCGACCCCATCGTATGGGGCCAGCGCCAGCGGCGATTGCTCACTGCCGGGCCTCCGTGATTTCCACCGGCATCGAGAACACGTAGCCCTCGCTGCGCACGGTCTTGATATAGGCCGGCTCCCGCGCATCGTCCTTCAGGCGCTGGCGCAGGCGGCTGACCAGCAGGTCCACAGACCGCTCGAACATGTCGGCTTCGCGGCCCTGCGTCAGGTTCAGCAGCTGGTCGCGGTTCAGCACGCGTTGCGGATGGTCCACGAACACGCGCAGCAGCCGGTATTCCGCGCCGCTCAGCGCGACGATGGTGCCTTCGTTGTCGATCAGGTGGCGCGCCGTGGTGTCGAGCTGCCAGTCGCCGAACGCCAGCATCTGGCCGGCCTCGGTGATCTGCAGGTTGGGCGGCAGCATCCGCGTGCGGCGCAGCACGGCCTTGATGCGCGCCAGCAGCTCGCGCGCCGCGAACGGCTTGGTCAGGTAGTCGTCGGCGCCCATTTCCAGGCCGATGATGCGGTCGGTCTCGTCGTCGCGGGCGGTCAGCATCAGGATTGGCGTGGTTTTGTGCTTGCCGGCGCGCAGTTCACGGCACAGCACCAGGCCGTCGTCGCCGGGCATCATCACGTCCAGCACGATCAGGTCCACGGTGTTGCCGTCCAGGAACTGGCGCATGTGCCGGCCATCGGGCGCCATGGTCACCCGCAGGCCATTCTTGGTCAGGTAAGTGGATACCAACTCCCGGATTTCCCGGTCGTCATCGACGATCAGGACATGGTCGACATGCGATTCCATCAGCTTCACCCCTGGCAATCTAATTTTTAGGAAAATTGTGAACAATCAGTCGGTTGGCGAGATTGTATGGGCGCCCGCGCGTTGGCGTGTATCGCAATGTATCTGGCGGCTGCGCCCGCACAAAGCCATACAACTTTGCCGGTTCGCGACACATTTACGGTAGATCACGGGCGTCTCATTGGGGCATGCCAGATTGCTGGCCCCTCATCCTTGCCGAAAGGAACCCGATCATGACGCTGCTGATCCTTGCCTATCTGGGCGGTGCCCTCACCATCCTGAGCCCTTGCATCCTGCCCGTGCTGCCGTTCGTGCTCAGCGGCAGCGGCCAGCCGTTCGTGCGCGGGCGGCTGCCGATGCTGGCCGGCATGGCGCTGACCTTTGCGGCGGTGGCCACGCTGGCGTCGGTGGGCGGCGCCTGGGCCGTGCGCGCCAACGAATATGGCCGCTACGCGGCGCTGGCCCTGCTGGCAGTGTTCGGGGTATCGCTGCTGGTGCCCCGGCTGGCCGATGCGCTGACGCGTCCCGTGGTGGCGCTGGGCAACCGGCTGGCCGGCGATGGTACGGCCGGCGCCGCGTCGCCGTGGGCGTCGCTGCTGCTGGGCGTGGCCACGGGCATGCTGTGGGCGCCGTGTGCCGGCCCCATCCTCGGTATCGTGCTGACCACGGCGGCGCTGCAGGGCGCCAGCGTGCAAAGCTCGCTGCTGCTGGTGGCCTACGCGGCCGGCGCGGCCACGTCGCTGGCCGCCGCGCTGGGCCTGGGCGGCCGTCTGTTCGCGGCGATGAAGCGGTCGATGGGTGCCGGCGAATGGCTGCGCCGTGGCCTGGGCGTAGGGGTGCTGGGTGGCGTGGCCGCCATCGCCATCGGGGCCGATACGGGCTTCCTGGCGCGGTTGTCGGTAAGCGGCCCCGCCCGGCTGGAGCAGGCGCTGGTCGACCGGCTGCACAACGCCACCCCCGCCACACCCCAGGCCCGCACCGAGGTTGCCGCTGCCCCGGCGAGCCCGGGCGACGGCGCCGGCATGCTGCTGGCCGCGAACGGCGCGGGGACCGACGGCTACGGTTCCGGCGGCCGCCTGCCGGTGGAAGGCCAGCTGCCAGCGCTCGATGGTGCGGTCCAGTGGTTCAACACGCCGAATGGCGCGCCGATCACGCGGCAGCAGCTGCAAGGCAAGGTCACGCTGGTCTATTTCTGGACGTATTCCTGCATCAACTGCATCCGCACGCTGCCCTACCTGCGCGCCTGGGCCGACAAGTACCCGAACCTGCAGGTCATCGGCGTGCACACGCCCGAGTTCGCGTTCGAGAAGAAGCCCGACAACGTGCGCCGCGCCATCGGCGGCTTCAAGATCGGTTTCCCGGTAGCCGTGGACAGCGACTACAGGATCTGGCGAGCCTTCGACAACAACTACTGGCCGGCGGCCTACTTTGTCGATGCGCGCGGCAATTTCCGCCATCACCAGTTCGGCGAAGGCGACTACGCGCAGTCCGAACGCGTGATCCAGACGCTGCTTGCCGAAGCGGGCCAGCCGTCGGCGTCGCGCGATGTGGTGGTGCCCGACGCCAGGGGCGCGCAGGCTGCCCCCGACCTGCGCAATGTCCGCTCGGGCGAAACCTACGTGGGCTACAACCAGGCGTCGAACTTCGCGTCGCCGGGCGGCATCCGTCCGGACGCGCCACGCAACTACGCCGTGGATGCCAACCTGCGCCTGAACCAGTGGGGGCTGGCAGGCCAGTGGACCGTGGGCCCGGAATTCGCCACCGTGGATCGTGCCGACGGCAGCATCCGCTACCGCTTCCAGGCCCGCGACCTGCACCTGGTGCTGGGGCCCGCCGCCAACGGCCGCGCCGTGCGCTTCGTGGTGACGATCGACGGCAAGGCGCCCGGCGACAACCACGGCGCGGACATCGACGCCAACGGCAACGGCGCCATCACGGCCACGCGGTTGTACCAGCTGGTGCGCCAGGCCGGCGAAGTGGGTGAACACACGTTCGAGATCCGCTTCCTGGACCCGGGCGCCCAGGCCTACGCGTTTACGTTCGGCTGATCGTCGCCGAAGGCCGGCGCGGCGAGCTGGCGGGCGTGGTCGCGCAGGTCGGCCGGCCACGCCTGCGACAGCGCCAGGAAGCGCTCGCGATCGCCGCCATACAGCGCCCGCGACGCTTCTTCGTAGCCGGGCTGGTTGCCGAGCATCGTCGACATGAAACGGTCGGCGGCTGCCTTGGCGCGGCCCGCGCCCAGATCCACACCCTGCCCCTTGCGCGCCGCATCCACCAGCTTGCGCAGCGTCACCGACGCCCCGCCCGACTGCTCGCCCAGCCAATCCCAGTGGCGCGGCAACAGCGTGACTTCCCGGGCCACCACGCCCAGCTTCGGGCGGCCGGCGCCCTTCCTGACCTGGCTGTCGTCGGCACTCGCTGGCGCCAGCCGCGCGGCGATATCGGCATCGCTGCCGCGCAGGTCGAAATCCACCTGCCGCCCCGTGAGGTCGCCAAAGGCAAGGATCGATTGATTGGGATCGGCACGCAGCGCGGCGGCCACGGCCAGCGCCACTTCCAGAGGCGTGCCGGACGCAAGCCGCCGTTCGCCGGCAAACGCGGTACAGGTTTCGATATCTTCCATGTGAGTCTCCTGATTCGGGTTTCGATGGGAGACGATATTACCCGGGTAATATCATGGAAGTCAATTACACCCGGGTAATATTTTTGGCTGGCGCCTTCGTCGGCTTCCTCAAGCACGGCGAACGGACGGCGGGCTTTGACCCGAAGCGCCGCGCATGGCAGCATCGCGGGGCAAATTTTCAGACCACTTCTTATGGGACTTTCAATGATCGGAATCCGGCCACTGCTGATCGCGGCCATCGTCGCCCCGCTGCTGGCGGCCTGCGCCAGCGGCAGCAGCATGGAGTACCTTGAATCGCAGGATGGCAGCACGATCCATTCGGATGCCAGCGTGGGCGAGCTGGTGGGGTGCCTGAAGCGCAAGCTTGGCGATGACGCCACGGTGGACGCCTACCCGAACCTGGCAAGGTCGATGTGCGCGTGGGCTATGGCAGCCGTGCCGATGCCGGTTACTCGTACCTGATCAACCTGCGCGCCGCCCGGCAGGGCACCGACGTGCAGATCCGCAGCGCCGGCGACTTCCGGCCGATGCTGAGCAAGGGCCGCGTCACCGGCTACGTCAAGGACTGCAAGCCGGCCGCGGCCCGCTGAGGCTGCCGGCAGGCGCGCTCAGCCTGCCCAGCCCATCGTCCGCGCCTGGGCCAGCACGGCGCGGGCGCGTTCCACGAACGGGCGGTCCACCATCTTGCCGTCGACCAGATAGGCGCCCACGCCCTTGGCGTCGGCCTGATCGGCGGCTGCCACGATCCGCTGCGCGGCGGCGATCTCTGCCTCGGTCGGCTGGAACGCCGCGTTGGCCAGCGCGATCTGGCTCGGGTGGATGCAGCTCTTGCCCAGGTACCCCAGCCGGCGCGCCAGTTCGGCTTCGGCGCGGTAGCCATCGGCATCCTTCACGTCGGCGAACGCCGCGTCGTAGGCAAACACGCCCGCCTCGGCGGCGGCCATGCGCATCTGGTACATCGTCTGCGCCACGGCCAGCGTCTCGCGCCGGTGGATGCCGGCCGGCTCGAACAGGTCGGCGTAACCCAGCTGCAGACCCGCCACACGCGCATCGGCGGCCGCCAGTTCATGCGCGCGGCGCAGCCCGCGCGGCGACTCGATATTGAGCAGCAGCTTCACCGGCGTGGTCACGCCGTTGGCTGCCTCGGCCAGCGCGACGGCGCGGGCGGCCAGGTGCACCTGCTCCACCTCCTCCACCTTCGGCACGTTCACCAGGTGCAGCCCGTTGCGCACCACGGCGACGATATCGGGCGCGAAGTGGGCGGTGTCCGGCGCGTTCACGCGCACGATCAACGTCTTGCCCGCTGCCGCCGTGCGGCCCGAGGCCAGAAGGTCCTGCAGCGCGGCGCGGGCTTCGCCCTTGCGCGGCTCCGCCACGGCGTCCTCCAGGTCGAAGGACAGCGCATCGGCCGCGCTGGCCAGCGCCTTGTCGAACAGCTCCGGGCGCGATCCCGGTACGAACAGTTTGCTGCGCATGATCGTCCTCATCCTTCCTTCAATCATTCCGCGCGGATATTGCGCTGCCTGACCAGCGCACCCCAGCGCGCCGCCTCGCCCTGCACGAACTTGCCGAACTGCTGCGGCGAATTGCCAACGGGCTCCAGGCCCATCTGGCGCAGCTTGTCCTGCACGTGCGGGTCGGCCACGGCGCCCTGCACTTCCTTCGCCAGCCGCGCCACCACCTCGGGCGGCGTGCCCTTGGGCACCCACACGCCGTTCCACTCCAGCACCTCGAAATCGGGCAGGCCGCTTTCGGCCAGCGTCGGGTATCGGGCAGGCCCGGATTGCGCTTGAGCGACGTCACCGCCAGCGCCTTGAGCTTGCCGCTCTTCGCATAGTTGAGCGTCGACGCCACATTGCCGAAATAGGCCGATACCTGGTTGCCCATCACGTCGGTCAGCGCCGGCGCACCGCCCTTGTAGGGCACGTGCAGCAGGTCGATGCCGGCCTTGGCGTTGAGCAGCTCGCCCGCCAGATGCGATCCGCTGCCCGAGCCGGCCGACGCAAAGGTCAGCTTGCCGGGATTGGCCTTGGCATAGGCGATGAAGTCCTTGACCGTCTTGTACGGCGCATTGGGCGGCACCACCAGGATGTTGGCCGCCGTGGCCACCAGCGAGATCGGCACCAGTTCCTTGAGCGGATCGAACGACATCTTGCGCAGACTCGGGTTGACCGCGAACGCCGACGCGTCGTACAGCACCGTGTAGCCATCGGGCACGGACTTGGCCACGGCTTCCTCGCCAATCACGCCGGCCGCGCCGGGACGGTTGTCGATCACCACCTGCTGGCCCATCGACGCGCTCATGCGCTGCGCGATCACGCGCGCCGTGTTGTCGGCGCCGCCGCCGGCCGAATACGGCACGATCATGCGGATGGGACGGTCAGGGTATGTGGCACCAGCGGCGGCAGCCAGCAGCGGCACGCAGGCCGCCACGGCGACCAGCAGCTTGCGGCGGGTCGGATGCATGGAGTCTCCTTGTTTTCTTGTCGTCGAACGAATCAGACAGTGGCAATAGGGTTAGCCGGCGATCCCACCGCGCGCGGCAGGTGCATCGGCGGCGCGGTCAGCAGGAACGACGCCCGCCCGGCCCGGTGCAGCCACGCGGCCAGCGGCGTCAGGTGCCACATCTCGCCCAGCGGGATGCCCAGCTTGACCAGGCAGAGTTCGTGCAGCGGCAGCAGCGCGCCGGTGGTGCCCGGCGGCAGCGCATGGCGGCGTTCTTCCACCGCATGGTTGTCGGCGGCGATGGCGGCGATGCCGGCCTCATCGATCCAGCGCAGCAGCCGTGCATCGGTGCCGTCCAGCACGGCGCAGGCGTTGCGCAGCGCCCCGTGGTCGTCGGCGGCGGACAGCTGCAGCGCCATGTCGGCCAGCCCGGTATGCACGCAGAGGATGTCGCCGCGTTGAACGTCGACGCCATCGGCCTCGATCACGCGCATCAGGTCGTCATAGCCCACCGCACGCCGCGCCGGGCCGAAGTGCCGGTGCAGGTCCACCAGCGTGCCGCGCCCCTGGATGCCGCGCGCCGCCATCGGGGCAATCGACAGGGCCTGGGCGCCGACGAACGTGCCATCGGCTGCGCTGCCAGAGCCCACCGAGAAGCCGTTGTAGCCCACCGTTTCGGCATGGCCGTCGCCATCGGCATCGAACAGGCAGTTCACATGGCCCAGCGCATCCCACTGCGTCGAGTACTGCGGCGACAGCGTGACGTGGTCGTCGCTGATCACATCGGTGGCGCCCGGCACATCGCCGGCCATCGGCCGGTTGAACACGCGCTGGCCGTCCTTTTCCGACGGATGCAACACGGGCGGGCGTCGGCGCGGATTCAGCACGCCGGCGCGCGGCACGTCGAGCGGCAGGCTGAGCGAGAACGTCAGCCCCTCGCGCACCTCGCGCACGGCGGCCAGCACCTGCGCGGGCCGATCAGGTTGAGCCGGCCCAGCTGGTCGTCGGGGCCGAAATCGCCCCAGTTGGATCCTTCGGGGCGGTGCGTCCAGCGCGGGTTCGTCGCCATCATTGGTCCTTGGTCGCGTTGCTGGCGTTGCTGGCGTCAATCACTACGCCAGCCGCCTGCAGCGCGGCGATGCGTGCGTCGTCCAGCCCGGCCGCGCGCAGCGCCTCCACCGAATGCTCGCCCAGCGCCGGGGCCGCGCGCCGGAAGGCGCCCGGCGTGCCGCCCAGCCGCGGCGAGATGTTGTGGACCGGGATCTGCCCCATCTCGGCGTCGGGAATCTCCACCACGATGTCCCGCGCCTGGAAATGCGGGTCCTGCTCGATATCGGAGATGTCGTAGATCGGGCCAATCGTCACGCCGGCCTTGTCGAAGAACGCCACGCAATCCGGCTGGTTCATCGTCCCCAGGAATTCGCCGATGATGCCGTCCAGCAGCGCGGCGTGCTTCACGCGCTCGGCGTTGATGGCAAAGCGCGGATCGGTGATCAGCTCGGGCCGCCCGATGGCGCGGAACAGCCGCTCGGTCATGGCCTGCGTCGACGCCGACAGGCACACCCATTTGCCATCGGCGGTCTGGTAGGCATTGCGCGGCGCGCTGTTGGTCGACCGGCTGCCCGTGCGCGGCTTGACCTTGCCGGTCAGCCGGTAATTGGCCGCCTGCGCGCCCAGGATGGCGAAGATCGGGTCCAGCAGCGGCAGGTCGATCACCTGGCCCACGCCGCCGCGCATTTCCACGTTGCGCACGGCGCTGAGCACGCCGATGGCGCCGTACAGGCCGGCCGTCATGTCGCCCAGGTAGATCGGCGGCAGCACCGGCTCGCGGTCGGCAAAGCCGTTCATCGACGCAAACCCCGACATGCCTTCGACCAGCGTGCCGAAGCCGGGGCGATGCGAATACGGGCCGTCCTGGCCCCAGCCCGATACACGCACGATCACCAGCCGGGGTTGCGCGCCATCAGCACGTCGGGGCCCAGGCCCATGGTCTCCAGCGTGCCGGGCTTGAAGCTTTCCACGAACACATCGGCATGGGCCACGAGGTCCAGGATCACGTCGATGGCGCCCTCGGCCCGGAAGTTCAGGCACAGGCTGCGCTTGTTGCGGCAGTACGCCTTCCACGCGGTGGGCACGTCCTTGACCTTCCAGTCGCGCAGCGTGTCGCCGCTGGCGGGCTCCACCTTGAGCACGTCGGCGCCCAGGTCGGCCAGCGCCATCGTCAGCGTGTTGCCCGCCACCAGGCGGGAGAGATCGAGGATGCGGATGCCGTCGAGCGGTCCGGTGGCGTCGGGCGCCAGCGCTTGCTGCCTGAACATGGGAAGACTCTGTGGATTATTCGGCGGTGATATTGCGGGCCTTGGCCACCTGCTTCCAGCGCGCGCTGTCGCGGCGGATATGCTCGGCGAACTGGGGCGCGGTCATCGCGGACGGCTCGGCGCCTTCGCGCGAGAAGATCTCGCGCATTTCCGGCGTGGCGATGATGTCGCGGATCTCGGCGTTGAGCTTGTCCACCAGCGGCTGCGGGTGCCGGCCGGCGCAAAGACGCCCCACCAGAGCTCGGCGGAGTAGTTCGGCACGGTCTCGGCCACCGACGGCCACTGCGGCGCAAAGCGCGAGCGCGACGGCGAGGTCACGCCCAGCGCGCGCACCTTGCCGCCCTTCACCTGCGTGGCCACCGACGGAAAGCTGGCAATCACGAACTGCACCTGCCCGGCGATCAGGTCCGTCAGCGCGTTCGAGATGCCCTTGTAGGGCACGTGCGTGAATTCGATGCCGGCGTCGCCGGCCAGCAGTTCGCTGGACATCTGGTTGATCGATCCGATGCCGGCCGACCCGTAGTTGATCGCGCCCTTGTCCTTTTTGGCGGCGGCCACCAGGTCGGCCACGGTCTTGTACGGCGACTTGTCGGACACGGCCAGCACCATCGGCCCGCTGGCCAGCATCGCCACGGGGGCAAAGCTCTTGTTCACGTCGTAGCTGGTCTTGGGCTGGACGGCGGCGTTGGCGGTCAGCGTGGAAGACGTGACCAGCAGCGTGGCGCCGTCGGGCGCGGCGCGCGCCACGAACTCGGCACCAATGGCGCCGCCGGCACCGGGCTTGTTGTCGACGATGGCCGTCACGCCAAGCTTCTTCGACAGCTTTTCGCTGACCAGGCGCGCGAACACGTCATTGCTGCCGCTGGGCGGGAACGGCACGACCATGCGGATGGTCTTCGGGATCGCCACGTCCGCCGCGTGCGCGGATGGCAGCGCGCCGAAAGACAGCGCGGCGGTGGAAAGGGCCAGAAAGGCGGTGGCGCGGGTGCGCAGGCGCGGACGATGCGGCATCACGACGTTGTCTCCAGATATTGTGCTGTGCGGCACCTGTTGGGTCGGCACCGTCTGGCAAGCATCGTAGCCATGCCGCCGATTGAGATAAAGTGACGTTTTTAAACCTACTGGTGAGAAAAACTCATGAAGGTCGAGTGCTTCCAGACGCTGGCGGCGGTGCTGCGCAGTGGCAGCTTTGCCGGGGCGGCGGCCGAGATGAGCCTGTCGCCCAGCGCCGTCAGCCTGCAGATGAAGCAGCTTGAGTCGTACTTCGGCCAGCCGCTGTTCGACCGCTCCGCGCTGCAGGTCCGGCCCACGGCGTTCGCGCTCGAAGTCAGCGCCACGCTGGACGGCGCGATCCACGCGATGGAATCGCTGCGGCGCCGCTCCGCGCCCGTGGTGGAAGGCAAGGTCACGCTGGGCATCATCGAGCCGATGCAGGTGACGCTGCTGCCGCCGTTCACGGCGCTGGTGCGCGAGCGCTATCCCAACCTGGATGTGCGGCTGGAACGCGGCCGCTCCACGGGCCTGGTCGATGCGCTGCGCTCGGGCACCATCGACGCCGCCGTGGTGGCCCAGCCCGAGTCGGGGGCGTCCACGCGCGTGCGCTGGGCCCCGCTGTTCCGCGAACCCTGCGTGCTGGTGGCGCCGCGTGAATCGGGCGCCCGCACCGTCAAGGCGCTGTTCAAGGCCTACGAGTGGATTCGCTTCGATACGACGACGATTGCCGGCTCGGTGGCGGCCGATTTCGTGCGCCGCACGGCGCCCGACGCGCGCTCACGCATCGAACTGCTGTCGATCCCGGCCATCGTCGCGATGGCCTCGCGCGGGCTGGGGTGTCGGTGCTGCCCAGCCCGACTCCTATCTGCTTGAGGCTTTTCCGGTACGCGTGATGACGCTGGGCGATGCGCCGCCATCGCGCCAGATCTCGTTCGTGTCCCGCGCGGCGCCGGCCGAAGACCGCGTCATCGCCGCGCTGCTCGACACGCTGCGCAGCGCCGCTTCCGGAAAAGTCTGAGTGCCGCGGCAGGCCGGGGCCGCGTCGCCACTTAAATCGTTTCGCGAGGCGATCTGAGTCCTTTCGCGTGATACCCCTGCGGCGAGTGCGTTGCTGCATACTGGGTTGCAAGTGGCCCCGGCCACGCTTCGATCGGAAAGGTGATCCCAGTGAACAAGACGCAGATCCTCAAAGCCATCGCAGGTGTGGCCCTTGCCGGTGCCGGCGTGGCCCATGCCCAGAACAAGCCCGCCAGCGACGGGGCCGCCGAAGGCGCCACGGTGCCGGTGACGGCCACCAACTTCGTGCGGGCCGAATCGGACACGTACTTCGCCAGCCTGGCCAAGGCGGGCGGTGTCGGCAAGATGCTGCACCGGCGCGAACCGTCGTCGATCGATCACCAGACGGTGATCCGGCTGAACCGTGACACGCTCTACTCGTCGGCCGTGTTCGATCTCGATGCCGGCCCGGTCACCATCGCCATGCCGGACCCCGGCAAGCGCTTCATGTCGCTGCAGGTCATCAACCAGGACCACTACGTGCCAGCCGTGCACTATGGCGCCGGGCGCCATGTGCTGACGCGCGAGAACGTCGGCACGCGCTACGCGGTCGTCGGCATCCGCACGCTGGTGGATCCGGCCAGCCAGGAAGACATCCGCCAGGTGCATGCATTGCAGGACGCCATCCAGATCAGCCAGAAGGCGCCGGGGTCGCTGCAGTTGCCGAACTGGGACCCGGTCAGCCAGAAGAAGGTGCGCGACGCGATCCTGGTGCTGCAGTCGACGCTGCCCGACTTCCGGGGCGCGTTCGGCAAGAAGGGCGAGGTCGACCCGATCCGCACCTGCTGGGCACCGCCGCCGCGTGGGTGGCAACCCGGACAAGGACGCGATGTACCTGAACGTGACCCCGCCGAAGAACGACGGCAAGACGGTCTACCGCCTGCACGTGAAGGATGTGCCGGTGGACGGCTTCTGGTCGGTCAGCGTCTACAACGCCAAGGGCTACTTCGAGAAGAACCCGGCCGGCGCCTATACGCTGAACAATCTCACGGCCAAGAAAGCGGCGGACGGCAGCATCCAGATCCAGTTTGGCGGCTGCGACGCCAACACCGCCAACTGCCTGCCGATCGTCGATGGCTGGAACTACACGGTGCGCATGTACCGCCCGCATCGCGAAGTGCTGAGCGGCAAGTACCAGTTTCCGGCGCCCGAGCCGGTGAACTGAGGGCGTACCCGCTTACCGGACAGCAAGACGAAGGGGCGTGCCAGGCACGCCCCTTTTTCATGGGGATGCGGTGTCAGTGCATCCTCAATGCTTCTGATTCTTGTCTTCGTCCGGGTGCGACGAGAGCAGGTCGAGCATCTCGTCGGCGTGCTCTTCCTCCACGGCCAGGATGCTCTCCATCAGCCGGCGCGAAGTGGGGTCCTTCTCGCCGATGTACTGGATGATCTCGCGGTAGGTATCGATGGCGATCCGCTCGGCCACCAGGTTTTCCTTGATCATGTCGGCAAGCGAGGTGCCTTCCACATACTCGGCGTGGCTGCGCGACGCCAGGCCGTCGGGCGACAGGTCCGGCTCGCCACCAAGTTGCACGATCCGCTCGGCGATCTGGTCGGCGTGGCCTTGCTCCTCGTTCGAGTGCGCCAGGAATTCATCGGCCACGCTCTTCGAATTCGGCCCTTGGCCATGAAATAGTGGCGGCGATAGCGCAGCGTGCACACGATCTCCGTGGCCAGCGCCTCGTTCAGCAGCTTGATCACGGTGTCGCGCTCGGCATCGTACCCAGCGGTCACCGCGCCGTCGTCGATGTGTTGGCGGGCACGCTCGCGAATGGTCTTGATGTCCGTCAGGAACGGTTGCTTGTTAGACATGGGGACTCCTTCGTCATCGTTCGAATGGTCCCGCTCCCGCTGCGTGCAGGGGCGGACTTTCTGGCTGCAGGCAAAAACGGTGCCACTGCCGCAAGCCCGGCCAATCCGTCGCCCGGTGCGGCGCGCGCGTGTGCTTTTTACAAAAGCGGGGCGGTGAAGCTTGCAATGGGCCGCGCCCGCTGTGGCGCCTCACACCAAGGGCTTATGCCCCTACCGCAAGGCCTGACTTGCCCGCGATCGTGGAACCGCGTAGTGTGACGCTTTGCGTACATCTGCAACAAATTGCAGAGTCCGGAACCTCACTCGCACGGAGAATCTCCATGGAAATGCGCCTGCCCCGCGCCCCGTTTTCTTGTCTGTCTTCCCGTCTGTCTTCCCGTCTGTCTTCCCGTCTGTCTTCCCGTCTTTCGGCCTCGCTCACCGCTGCCGCGGTGGCGGCCACCATGGCGATTGCCATGCCGCTCACGGCCAGCCCGGCCCATGCCGCCCCGCCCGCACAGCAGAAAACGCAGGTGCCCGGCTACTACCGCATGATGGTGGGCCAGCTCGAAGTCACCGCGCTGTACGACGGCTACATCGACCTGGACCCCAAGGTGATGAAGTACACCAGCGCGCGCGAGGTGCAGAGCCTGCTGGCGCGCATGTTCGTGGCGTCGACGCCGGGCATGCAGACGGCGGTCAACGCCTACCTGGTCAACACCGGCACGCACCTGGTTCTGGTGGATACCGGCGCCGCCGCGTGCTTCGGCCCGACGCTGGGCGGCATCCTGCAGAACCTGCGTGCGTCGGGCTACACCCCGGAGCAGGTGGATACGGTGCTGCTGACCCACCTGCACGGCGACCACGCCTGCGGCCTTACCGCCGACGGCAAGCCCGTGTTCCCGAACGCCACCGTGTACGCCGACAAGGCCGATGCCGACTACTGGCTCAGCGAGTCGGTGGCCGCCGCCGCGTCCGAAGCGGCCCGGCCGCTCTTCGAGATGGCGCGTGGCGCCGTGGCGCCGTACCAGGCCGCCAACCACTTCCGCACCTTCGACGCCACGGCCGGCGAAGCGCCGATCCCGGGTGTACGCGCGGTACCACGCGCGGCCACACGCCGGGCCATACCGGCTACCTGTTCGCGTCGGGCCAGGACAACCTGCTGCTGTGGGGCGACATCGTCCACAGCCACGCCACGCAGTTCCGCCGTCCGAACATCGCCATCGAGTTCGACGTGGACAGCCGCCAGGCCGTGCTGACCCGCCAGCGCGTGCTGGCCGATGCTGCCAAGGGCAAGCTGTGGGTAGGCGGCGCGCACCTGCCTTTCCCGGGGCTGGGCCACGTGCGGCGCGACCAGGTGGGCTATACGTGGGTGCCGGTGGAATTCGGCCCGATCCGCAGCGATCGCTGATATCGGCCGCCACCCCTGTCGGCCGGCGCGTCGGCGTGCGAACATGGCGTCTTCGCCCCGATGTCCGCCCGCCGATGATTACCCGCCCGCCGCTTCACTGGTTCCGGATGCTGTTCGTGCTGCGGGGGTCGGTCCTGACCAGGATTGCCCCGCAGCTCCTTGCGATCACGCTGTTCGCGGTCGTCATCACGTTTTTCCACGGGCGCATCGGCGAGTGGAAGGTGTCGCTGAACTTCGTGCCGTTCTCGCTGATCGGCCTGACCTTGGCCATCTTCCTCGGCTTTCGCAACAGCACCAGCTATGCGCGCTTCTGGGAAGGCCGCACGCTCTGGGGCAGCGTGCTCAACGAATCGCGCTCGCTGACCCGCCAGGCGCTGACGCTGGTCGCTGACCAGCACGATGCCCGGCGGCTGGCGTACCTGCTGTGTGCATTCGTCCACGCCCTGCGGCACCAGTTGCGCGGCACCGACGCGTGGCCCGACGTGGCCCCGTTCCTCGACGAGTCCGATGCCGCGCGGCTCCGGGCGGCAAAGTTCAAGCCCGCGATTGCGCTGCTGATGGCTGGCGAATGGGTGGGCGAGCGCTTGCGGCGCGGGCAGCTGGCGCCGGCGCTGGCCCAGCCGATGGAGATGTCGCTGAACCAGCTCGGCACCGCGCTGGGCGGCTGCGAGCGGCTGGCCGGCACGCCCATTCCGTTCACGTACTCGGTCATCATCCACCGCTGCATCTATCTCTATTGCGTGCTGCTGCCGTTCGGGCTGCTCGACTCGATCGGCCTGATGACGCCGCTTATCGTCTGCTTTATCGGCTACACGTTCTTCGCGCTCGAAGCGCTGAGCGCGGAAATCGAGGAACCGTTCGGCGAGGAACCCAACGACCTGGCCCTGACGGCCATGTCCTTCATGATCGAATCGACGGTGCTGGAGATGATCGGCGAGGCGCCCAAGAGCACCGCGCCGTCGGCGCACGACTTCATCCAGGTCTGACGGCGCGCCGTCCCCGTAGTTACTTCGGCCGCTTTACCGCGCGCACCTTGCCGCTGGCGCCGCCGCCGCAGTAGAAGCGGTCGGCGCCATCGGATTCCAGGCCCGATACGCCCACGCCGGCCGGCATCTCCACGGCTTCCAGCACCTTGCCCGATTGCGGGTCGATATGGCGCAGTTCGCTCTGGTCGTTCTCCACGTGCCGTGCCAGAGCTGGCCATCGACCCAGGTCACGCCGGTGACGAAGCGGCTCGACTCGATGGTGCGCCGAATCGCGCCGGTATCGGGATCGATCTCGTGGATCTTGCGGTCGCGGTACTGGCCCACCCAGAGCGACCCTTCGGCCCAGGCCAGGCCCGAGTCGTTGCCGTTGCCCGGCGCCGGAATGGTGCCCACCACCGCGCCCGTCTGCGGGTCGATCTTCTGGATCTGACGCTCGGCGATCTGGAACAGGTGGCGGCCGTCGAACGCCGTGCCGGCGTGGGCCTGCACGCCGATGGCCTTGCCGGTCTTGCCGCTGGCCGGGTCCAGCGACAGCAGCTTGTCGCCCGCGGCAAACCAGACCTGCTTGCCGTCGTAGGTCAGGCCGTGGACATGATCGACACCCGGAAAGGGACCGTACTCCTGGACAATCTCTGCGGCGATTCGCTTCATGATGGTTTCCTTTCGGCGTTCAACGTTTGGTGAATCTGGAAACCATGCTACGCGCCGGGCAGCGGCGCGGGGAGTAACAAGGCCGTCGCGAATCCGGCAGCTGGCGGCGTCATCCACCGGCGCGCCCGGCCGCCGCCCACCGGCTGGACCTTGCCCGCGTCGGCCAGCGTATCGAGCGCACGCTGCACCGTGCGCTGGCTGGTCCCGAGCGCCAGGGCCAGGGCCGAGCTCGACCACGATTCGCCGTCGGCCAGGCAGGCCAGCACGGCCGCATGCGCGTGCTCAACGGGCTGCGCCATCACCACGACTTCGCCGCCGGCAACCGGTGCCAGCGCAAAGCCTTGCGGCGTTGCGTGCAGACCCGCCAGCCCATCCAGCGCCTTGCGCAGCCGGCCGATTTCCACGCGCAGGCGTGCGCGGTGCGTGTCGTCGGGATGGCGCATGCGGAAGGCCGTGGCGATCAGCGCGTCGCGTGGGACATCGCCGGGCCACGCCTGCGCCAGCGCGCGGGCCAGTGCGAACAGCACCGGGCGCCGCGCCAGCGGCACGACCACACCGCGCTGGCGCACGGTCATGCGGCAGGCATCGACGATCAAGGCATCGGACGCCAGCCAGGCCTCCACCGCATCGAGCCGCAGCGGCTGTTCGTGGCCCCGCGCCAGCAGACGTGCCACCGGCGCACGCAGCGTCTGCAGCGCGCCGTCGACTTCGGCCATCAACGCCGGAATGCCGGCCTGCCGCGCCGCGATGCCAGCCCGCGCCAACGCGTCGCGCGCCGGGGAGAAGCACACGCGGCGCATGGCGATGCCGGCCGCCACGAGTTCGTGCGCGGCGCGCAGCGCAGGCGGCAGCGGAGCAGGGTCAATGGTGGCAAGGGCGCGCTCGGCGTCGTCGAGCTGGCCGGTAATCAGATGGTGCCGCGCGATCAGGTAGCGTGCGTGCGCGGCGTTGATGGTGTCGCCATGCGTGTCGAGCACCTGCCGGGCCGTTTCCAGTGCCCTGGCCGGCCAGCCAAGGTCGCGCGACACCAGCGCGATCTCGGCCTCGGCGACGATGCAGCGCGCACGCGCGATGCTTTCCCGGGGACCAAAGGCCCGCGCCGCGCCGCGCAGCAGCGCGCGCGCGCGCGGAAAATCGCCCAGCTGCGACATGGCGATGCCGCGCAGTGCCAGCGCGGGCGCGTCATCGCGCAGGGCAATGCGGTTCAGCGCGCCGAGCGGGTCGCCGGCAGCCAGCGCCTGTGCCGCCGCCGTGATCAGTGAATCCATAAAAATCCCGCCAGACCGGTTGCTCCCCATGCCGGGAGCCAGCGCCTAATCTAGCACATGGTTTTGCTGTAGATGGGCGCCGGGATGGGTCATCGGGCGGCCTGGCGGCAGCGGTGTTATCGTGGCGCCTGATTCCGCCCATGGCCGCCGTCCGGGCCACTCGTCCATGTCAGAACACATGCTGCAGGCGCCGGCCACCCCGCTGTGGCTGCGCCTGGCCCCGCCCTGTTCCTGCTGTTGTGGTCCTGCGGCTTCGTCTTCCTGAAGCTGGGGTTGCAATACGCCGATCCGCTCACGTTCCTGGCGCTGCGCTACGCGTGCGTGGTGGCGCTGCTGATCGTCCCTGCCTGTGGCTGCGCCGCCCATGCCGCGCGGTCTGGCGCCGTGGCTGCATCTGGCGATGATCGGCCTGCTGATCCAGGCCGGCTATTTCGCGTTCACCTATCTGAGCCTGAAGCTCGGCATGTCGGCCGGGGCGGTGGCGCTGGTGACGTCGCAACAGCCGATCCTGATCGGGCTGCTGGCACCAGCCATCGCGGGCGAGCGCGTCGACGCGGTCCGCTGGGCCGGGCTGGCGCTCGGCGTGGCCGGTGCCGTGATCGTCATCACCGCCAAATCGTCCGTGCAGATGGCGTCGCCGCTCGGCCTGATGTTCGCGGTGCTGGCGCTGCTGGCCATGACCAGCGGCACGTTGTGGGAAAAGCGCTTCGGCGCGCCGGTGCATCCGGTGCTGGCGAACACGGTGCAATACGCCGTGGCGCTGCTGATCACGGCCCCGCTGGCCTGGTGGCTGGAGCCGATGCACGTGCAGTGGACGCCGGCCCTGTTCGGCTCGCTGGCGTACCTGGTCATCGGCAACTCGCTGGTGGCGATTTCGCTGCTGCTGGCGATGATCCGGCATGGCGAGGCATCGCGCGTGTCGGCGCTGTTCTTTCTCGTCCCGCCCGTCACGGCCGTGATCGCCTTCGCCTTGCTAGGCGAATCGCTGCCGGCGATGGCCTGGCCGGGCATGGCCATCGCGGCGGCGGGACTTTACCTGGTGATGCGTCGCCGCTAGGCCCGGCGGTCAGGTGTGCCCATGCAAAAGCGGGCCCGTCAGGCCCGCTGCTGTCTTGCGTCGAAAGTGTCGCGACAGTATCGCGCCGGTATCGCGTCAGCGCGACGAACTGCCCGAAGTCGCGCCGCTACCGCTGGTGCTGCCGCTGGAGCTGCCGCTCGGCGCCGAGCCATAGCCGCCGCCACCGTAGTGGCCGCTGCGCGAACTGCCTGAATCGTTAGGGGTCACGCTGCCGGACCCGGCCATCGAGCCAGAGCCCGTGCCACTGCCGGCCGCCGTGCAGCCGCCAAGCATCGCCATCACCAGGGCCAGCGCTGCCGCCGTAGTTGTTGTCTTCCGCATGGTTTCCTCCATCTAGCCGTTAGTCACCCCCGGCCCGGGTGGAAGCGCAAGGGGACTGCATCGCTATCACGCAAGCGCCGTTCCACGGGCGTCGTGCGCGTGGCGGGAGACATTTCGGAATGCTGGATTCAGATAGCGCACGCCCGGAAGGCAGTGGCTACTTGCGGTTGTAAGCATTGCCCGTGGGGCGCGCTGTGGATTAGCTGCTTACTTCAGCGGCGTGGGCGCCGGTGCTACGCGTGGAATTCTGCCCTCTCCCGCAGGCGGAGAGGGGAGCAAATCGGCCGGGAGGCGGGAGCCGATATCAGTAACCGTAGTACTGCTGCGGCGGGGCGTACTGCACCGGCGCCGGACGGCCGCACGGTACGTAGCCGCCCTGGTAGTTGCTATAGCAGTAGCCGGCGGCACGGCCGGCGCGGCATAGGCCACCGGCTGGGGCGGCGCGTAGACCGGTGCCGGGCGGCGTAGGCCGGCTGGCTGCTGGCCACCAGCGCGCCCAGCGCCAGGCCTGCCACGGCGGCCACGGCGATGGCGGCGCCTGCCGAGGATCCGCCACCACCACGATGGTAGCGGTCGTGGGCCGAGGCGGTCCCGGCGACCAGCATGGCGGCACTCAGGACGGCGATACCGGTGTAACGAATCGACTTGCGCATCTTTGACTCCTTAGGTCGGACCAACCCTGGCCCTGTCTACGGAATGCATGATGAGCGTTCGATCATTACAGTGGGTTACGGCGTCGTGAGCAGATGTAAGCGCGCAGAGACATCGCTACCCGCCGGACGGCCTGTCGACGCGCGCGAATCGCCGTTTCTTGAATTTGGCGTTACAACTTCCCGCGGCCTCGGCCTCGATTCCTGCGGGAAACGCCGGTTGACAGCGTATCGCCCCATGCAAATACTCCACCTCGCAACGCCTCAGTGCCTGCGCGAATACCCCTGAAGCGGTGCGGTTTTGGCAATGTCGATACAACTTCCTCCAGAGACGACCATGATCACACGCCGCTTGCCGGAGCTTTCCGGCCTGCAGTCCTGCGCACGGCAATTGCTGCTCGTCAGCGCCATCGGACTGCTCACCGCCTGCGCCAGCAACGTTTCGAACCCGCCCGTACCGGCGCAGCCGTCCGCCCCGGCCGCCGCCGCGGCACCGGTGGCCGCCGGCAAGACCGAGGTGCTCTGGCTTGGCCAGGCCGCCATGCGCATCACCACGCCGGGCGGCAAGGTGATCGTCGTCGACCCCTGGCTGACCGGCAATCCGAAGACGCCTGCCCCGTACAAGCAGTTGTCGGCGCTGGGCAAGGTCGACCTGATCCTGGTCACGCACGCGCACGGCGACCACCTGGGCGATGCGGTCGAACTGGCCAAGCTCAACAACGCGCCGCTGTGGAATGCGGGCGGTCTCAGCCAGCAACTGGTCACGCTGGGGCAGTTGCCGGCCACCCAGGCCATGCGCTTCGGCAAGAGCGGCACCATCGCGCCGCTGGGCGACAACGGCCCGAAGATCACGGCCGTGCACGCCGAGCACTCGTCGGAACTGGTCTGGAAAAACCCCGCCACGGGCAAGGATGAAACGCACTACGGCGGCGAGCCGGTGGGCTACATCATCGAGATGGAGAACGGCTTCAAGATCTGGCACATGGGCGATACCGGGCTGTACGGCGACATGATGATGGTGGCCGACCGCTACAAGCCCGACCTGGTGCTGATCCCCATCGGCGGCCATTTCACGATGGGCCCGCAGGACGCCGCCATCGCGCTGCGCGACTTCATCAAGCCGAAGTACGCCATCCCGATGCACTACGGCACCAGCCCGATGCTGCGCGGCACGCCGGCCGAGTTGAAGACGGCGCTCGGGGCATCGGCCCCAACAGCGGTGATCGTGCCGGAGCCGGGGCAGAAGGTGGACTTTTGACGATGGGTGCGGCGAAAGCCTGAGGGCGTCAGCGGCGCACTGTGCGCTAAACATCACCCAACCATCCCCCGCATCGCACATAGCGAAAACGCCACTATTGCCTATACTCGTCCTTGTCCTCGCAGAAAATCCATGACCGGACGGCGGTCCGGTTCCAGGAGGTGTGTCCATGGTTACGATGAACCGCCGACAGTTCCTGAAGTTCACGGGAGCGTCGCTGGCGGGGTCGAGCCTGGCGCTGATCGGGTTCGCGCCCGATGCAGCGCTGGCGGAGGTGCGTGCCTACAAGCTGGCGCGCACCACCGAGACCCGCAATACATGTCCCTACTGCTCGGTGGCGTGTGGCCTGCTGATGTACAGCCTTGGCGACAAGGCCAAGAACGCCAAGGCCAGCATCATCCATATCGAGGGCGACCCCGACCACCCGGTGAACCGGGGCACGCTGTGCCCCAAGGGGGCCGGGCTGATCGACTTCATCCACAGTCCCAACCGCCTGCAATACCCCGAGTACCGCGCGCCGGGCTCGGACAAGTGGCAGCGCATGACGTGGGATGACGCGCTCGACCGCATCGCCAAGCTGATGAAGCAGGACCGCGACGCGAACTTCATCGAGAAGAACGAGCAGGGCGCCACGGTCAACCGTTGGCTCAGTACCGCAATGCTGGCCGCGTCCGCGAGCAGCAACGAGGTGGGTTACATCACGCACAAGACTGTCCGCAGTCTTGGCATGCTGGGATTCGACAACCAGGCGCGTGTCTGACACGGCCCGACGGTGGCAGGTCTTGCCCCGACGTTTGGCCGTGGCGCGATGACGAACCATTGGGTCGACATCAAGAACGCGGACGTTATCCTGATCATGGGCGGCAATGCCGCCGAGGCACACCCGTGCGGATTCAAGTGGGTCACCGAGGCCAAGGCGCACAACAACGCCCGGCTGATCGTGGTGGACCCGCGCTTCACGCGCTCGGCATCGGTGGCGGACTACTACGTGCAGATCCGCACCGGGACGGACATCGTCTTCCTGGGCGGGTGATCCGCTGGCTGCTGGAAAACGACAAGATCCAGCACGAGTACGTGAAGAACTACACGGACATGTCGTTCATCGTCCGCGAGGACTACCAGTTCAAGGACGGCATCTTCTCGGGCTATGACCCGGAGAAACGCATCTACCTGAAGGAGACCTGGGACTGGGAAAAGGGCGACGACGGCTTCGTCAAGACGGACCCCACGCTGACCCACCCGCGCTGCGTCTACAACCTGCTGAAGAACCACTACGCGCGCTATACGCCCGAGATGGTGGAACGCGTCTGCGGCACGCCGCAGGACAAGTTCCTGAAGGTCTGCGAGATGATGGCGACCACCGCCACGCCGTCGCGCGCCATGACCATCATGTACGCGCTGGGCTGGACGCAACACTCGGTCGGCTCGCAGATGATCCGCACCGGCGCCATGGTGCAGCTGCTGCTGGGCAATATCGGCATCGCCGGCGGCGGCATGAATGCGTTGCGCGGGCACTCGAACATCCAGGGGCTGACCGACCTGGGGCTGATGACCAACCTGCTGCCCGGCTACCTGACGCTGCCGTCCGACCCGAAGTGGACTACGACAAGTACATCGAGGCGCGATCGTTCAAGCCGCTGCGGCCCAACCAGCTCAGTTACTGGCAGAACTACGGCAAGTTCCACGTGAGCCTGATGAAGGCCTGGTGGGGCCCGGCCGCCACGAAGGACAACAACTGGGCGTTCGATTACCTGCCCAAGCTGGACAAGCCCTACGACATGCTGCAGGTGTTCGAGATGATGAACGCCGGCCGCATCAACGGCTATATCCTGCAAGGCTTCAACCCGCTGGCGGCGGCGCCCAACAAGGCCAAGCTGCTCAAGGGCCTGAGCCAGCTCAAGTTCATGGTCGTGATGGACCCGCTGGCCACCGAGACCAGCGAATTCTGGCGAAACTACGGCGAGTCGAACAACGTCGACTCGAAATCGATCCAGACCGAGGTCTTCCGCCTGCCTACCACCTGCTTTGCCGAGGAAAACGGCGCGCTGGTCAATTCGTCGCGCTGGCTGCAATGGCACTGGCAGGGCGCCGATCCGCCGGGCGAGGCGCGCAGCGACATCGAGATCATGTCGGCCCTGTGGCTGCGCATCCGCGCGCTGTACCAGAAGGATGGCGGCAAGTATCCGGACCCGATCGTGAACCTGTGGTGGCCCTATGCGGTGCCGCACTCGCCCACGCCCGAGGAACTGGCCAAGGAATACTCTGGCAAGGCGCTGACCGACCTGGTGGACCCGAAGGACCCCACCAAGGTGGTGCGCAAGGCCGGCGAGCAGCTCAACAGCTTTGGCGAACTGCAGGCCGACGGCAGCACCATGAGCGGCTGCTGGATCTATTGCGGATCGTGGACGGAGGCCGGCAACCAGATGGCCAAGCGCGACAACAGCGACCCCACCGGCATCGGCCAGAACCTGAACTGGTCGTGGGCCTGGCCGGCCAACCGACGCGTGCTGTACAACCGCGCGTCGTGCGACGTGAGCGGCAAGCCGTTCAATCCGGCCCGCAAGCTGATCGCGTGGAATGGCAAGAGCTGGACCGGCTTCGACACGCCCGACTTCAAGCTCGATGAGGACCCGGCCAACGGCATGGGCCCCTTCATCATGCAGGCCGAAGGCGTGGCGCGGTTCTTTGCGCGGCAGACCATGGTGGAGGGGCCATTCCCCGAGCACTACGAGCCGTTCGAGAACCCGCTGGGCTACAACCCGCTCAACGGCAAGGACTCGAAGGTCATCAGCAACCCGGCCGCCCGCGTGTTCAAGGAAGACTGGGCGCAATTCGGCAAGCCCGATGCCTATCCCGTCATCGCCACCACCTACCGGCTGACCGAGCACTTCCACTACTGGACCAAGCACGCGCGCATCAATGCCATCCTGCAGCCGGAGCAGTTCGTGGAGATCGGCGAGGATCTGGCCAGGCAGGTGGGCGTGAAGGCGGGCGACCGCGTCAAGGTGTCGTCCACGCGCGGCTACATCCGCGCCGTGGCGCTGGTGACCAAGCGGATCAAACCGTTCAGGATCGACGGCAAGACCGTGCACATGGTGGGCATACCGCTGCACTGGGGCTTCACGGGGCTGACCAAGCCGGGTTTCCTGGCCAACACGCTGACGCCGTTCGTGGGCGACGGCAACACCCAGACGCCCGAGTTCAAGTCGTTCATGGTCAAGGTCGAACGGGCATAGGAGACAGACATGGCACTGCAGTCTCTGGATATCGTGCGCCGGTCGGCCACCACCACGCCGTCGCCCAGCGTGCGCGAGCCGGTCACCGGCAGCGTGGCCAAGCTGATCGACACCACCAAGTGCATCGGCTGCAAGGCCTGCCAGGCAGCATGCATGGAGTGGAACGACCTGCGCGGCGACGTGGGCACCAACGTGGGCGTCTACGACAACCCGGCCGACCTGGACGAGCACACGTGGACGCTGATGCGGTTCACCGAGTACGAGAACCCCAACGGCAACCTGGAATGGCTGATCCGCAAGGACGGCTGCATGCACTGCGAGGACCCGGGCTGCCTGAAGGCCTGCCCGTCGCCGGGCGCCATCGTGCAGTACGCCAATGGCATCGTCGACTTCCACGAGGAAAACTGCATCGGCTGCGGCTATTGCATCACCGGCTGCCCGTTCAACATCCCGCGCATCTCGAAGGAAGACCACAAGGCCTACAAGTGCACGCTGTGCTCGGACCGCGTGGCCGTGGGCCAGGAGCCGGCCTGCGTGAAAACCTGCCCCACCGGCGCCATCGTGTTCGGCACCAAGACCGACATGATTGCCCACGCGGACGAACGCATCGTCGACCTGAAGTCGCGCGGCTTCGAGAAGGCCGGCCTGTACAACCCGGCGGGCGTGGACGGCACCCACGTGATGTACGTGCTGCACCACGCCGACCAGCCGAGCCTGTACCACGGCCTGCCCGACGACCCGCACATCAGCCCGCTGGTGAGCCTGTGGAAAGGCCTGGCCAAGCCGTTGGCGGTGGCCGGCATGGCGATGGCCGCGCTGGCGGGCTTCTTCCACTACATCCGCGTGGGCCCGAACGAGACGGGGCCGGAGGACGAGGCGGCCGCCGAGGACGAAATCGTGCGCTGGGGCCGCGACAACCCGAAGCCGCGCGGCACGCCGGACGAGGTGACGCCACCCGAGGAGGTTCGCGATGAGAATCGATAAGCGCCGCGAGGCAACCATCCGGCGCTATACCGCCGGCGAACGCACCAACCACTGGATCGTCGCCCTGACGTTCGTGCTGCTGGCGCTGTCCGGGCTGGCGCTGTTCCATCCGTCGATGTTCTGGATGAGCGCCCTGTTCGGCGGTGGCACCTGGACGCGCATCCTGCATCCCTATATCGGGCTGGTGATGTTCCTGGCCTTCCTGCTGCTGGCGCTGAAGTTCTGGCATCACAACCTGCTGACGTGGAACGACCGCGAATGGCTGCGCCATGGCCGCGACGTGCTGACCAACCACGAGGAAAACCTGCCCGACGTGGGCCGCTACAACGCCGGCCAGAAGCTGCTGTTCTTCCTGATGGTGGGATGCCTGCTGCTGTTGCTGCTGAGCGGGCTGGTGATCTGGCGCGCGTGGTTCTCGGCGCTCTTCCCGATCTGGGCCCTGCGGGTGGCGTCGGTCGTACATGCCGTTTGCGCCTTCGCGCTGATTTGCGGCATCATTGTCCACATCTATGCAGCCGTGTGGGTCAAGGGGTCCGTGGAGGCCATGACGCGCGGCACCGTTACGCCCGGCTGGGCGTGGAAACATCACCGCGACTGGTTCCGAGAGAATTTCAAGCCAGGCGACAAATAGCGGCAGTTGGCTGACGCGCCGGCTTGCCAGAAGGATGACGACACGATGGTGCAGCGCATTCTGGAGCCGGCGGAAATCGAATCGATCGACCACATCGCCATCGCGCGTGTGCGTCTGCCCGAGCGCGCCGAGGTCTTCAGCGCACGGGCCCAGCGGCTGCGACAGCTGGCCCCCGGCAACCCGATCGGCCCCTACCTGCTGCTGATGGCCACCGTGGCCGACGCGCAGCACGCGGTGGCCCAATCCCTCGATATTCCCCCGCTGTCCCCCGAAACGCTCGACCGCGCCGGCGAGCATTGCATGCCGCTGCTGCCGGCGCAGGACGCCGGCGCGCCCTTGCCGCGGCCGCGCTGTTCGACCGGCTGGCCGCAACCGCCCCGAACTGGCGGCGCCGCTGGCCACCTTGCGCGCGATGCCGGCCGACGCGCTGGCCGGCGCCATCCAGGCCTTGCTGGGACTGCGCCCTTCCAGCGATATCCCCATCGACACCACTACCGCCCCCTGCTGATGGCCGCACTGCAGCTGGACCGCACGGTGCTGGCCAGCCAGCTGCGCGAGCAGGACATGCCGATGCTGGACGTCCACACGGTCTGCCCGGTGTGCGGCACGCCGCCGGTAGCCAGCATCGTGCGCATCGGCGGGCGCTATCAGGGGCTGCGCTACCTGCACTGCGGCCTGTGCGCCACCGAATGGCACATGGTTCGCGTCAAGTGCAGCCATTGCGAAACCACCGAAGGCATCAGCTATTACGCCGTGGAAGGCCAGGGCGAAGCCCTCAAGGCCGAGTGCTGCGACCAGTGCCACCACTATCGCAAGATCGCCTATATGGAAAAGGACCCGATGGTCGAGCCGCTGGCCGACGACCTGGGATCGCTGGCGCTCGACGTGATGATGGGCGAAGCCGGCTACGGCCGCGCCAACGGCAATCCGCTGCTATGGCTGGCCGATGACGGCGACGACGATGACCACGGGCTGGAGACGGCGGAGGTGCGCGGATGAACGACAGCGTGTCGATGCCCGCTCAGCCATCGGATATCCCCTCGGTCGACCGCATGCTCCGGCTGCCGGGCCTGCAGCCGCTGCTGGACCAGTACGGCCGCACGCCTGCCACCGCCGCGCTGCGGCGCCTGCTCGACACGTTGCGCGCGCAGGCCGTGGCCGGCCAGCTTACGCGCCAGGCCATCGGCGACGATGCGCTGTGCGCGGCGCTGGCCACGCAACTGGCGCGCGACGCCCAGCCGCGCCTGCGCGCCGTGTTCAACCTGACCGGCACGGTGCTGCATACCAACCTGGGCCGCGCGCTGCTGCCCGACGCTGCCGTGCAGGCCGTGGTGCGCGCCATGACCACCCCGGCCAATCTCGAATTCGATCTCGACAGCGGCGGCCGTGGCGACCGCGACGACCTGGTCGACGACCTGCTGTGCGAACTGACGGGCGCGCAGGCGGCCACCGTGGTCAACAACAACGCGGCGGCGGTGCTGCTGATGCTCAATACGCTGGCGCAGCGGCGCGAGGTGGTGGTGTCGCGCGGCGAGCTGGTGGAAATCGGCGGCGCCTTCCGGATTCCGGACGTGATGCAGCGCGCCGGCGTCAAGCTGGTGGAGATCGGCACGACCAACCGCACGCATCCGCACGACTACGCCAACGCCATTGGCGCGCGCACGGCGCTGCTGATGAAGGTGCATTGCAGCAACTACGAGATCACCGGCTTCACGCGCAGCGTGGACGTGGCCGAGGTAGCGCGCATCGCCCAGCCGCTGGGCCTGCCGGTGGTGGTGGACCTGGGCAGCGGCACGCTGAGCGACCTCACGCAGTGGGGCCTGCCGCGCGAGACCACCGTGCGCGAGACCATCGCGGCGGGCGCCGACCTGGTCACCTTCAGCGGCGACAAGCTGCTGGGCGGCCCCAGGCCGGCCTGATCGTGGGCCGCGCCGACCTGATCGCGAAGATCAAGAAGAACCCGCTCAAGCGCGCGCTGCGCGTGGGCAAGCTGACGCTGGCCGCGCTGGAGCCGGTGCTGCGGTTGTATCGAGACCCGGACACGCTGGCGCAGTCGCTTCCCACGCTGCGCCTGCTGACGCGCCCCGCCGGCGAGATGGCGGCAATGGCCGACCGCCTGCTGCCCGCGTTGCAGGCGACGCTTGGCGACGGCTGGCAGCTGGCCGCCGTGCCGATGGTCAGCCAGATCGGCAGCGGCGCGATGCCCGGCGGGCAGCTGGCCAGCTTCGGGCTGGTCATCCGTCCCGACAGCGCGGGCAAGCGTACTGGCCGCCGGCTGCAGCAACTGGAAGCCGCGCTGCGCGGGCTGCCGCGTCCGGTGATCGGCCGCGTCAGCGACGGCGCGCTGTGGCTGGACCTGCGTTGCCTGGAGGCCGGCGACGAAGCCGCGTTCGCGGCCCAGTGGCCGTTGCTGGCGGAGGCGCTGCGCCCATGATCGTCGGCACCGCCGGACACATCGACCACGGCAAGACCACGCTGGTGCGCGCGCTGACCGGTGTCGACACCGATCGGCTCAAGGAGGAAAAGGCGCGCGGCATCTCGATCGAGCTGGGCTATGCCTACACGCCGCTGCCCGATGGCGACGTGCTGGGCTATATCGACGTGCCGGGCCACGAACGCCTGATTCATACGATGGCGGCCGGCGCCAGCGGCATCGACCTGGCCCTGCTGGTGGTGGCCGCCGATGACGGCGTCATGCCCCAGACGCGCGAGCACCTGACCATCGTCGAACGGCTTGGCGTGCCGCGCGCCGTGGTGGCGCTGACCAAGGCCGACCGCGCCGACGCCACGCAGCTGGCCAGCGTACGCGGCGAGATCGAGGCGCTGCTGGCCGGCACCCCTACGAAGGGGCCGACGTGTTCCCGCTCAATGCCACGGACGATGCCGATCCCGGCGTAGCCGGCTTGCGCGCGTGGCTGCACGATACCGCCCTGCACACTCCGGCGCACGGCGCGGGCGGCCTGTTCCGGCTGGCCGTGGATCGCGTGTTCACGCTGGGCGGCCACGGCACCGTGGTCACCGGCACGGTGTTCGGCGGCCGCGTGGCGGTGGGCGACGTGATGCAGGTAGCGCCGTCGGGCCTGCCGGCTCGCGTGCGCAGCATCCACGCCCAGAACCGGCCCGCCGAGACCGGTCTGGCGGGCCAGCGCTGCGCGCTGAACCTGGCGGGCGTCGACAAGGCCGACATCCACCGGGGCGACTGGATCGTCGATCACGCCCTGATGGCGCCCGTGACGCGCGTCGATGTCCGGCTGACGCTGCATCCGGGCGCCGGCTTGCGGATCGGCCACTGGTCGCCGCTGCACGTGCATCTGGGCGCCGCGCATCGCATGGCCAATGCCGTGCTGCTCGACTGCGAAGCGCTGGAGTCCGGCGGCTCGGCGCTGGCCCAGCTGGTGTTCGCCGCACCGGTCTGCGCACTGGCCGGCGATCGCTTCATCCTGCGCAACCCGCAGGCCACGCAGACAATTGGCGGCGGCGTGGTGCTGGACAACCTGGCACCCGAGCGGCATCGGCGCACGCCCGGGCGCCTTGCCTGGCTGCAGGCGGTGGAACGGATGCTGGCCGGCGATGGCATCCTGCCGCTGCTGGACAGCGCGCCGCACGGCGTGGCCGAAGACCGGCTGGTACGCCTGACGGGCTTGCCGCCTGGCAGCCTGGCGTTGCCGTCCGACGTGGTGCGCAGTGGCGATACGCTGATCCTCTCGCGCTATCTCGATGCGCTGCGCACCGGCGTGATCGACACGCTGACGGCCTTTCACGCGCGCATGCCCGACGAGCCCGGCCTGAATGCCGGCTCGCTGCGGCGCGTGGCGTTTGCCGGCACGCCGATTCCTGACGCCCTGTGGTCCGCCCTGCTCGACACGCTGCTCCAGCAGCAGGCCGTGGAGCGGCATGGCGGCTGGCTGCGCCTGCCGGGGCATTCGATCACGTTCAGCGATGCCGAACAGGCGCTGGCCGCGCAACTGCTGCCGCGCGTGGAGGCCGGTGGCTTCGATCCTCCCTGGGTGCGCGAGCATGCCGTGGCGCTGGGCGCGCCCGAGGACAACGTCCGCCAGGTGCTGCGCAAGCTGGCCCGGCAAGGCACGGTGCACCAGGTGGTGCGCGACCTGTTCTACGCCGAGGCTGCCATCGAAACGCTGGCCCGGCTGTTCGGCACGATGGCCGCGGCGCAGGGCCATGTGGAGGTCATTGCGTTTCGCGATGCGTTGGGACTGGGCCGCAAACGCACGATCCAGATTCTGGAGTTCTTCGACCGCGCGGGATACACTCGCCGCGTGGGCAATGCGCGCATGCTGCGCCCCGACAGCGAATGGCGCCCTCTGGCCACGCCTGCCCGGCCATCGCCCTCATAGCTGTCGTCGCCACAAAAGCCGCCGTCGTGGCTGCTGTCATGATCTCTGCCATGGTTTTTGAAAAGGGAAGGCATCCGTATCCGGTGATGCGGCCGGGCTTCAAACCCGGTTGGGGGCGCCAGACGTTCCCAGGTAGGTTCGACTCCTGCTGCTTTCCGCCATCCCCTTTGATTCCCCTGTTGCGGTGCACATGGCCTACCATGGATAGGCAGCGGTTGGGCATGTTTCGAGTCTCGAACTTCTCATCCTGAGGATTCATCATGGACAGACGTGCATTCCTGCGGCTCGGCGCCGCAGTACCGGTTACCCTTGGCGCCGGCATCGGCCCGGCGCTCTCCGCCACCTCCTCCCCATCCAGCCCTTCGGACCCCGCCGCCCTGTCGGCCAGTTATCCGGCATCGGCCGGCTGGCGCATCTACGAGATGACCACCGAGGTGCACCTGCCCGCGACATCGGCACCGGCTACGGTGTGGCTGCCCATGACGGCCGCGCACCTGGGCGACTACCAGCGCACCGTGTCGAACGACTGGGCCGCGCCCGGCGCCCAGGCACGTGCCGCGCGCGCGGGCCGCTATGGCGTCGACATGGTCGTCATCGAATGGCCCGCCGACACGCAGGGGGCGCCGCTGTCGGCCCGCCTCACCAGCACCGTGGCGCTGCGCGACCGCGATGTCGACCTTGGCGCGGCGCCGTCGCGCGGATCGGCGCAATCGGCGCAATCGGCGGAGTCCGCTGCGACGCTGGCCGAGTACCGGCGGCCCACGGCGTTGATGCCCACCGACGGCATCGTGCGCGAGACCGCGCTGGCCATCACTGCCGGGCTGACCGATGACATGAGCCGCGCCCAGGCGATCTACCAGTGGGTGGTCGACCATACCTGCCGCGACGCCAGCGTGCGCGGCTGCGGCACGGGCGACGTGGTGACCATGCTCAGGACGGGCGGAATCATGAATGGCAAGTGCGCGGACATCAACGGCCTGTTCGTGGCGCTGACCCGCGCGGTGGGCATCCCCGCGCGCGATGCGTACGGCATCCGCGTCGACGATTCCCGGCGCGGCTTCCGCGCCCTGGGCAAGGCGGGCGATATCTCGAAGGCCCAGCATTGCCGCTCGGAGTTCTACGCGGCCGGCCATGGCTGGATTCCGGCCGACCCGGGCGATGTCCGCAAGGTGGCGCTCGAAGAGGTGCCGGGCGGCCTGCCGATGACCGATGGCAAGGTCCGCGCGGCCCGCGCCATGCTGTTCGGCGCCTGGGAAGGCAACTGGGTGGCCTACAACCACGGCCACGACGTGCAGTTGCCCGGCAGCGGCCTGGCGCCCGTGCCGTTCCTGATGTACCCGCAGGCCAGCACCGCTGCGGGCCCGCTGGACAGCCTGGACCCGGCCGCCTTCGGCTATCGCATCACGTCGCGGAGGGTGGCCTGATGACGGCAACAGTCGAACAAGGCATTGAAGAGGTCCGACTGACATCGCTGGCGCACGGCGGCGGCTGCGGTTGCAAGATCGCGCCGGGCGTGCTCGGCGACATCCTGCGCAACACCCGGCAGTTCCCGGCGCCGCCGGGGCTGCTGGTCGGCATCGAGACCAGCGACGACGCGGCGGTGTACCGGCTCAACGACACGCAGGCGCTGGTGGCCACCACGGACTTCTTCATGCCGGTGGTGGACGATCCCTACGATTTCGGGCGCATCGCGGCCACCAATGCCATTTCCGACGTCTATGCGATGGGCGGCACGCCGATCATGGCGCTGGCGCTGGTGGGCATGCCCGTCGACAAGCTGTCGCCGCAGACCATCGGCAAGATCCTGGAAGGCGGCCAGTCGATCTGCGCCGAGGCCGGGATCCCGATTGCCGGCGGACATTCGATCGATTCCGTGGAGCCGATCTACGGGCTGGTGGTGATGGGCCTGGTGCATCCCGACCGCATCCGCCGCAATCGCGATGCACAGGCCGGCGATGTGCTGGTGCTGGGCAAGCCGCTGGGCGTGGGCGTGTACTCGGCCGCGATCAAGAAGGAACAGCTCGACGACTACGGCTACCGGCAGATGATTGCCAGCACGACGCAGCTCAACACGCCGGGCCGCGCGCTTGGCGAACTGGACGGCGTGCACGCAATCACCGACGTCACCGGCTTCGGCCTGCTCGGCCATCTGCTCGAAGTCTGCCGTGGCAGCGGGCTGGCCGCCACCATCGACATGGCGCGCGTGCCGCTGCTGCCCGGCGTGGCCGCGCTCGCCGAAGGTGGCGCGGTCACCGGGGCGTCGCGGCGCAACTGGGCCAGCTACGGGCATGACGTCACGCTCGCCAACGGCGTTTCGCACGTGCAGCAGGCGCTGCTGACCGATCCGCAGACCAGCGGCGGCCTGCTGGTGGCGTGCGCGCCCGATGCCGTCGATGCCGTCATGGCAATCTTCCGCAAGGAAGGATTCGGGCACGCCGCGGTGATCGGGACCATGGCCGAAGGGGATTCCCGCGTCACGGTAACGGGCTGACCCAGCCCTGCCGTAGCGTGCGGCGCATCACCTCGAAGGCCTGCGCACGCGCAGGTTCCCGCACGTCGCGCACGCTGTGTGCGCTGCCCCACGTTGGCGTAGGCGTTTCCGTGAAAATCTACACGCCACGCTACCGGATATTCCGCGTTGCAGCAGCGCGGAAGGAGCGCCAGCGTCTCAACGTACGTGAACCCGCGCAATCGCCTCTGCCGGAGGCGGGGAGCCACCATGACCCAGATTTCGGTAGTCACCGTCAACTACAACAACCGCGCCGGGCTGGGACGGACGATGGATAGTGTGGCCATGCAGCACGCCGACACCTTCCACGTCCAGTACCTTGTCATCGACGGCGGCTCCACCGATGGCTCGGTGGAACTGGCGCATTCGCGCGCCGCGGAGATCGACGTCTTGGTCAGCGAACCCGACAACGGCGTCTACGCGGCCATGAACAAGGGCCTTGCGCGGGCCACTGGCGAGTGGGTGCTGTTCATGAACTCCGGCGACTGCTTTGCCAGGCCCGACGCGCTGTCCATCATCGTGAAGGCCGCCCACGAACACCGGGGCGCCTGGCTGATCTACGGCGACAACATCAGCCCGCGCGGCCTGGAGCCGGCGGCGCCACTGCACCGGCTGAAGGCCGGCGTTATCCACGCCTGCCACCAGGCCATGGCGTTCCGCGTGTGCGACCTGCGCTACGACGAAAAGTGGCGCATCTACAGCGACCTCGATTTCGTCCTGCAGTACTACAAGCGGTTCAAGGCCAAGGCGTTCCGTCATGTTCCCATCGCGTTGTCGCTGATCGAGGAAAGCGGCCTCAGCGCGAAGTTCCCGGGCGCCAAGCGCCGCGAGAAGTTCGGCATCGTCTACGAGCGGATGGGGCTGGCGGGGCTGATCTTCGCGCTCGCCTCATCCGTGCTGGCCGCCATCGACCTGCTCTGACCGGCTGCCTAGAACGTTCCGATGACCTTGCGCATCGCGGCGGCCACCTTTTCCGTCAGGAAGATATGGCCGGCCAGCGTCGGATGCGTACCGTCGGCCGACACGTAGACGTCGCCGTTGCCATCGCCCTTCGGGTTGGCCACGTTGCCGCTGCCGGTCTGCCATTGCTCCCCGACGTTGTCGATGAAGTGGAAGTTGGCACGCCCGCCGACCGCCGCCTTGATGGCGTCGCGCTGGATCACATGCGTCGAGCCTGGCGACCAGGGGCCGAGCACGAAGACGATGGTATTGGGCAGCTTCGCCTTGATGTCGTCGAACAGCAAGGCCGCCTCGGCCTGCAGGGCATCGGGCGGGAACGGCGCGTCGTTGATGCCGGCCGCGATCAGGATGACGTGGGGATTGAACGGGTACACGTCGGTGGCCAGCCGGTCGCGCAGCTTGAGCTTGGTGGACGGCGCGGCCAGGTAGCCCGTGGAGCCCACCCCCGACACGTACATGTCCTTCCATCCCATCTCGTAGCCCAGGCGCGTGGCGTAGTTCTCGAAGCTGTACCCGTGCCCCGACATGCCTTCGGTCACCGAGTCGCCCAGCGCGATCGCGCGGACATTGCCCTGTGCGGGCGCTGCCGACACCGTGTCGCCCTGGCCGACACGAATGCCGCCAAACCGCATGTCGTTGGTCTCGATGCGGATATGCCGCGCCTTGCGCTCGCCCTGGAAGTCGACGCGCGTCAGGTACAGGTTGCCATCGTCGGGATAGGACACCGGCGTGGTCGCGGCATAGGCGCCGTCCACCAGGATGCGGTGGGCGGAGATCTCGACGTTGCCCTTTACCAAAATTTCGAAGACGGGCGCGTCGGTGACAAAGTCGATATGCAATACGTTCGATCCCCGGCCCAGGCCGCCATAGTTGACCGCGATATTCCTGACCAGCGTATTGTCGGGATGTAGCGGGCCGGCTTGTACCAGCGTCCCGTTGTAACGCAGCGCGGGATTATCCGGCGCGATCAGCGTGCTGTTGGCAATCGTCGACGGCATGTTGGCCGTGCCGCAGGTGATGATCGGTGGCGAAGCCATGACGCCCGGGATGGCGCCGCGCGATGCCGTGGCCTTGAGCAGGGCCTGCGTTGCCTGCAACGCGGTCTGCGGCTTTTCCGGGGTCGGCGTGGGCGTCGTGACAGGCGGCGGCGATGCCGGCTGTGCCCCTGTGCCGCCACCTCCCGTGCTGGCCTGTTGCGTCGAGTCCCCATCCCGCCCCCGCAGCCGGCCAGCGTCACCAGCAATGCCATCGATATCGATGCCAGTCTTGCATTCATCGTGTGCCCCTCATTTTTAAAAGATGTGCGATGCATCTTTCCACGGGGCTTTCGCAAACACACTTGGCCAAATGTCGGGGCCCGCATCAGACGCCGGCTCCCCTGACTAATGCTTAATAGCCAGAATTTGCCGTCCTCAACATCGCTTTCGCACAAAACGCTCGTACTTATGGTGGTATCGATCCGTTTCAAATGGCGTTTTGAAAAGATTTCTAATCCCTAAAATGACAAGCCTGTCATTAAATTAATCATGACAATATTGTCATGAAATAATCGACAAGCAACACGGTCCGAATCTTTTGCATCACGTCGTGATGCGATATCGGCGGGTAATCCGTTGGCGCAGCAGGGCGGTGGGCGGGGCCCTATGTGCGCGCCGGCACGTTGCGCGCGGCAGGCTTCTGCTACGCTGGTTCAACTTCACGAAAACCCGCCCCAAGGCGTACGCGCGTGCCCTCTTCGATCCGCCGTCGATTCAGCGGTGATCCCGCCACCCAATGGCTGCCACGCGCCGCCTCGGTGATGCTATTTGTTGCACTTTGCGCGCTGGTCACCCATTGGGTGCTGACGTTCAGCGCGATGCGAACCATTCCCGTACCCAAGTCCGCGCGCATTGCCCGCACCGACGCCGTGGAGACCGGCGCCATCGCCACGCTGTTTGGCGGCAGCGCGCAGGCCGGTGTGCGCGACATCCAGTTGATCGGTGTCGTGGCCGATCTCGATGGCGTTGGCCGATCGGCGGCCATCATCTCGCTCGATGGCGGCCCGCCCAAGGCAGTGCGCGCCGGCGCGTCGCTGTCCTCGGAAATCCGCCTGACCGAGATCCACGGGCGCCATATCGTGATCGACCGCAACGGCGTGCGGCAGGAAATCGCGTTGCCGTTGCAGGACTCGGCCTCGGCGGGCCGCCCGGGCAATGTCCCTGCGTCGCCCCCGTCCGGCGCGGCCGCCCCGCTGGCAACGCCGATGCCTGCCCCGGTCCAGTCGGCGCCGCCGCAGGTTGCCAATGCGCCGGCGAGGCAGCCTTCCCAGCCTCCGCAGCAATACGCCCAGCCCCAGCCGCAGGCGGAGCCCCAGCCCACCCCCGAGGAAATCCCGCAGATTCCCGGCCAGCCGTTCAGGGCCGTACAGCCGCCTGGCGGCTGATTCCAAGCGGACCCAAGGCACCAAACCCGTTCCACGATCAAGGATAAAAATACTCCTTGAAATGAGATCGATTCCCATTTACTATCGCATCACTGTCTGACGCACGGCACCGCCGAAACCGGACAGGTACAGCATCGACAGCAGTACCAGATTGCAGGGCGTGGTAGCGATACCGATCGATACAGCGCCCGATACCGTCTTTTGTGGGGACCGCTCCGACACACGGAGCGTTTGGTAGTAGCCAGCTGCAGGAAGATCGGGAAAACACTCCAGACCCCGTTTTCCCGATCGCGTCATCCTGCAGCAAGCCAGGCCACCTTTTTATTCCGCGCGCCATGCAGGCACAGCGCGCCGTCCGGAGCGATCCAGCATGGTCGATCCGACGCATCAGCCTGCTTCCGCCACGACCGGCGGAAGGTTGGCCGGCCACAAGGCGCCGTTTCCAGCTTTCGCCCCGGTCCACCGTCTGCAGTTACTAACCGTGCGCCCCATGGGGCGCGAGCCGCCGCATGACTACTGCCACCGTGAACTCCGAAGCCGTTCCTCTCAAGCGCGCCGGCCTGAAGGCCACGTCGCCGCGCATGCACGTGCTGGAAGCCTTCCGCAACAGCGATCGGCGCCACCTGAGCGCGGAAGACGTCTACCGGATCCTGCTCGATCTCGATATCGATGCGGGGCTGTCCACCGTCTACCGCGTGCTGAACCAGCTGGTGCAGGCCAATATCCTGCTGCGCCACAGCTTCGAGTCGGACCACGCCGTGTTCGAGCTCAACGAGGGCGGCCATCACGACCACCTGATCTGTGTGGCCTGCGGCCTTGTGGAGGAATTCAGCGACGAAGGCATCGAGCAGCGGCAAAGGCAGGTGGCAGCGCAGAACGACTTTGTCCTGCGCGAACACATGCTGGTGCTGTACGGCCTGTGTCCCGCCTGCCAGCAATCCGATGTCGAAAGCGCCACCGGCGCGGTGCGGAAGTAACGCGGACGTTTCTTACACAAACGGGAAGTGCCGTTACAAAGGCGGGCAAACGGTAATACGCCAGGTGGGTAGAGTGGAGTCACAGCACCTCAGCACCTACCCACTGGTGATTACGATGAACAAGCGCCCCCTGTATCTCTCCCTCCTTGTTGCCGGCGCCGCCGCGGTGGCCACTTCCACCGCCGCCATGGCGCGCGTCGATGTCGGCGTGAGTCTTGGCGTGCCCGTCGCGCCGGCACCCGTCGTCGTGGCGCCCGCCCCGGTCTACGTGCAGCCCCAGCCCGTCTATGTGGCGCCGCCGCCCCCGCCCGTGGTCTATCGTCCGGCTCCGCCCGTGGTGGTGGCCCGCCGCCCGCCGTGGTGATCGGCTGGCACAACGATCGCTATTGGGACGGCCGCCGCTGGTACGACCGCCGCGAATATCACGCCTGGCACGACCATGGCCGGGGCCCGGACCACTATCGTGGCGACTACCGGGCGACTACCGGGGCGACTACCGGGTGACTACCGCCGCTGATCGACGGTACTAGCCGCGTCGCAT
Source organism: Cupriavidus sp. EM10 (assembly GCF_018729255.1). Classification (NCBI taxonomy): domain Bacteria; kingdom Pseudomonadati; phylum Pseudomonadota; class Betaproteobacteria; order Burkholderiales; family Burkholderiaceae; genus Cupriavidus; species Cupriavidus sp. EM10. Next base: position 1,207,827 of record NZ_CP076061.1, read on the forward strand.
CACGGCCGGGCCACGGCCGGCGCAGGCGCCGGCGTGGCAGGCCGCAGCACCAGCCAGACCGCCGCGCCGATCAGCAGCATGCCGGCCGCATGGGCCCACGACAGCGTCTCGCCCAGGAACATCCAGCCCCAGACAATGCCGAAGGGCGGGATCAGGAACGTCACGGTCAGCGACCGCACCGGGCCCAGGTCGGCGATCAGCTTGAAATACAGCACGTAGGCAATGGCGGTGCAGAACATGCCCAGGCCCAGCATCGCGGCCCAGATGCCCAGCCCGGTGGCCGGCAGCGTGTTCTCGCGGATCAGCGCCGCCGCGCTGAACGGCAACAGGAACAGCGTGGCGCCCACCAGGCTGCCACCCGCCACGAGCCGGCTATCGAGGCCGCCGCGCGCCGTGATCCAGCGTCGCGTCAGGAATCCCGCAAGCCCGTAGCACGACGTGGCCACCAGGCACGCCAGTGCACCCAGCAGTACATTGTGCGAAAAGACCACGGGCCCGGTGCGCGTCAGCACCGCCACCCCGGCCAGGCCGAGCACCACCCCGGCCGCCTTGGCACGCGTCAGCCGCTCGGCAAAGAACAGCGACCCGATCAGCACGCCCATCAGCGGCGTCATGGCGTTGAAGATGGCCGAGTAGCCGGCGGGCAGCCACAGCGCGGCCACCGAATACATCACGAAAGGGATGCCGGAATTGATGATGCCCAGCATGACCACGGCAGGCCATTTGCCCTGCATGTCCCATTTGAGCCCGAGCATGGGCAGGCAGGCCGCCAGCGTCACGGCACCGATCAGCACGCGGAAGAATGCTGTGGGCAACGGCCCCAGCACGGGGGCCGCAAGGCGGATAAACAGGAAGCTGGCTCCCAGATGGCGGAAAGCAGCAGCAGGCGAAACAGATCGGCGGGCTTCATCGGTTCAGTTGGGGCAATGATAGGGTTCAGGGTCGGCAAACCGTTGCACTTCTGCGACAAATGCTGCACGTGATGCACTTGCGTAGCGGTTTGGCAGCAAATCATGCGGGGTATTTCAGCGCAAATCTGCGTCCATGGCTGGCTGGAAGCGGACATGCGCCAAGGAACGGCGGATACGACGAAGTGACGAAAACGATGACAAAATGCGCACAAAAAGAGGGCATATTCGATGAATGTTGCAATCCCGCCGCAATATCGCTTTCGAACGCCTTACGGGCTCACCCCCCGGAGGTAGGGGGACTTACCACAGCACGTGACATCGCGTATTCAGTTCCATTAAAATCTGCCCTGCGCCAGAGTTAATTGACCCCTCCGACGCATTCCCGACAAGCCGCCAGGCAACCCTGGCGGCTTCTTTTTTTCTGGCATCGGGAATCGAATCACGTATCGTACGACTACGGAGCGTGCAAGGGGATGGGGCGCATCGTGCACGTTGCATTCTCGCGTCAACCGCCGCCCCGGGTTTTGCGTTGCCTGCCACATGAAACGACAGTTCCTCGGCTTGCTAGCCCGCGTCTACGTCATGCAATTCGCCATGGAGGTGCCCGCCACCGTGGCCATGCTTGCAGAAATGCTCATGGAATACGGATTCCAGGTGGACATCGGCACGGTACGACCTCTGCTGCGCGCGCTGCAGATGGAAGGCTATCTCGAAAGCGTCCTGCGCGATGGCATCGGGCGCGTCTACCTGCTGACCGAGCAGGGCCGCGAGGAACTGGCGAGCAGCCGTTCACGCATCGACGACCTGTATCGCCGCCTGCACAACCCCACGGGGCTCGGAGAACCGGCCACCGTCACCTCGAATACCTGAGTGAACACCTGAGCGCCCCCGCTCGTGCGAAACCCGGCCCGGCGCCAAGAACGCGCCAGCCGGGTTTCTTTTTTGCCGGAGCGTACCCGTTTCTGCGTGCCTTCTGCCGGCTGAAGCGTCAGCCCAGCAGCGCCACGCAGCAGACGAACGACAGCCACAGGTGGCGTCGGTCCGACGCTGCCATGCGTTGCATCTCGAAGCGCTCAAGCCTTGCGCGATGCGGCATGACGCGTGCCACCGCGCGACCCATGGCAGCCATCCTGCCCAGCGTCTTTCTCATCATGGCGACCCCTCCTCATGGCTGGCGGACTGTCATGCCGATGCTGTGCCCGCCTGCTGCCCATGGAATACCTTGTTGACGCATTATTGGCGATTTTGCGACCTGCAATGCCCCGAGGTAATCGGGCTTTTGGCCGCAAGCGAGCCGATTGAACGCGTGGCACGGCGGCGGCGATGACGCTGACACGGAAAGTTCACGCAGCGTCGGCAAAGCCCTTTCCGCCCAGCAGAATCTCGCGCAGCGCTTCCAGGCCCACAGGCTGGCAGAACAGGTAGCCCTGCACCGCGTCGCAACCTTCGCCGCGCAGGAACTCGAACTGCGCCTTCGATTCCACGCCCTCCGCAACCACCTGCAGGTGCAGCTGATGCCCCAGCGCGATGATCGCGGCGGCCACGGCGCGGTCGTGCCCCGGCATGGCCAGGTCGTCGACAAACGACTTGTCGATCTTCAGCTTGCTGATCGGCAGGCGCGTCAGGTAGCCCAGGCCCGAATAGCCGGTGCCGAAGTCGTCGATCGACACGCCCACGCCCATCTGGCGCACGCGGCGAAACGTCTCGACGGTCTTCTCGCCGCCATCCACCAGGATGCCCTCGGTCACTTCGATCGTCAGGCTGGCGGCCGGCAGGTCGGCGGCCTCCAGGCATTGCGCCACGGTCTCGTGGAAATTGGCCTGCCGCAGCTGCAGCGGCGAGATATTCACGGCCACGTCGATGTCGAGTTCCAGCTCGCGCCGCAGCAACTGGATCTCGCGGCACGCGGTGGCCAGCGTCCACGCGCCCAGTTCGCCGATCAGCCCGCATTGCTCGGCCACGGGGATGAACTCGGCGGGCCGCATCAGGCCGCGTTCGGGGGTTTCCCAGGCGATCAGCGCTTCCACGCCCACCACGGCCAGCGTGGCGACATCGACGATGGGCTGGTAGCGCAGCCGGAATTCCCGCTCGGCCAGGGCGCGGCGCAGCAGGGCCTCGATGGTGAAGCGGGCCAGCGACGCCTGGGCCATTTCCGTGGCAAAGCGGCGCAGCTGCGCGCGGCCGTCCTGCTTGGCGGCGTACATCGCCGAATCGGCCGACTTCATCAGGTTGGTCAGCGTATCGCCATCGTCCGGATAGACGGCCATGCCCAGCGATGGCGTCACGCGCAGCGACTGCCCGGCGATCTGCAACTCTTCCGAAACCCGCGCAAGGATCTTGGCGGCCGTCAGCTCGGCTTCGCTGTCATGGCGCAGACCGCCCAGGACCACGGCGAACTCGTCGCCGCCCATCCGGGCCACCACGTCGCGCGGGCGCACGGCGCCGCGGATGCGGTCGGCGATGGTGCGCAGCACGTCGTCGCCCACCGGATGGCCCAGCGTTTCGTTGATGTGCTTGAAGTGATCCAGGTCCAGCAGCAACAGGGCCACGCGATGGCCATGGCGGCGCGCGTCGGTCAGCACGGCCTCGGTGCGCGCGTTCAGTTCCGTGCGATTGGGCAGGCCGGTCAGCGCATCGTGCTGGGCCAGGTGACGGATGTACTCGTCCACCCGGCGGCGTTCGGTCAGGTCGTGGGCAATCGCCAGGAAGCCGCCTTCGGTGCTGCCATCGGCCAGTGCCGTCACGCTCAGGTGCACCGGCAGCCGCGAGCCGCCCTTGCGCAGGTAGGTCCAGTCGCGGCCGTCGGCCACGCCCAGGCGGGCCTTGGCCACCAGGGCCGGCAGCCCCGGCTCGATGGTCTCGCCAATCTCGTCGGACAGTTCGCGCGCATGCGCCGCCACTTCGTCGGCATCGTGCAGGCTGGCGTAGGGCATGCGGCCGACGAGTTCCGGCTCGGCGTACCAGAGCATGCGCTGCCCGGCGCGATTGATGCCGGTGACCATGCCGCCTGCATCGAACGTGATGACGCAGAACGGCGCGTGGTCCAGCAGACGTGCATAGCGCAGGCTGGCCGTCGCCGCGCTCTGTTCCGCGCGCGCCAGGCTTTCGCGCAGCCCCGCCGCCACCGCACTGCCGGCCCGGCCGGCAATCGATGCCTGCCGGCGGGCGTCGCGTCGTTCGCGTGCCAGCCGGAACGCCAGCCATGCCATCAGCCACGTGGCCAGCCCGCCCAGCAGCAGCACGCGCGTGCCGTAGTGGCCGGCGTGCGTGGCCTCGAAGCCGGGCCCTGTAGCCACCCACCAGGCGCCCGCCGTCAGCAGCACACCCCCTGCGGTAACCAGCAGCGAGACCACGACAGGGGACAACAGGCGCAATTTCATGAAAGCGATGGGAGATTCGGGGTGTCCGGCGCGCGGGGGCGTCCGGGCGCATACTTTTCGACGGGATGGCCCCGCCGCACTATACCCCGCCGGGGTACGCCCGCACAGTGGCGTAACCCACACATTGTTGCAAGCGTTTCAGGGCCGCTTTCCAGGCGCGCTGGCAACAGTGCGCCTGGGTTCTGCGGCGTTCTGCGGCCGCTGTCAAACCCGGATTGCCCGGGCTGACCCAAACGGGTGTGCCGTGATACCTTTCGCCTGCCTCGTCAGACCCCGCGACGGACCGTACCGTGCCGAGTGACTTTTCAGACGCTGCGTCCTCCGGACGCCAGACGCTCCCGCGCCGACATCCCGCTTTTAGCTCGCTTTCGCCCCCTTCCGCTCCGGCTTCGTCGTCGACCCATGCCCCGTTTCCTGCCATCGCTCAAGGCGCGCATCGCGCTGATCACCACGGTGCTTGCCGCCGTGCTGGGCAGCGGCATCGTGCTGGGATCGCTCTACTACGCGCACCGCGACCTGGAGGATGTGCTGCAGAACCAGCAGGACTCGATCGTCAAGCTGTCGGTGGACCAGCTGGACACGGCCATGGAAGACCGCATCGTGATGCTGACGCATCTGGCGCCGCAGTTGAGCGCGACGCTGGCCGCCGCGCCCGGCCTTTCGCCCGACGCGCTGCGCCAGCGCCTGAAGGACGAGGTGACGCGGATCGTGCCGGTGCCCGATGCGTTCGACGCCGTGCTGGTGGCCGACGCCAACGGCAGCCTGCTCAACATGGCCGGGACGGCGCCGGCCGACATCAGCGACCGCGCCTACTTTCGCGAGGCCGCGCGCACGCGCAACGTGGTGGTGGCGGCCCCGCTGCGGGCTCGCACGGACGGATCGATGGGCGCGCTGCTGGCGGTGCCGATCCTGTCGCCATCGGGCACGTTCCTGGGCCTGGCCGCCGGCTGGCTTAACCTGGGACACCCGAACTTCCTGGTGGAAATCGGCCATAGCCGGCTTGGGATCACAGGCTTCTACTGCCTTGTGTCGGCCGGCGCGGCGCCCGTGTACATCCAGCATCCCGACCCCGCCCAGGACAACCAGCCGGCCAGCGCCACCGGCAATACCTGCGGCGTCGACGACCACGCCGCGACGCTGGAATTCCTGATGCCCACGCGCCCCGTCATCGCCCGTCGCCTCATGGCCACCACGGGATGGGAACTGGTGGCCGTGCTGCCCGCGCACGAAGCCTACGCGCCCCTGCGCCAGATGCAGCGGCGTTTCCTGATGATGGCGGGCATCGTGCTGGTGGTGGTGGCCCTGCTGATCTGGCTGGCGGTGCGGCGACTGCTGACGCCTCTGTCGCGGCTGCTCCAGGTGGTGCGCGACAGCACCAGCGACGTCGACGCCTTCGAACGGCTGCCCCAGCGGCCCCAGCGCGACGAAATCGGCGATGTCACGCGCGCGTTCATCCGCCTGATGCGCGACGTGCGCCAGCGCGGGCAGCAACTGGCGCGCAGCGAACGCCGGCTGCGCGCCGTGACCGACACCCTGCCCGCGCTGCTGGCCTTTGTCGACAACGACGAGCGCTACGTCTTCAACAACGCCGCCTATGAAGGCGCGTTCGGCATGTCGGTCGACCAGATCCGGGGCATGACGATGCGCGAACTGCTGGGCGAGGAACGCTACCTGCGCGCGCGCCCCTATCTGCAGCAGGCGCTGGCGGGCAGCGTGGTCAGCTTCGAAGGCGAGTACGCGTTTCCGCACCATCACTGGATGGAAACCACCTATCGCCCCGAATGGAGCGAGGACGGCAAGCAGGTGGTGGGCGTGCATATCCACGTGCTGGATATCACGCAGCGCAAGCTGGAGACGCAGCGGCTATCGCATTTGTCGCGTACCGATCACCTGACCCAGCTCTCGAACCGAAGCGCGTTTGAAACGCATCTGCGCGAAGCCATGGCCCAAAGCCGGCACGAGAATCGTCTGATGGCGCTGCTCTACCTGGACATGGACCGCTTCAAGGCCGTCAACGACATCCACGGCCACGCCACCGGCGACCTGCTGTTGCAGTCGTTTGCATTGCGGCTGCGCCGCTGCGTGCGCGGCCAGGACCATGTGGCGCGCCTGGGCGGCGACGAATTCGCGGTGATCCTGCAGGACATCGACACCCCGGCGGTGGCGCGGCGCGTGGCCGAGGCCATCCTGGAATCGGTGGGCCGGCAGTTCTATTTCGATGGGGTGGTGACCGATGTGGATGTCAGCATCGGCGTGGCGCTGTATCGCGGCGCGCCGCTCAGCGAGGAAGCGTTGATGCGCATGGCCGACGTGCTGCTGTACCGGGCCAAGGCGCTAGGCCGCGGCCGCTACGAGATCGGCCCGGCGGAACTGCTGGCCGTGGAGGCCTGACCTGTCTCCGATGCAGGCGGGCGGCAACTTTCGGCGCTGAAAGCCGCCGCCGGGTCCGGTCAGTGTTTGGTGGATTCGTCGGATGCATCCGACGCCTGCGGGGCATCCGCATCGAACGGCACGTGGCGGCCGTCGGCCGACTGGTAACCGAGCTTGGCGTTCTCGCCCATCATCCGTTCGTAGGCGAGCATCGCCTCGGCCACGGCCTTCGATTCGCCGCGGAACACCACCACGTCGTTGCCGCAGTTCGGGCACTGGCCGCCGAACACGGCGTCGATGCCTTGCAGCCCCGGAGCGGGAATGGCATCGAAGTTGGTGAAAGCGGTCTTGCATGAGCCGCAGACCAGTTGTGCAGGCCGCAGCGCGTCGATGCGTGCCTGTGCCTGCTGCGCCCGTTCCTCGGGCGTACCCCGCCGTTTTGCCTCACCCATGATGCTGTCCTTTCACTGGCGGATTCTGTCAATGACTGCCTTCTGCACGCTTCGTCGGCCTTCCTCCGCTTGCGGCGTCAGATCATGACCATCACAAAAACGATGCAGAGGCGGCCATTGTAGAACAGTCCGGCGGCCTGGCCGTGAACGGGCGTATCAGGCAGGGGCACCAGCCAATGGCCCGGCATGGACGCCACACGCCTGCTATTGTGGATAACGGTTGCCTACCCCTTATCCCCTAGGAGGACACCGATGATCCGACCGAACGTGAAGGAAAACTTCAACCGCTACGCCGACTGCATCGCCGCATGCAACGCCGCTGCCGCGGCCTGCCTGAAATGTGCCGCCGCGTGCCTGGAAGAGCCCGACACGAAGAAAATGACCCGCTGCATCGCGCTGGACATGGACTGCGCAGGCATTGCCAACCTGGCTGCGTCATACATGCTGCGCAACAGCGAATTCGCCCCGCTGGTCTGCGAGGATTGCGCCGAAGTGTGCAAGTGGTGCGCCGAGGAATGCGAGCGGCACGACCATTGGCACTGTCAGGAATGTGCCAAGGCCTGCGCCGCCTGCATGGAAATGTGCCTGAAGATGACTGCCTGACCCCGCCGCCCGCGTTGATGGTGTCGATCGCATCGTAGATCGACGAGATCGACGAGAATCGACGATTTGCGCGGGCATTTCGCCAGGCAACCGCCGCCGGCCGTGCCCGCAAGCACGCGCCGGCGGCAGGGCTATGCGGCGCATATGTCACCGGACGGCTATCCTCTAGGTCAGCTCAGATTCAGCTGTGATCTCTTCCTGAAGGAGTCAGTCCATGTCCGAGAAGTCCACCGCCACCCGCATCGAGAAAGACAGCCTGGGCGACGTTGCCGTCCCGCCGACCATCTCTGGGGTGCGCAGACCGAAAGGTCGCGCCAGAATTTCCGCATCGGCAGCGAAAAGATGCCGCCCTCGCTGATCGAATCCTTCGCGGTCCTGAAACTGTGCGCCGCGCGCGCCAACCGCGAGCTGGGCGTGCTGAAGCCCGAGGTGGCCGACGCCATCGAAAAGGCCGCCGAGGAAGTGATCGCCGGCAAATGGCCCGACGAATTCCCGCTGGTGGTCTGGCAGACCGGTTCGGGGACGCAGACCAACATGAACCTCAACGAAGTCATCTCGAATCGCGCCATCCAGATGCTGGGCGGCGAGGTCGGCAGCAAGAAGCCCGTGCACCCGAACGACCACGTCAACGCCAGCCAGTCGTCGAACGACAGTTTCCCGACGGCCATGCATATTGCGGCCACGCGTGCCATCCAGCAGACACTGTTGCCGTCGCTGGAAAAACTGCAACAAACATTCGCAAAGAAGGTCGAGGCGTTCTCCGATATCGTCAAGGTCGGCCGCACCCATCTGCAGGATGCCGTGCCCCTGACGCTGGGCCAGGAATTTTCCGGCTACATGACGCAGGTGGCCGATGCCCAGTCGCGCCTGCAGCAGGCCATGCTGCGCGCGATGCCGGTGCCGCAGGGTGGCACGGCAGTGGGTACGGGCCTGAACGCGCCGCAGGGTTTTGCCGCCGCCTTCGCGCGGGCGCTGGCCGGCTACACCGGCCTGCCGTTCGAACCGGCGCCGAACCGCTACGCGTTGCAGGCCGCGCACGATGCGCTGGCCGACCTGTCGGGCGCGCTCAACACCACCGCGTCGTCGTTCCTCAAGATCGCGCGCGACTTCATGCTGCTGGGCTCGGGCCCGCGTGCCGGCTTCGCCGAACTGCAACTGCCGGCCAACGAGCCGGGATCGTCGATCATGCCCGGCAAGGTCAATCCGACCCAGGCCGAGGCGCTGGCGATGGTCTGTTGCCGCGTCATCGGCAACCACACCACGGTCACGCTGGCCAACAGCCTGGGCACGCTGGAGCTGAACGCGTACAAGCCGGTCATCATCTACAGCGTGTTGCAGTCTGTGACACTGCTGGCCGATGCGGCCGCCAGCTTTGCCGAGCACATGGTGGAAGGCGTGGAGCCGGACCGCGCCCGCATCCAGGAATTGCTGGAGCGCTCGCTGATGTCGGTGACCGCGCTGAATCCGCATATCGGCTATGACAAGGCCGCCGAGATCGCCAAGCTGGCGGTCAAGAAGAACCTGTCGCTGCGCGAGGCGGCCATCGATTCCGGCCACGTCACCAACGAGCAGTTCGACCAGTGGATCGACTTCAAGGCGCTGACCAAGGAAATCTGACGCCCGCGCACCCCGGCGACGCGGAACGCCAGCAGCGTTCCGCGGTCCATGCGAAACCCTGGCCGCGCGTGGCACCCTGCCGCGCGCCATTTTTCCGGATCTGCCAATGTTCCGCTTTCGCCTGACTCTCGCCTTTGCCGTGCTGGTTGCGCTGGTCTGCGTCCAGGCCGGCTTTGTCTATTGGGGCGCGAACCGCGTCAACGACTACGCGCAACATAGCCGTCTGGCCAGCGACATCCTTTCCGAGTTGCTGGACCTCTCCGCCAACAAGCAGCGCCTGCGCGTCTGGGCATCGCAGCAGTTGATGAATGCCGATGCATCCCCCGAGGTGCGCGATCGCCTGCTGGACAGCATGAAACGCGGCGCCGCGCGGCTGCAGCAGCTGGCCCAGCGCGACATCGTGCTCTGGAACGAGATCTCGGCGCGCGATGGCGTACCCATCCCGCCCGAAGTCAACGCCCTGCCCAGCATGACGGACCTGCTCGGCGACAACCTCGTCGCCGTGGAAAAGCGGCTGGTGGCCTTGCAGCCGCTACCGCGCGACGCCGATTTCGCGGGCGTCTGGCAGGAACTGAACGACGTCTTCGACAAGGCGCGTGGCCGCGATTTGAGGGAATTACTATACGGAGCGATAGACCGTCAGCGCGCGGCGGTGCCGCTGGCGCGGGCCGCCACCGAGCGCGGCCTGGACCGCCTGCGCGCCCAGGCTTTCGGCATGGCGGCCGTGACATTGCTGGCTGCCGTGGTGCTGGCGTGGCAACTCGGCCGCAGGCTCAAGCGGCCGCTGGACCAGTTGCTGCAAGGCGTGAGCGCCCTGCGCGCCGGCGCGCTCGACTATCGCCTGCCAACGCAGTCGGGCGATGAATTCGAACATGTGGCCGAAGGCTTCAACGCCATGGCCGCCGAACTGCAACAGCATCGTAACGATGCCGACGCCGCGCGCCGCCGGCTGGAAGACGCGGTGCAGGCGCGCACGGCCGAACTGAGTACCGCGCACGAGGCACTGCAGCGGATCGATCAACGCCGCCGCCAGCTGTTTGCCGATCTCGGGCATGAACTGCGCACGCCCACCACAGCCATCCGTGGCGAGGCCGAGATCGCGCTGCGCGGCGGCGAGAAGCCCGCCCAGGAATATCGCCACGCATTGCAACAGATTGTCGGCGCCGCCGAACAGCTGACCGGGCATATCAATGATCTGCTATTGATCGCCCGCGCCGAGGCCGATCAGCTCGTGATGCAGCCACAAAGCGTGGCGCTACGGCCGCTGCTGCAGGACGCCGCCGACTTCGCCGATGCACTGGGCGCCGAACACGACGTCCGCATCCAGCTGCAATGCCCGGAAACGTCCGATGGCATCACGGTCATGGCCGATGCCGACCGGCTGCGGCAGGCCATCGTGATCCTGCTTGACAACGCCATCCGCTATTCGCCGCGAGGCGGCACCGTCGGATTGCGCTGCCAGGCCGTGCCGGGTGGCGTGCGCGTCGAAGTGGAAGACCATGGCATCGGCATCGACGCCGACGAACTGGCGCTGGTCTTCGAACGCTTTGTGCGCGGCCGCCGCGCCCGCGCGCATCGCGCCGATGGCACCGGCATCGGCTTGTCCATCGCCCAGGCCATCGTCCAGGCCCATCACGGCAGCATCACGTTGACGCAGGTCGACCCACAGGGCACGCGCGCATGCATCGAACTTCCCGGCGGCCCGCACCCTGTGGAGACTGCCAATGCCTCCCCTCGCCATGAACATTCTGGTTATTGAAGACGACGCCCGTGTAGCCGATTTCCTGGTGCGCGGCCTGCGCGCCGAGGGATATCTCGTGCAGCTGGCACGCACCGGCCCGAGGGCCTGGACATGGCGCGCCGGGGCGATGCCGCGCTGTTGCTGCTGGACCTGATGCTGCCCGGCATCAACGGACTGGAGCTATGCCAGACGCTGCGTGCAGAACGCAACCACGTGCCGATCCTGATTCTCACCTCGCTCAGCGACGTGGGCGACCGCGTGGCCGGCCTGCGGCTGGGCGCCGACGACTACCTGACCAAGCCGTTCGCGTTCGAGGAACTGCTGGCGCGGATCGAGGCGCTGCTGCGGCGTGGGCGGGAACAGCAGCCCAAGGCCCAGCAGCTTCAGGTGGCCGACCTGGTGCTCGACCGCGAGCGCATGCAGGTCACGCGTGGCGGCAGCGCCATCGCGCTGACCGCCAAGGAGCTGGCCTTCCTGGAACTGCTGATGAGCGCGCCGGGCCGCGTGTTCAGCCGCGAGCGCATCCTGTCGAACGTCTGGGCGCCAACGAAGACCCGCTGACCAATATCGTGGATGTCTACGTGCGGCGCCTGCGCAACAAGATCGACGACGGCCACGCGCTGCCGCTGCTGAAAACCGTGCGCGGCCTGGGCTACCGGATCGACGACGCGCCCTGAACGTCACGCCGCCACAGTGCAACGCCCTTGCGGCAACTTGTTCATCTTCTGTTCATCCTTTCGTCAGCATTGCTTCATCGAACCCGCGCGCTGCGGTTAACCTTCGCGCCACAGAATGGACCTGTGCCGATTCACCGGTACCGCGCCCCGCCAAAGGACGCGATGACGAGTCTGACTACAGGAAACTTCGATGAAATACGTTGGTGCCGCCTCCCTCCTCTCCGTCGCCGCAAGCGTGCTGTTTGCTTCGATGCCCGCCACGGCACAGACCCCCGCCCAGGCCACGGCGCAGCAGACCTGCGCGCCAGCAACCGAGCAACAGATCGCCGGCCTGTTCGACCGCTGGAACGATTCGCTGCGCACCGGCGATCCGGACAAGGTGACCGCCAACTACGCGCCTGACGGCGTGCTGCTGCCGACCGTGTCGAACCAGGCGCGTAACACGCCGGCGGCCATCAAGGACTACTTCGTCAAGTTCCTCAAGGGCAAGCCGCAAGGCACCATCGACAACCGCTTCATCCGCATTGGCTGCAATGTGGCGCAAGACGTGGGCAACTACACCTTCCGGTTCGCCGACGGCAAGACGGTGCACGCACGCTACACCTACGTGTACGAGTGGCAGAACGGGAAATGGCTGATCGCCCATCACCACTCGTCGGCCATGCCCGAGCCGGTGGCCACGCGCTGACCGATCTCCTGAATGGAAGAAGGCGCCGGATGCTCTCCGGCGCCTTCTTTTTTGGCGATTTTGCGACGGCGGGGATATCAGAGGAACTGGCTCAGCACGAACAGCCCTGCCGCCGCGCCACCGATCAGCCCGATGACGCGGCCGATCAGCATGTTGTCGAGTTCGTCATCCAGCACGAACGGATCGCGGCCGTGCCATAGCGTGCGCTTCAGCAACGGGCGGGGAAAGACGATGCACGCCGATATCGCCATGCCGGCCAGCATATGTCCCACTCGCCCGACGCCCAGACTGTCGAGCGGCAGCAACGCCAGCAGGACCAGTACCACTACCGTCACCACCAGCGCCAGAAAAATCCCGCCAAACAGGCGGTCTACCGGATGTTTCATGGTTCACTCCAGCTTGAGTAGCGCCGTCCGGCCCTGAGCCAGCGCGAGCAGGTGTCCATTGAGGCGCGTCACCACTTCGGCCCAGCTGCCGGAGTACGGATGGCGGAACAGTCTCATCGACGGATACCAGGGACTGTCTTCGCGCGCCAGGTGCCAGCGCCAGTCCGCGTATGCCGGCAGCAGCAGCCACGTCGGCTTGCCCATGGCCCCGGCAACGTGCGCCACCGAGGTGTCCACCGTCAGCACCAGATCCAGCGCATCGATGGCGCGCGCCGTATCCATCATGCTGTGCAGCGTGGCGCCGATATCGTGGAAGTTCGCCAGCCGCGCCGCAAAGTCCGCGGCCTCCGCGGCGCCTTCTCCCTTCTGCAGGCTGTAGAACTCGACATTCCGATGCTCGAACAGCGGCGCCAGCACCGACAGGGAAGGCAGCGACCGAAACTTGTCGTTCTCGTGCGAAGGCGCGCCCTTGAAGACAATGCCCACCTTCGGTGCGTCTGGTCGGCCCGGCAGCGAGAATTTCGGCGTGCCAGTCGGTATTCGCAGATAGGGCACAGAGTCGGGCAACGCATCGAGCTCCACCGGCAGGAAGGCCGGGATGTCATGCGGGTACACCCAGTAGTCATGTGCCGGCAACGAAGCTGCCTGCTCGACGGACACGATGGCGTCGGCCTCGCCGGACGCTTCGAAGAGCGCCACCAGCGGCTTCTGGCACATCACGGTCACGGATGCCGCACTGGCCTGTTCCCGCAGCATCCGTGCGAAGCGCAGGAAGAAAATCTCGTCGCCGAGGCCAAATTCGCTCCAGATCACGATGGATTTGCCATCGAGCGGCTTGCCCTTCCATGCCGGCATCCGCGTCGGCGGCTCGGCGGTGGTCCGGCGCTGCCAGGGCCACGGCTTCACACGCTCTGCACGCAGCCGGAATCCCTCGTGAATCTTCCCGCTCGAAATCAGGTGCAGGAACTGATAGAGCTTGGGGTCCCATTCGTCGGGCAGGCGGTCCACGGTTTCATTCCACAGCGTCTCGACCTCGTCGGTCAGGTTCCACTGCAGCATGATGTTCGCGACCCGGTGTGCCACCCCGAACCGGTACGGATAGGTCCGCAGCGCTTCGAGGCAACGCCGCAGGCACTCGTCGGCAGTCTGGGCGCGTCCGGCGATGGTGAAGAAATCGTGCGGCGTGGGCACGGGGCGCTTGCGCAGGATGATCTCTATGGCCCGTTCCGCCAGCGATGCTTCGTTGTCAACCGCGTCATCGGCTGACTTGACCCGCTCGACATGGTGATCGCGCACCACCGCAATGCGCTCGCATGCGGCAATCGATGCCAGCGTGCGCACCATATCCAGCACATTGACCGATGCCGGCAGCCCGCTGCCCGCCTTGCAGATGGTGAAGCTGGCTCGGCGCGACGGGTCAATCCTGCTCGGCCATATGCCACGCTCTTCCAGGTCTTCGTCGGGCACGGTCACGACCAGATAGCCGCCGGGCTTTACCAGATCGAGCCAGCGCGCCAGCGTTTTTGGCGGTTTGGCTACGTTTTGCAGGCAATAGCCCGCGTGAACGAAGTCGAACGATCGTTCTTCCACCCCGGGGACAGCCGCTACGTCGCCTTGCCACGGCACGACTCTGGTGATGCGCGGAAACAGGCTTGGGTTAGCGGCCATGGCCGATGCCGGATCTCCAATCTCCAGACCCACGCCCGCAAAGTAATGCTGGACGAAGGCCGGATCATGCGCGCGCCGCAACGCCGCCTTGATCGACGGGTTCATGAGCGCTTGACCTTGCCGACCGCCAGCTTCTTGCTCCAGATTTCCTCGATGCGTTCACCCAGGATCTCCGGCCGCCCCTTGAAGATCAGCTTTTCGATGGCCTGCGGGCCGGCCAGCTTGGCCGCCATCGCTTCACGCTCGGCCCGGTCTTCGATCATGCGCAGCGCGGCGTCGACATACGCTTCCTTCGTCCGGGCAATCGTCCACTTCGGAAAACCGAGCCGGTGGAACATCCCTTCGTCGATATGCTCGTGCACTTCGCGGCCCGTCTTGCACACCCCGACCAGGCCGGTCCAGACCGTATCGACGATGCCGTTGGTATTGCCGAACGGGAACGGGTTCAGGAACATGTCGCAGTCTGCAATGACCTTCATGTAGCTGTGATAATTCTGATGCTTGTAGACCACGGCGTCTTCGCCGACCAGGCGTCGCACCAGGTTGCGCACCTGCGGGAAGACCAGTCCGCTGGCCTGCCCAACCAGGAAATGGAATTGCACGGGCACCTTGGATTTGCGCGCAATCGTCGCGCACGTTTCGAGAAAGCCGGGATTGAGCTTGATCGTGGTGCCCGCCACGGCAATCTTGACGACATCGGACTTTGAGGCAGTCTTTTCCGGCAGCTTCAGTTCCAGCATGGCTGCGGGCGGGCGGTACGGCATGCCATCGGACGGCAGTTTCAGCAGCTTTTCGCTAAAGCACGATTCGTCGCCGACGTAGTCCTCTTCCACCACCACGTAGTCCATTGCATGCCCATGGGTGGTCGCCGGATGCCCCAGCGCCATCATCTGCAACGGCGCCACGCGCAGGCAGCCAAGCACCATCGTGATCGGGAACATGCCGACGCTGGGCATGTACATCGCCTGTGCCTGGTACTTTTCACTGGTGTCGCGGATGTGGCGGGCATGGTCCCAGACGTTGTTGCCCTCGATCGGGATGAACTCGTGGAAGACTTCCTTGCCCGCGTTGTCCACGCGGTCGTTGTAGCCCATCCCCACCAGATGGAAGCGATCGCGCATGGCCACCATGGTTTGCGAGTGAGTCCGATAGATCGAGTGGTTCTGCGAGAACCACTCCAGCACCACCAGCAGCACCGGCTTGCCGTCAGCCGGCACGGCGGCGGGGCGTTCGACATCGAACAGCCCGAGCGTGGCCAGCTTGCGGCGGATCAAGGTGTTGATCGGCTTCTTGATGTCGTGCTTGCTGGCGATATCGGCGTAGCTGCAGTGCATATAGACGTCATGCATCACACCCATCGGCAAGACGTCGACACTCTCGATCTGGTCCAGGCGCTCCGGTAGCCAGCGCAGCAGCAGCTCACGCTTGCCGTGCGCCGACGGCGTCGCCAGGAAGCGCGACGACATCATGGCCAGCGCCAGGCCAGCCGTCACGACCTTGTTGTGCGCCCACAGGGCGTCCCAATCGAGACGGACTTCCGATTCCGGCAGATAGAAAAGCTGGAACTTGCGCAGGTCCGACGTCCGCAGTTGCAGCGAGTAGCGGGCCTCTTCGTCGAGGCCCAGCGTGCGCAGGATGTGGTCGGCATTGCGGAACGGGCTGGCCGCGAACATTGCCGCGAGCCAGCGCTGGTATTGCAACAGCAGCGCGCCGCCGTGGTCGGTAATGCGGAATTCCGGGTCGGTAGCCAGGCTGCTGATGGCCGACGTCAGCCGCGTCAGCAGATGGTCGTCCATGATGTCGCGCGCCTCGCCAGACTGCGCCCACTCGTCGATATCCATCAGGATGCCGTAGTGGCTGTCGATCCGGTTGAGCAGTGCCACCAGCTCGCGGCCAGCTTTTTCGTGCTCGCGGCGATAGCAGAGATATTCGAACTTGTTAATGCTGAAAATCGAGGGCTTGCTCATGATGATTTTCCAGTAGAAAGAAACTGTTTCTGTCGTACTTCGATATCGGGATTTACTTGCTCCATGTCACCGAGAGCCAGTACTGCAGCGGCTTCTTGCCGGGGTCGACCCACGACGTGGAGGAGAATCCGTAGGCTTTGGATACAGACGCCGAAATCGTGGCGCCGATGGGAGTCAGCCAGTCAAGGCTGAGGCCGTAGCCTGAGAGAATTCGTCGATTGCTGACGTTGGGAATACCGACGTAGCTCGATTCCCAAAATGGCCACGGGTTGTGATTGACACGGCCGATCGCGAAATCCGAGAAAATGCCGAACTGCACCTGATGACCTGTAGCGACGGGAATGCGCTTGTAGAGGCCCAGGTTGAACACGGCGCCATCGTCCACCGATCCTTCGTCGGCGCGATACGCCCGCACGGCGTTCGGACCGCCGACACCGAGCTTTTCGCTGGAGTCGAGATTGCGGCTGGCAAGCTGGGCATTGGCCTGTCCGGAGAGGAACAGGTCGCCGCTGTTGTTCAGCCCATAGGTCCCAAACGCGGTGCCGGTAAGCTTTGCGTAATTGCCATCGCGCCGCGTCAGTTCGTAGGCGGTCTCGTTGGAGCCCCGCTTTCCGACGGTCAACGCCAGTTCACCACTCCAGATATTCGTGCGCAGTTGCTGAGCACGGTCGCCATTGTTTGCCTGGAGCGAAAACCGCAGCGAATTCAGCGTGCTATGCGTATTCGCCATGCCGTGGAACAGGTCCGTAGTGGTGCGGCTGTGCAAATATGATCCGCCAATCCACACGTTCGAATCGAGGCCGCGCATCAAGGGATATAGCAGACCTGCTTGCGCGGTATTTGCAACACCTGCAACCCTGCCGAACGAATTAATCACATATTGCTGGCGCGTCAGCCCGCCCGTAAGCCGCAGGCCATCGTGAAAAACCGGAATGCCGCCGGTCAGCGACCCGGTCCACATCTTCTTGTCGGTCACGGCGAGACTTAATGCATAGTTTTCGCCGAGGCCAAAATAGTTGTTGGCCGATCCGGCAATACCCAGTCGATATAGGCCGGTGGATTCGATGCCCTTGTTGTCGATAAAGACATCGCCAGTCAATGGCTTGCCGCGCTGTTCCACGGTGAAAAGTACATCCACGTCCCCGGTGCCCGTACCCGGTGAGAACTGCGGCGCGCCCCCGATGGCCACGCCCGGGACATCCTGCAACAACTGGGTCGCCCGTTCGAGACGCTCGGTCCGCAACAGGCACCCGCTGCCGATGGCTTCGTCCTCGCAAAGGGCCTTGCCGAGCAGCTTTTGAAGCCGGCCCTCGTTCACGCGCGACTTGTTATCGACGCGAATGGCGTGGATGCGGCCGGGAAATGCCGTGAACACCAGTGGTTGGCCCTGCTGCGCGGCCCGCCAGGCCGGTTCGGTCACCAGCACCTGGCCGACCGGAAAACCGCCTTGCCGCAGGGCATTCGTCAGGCTGTCGGACCACTGGTCCACTTCCGCCAGGGTGGTTGGGACATGGCCAAGGCCTGCTGAAGCATCTTGCAGCACCTTTACTACCGCACTACCTGCGGAGCTTCCGGCTTGAAACACGTCGAATGCGATGGCCTTGCTGGCGGCTTCGGGGGCAATATCTGACGTCGCCTGGATGCGTTGCATCGCAGGTTCGGCATGAATCGCCGCCGCCAATACCACCAGCGGCAAGGCACACGCCCAGCGTCGAATGTTTTGCCCTGTTTTATTGAATTGCCGCGACATGAGAACGATGGATTCGGTGAGTTACCTACGCGTCTTGCATGACGATTCGCGCTGACGTCAGTGCGTCGCCATTTCCGTAAAAATGGTAGAGCCGCGCGACTCTTTGCCGAATAGCAAAAACTTTAAATGTCGGCGCAAATACTGACTTTCCTGCCGGCTCGACTGCCAGCCAGAAACACGCTTTTCCGTCTTGAATGGCCATCATGAATTTCTCATCCATGAGTGTGGCATTTACTTTCGCAAATCAAAATGAATATGGTTCCAACCAACTTCCGACAAAACAGAATCAGAAATCGAGAGGAACCATGGTTTTGAACCGCGCGACATCGGGAGTGCCGTCGGCATCGAGCATTTGGCGCCTTTTGGATCGTTGGCCCCGTTGCGCTGCAGCCGGTGCCTTACGGCACCGGCGTGCGCGGTTTAGCCTCCGATTCCCGACGCGGCCGTGGTCGGCGACGCCACCTGCTCGGTCGATGCCTTCAGCCAGCCGTGGGTCTTCACCACGTAGGCCTTGCCGTCCTTCACACCGCTTTCCGTGTAGAAGAACTCGCGGGTCTGCGTGTTGACCGACAGGTCCGCCTTCATCTGCGTTTGCGGATCCTCGGATACGTAGTGCTTGACACCATCCGCCGCATCGCGGAAGTCCAGGTTGCGCTCCAGCGGGCCGGAGCTGGTCGCGATCCTGACCTTGGCGACATTGGTACGCATGGCCGCGCCCGTCCCGTTCACACCACTCCCACGAACATCTAACGAGGAATCGCCAGTTGCGGTGGCATTGACAGCAGCTCCGACGTAGCCGCCAAGTCCGGCGCCAACATTGTTGTTGCCACTGAAAGTAACGCGGGACTGGTCCGACAAGCTGACGTTGGAATATCCACCGGAATGACCAAAATACAACCCAAATCCATCATCCGAACTCGTATTCCCAACCACCGACAGGGCTGAATTTCCCTGCGTGCTGGAGGTAAAGGAGCGCAGGACGGCGCCATTGCCGCTGGTACTTTCTCCCTGCAGATTCAGCGTACTATTTCCCGTGGTGTTGAAGAATGTCGGGATGTTATTGCCGTAACGACCGACCGCCAAACCGTCGCCTGACACGGACGTACCTGAAATATCGAGCTGGGCGTCGTCCTGACTCTCAATCCTGGAACCCGTTTGAATAAAGGCACCAGAGCCGCTGGCTGATGTGCCATTAACGTTAAACGCGGAGTTGTCTGAGAAGCTGAAGTTTCCGTCGAGCAGCACGCCCGTTCCATTCGTGCTCGAGCCGTTAATATTCAGCGTGCCATTTCCGATCTGCGAGAACGTGCCATTAATATAGACACCGACGCCGGTATTCGCGGCGCCGGATATGGCTCCACCGCCAATGTCTTGCATGGCGCCTCGCAGGTCGACGGCATGGCGCGTACTTCCAGTGGTGTTGCCAGACGCAGTCAAGGCTCCGCCGTTGAGGTTAATCCGTGAGGTCGCCGCCGTGTAAACCTGCCCGTCATTCCCCCCATCGCCGCCGTCAGATTCAGATTCAACCTGTTTGACGTCGACGTGATATTCCCATTGAGCGTGATGCTGCCATTCGCGGCCAGCGTCAGATTGGCCGCGCCGCCGCTGCTCTTCGTGATATCGGCACCGGCCAGTTGGTTGATATTGCCCGTCGCAGTACCGGCGCTGGCGGTAGTGATGGTCACGCTGGTACCGTTATTCAGCGCATCGTTGATCGACGTATTGCGGACTGTTGCAGTGTTGTTGGTGCCGGCGTCGAACCCGCCGGAGAGGTTGCCGTTGTAACCCGTGTCGGTGGCTGTACTGATCGTGATGTCCGTTGGATCGATCAGCCATTCGCCAGCCTTGCCATTCGGCGCTGCGGCCGTCACCGTGCCTTGCACGTTGAGGTTGTGGCCGGAGGTTTCGACGAAGCCGCCGTCGCCATTCCGCGAACCGGCATCGATTCGCGCGCCGGCATCCACCTGCGTGAAATTGGCAAAGGCCACGCCGTCTTGCAGCAGCTTCTCGGCTTCGGTGCCCGTCACCTTGTGCAGGCTGTCGCCGCCCAGTACCACCTGGCCGCCGGCTGCGTCGCCGGAGACGTTGATCGATGCGTTGCCGAACATGCCGACGCGGTCGCCGGAGAGCACCACCGTGCCGCCCTTGGCGCCCGCTGCGGTATTCGATGCGTCGATGGTGCCGGTCATCGTCACGTCGCCGGTCTTGCCGGCGTCGGCGACCACCGTGCCGGCGCGCACCACGCCGGACAGGTTCACCACCGTATTGAGCAGCGTGTCCTTGCCGCGCGCGGTCAGCAGCACCGCGCCATCTTGCGCGTGGATGTTGCCGCTGTTTTCCACCAGCGCGTTGGCGGTGGCGTTGGTCAGTACCAGAGAGATGCCCTGGCCGTTCGGCAGCGCGACCGTGGCGCTGTCGCCGGCAGCCAGGATCACCTTGCCGCCAGCAGCGGTCTTGATGTCGCCGCTATTGCGCACCTGGTCACCCATCAGGGTGACATAGCCTTGCGCGTGGATCGTGCCCTCGTTGATGATGCCGGCCTGTGTGCCGGTTGCACTCAGGGCCAGCGGATTGCCGGCCATGAATGCGTTGGCGTCGATGGATTTCGTCGTGGCCAGCAGCGAGCCGACGTTGACCACGGCGCCACGGCCGAACAGCACGCCGTTGGCGTTCTGGATCAGCACCTGGCCGTTGGCCAGCAGCGAACCGTGGATATTGGATGGCAGGCCGCCCGTGACGCGGTTCAGCGCCTGCGCCTGGGCGTTGGGCTGGTTGAAGCGGACGGTGTTGTCCTTGCCAATGCTGAAGGTGTTCCAGTCGATCACGGCGCGCTGGCTGCCCTGGTCGATGTGCATCGTGTTGCCGTTCGGCTGGGAGATGGTGGCCTGGCCGGCCACCACGTTGCCGTTGGTCGGCAGCGCTTGCGCGTGGGCGGGATCGGTATCGAGCATCAAGGCGGCCAGGGCGATGGCCGTCATCGCCGAGACCACGCCGAACGACCCGCCGTCATTGGCGCCGCTACTCTCGCCCGGTGTCTTGCCCTGGCTCTTCACATTCTCCGCAACAGCCACAAGCATGCCGAGGCGCTTGCTGAATACGCGGCGATACCGATTCTTGTTCATGATTGATCCTGATAATTGATTGCACAGAATCCGCCCGCGCTTCGATGGTGGGCGGATGAACGCACGGGTCCTTGCCGTGCGTTGTCTCGTTCTGGGAGTCGGCGCCGCGCGGTCATCCACTTGGGGGATGGCGCGCTTTCGATGTGCTGGCGGTTGGGCCAGTGCGGCTTCGTCGATTCCTCGGTTGGAATCCTATGGAAGATGCGGTGGCCGCTAAATAGCAGGATTACTAAAGTTGGGATTCTTAGGTCAAGATCAGACCCTTCTGATGGGCTATCAGAATGATTAATCACAGCTATTGAATAGTAATTTAGCGAAAATTGTTGCAACGCTGTCGTGTCGTGCACATTTCGAGTTACTTCCATTGGCGGATCGAGAACGACTAAAGAAACTCGTCAGATTGTCTTTGCGCAGTCAGCCTTGCGCGGCCCCGCGCCGGAGGACAGCGCCCGGTAGGCTTTCCCGATGTTGCTTCGACACGCGGCACGAGCCTGTCCGGTGCCCATGAAAAATGGAATGGGGAGATACCCATTCGGAAGGGACTTATAAAATCTACGCTCTTATTTGGACTGCGAGTACAGTGAAATTTGACGCCGTAATCTGAATATCGCGATCTGAAAGATCGGATGTTTCCGGAGATGTATCGGCATTCGCAGCCAATGGCTATTGCCATCGGCAATTCAGGCGCGTCCCGACAGAAAGGGATGGGGAATGGAAATAGCCTGCAGGCTTTTCGGAAATAGCCGGCGGCAATGCAAGCGGAGGTCCCGGTCGCTTACCCAACCGAACCGGAGTATTCCGGGAAGCGCACTATGACAACCATACGCGTCATGCTTGCTGACGATCATCCATTCATCCTGTTTGGCCTGCGCGAGCTGTTAGGCAGGAAACTCGGCTTCACCGTCGTGGCGGAAGCCACAAACCCGCAAATGCTGCTGAGGAGACTGGCGCATATCGATTGCGATGTGCTGGTAACGGATTTTTCGATGCCTTGCCGGCATGCGCCCGATGGGCTCGCGTTACTCACTGCCGTGCGCACCAGGTTCCCGCACGTGCGGATCGTCGTGCTGACCATGCTTGAAAATCCGGGTCTGCTGGCCAGCATGCGTAAGGCCGGCGCGCTAGGCCTGCTGAACAAGCGCGACGGCATGCCGGAACTGTTCAATGCCATCGTGGCGGCGTTCCAGGGCCGCGAGCACTTCAGTGAATCGGTGAAACGCCAGATATCCAAACTCGGCGTGCCGGATGCGCGCGCCAGCATCTTCGGCAGGCTAAGTCCGCGCGAGATCGAGGTGGTGCGGCTGTATGCCGGCGGCATGTCGACGTCCGGCATCGCGCGACATCTGAGCCGCAGCATCAATACCGTCAGTACCCAGAAACACAGCGCCATGCGCAAGCTTGGCGTGAACAACGATTCGGAGTTGTTTAACTACGCGTGGGAACACGGGCTGAAGGCTTAGGATATCGATGTGGCGCAGGAAGCATGCTTTGGGCCGTCGATCGGGCATGCAGTAAACTAATGCCCTTCCGTCGCGCCAGGTACGGCCATTTGATGCCTTTCAGGCACTCGGGTCATCGCCGCTGTCGAAGTGGGTGCTGACGGATGCCCATCTGGGCCTTGCGCCCGCCCCTGGCTTGCCTGCGCCTTGCTCGCAGCATTCGCCTACCAGACTTCGACCCTCGATCCGGGCCTGCGCCCCTTGGCTGCATCAGGCGGCCGTACCCCGGATAACGCCCCGCGCGCCTTCGCCCGAAGGACTTGCGCGCGGGACTGGAACCCCCTCAGGTAATTGCCTGAACCGACCCTTCCCGGTGCCTGCGCGCGCCGGGCGGATCCGTATTCCGGAGGACAATTCGTGAAGAAACCAGCCAGCCTTTGGCTGCTCGCGGCCGGGCTGTTGCCTTGCGCCGCATACGCCGACCCTGGCGTGACCCTGTATGGCATCGTCAGCTCGGCGGTGCGCTACACATCGAACATCGATGCCCGCCATCACGACCAGCTGGCGCTGGTATCGGGCGGCATGGTGGGCAGCCGCTTCGGCCTGAAGGGCTCCGAAGACCTGGGCGGCGGCAATCGCGCAATCTTCCAGCTGGAATCGGGCTTTGGCAGCGACACCGGGCAGGCGTCCTACAACAGCTTCTTCGGGCGCCAGGCTTGGGTGGGGCTGAGCGGCGACTGGGGCAGCCTGACGTTCGGGCGCCAGTACAACGCGCTCAACAATATCGGCTGGGCGTTCGATCCGCTCGACCAGGGCTGGGGCAATTTCTGGTCCGATCCGCTCTATATCGGCGGCGACATCTTCTTCCAGGACTACCGCATCAACAACAGCGTGGTGTACCAGCGCACGGTGGGTCCGTTCTCGGTGCAGCTCGACTATGGCGCCGGCGAGCAGCCGGGCAGCATGAACCACGGCACCACGCTGGGCGGCGGGGTGAAGTACAGCCAGGGGCCGCTGGCGCTGGGCGTGGCGTATGACCAGCGCCGCAGCGACGATGGCGGCAGCACGGTGCGCAATTACTCTGTGGGCGGCTCCTACACGATCGGCAAGGCAACCGGCTACGTGGGCCATATGGGACGGCGCGAATCGGCCAGCGGCGCGCGTTACAACATCTCGTTTGCCGGGCTGGGATACCAGCTCACGCCGGCGCTGCACCTGTCGGGCGCCTACTACCGCTACCAGCAGGCAGGTGATGTCACCACGCAGTTCCAGGACACGCCAGTGCACCTGGGCGGCGGCAACGCCGACAGCCTGGCGTTCGTGGCCGACTATGCGTTTTCCAAGCGCACCAGCCTGTACCTGGAGACCGACGTGGTGCACGCGCGCGGCGGCACGGTGGGGCGCGAGACCGAATACTGGGCCGGCACCCCGGTCACCGACGTCAGCCGCAGCACGCGCGTGGGCGTGATGGTCGGCATGCGCCACCACTTCTGAAGTCAGGCGCCCTGGGCGCCCTTCGCTTCGCTCGCTTCCTTTGCGATCTCGCGGATGGCCTGTTCGAACGCTTCCACCGGCTGGCCGCCCGTCACCAGATACCGGTTGTTGAAGATCACAGACGGCACCGACTGGATGCCCATGCCCTGGTACTCACGCTCTTCGTCGCGGACTTCGTCGGCGTAGGCGTCGCTGTCCAGGATCTTGCGGGCCTGGGCGGCGTCCAGGCCGACCGACTGCGCGGCGTCCAGCAGCACATCGTGGTTGCTCGGGTCCTTGCCGTCGCCGTGGTACGCCTGCAGCAGCGCCTGCTTCAGCGGCAGCTGCCTGCCCTGCGTGGCGGCCCACTGCAGCAGCCGGTGGGCATCGAACGTGTTGTAGATGAAATTGCGCGGGCCGAACGTGAAGCCGACGCTGGCGCCGCGTTCGCGGATCATCTTCTGGCTCTCGGCGATCTGTTCCGGCGTGCGGCCATACTTCTTGCCGATGTAGTCGACGATGGGCTCGCCTTCGGCCCCATCTGCGGATTGAGCTCGAACGGGTGCATTACCACGTGGGCATCCACCACGTCGCGCGTGCGCTCCACGGCCTGCATCAGCGACGACAGCCCGATGGCGCACCAGGGCAGGCGATATCCGACACAAAATCGATCCGGAGTGATTGAGTCATGGCTTTCTTCCAGTGGGCGGGTAGGGACAGAAGGGCGACAGGTTAGCCCGATTTGTCGATGCCTGCAGGCGGCCGCGCAATCACCCTGCGCCCTATACTGGATCAGGCGCGCTCTCCACGCGCGCCAGGAGGGCCTGCCATGGGACGCAAATACATCGATTGCCGCGACTATCCCAGTGATACAAACTGCACGGTCGCCCTGAGCGCCGACAGCGAGGACGAGCTGCTGGAAGCGGCGGTGCAGCACGCCGTCCAGGTGCATCAGCACCAGGACACCCCCGAGCTGCGCTCGCAGCTCAAGACGCTGTTCAAGGAAGGCGCCCCGCCTGCCTGAAGGCTGAACGTCAACGCAAAAAAGGACAGATCGTGCGTGGCACGTCTGTCCTGTCAAGAAACCGGCCCCAGCCCGAGTCCGGCTACAGATGCGTCAACGGTTCGCGCCGGCCCCAGCTGGCACGGACTGCATCGGCATCATGTTCAGGTTGGCGTTGTGCATGACCCAAAGCGACCCCGATACGACAATCGCAATCAGGAACACCGTGCACGCGAAGATCGCCGTGTTGCCGCGCTGGCCGCGGCGCGGCCCAAGGTGCAGGAAGAACACCAGCTGCACCAGCAGTTGCGTGACGCACAGCGCCACGATCAGCGCCAGGCCGGCGCGCGGCGTCAGAACGCGGCCCATCACGGCACCGAACGACAGGAAGGTCAGCACCAGCGACAGCGCATAGCCGATCAGGTGGCTGCGCAGGCTGCCGTGGGCGGCATCGTGGTTGTGTTGGACGGCTTGTGGATGGGACATCAGAGGAACTCCCGCAGGTAGACGACCGTGAACACGAAGATCCACACCAGGTCCAGGAAATGCCAGAAGAGGCTCAGGCAGGCCAGCCGGCGGCGCACCACGGCGTCCAGGCCGAACACCTGCACCTGGTTGACCATCACGATGATCCACAGCAGGCCGGCGCTGACGTGCAGCCCGTGGGTACCCACCAGCATGAAGAACGCCGACAGGTAGGCGCTGCGGTTCGGGCCCGCGCCCTCGTGCAGCAGTTCGCGGAACTCGTAGACCTCCATGCAGACGAACGCCGCGCCCAGCGCGAAGGTCAGCACCAGCCAGCGGATCACCGCCTGCGGATTGCCCTGGCCGTCCTTGCCCTCGTGCAGCTTCAGCATCGCCACGCCGAACGTCAGGCTGCTGGTCAGCAGCAGCATGGTCTCGCCCAGCACGAAGCGCAGGTCGAACAGCTCGCGCCCCGTGGGGCCGCCCGCCGTGCCGTTCAGCAGCACGCCGAACGTGGCGAACAGCGACGCGAAGATCAGGCAATCGCTCATCAGGTAGATCCAGAACCCCAGCTTCAGGGTGGATTCGGTCTGGTGGGCGTGGTGTGCGTGATCGTGATGGTCGTCGTGCGTGTGTACCGCCGGCGCGCCGCCTTGTTGAACCTCGGCCGCGTCGCCGCGCAGTTTCAGGGTGGTCGTCGTCATGATCAGTTGGCCCCCTTCGGGTTCGTGGCAGGTTCCCCGGCCAGCAGCGCGTAGCGGGCGCTTTCGATGCGTTCCACCTCGGCGGCCGGCACGTAGTAGTCCACGTCGCGGTCGTAGGCGCGGGCGATGAACGTGAAGATCATCGCGGCCAGGCCGAAGCCGGCCATCCACCAGATATGCCAGACCAGCGCGAAGCACAGCACCAGCCCGAACACCGACACCAGGAAGCCGGTGGACGTGTTGCGCGGCATGTGGATGTCCTCGTACTTGACCGGCGCCACGTAGGCCGTGCCGGCTTCCTTGTTGTCCCAGTGCTGTTCCAGCGATGTGATTTGCGGCACGTGCGCGAAGTTGTAGAACGGCGCCGGCGAGGCCGTGGCCCATTCCAGGCTGCGGCCGTCCCACGGGTCGCCCGTCACGTCGATGTTCTGCTTGCGGTCGCGTACGCTGACGAACAGCTGCCACAGGATCGCCAGGATGCCGCAGCCGATGACCACGGCGCCGACCAGCGCCACGATCAGATACGGCTGCCAGTCCGGGTTGTTGTAGTGGTTCATGCGGCGCGTCATGCCTTGCAGGCCCAGCGCATACAGCGGCATGAAGGCCAGGTAGAAGCCGATCAGCCAGCACCAGAATGCGACCTTGCCCCAGAACTCGTTCAGCGTGAAGCCGAACACCTTGGGGAACCAGAACGTCATGGCGGCCAGGCAGCCGAACACCACGCCGCCGATGATCACGTTATGGAAGTGGGCGATCAGGAACAGGCTGTTATGCAGCACGAAGTCGGCGCCCGGCACGGCCAGCAGCACGCCGGTCATGCCACCCACGGCAAACGTCACCATGAAGCCGATGGTCCACAGCGTCGACGAATGGAAGCGGATGCGGCCGCGGTACATCGTGAACAGCCAGTTGAACAGCTTGACGCCCGTGGGGATCGAGATGATCGATGTCATGATGCCGAAGAACGCGTTGACGCTGGCGCCCGAGCCCATCGTGAAGAAGTGGTGCAGCCAGACGAAGAACGACAGCACGCCGATCGACGACGTGGCGTAGACCATCGACGTATAGCCGAACAGCGGCTTGCGCGAAAACGTGGAGATGATCTCCGAGAACGCGCCGAAGCACGGCAGGATCAGCACGTAGACCTCGGGGTGACCCCAGATCCAGATCAGGTTCACGTACATCATGGCGTTGCCGCCCAGCTCGCTGGTGAAGAAGTGCATGTCCAGGTAGCGGTCGGCGGCCAGCAGCGCCAGCGTGGCGGTCAGCACCGGGAAGATGGCGACGATCAGGATGTTGGTGATCAGCGCCGTCCACGTGAACACGGGCATCTTCATCAGGTTCAGGCCCGGCGCACGCATGCGCAGGATCGTCACGATGAAGTTGATGCCGGTCAGCGTGGTGCCCAGCCCCGATATCTGCAGTGACCATATGTAATAGTCGACCCCCACCGTGGGGCTGTACCCCAGCCCGCTCAGCGGCGGATAGGCAACCCAGCCCGTGGCGGCGAAGTCGCCGACGAACATCGACATCATGACCAGCACCGCGCCCATCGCCGACATCCAGAAGCTCAGCGAATTGACGAACGGGTAGGCCACGTCGCGCGCGCCGATCTGCAGCGGCACGATCACGTTCATCAGGCCCAGGATAAAGGGCGTGGCCACGAAGAAGATCATGATCACGCCATGGGCGGTGAAGATCTGGTCGTAGTGGTGCGGCGGCAGGTAGCCCACGGCCTCGCCCACGGCGACGGCCTGCTGGGTACGCATCATGATGGCGTCGGCAAAGCCGCGCAGCAGCATGACCAGCGCCAGGATGATGTACATCACGCCAATGCGCTTGTGGTCGACCGAGCAGATCCACTCCTTCCAGAGGTAGCTCCACTTGTTGTAGTACGTGATGGCGCCCAGCAGCGCGGCGCCGCCAAGCAGCACCACCACCAGCGTGCCCATGATGATGGGCTCGTGCAGGGGGATGGCGTCGAGAGAAAGTTTTCCGAACATGATGATTAGCGCTCCAGCGTGGTCTGCTGCGCCGGGAGCGGCGGCATGTTGGCGCCGGCAATGGCGCCGAGGGTCACCGGGCTGTCGGCACGGCAGATGTCGCCGTTGCTGGCCATGTACTGGTCCACCACACCCTTGAACAGGCGCGGCTCCACCTTGGCGTACACCGTGACGGGGTCCTTGCTGCTGGGTTGCTCCAGCTTGCGGTAGGTGGCTTCATCGAGCGTGTTGCCCGAGGCGCGGGCGCGTTCGATCCACGCATCGAAGTCGGCGCGCGACGTGGCGATGGTGCGGAAGTGCATGTCCGAGAAGCCCGAGCCGCTATAGGCGGCGGAGCGGCCGTCGAACACGCCGGTCTGGTCGGCAATCAAATGCAACCTGGTCTGCATGCCGGCCATCGCGTAGACCATGCTGCCCAGGCGCGGGATGAACAGTGCGTTCATCGTCGACTCGGCCGTGATGCGGAAATTGATCGGCGTGCCCACGGGGATGGGCAGCTCGTTCAGCGATGCCACGCCGTACTGGGGATAGATAAACAGCCATTTCCAGTCGAGCGCGACGACATCCACCTCTACCGGCGCCACCTTCGACTCCAGCGGGCGGAACGGGTCGAGCTTGTGCGTGGTGTCCCAGATGATGACGCCCAGCAGCGCCACGATCACGCACGGGATGCCCCACACGACCACTTCGATCTTCGTCGAATGCGACCAGCGCGGCGCGTATTCGGCCTTGGTATTGGTCTCGCGATAGCGCCACGCGAAGACCAGCGTGAGGATGATCACCGGGATCACCACCAGCAGCATCAGGGCCGTGGCCAGCACGATCAGGTTGCGCGTCTGCACGCCGATGGACCCGCTGGGGTTCAGCAGATCCCACGAACAGCCGGTCAGGATCAGCGGAGTGAGGGCATACAGCCACACACGCGGGGAACGAATGGAGGGGGGCGCCGACGCACGCGTCTGGGGTCGGCCGGTTGCTCACGCATTTCAACACCTTCTTACAGGGGCAGGAGTGGCCCAGACAACATCCCCGTATTTGTATGGATTTGCCTAGGTTGCGCGGCATGCTAAGGTAAGACAAAAGCCATACAAGCCACACTCTGTTTTACCTACAACCCATCCAACGATGCCGCTAATGCAACCGAATCAGGACGATAAACCCGGCTGGATCGGCGCGTTCGCCGCAGCGGGCGGCCCGCGCTACGCGCAGATCGCCGGATTCCTGGAGCGCGCGATGGCCGACGGCGTGCTGGCCCCTGGCGACCGCCTGCCGCCGCAGCGCGAACTGGCGGCGCTGCTGGGCGTGGACCTGACCACGGTCACCCGGGCGCTGGCGGAAGCGCGGCGGCGCGGGTTGGTCGAGCCACGTGGATCACTAGGCACTTTCATTGCAGCGCCCGCTTTCGAACTGGCCCAGACCGTCGACCTGAGCATGAACGTGCCACCTCCGCCGGAAGGCATCGACTTCGCCGACATGCTCCGGCGCGGGCTGGCCCAGGTAACGCTGCGCGCCGATGCGAACCTGCTGATGACCTATCAGCTCGGCGGCGGCACGATGCCCGACCGCGCGGCCGGCGCCCAGTGGCTGGCGCCGATGCTGGGCGATGTCGCGCACGACCGCGTCATCGCCAGCCCGGGCGCGCAGTCGGCACTGGCCGCGTTGATGCTGTGCCGGACCACGCCGGGTGGGGCCATCGCCGCCGAGCCGCTGGTCTATCCAGGCCTGCGCGGGGCGGCTGCCGAACTGGGGCGCCACGTGGTGACCATCGCCGCCGATGACGACGGCATGCGTCCCGATGCACTGGACGCGGCGTGCGGCACCGGCAATGTTCAGTTGATCTACCTGAATCCGACGCTGCAGAACCCCACCACGCACACCATGCCCGAGGCGCGCCGCCGCGACATTGCACGCGTGGCGCGGCAGCACGGCGTGCTGATCGTGGAAGACGACCCCTACTGGCTGCTGACCCCCGACGCGCCGCCGCCGCTGGCGGCCATCGATCCCGGTCAGACCGTCTACATCGCCACGCTGGCCAAATGCCTGAGTCCGGGCCTGCGTACTGCGTACGTGGTGGCGCCCGACGGCGAGTTGCAGGAATCGATCCTGGCAGCGCTACGCGCGATCACGCTGATGGCCTCGCCTATCGCCACGGCGCTGGCCACGCAGTGGATTCGCGACGGTTCGGCAGCCGAGCTGCTGGAGGGTATCCGCACCGAGGCCGCCGCGCGGCAGCAGATCGCCCGGCAATGGCTGGCGAGTACCGGCCAGTACGCGCCGTCGGGCATCCACGTCTGGCATCCGCTGCCCAGCTACTGGTCGTCGGCCGGCTTCAGCCGCGCGGCGCAGGACGAATCGCTGCGCGTCACCGCATCGGACGTGTTCTACGACGGCGCCACGCCGCCCAACGCCATCCGCATCTCGCTGGGTGGCGCGGCCGATCGCGCGCAGTTGTCGATGGCGCTGAAGAAGTTGTCCGGCCTGCTGGCGCGCAAGCCGCCCAATGCGTCGATGCAAGTGATCTGAGGCGCCTGGGCGTCAGGCCACGACGGCCAGCAAACCCGCGATGCCGAAGCCAAGCGCGGCCAGCGCGTCGCCGGCAATCAGTCCGCCGCCGATCAGCGACGTGGTGCTCATGTCCTCGGGCAGGGCGGGGTCCTGCGAGGCCGGGTAGGCCGGACGCGGGTGGCTTTCCACAAGACTCGACACCACACCGCCCACGGCCATCCACGTCGCGGCAGCCAGGTTGACGAACCCGCCGAACGACGACGCATAGGGCGAAGGCAGGACCACGGCATCGAGCACGAAATCGCACACCCGGCCGGTGCGGCCCTGGTCGACGAATCGCCGGTAGCGCGCCGAGGCGAAGATCGCCTTGCGCAGGATCTCGGTGACCAGGCCGATGCCCAGCCCGATCCATACGGCCAGCCGCTGATAGGGCCGGTCCTCCGTCATGCTGCGCAGCGCGCCGACGATCTTGTAGGTCATCGCCGAAGTCCATCGCGCGGGCTGCTGGTCTGCCGGCAGCACGGTCTGGTCGAGGCGCAGCACCGGATAGGCATCCATGAACAGCCGCGCCAGCAGCACGGCCAGGATCGACCCGGCCACGATGCCCGCCACCTGGTAGCCAAACTGCACCATGCGGTCGGTGCCGAGCCGCCAGCCGGTGGAGCGGTCCTGCTGCATGTCGCACGCCTCGGCCGTGGACACCAGCAGCACCGTGGCCGCGATCAGGCCGATATGCGGCTCGCGCAGGCCCACGGCGGCCATCAGGATCACGGTCAGCACGAAGGCTGAGGAGATCGGGTTCTGGTCGACCATGCCGACCGAAATGCCATTGACCAGCGCAAAGATCAGCACCAGCACCACGGCCATCAGCTGGTAGCCGACCGGCTGGCCAAACCACGCGGCGCCGGTGCCCACCACGGCCATCCCCCAGACGACGACCCACGCCACGATCCAGCGTTGCGGCATGCCGGCCGGCTTCGCCTTCTCGCGCGTCTGGCGCATCGCCCGCGCCAGAAGAAGCAGCACGTCGACGGCGGCGGCGCCCATGATCATCCCGAGCGCAAACAGAAAGGTGATCTTGCGATACGGGTCGCCGGGGGCAAGCCAGCCGATCGACACAAAGTACGGCGTCAGCGCCCAGCCCACCAGGCCGCCCACCAGCGAGGCGATGCCGATACGCGCGCCGACGATCATGCCGGCGCCAAATGTCGAGGCTGAGAGATCGATGGCCCCAAGCCACGCGATTCGCGCCGCGCCCACGCCGGCCAGCACGCCCAGGCCAGTACCGCCCGCCAGCCGGGCAATCGATCGCCGCAGCAGCACGGGGTCGGTCAGCGCCCGCAGGATGTTGGCCACGGCCAGCCCGGACGGAAATGTCAGCTGCATGCGGTCCACCAACAGCGGGGTGTACAGCATGCCGACGCCCACGCCGTACATGCCGATGCAAAGCATGTAGCCGATCAGCTGCCACAACGGCGGCTGCGCCATGCCCATCCAGCCGATGGCCTGGATCACCACCACCATGCCGCCCATGCCGGCCACCGATGCGGCGGCCGTCTGGATGTAGTTCGCCCCGTGGCGGCCGGCCGCGCCATAGCCGGCGGTGACGGCCGAACCCAGGATGCCGGCCAGCACCTGCCCGCCGACGAAGAAGCCGAGCGACAGGTTCATGTACGCCGCCGCGATGCCGCCCAACGGCCCCAGCACCAGCATGCCGGCGGCGCCGAGCAGCAGGTGGTATTGCCAGGAGTTGGGGTGGGGAGCCGCATGTTTTGTGGTTCGGATGATCGATCTTGCGGGTTGATGCGCTGGAGCCCTCACCCCCGCCCCTCTCCCGCTCGCGGGAGAGGGGAGAAACCACGAGGTTATCGACCGCCTATTGTTCGCTCCCCTCTCCCGCTCTGCGGAGAGGGGCCGGGGTGAGGGCAAAAAGCCTGTCCATCACCGCCACCTTCAACCCCCACCGCCCCAAAGCGTACCCATTTCTGCGTGATTCCCCCAGCGGAAAATCGCAAAGCGTACCCGTTTCTGCGTACGCCGCCGCACGCTGTCAAACGTCTGATAATCGCCCAAAACCACCACGTCACGGCAGGCAGGCCAACGCACGCAGGCATAGAATGTGGCGTCGGCCCGGCCGACCTTCACAACAAAATCTCCCTCGTCTCGCTGTCACGCATGAAGCCCGCCCTGCTCGTCCTGGTCCAGCTCGAACCGGACCACCTCGCCCTGGTTTCCCAACAATACGACGTCGTCTACGCGCCCAGCGCCGCCCAGCGCGCCGAGGCCGTCGCCAGTGCCGGCGGCACGTTCCGCGCCGTGCTCAGCAATGGCACGACCGGCATCACCGCCGCCGAAATCGATGCCATGCCCAGGCTCGAACTGGTCTGCGCCCTGGGCGCCGGCTACGAGAACATCGACATTGCCGCCTGCAAGGCGCGCGGCATCGCCGTGGGCAATGGTGCCGGCACCAACGACAGCTGCGTGGCCGATCACGCCATGGCGCTGTTGCTGGCCACCGTGCGCCGCGTGCCGTCGCTGGACCGCGCCACGCGCGACGGGGTCTGGCGCAATACGATTCCGCTGCCGCCCAACCTGTCGGGCAAGCGCCTGGGCATCGTGGGCCTGGGCACCATTGGCCGCCGCATCGCGCAGCGTGGGCAGGGCTTCGACCTGGAGATTGGCTATCACAACCGCCGCCCGCGCGCCGACGCGCCGTTCCAGTACTTTGCCGATGTGATGGCGCTGGCCGAATGGGCTGACTACCTGGTCATTGCCACCCCGGGCGGCGCCGAGACGCGCCATATGGTCGATACCCCGGTGCTGCGCGCGCTGGGGCCGGCTGGCTACCTGGTCAATATCGCGCGCGGCAGCGTGGTGAACACGGCGGCGCTGGCCGATGCGCTGCACACCGGCGAAGTGGGCGGCGCGGGCCTGGATGTCTATGAAAGCGAGCCGAAGCCGCCGGTGGAGCTGTTCGATTGCCCCAACGTCGTGCTGACGCCGCACGTGGGCGGCTGGTCGCCCGAGGCGGTACTGGCGTCGGTGAACCAGTTCATCGAGAACGCGCGCCGGCACTTTGCCGGCGAGCCGCTGGTCGCGCCGGTGAACTAGGCCACGGCCGGGAAGATCACGCGGACGCGCAGCCCCGGCGCCGCGTCTTCCAGCGCCACGCGCGCGCCATGGGACTGCGCCACCTCGTCGACGATGGCCAGTCCCAGTCCGCTGCCGCCCGTGGGCGCGTCGGGCACGCGATAGAAGCGGTCGAACACGCGCGCGCGCTCGCCGGCAGGAATGCCGGGGCCGTTGTCGGTCACCACCAGTTCGATGCCATGGGCCGTGTGGGCCACGTCCACGTCGATGCGGCCACCCCGGGGGATGTAGTGCACCGCGTTGTCCACCAGGTTGGTCAGCAGGATGCGCAGCGCATCGGCATCGCCCCGGATCGTGACCGGCCCGTTGGCGCCGCGCTCTTCAAGCCCCAGGTCGATATCCCGATCGATAGCCGCCTGCGACATCTCGGCCACCACGCCGCCCGCCAGCGCCCGCAGGTCGACGGGCTCGTGCGGCGGCGGCACGGCGCCCGGCTCCTGCCGCGCCAGCGTCAGCAACTGGGCGACCAGGTGCGTCAGCCGCTCCAGCCCCTGCCGCAGCTGCCCCATCGCCTCCTGCCGGGCCTCCGCACTGGGCGCCCTCTCCACTAGTTGGGCCTGCAGCTGCAGCGCCGTCAGCGGCGTGCGCAACGCGTGCGCGGCGTCGGCAACAAACGCGCGCTGGGTGTCGATGGCATGGCTCAGCCGGGCCAGCAGCTGGTTCAAGGCATCGGACAGCGGCGCGATTTCGTCGGGCATGTCGCGCACGGCCAGCGGCGCCAACGTCTTGGCATCGCGCGAGCGCACTTCGGTGGCGATCTCGCGAAGCGGCCGCAGGCCACGCCCCACGGCCATCCACACCAGCCACGCCAGCAGCGGCAACAGCAGCAGCAGCGGCGCCACGGTGCGCAACGCCATGTGGGCGGCCAGCGTACGCCGGGCGCTGAGCGGCTGGGCGATCTGCACCACCGCCGGCCCCAGCTGCACGCTGTAGATCCGCCATTCACCCGATTCGGTGCGGGCATCGGTAAAGCCCAGTTCGGCGCGCTGGGGCAGCGCCGGATGCGAGTGCGATAGGTACAGACTGCGCCCGGAGCCATCCCAGATATGGATCACCACGTCCTCGTCGGCATGCAGCAGGTCGGCCCCGGTGGCGCTGTCGGCCTCGAACGGGGGGCCACCGGCGCGCTGAACTGGCTCGGCAGCGCGGCGGCCACCTGCTTCATCTGGTAGTCGAACAGGGCATTGGCTTCCTGCCGCGCCTGGCCATAGATCAGTGCCGTGGCCACGGCGATGCCGGCCGCCAGGCCCGCCGCCAGCCACCACAGCAGCGTACGTTGGATCGAGCGCATCAGTCCGGCATTCCTTCCGCGTTAGCCGCACCGTCGGCGCCCAGTTGCGGCATCAGGTAGCCCACGCCCCGGATATTGCGGATCAGTGCCGCGCCAAACTTGCGCCGCAGCGCGTGGATATAGACCTCCACCGTGTTGCTGCCGACGTCGTCGTCCCAGCCGTAGAGCCGTTCCTGCAGTTGCGGCACCGACCAGACCTTGCCGGGCCGGGCCATCAGCGCGGACAGCAACGCGTACTCGCGTGCCGACAGCCGCACCGCCGTGCCAGCCTGCGTGGCTTCGCGCGTGGCCGGGTTGAGCACGATGTCGCCATAGCGCAGCATCGGTTCGGCCCGCCCTTCCGCGCGGCGCGCCATCGCGTGCATGCGCGCCACCAGCTCCTGCAGGTCGAACGGCTTGATCACGTAGTCGTCCGCGCCCGCGTTGAGCCCGGCCACGCGGTCCGCCACGGCGTCGCGGGCCGTGACGATCAGTACCGGCGTGCGGACGTTGCGCGCGCGCAGCGCCTTCAGCACGTCCAGCCCCGAGCGGCGCGGCAGGCCCAGGTCCAGCAGCACCAGGTCGTAGCCGCCGTCGGCGCGCGGGCCGTGCTGGTCCGACGCGGCGTCGAGCCCGGCGTCGCCATCGGTCACCCAGTCGACCGTAAAGCCTTCCTGGCGCAGCGCCACCTTTACGCTCTCGCCAATCATGGCGTCGTCTTCCACCAGCAATACACGCATGTTCGTCGGGATTCAGGAATGGGTGTGGCGCATGTCGCCCTGCAGGCGGTCTGCCAGCGCGCGCGCCAGGCCGGGCAGCGCCGGGAATTCGGCCGCGATCACGTACACCGGGATATCGGCCAGGTACTGGCCCATGCGGCCCTTGTCGACAAAGCGCGCATTGAATGGCGAGGCGCGGAACGCGTCCACGAAACGCGGCACGATGCCGCCGCCGATATAGACGCCGCCGCGCGCGCCCAGCACCAGCGCGATATCGCCAGCCACCGATCCGAGCAGCCCGCAAAAGGCGTCAAAGGCCCGGCGGGACAAGGGATCGCCCTGCTTCAGCGCGCCATCGGTGACCTGCGCCGGGGTCAGCGGTTCGGCAAGAAGCGTACCCATTTCTGCGGACAGCGCGGCATGGATATGCGACAGGCCCATGCCCGACAGCAACCGTTCGGCCGACACCCGGCCCAGTTGGTCATGCGCGGCGCGCCACGCGATCCATTCGTCGTCCGTGGCGGGCATCACCTCGATATGGCCACCCTCGCCGGCCAGCGCCACGGCGCCGCCGCCCGGTGCCGGAACCAGTCCCGACACGCCCAGCCCCGTCCCGGGCCCGATCAGCGAGCGCGGCGCCGTGGGCATGGCGGTGCCGTCGCGCACCTGCACCAGGTCGCCGGCGGCCAGGTATGGCAAGGCCAGCGCCAGCGATGTGAAGTCGTTGATGGCAACCAGCGTCTCCAGGCCCAGCGCCTGCCGCATGGCATCGATCGAGAACGCCCAGTTGTGGTTGGTCAGCTTGACGTGGTCGCCGGTGACCGGATTGGCCAGGCCGATGGCCGCGTGGCGGGGGCGCTCGCCAGCGGGCAGAGTCGACATGTACAGCCGCATCGCGGCTTCCAGCGACGCGTGGTCGGCCACCTTGTAGGCCGTGACTTCGCCGATACGCATCGGCGCGGTTTCCACGGCAAAGCGGACATTGGTGCCGCCGACATCGGCAAGCAGGCGCGGATAGGTCATGGCAGGCAGGGAGTTGCGGGATGGCGCGTCATTGCGCCTCGGTACGGAAAATATCGACGCCGCGCCGATGCCGCGCCAGCACCACGCTGACCGGCAACGCCGGCGTCGGGGCCTGCAGCGCGCGCTCCAGCACGGCGTTCTTCTTGTCGCCGGTGATCGCCAGGAACGTGCGCTCGGCGGCCAGCAGCGCGGCCAGGTTCAGCGTCACGCGGGCATGGGGCGCCGTCGACGGGTGCGTGACCATGTAGCCCGGCCCGGGCTCCGACAGGCCGGTCTGCAACTCGGGCGCATCCGGAAACAGCGACGCCGTATGGCCGTCCTCGCCCATGCCCAGCACCACCACGTCGGGCTGCTGGAACGATGCATTGAGCCGCTGCACGGCCTGCAGCGGCGCGGCGGCCTCGCCCTCGTCGCGGATCAGCGGCGCCCAGCCGGCCACGCCGGCCCCTTCGCGAAGCAGGTGGCGGCGCACCAGCGCCCGTTGCTGTCGGGATGGTCGGGCGGCACGGCGCGCTCGTCCACCAGCGTGATGGTCACGGCTTCCCAGCGAATCGGCCGATAACGCAGCCGCTCGAACATCGGCACCGGCGACTTGCCGCCCGACACCGCCAGCACGGCCCACCCCTTGGCCTTGATGACGAGTTCCAGCGCATGGCTGACGGAGATCGCCAGCGACTCGGCCTGGTCCATCAGGGTGGCATGTTCGAACTGGCGCATGGCGGGGGCTCCTGTGATCGGCAGATGGAATCGATGTAAAGCGGCGTCAGACTTCCTCGTGCCACAGCGCGCCGTCGCGCGACATCAGCGCGGTGGACGCAGCAGGCCCCCAGGTGCCCGCCGTGTATTGCTTGGGCGGCACGGTGCTGGCGTCCCAGGTATCGATGATCGGCTCGACCCAGCGCCAGGCCTGCACCTGCTCGTCACGCCGCACGAACAGGCCCAGCCGGCCGCGGATCACGTCCAGCAGCAGGCGTTCGTAGGCGCCCGCGCGGCGGGTCTTGAAGGAATTGGCGAAGTCGAGATCGAGCGAGGTGGGCGTCAGTTCCAGCGTGTCGCCGGCCTGCTTGACCAGGAAGTACAGGCGGATGCTTTCCTCGGGCTGCAGCCTGATCACCAGCCGGTTTTGCGGCGACAAACCCAGCGGCTTGGGGAAGATGGCGTGCGGCACATCGCGGAAATGCACCACGATCTCGGCCACGCGCGACTGCATGCGCTTGCCCGTGCGCAGGTAGAACGGCACGCCTTCCCAGCGCCAGTTGGCGATCTCGGCCTTGATGGCGACGAAGGTCTCGGTGCGGCTGTCGGCGGCAATGCCCTGCTCTTCCAGATAGCCCACCACCGGCTTGCCGGCGATGGCGCCCGAGCGGTACTGGCCGCGCACGGTCTTTTCGGCCACGTCGCCCGGCTGGATCGGCTTGAGCGCCTTGAGGATCTTGATCTTCTCGTCGCGGATCGCGTCCTCGCTGAGGCTGGCCGGCGGCTCCATTGCCACCATGCACAGCAACTGCAGCAGGTGGTTCTGCACCATGTCGCGCAGCGCGCCGGTGCGGTCGTAGAAGTCGCCGCGCGTTTCCACGCCCAGTTCCTCGGCGATGGTGATCTGCACG
Source organism: Cupriavidus sp. EM10 (assembly GCF_018729255.1). Taxonomy (NCBI): domain Bacteria; kingdom Pseudomonadati; phylum Pseudomonadota; class Betaproteobacteria; order Burkholderiales; family Burkholderiaceae; genus Cupriavidus; species Cupriavidus sp. EM10. The sequence goes on from NZ_CP076061.1 coordinate 1,246,520, forward strand.
TCCTGCACCCATTCGCGGCGCCACAGCGGCTCGAACAGCGCGTTGCCGAAGCGGATCGCCATCAGGTTCTGGACCGATTCCTTGCCCAGGTAGTGGTCGATCCGGTAGATCTGGTCCTCGGCAAAGTACTGCGCCACGGCCGCGTTGATGGCCTCGGACGATTCCAGGTCGTGGCCAAGCGGCTTCTCCAGCACCACGCGCACGTTGGGCGTGTTCAGGCCGGTGCGGGCCAGCTGTTCGCAGATGGGGACGAAGATATGCGGCGCGGTGGCCAGGTAGCAGACCACCACTTCGGGCTTGCGGGCCAGCACCTTCTCGGCCAGCGCGTCGAAGTGGGCCGGCTGGCGCGCATCGGCCTGCACGTAACAGATGCGGTCCAGGAACGTGGCCCAGGCCTCGGGCGGCGCGTGTTCCAGGCCGGGACGCACGGTGTCTTCCAGCGTGGCCTTGTACTGCTCGGTGGTCTGGGGATGGCTGCCGGTGGCCAGGATGCGGGCCGACGGATGAAGTACGCCACAGCGGTGGGCGTCAAAAAGGGAGGGCAGCAGCTTGCGCCGCGCCAGGTCTCCGGTGCCGCCAAACAGCACCATGTCGAAATCGGGCATGCTCACCCTGGGCTCCTTGCGGGGTATCGGGAGATGGGGACTGCGTGACCCCGGCATCTACTATGTGCCGCCGGGCGGCGCATTGGTTCCACCGATGTTACGTCACTCATGGCCGCTTGGACAGGCGCAGGGCCCGCCAGGCGGAACAAAGCGTACCCGTTTCTGCGTGCCTGCCATGTGACCGAAGGGCGATGCGGAACATCCTGGCCGCGCATCGATCCCACCTTCTGATAGCCAATGGCGATGACGCTGCCGTGACGGTGGCGTCCGGATTTTTCGGCTACGCTGAAAAGCGCCCTCACAGGAGATCTCCCCATGCCCCGCCACCCCGTACTGGAGAAGGTCACGGCTCGCATCGTGGCCCGCAGCGCCCCTACCCGCCAGGCCTACCTGGACCGCACCCGCGCCATGGCCGGCCAGAAGGTCGAGCGCGCCAACATTTCCTGTACCAACCTGGCCCACGCCGTGGCCGCCATGCCCGATGACGCCAAGATCCGGCTCAAGGCGCAGGAGCGCCCCAACCTGGCCATCGTCTCGGCCTACAACGACATGCTGTCGGCCCACCAGCCGCTGCAGGCCTTTCCGCAATGGCTCAAGGAAGCCGCGCTGGAAGCCGGCGGCACTGCGCAGTTCGCCGGCGGCACGCCCGCCATGTGCGATGGCGTGACGCAGGGCCAGGACGGCATGGACCTGTCGCTGTTCTCGCGCGACGTGATCGCCATGGCCACCGCCGTGGCGCTGTCGCACCAGATGTTCGACGGCGTGCTGTGCCTGGGCGTATGCGACAAGATCGTGCCGGGGCTGGTGATGGGCGCGCTGTCGTTCGGCCACCTGCCCGCCGTGTTCGTGCCGGGCGGCCCGATGACCACCGGCATGAGCAACGACGAGAAGGCCCACATCCGCCAGCTCTATGCCGAAGGCAAGATCGACCGCGCGGGGCTGCTGGAGGCGGAGAGCAAGTCCTACCACGGCCCCGGCACCTGCACGTTCTACGGCACTGCCAACTCGAACCAGATGCTCATGGAGATCATGGGCCTGCACCTGCCAGGCACCGCCTTCATCAACCCGAACACGCCGCTGCGCGAGGCGCTGACGCGTGAATCGGCCCGGCAGGCGCTACGCCTGGTACACGGTGGCGAGCGCTACACGCCGATTGCCGAGGTGCTGGACGAACGCGCGTTCGTGAATGGCATCGTCGGGCTGGTGGCCACGGGCGGGTCCACCAACCATACGCTCCACCTGATCGCCATGGCGCGCGTGGCCGGCATCCAGCTGACATGGGACGACTTTCACGAGCTGTCGGCCACCGTGCCGCTGCTGGCGCGCGTGTATCCGAACGGCAAGGCCGACGTGAACCAGTTCCAGGCGGCCGGCGGGCTGTCGCTGGTGATCCGGGGGCTGCTGTCGCTGGGGCTGCTGCACGAGGACGTGAACACGGTCGTGGGCCGCAGCCTGGCCGACTACACGCGCGAGCCGGCGCTGCGCGAGGGCAAGCTGACGTGGGTCGACGGCCCGGAGAAGTCGCTCGACGACACCATCGTGCGCACGGCCGACGCGCCCTTCGCACCCGATGGCGGCATCAAGCTGCTGGATGGCAAGCTGGGGCGCTGCGTGATCAAGACGTCTGCGGTCAAGCCCGAGCATCAGGTGGTGGAGGCGCCGGCCATCGTCTTCCTTCATCAGGACGACGTGCTGGACGCCTTCAAGCGCGGCGAACTGGAGCGCGATTTCGTGGCCGTGCTGCCTTGGCAGGGTCCGTCGGCCTGCGGCATGCCCGAGCTGCACAAGCTCACGCCCACGCTGACATTGCTGCAGGATCGCGGCTTCCACGTGGCGCTGGTGACCGACGGACGCATGTCGGGCGCATCGGGCAAGGTGCCGGCGGCCATCCACGTGTGCCCGGAGGCGCTGTCAGGCGGCCCCATCGGCAAGGTACGCACCGGCGATATCGTGCTGGTGGACGCCCCGGCAGGCGTGCTGACCGTGAAGGTCAGCGACGCCGACTGGGCGGCCCGCAAGAATGAAGTGCCCGACCTGACCGCCAACCGCCACGGCGTGGGCCGCGACCTGTTCGGCGGCTTCCGCAAGCATGTGGGAACGGCGGAAACGGGGGCGTGTTCGTTGTTTGCGGATGAGGGTTAGCGGCTCTCCCGGTTTGCTCCCCTCTCCCGCAAGGCGGGAGAGGGGAGCAAACAGGCAGGTTCAGCGATAAAGCGTACCCGTTTCTGCGTACCTCAATTGGGCCGCCCTGACCCCGTCGAACGGCTTCGATAAACGTCGCCGTGGCCCGCCTCCGCCGTCTCGGCCTCCTCCATTTCAGGCACCCGCACCTCCTGCACCGGCACGGCAATACGGCAGCCAGCGCCTTCCACGGTCGCCTTCAGCCGTGCGTACAAGGCGAATTGCACGTTCCAGAAATCGTCGTTCGACGTCCAGTAGCGCGCGTTCAGCGTGACGCCGCGCTCGGTGTAGCGCACCACCATGACTTCGCGATTGGGCGTGGCCAGCAGGCGTTTTTCGCTGTCGAGCATGGCCGCCAGCGCATCCAGGCCGGCCTGGATCGGGCTGTCGAAGGTCACCGTGACCTCCATGTCCATGCGCCGCGTGGGGTTCTCGCTGTAGTTCATGATCGGGCTGCCCCAGATCTTGCCGTTCGGCACGCGCAGGCAGACGCCGTCGAACGTCTGCAGCTCGGTCATGAACAGGCCGGTTTCGCGCACCGTGCCCGCCACGCCCTGGGCGTCGATGTACTGGCCCACGCGGAACGGCCGCAGCAGCACCAGCATGATGCCCGCCGCGATGTTCTGCAGCGTCCCCTGCAGCGCCAGTCCGATGGCCAGGCCGGCGGCGCCCAGCATGGCGATGATGCTCGCCGTCTGCACGCCGAACTGCGACAGCACCAGCACCACCGTCAGCACGCGGATCACCCATTGGGCGATGCTGGCCAGCATCGGCCGCAGCGTATCGTCGACGTGAGTGTGTTGCAGCGTCTGCCGTAGCGCCCGGGCGGCCCGCGCGGACAACCACCATCCGACGATCAGGATGGTCAGGGCGGCCAGGCAATTCAGGCCCTGGCTGATGGCGAACTGGGTCAGGTAGGCCCAGGTGGCTTCCAGTTTGGCGTGGTCGATCAGGTTCAGGTCCATGCGTCGGCTCCGGATGTCGAACCTGCAGGCCTTGCGAAGGACGTGCCAGCCGGTGGCGTCGGCGCGGCAAAAGCGTACCCGTTTCTGCGTGATGCACGGCAGCACAACGGCTCCCGGGATCGACTCGCAGACGCGCCTCCGGCATCACAAGCGCAGGCGCCGTGCGCCAGGAGTGGAGGATTTACAACCTGGCGGAAATTCCTGCCGCCGTGCGCCATTGTCCGGGCGTCACGCCATAGGCCGCGCGAAAGCGGTTGCTGAAGTGGCTGGCCGAGGCGAATCCGGCGCGCATCGCCACCTGTTGCAGCGACAGCCGGCCATCGCCCAGCAGCGCCCGCGCGCGATCCAGCCGGGATCGCATGACCCACGCATGCGGTGCTATGCCGAACGAGACCCGGAACATCCGCGCGAAGTGGAATTCCGACAGGCCGGCAAGGATGGCCAGTTGGCCGAGCGTCGGGTTTTCGGCCGGATGGGCGTGGATCCAGTCGGCCACGTTACGCCTGGCCTGCGCCGACAGTCCGCCGCGCCAGTCCGTCGACGGCCTGCGCGCGCCATGCGACAGCAGCAGCTGCGTCACCGCCTGGTGCGCCATGGCGTTACCGGCCATGCGGCTGTCGGTGTCCTGCCAGTCCAGCGCCACCAGCTGGCGCGACAAGGCCACCAGTCCGGCATCCTCGGCGAATAGCCGATCCTCCAGTTGCAGGGCGCGCGGCTCGGTATCGAGCACACGCACGCAGTGCCAGGCCAGATGCTCGGGCTGGAAATACAGATGCAGGAAGCGCTGCGTGCCGCCCACATGCCACGCGGATTCATGCCCGGCGGGCAGCAGGCAGAGCCGGTCGGGGCTGCCCTTGCGGTCGGGCGCATCTCGGCGATAGGTGGAATAGCCGCCCTCCAGGTACACCGACATCGTGTGATGGCCGGGCCGGGCATAGGCGGTGTCGTCGTGGCGGTTTCGCCAGAGCGCCAGCCCCAGGCCATCGCCCAGCACGCAGGCGCGCTCCAGCGACGCGCGCGATTGCGTGAGCACGGAGAACACGGCGTTGCCGGGGAGCGGCTGGGAAGGTTGGGACGGCTGGGGGGCGGCTGGCATGGTGTGACTCTAATCCAATCCGGCGGGCTTGCGGATGGTTCGGTGGGCGTCTTTCAGCCCCGCAGAAACGGGTACGCTTCGGGGTACGCCTCGGGGCACGCCTCGGGATGCAAAAAGGGGCGGCCAAGCCGCCCTTACGCAGGTTCATCCGGTGCCGCATCAGCGTGCCGGCGCGGCCTTGTTGCCGGAACCGTCCACCGGATGCGCGCCGGTCGGATGATCGTGCAGGCGGTCGCGGTTGGTCAGCATCGGGAACAGCTTCATCCATGCTGCTACCACCAGGATGGTCCCTGCCCCGCCTAGCAACACCGCGCCTACCGGCCCCAGCAGGGCCGCCGTGACGCCCGATTCGAACTCGCCCAGCTGGTTCGACGCGCCGATGAACACCGAGTTGACCGCGCCAACGCGGCCGCGCATGTCGTCGGGAGTATCGAGCTGCACCAGCGTCTGGCGCACCACCACGCTGATCATGTCGGAGGCGCCGAGCACCACCAGAGCGCCCATCGACAGCGGCAACCAGGTCGACACGCCGAAAACCATCGTCGCCACGCCAAAAATGGCCACCGCGCCAAACATCACGCGGCCCACACGGCGGTTCAGCGGATGCCGGGCCAGCCACAGCGCCGTGACCAGCGCGCCGATGGCCGGCGACGACCGCAGCAAACCCAGGCCCACGGGCCGGTATGCAGGATGTCGCGCGCATAGATGGGCAGCAGCGCCGTGGCGCCGCCCAGCAGCACCGCGAACAGATCCAGCGACACCGCGCCCAGCAGCACCTGGTGGCTGCGGATATAGGCAAAACCCGCGAACAGCGTCTTGATGCTGACGGGTGCCGTCAGACGCTGCGCGGCCTGGCGCAGCTTGAGCGTGAACACCAGCGCGGCGGCAATCGCAAACAGCACGGCGCTGATCGTATAGACCACGCCGGCGCCCGCCACGTAGGCAAACCCGCCCAGCGCGGGGCCGATGATGATGGCGGTCTGGGCCGCCGAGCTGGCCAGCGCCACCGCACGCGGCAACTGGCGCGGCGTCACCACGCTGGGCAGCAGCGCCTGCAGCGTGGGCGTCTCGAAGGCCCGGCAGCCGCCGATGGCCGCCACGAAGAAGATGATGTGCTCGCTGGTGACCCAGCCAGAGAAGCTGGCCACGGCCATCGACGCGGCGATCACCGCTTCCAGCATCTGGCAGGTCCGCACGATGATGCGGCGGTCGAAACGGTCGGCCACGTGCCCGGACATCAGCATCAGCACGATGGACGGCAGGAACTGCACCAGCCCCACCATGCCGAGCATGAACGGATCGCGCGTCAGGTCGTACATCTGCCAGCCCACGGCCACCGTGAAGATCTGGTAGCCAATGGTCGTGCAGAGCCGGGCAAACCAGAAATGCCGGAAGGCGGGGTCACGAAAGACGGAATCCGGCTCGTCGGCCGGCAGCGCGGGGGCGTTGGACATGAGGCAGGAAGCGCCCTGAGGGCGGCAGGCAGGCAATGTACGCAGTCGCGTACAAAGGTCACGATTCTAGCCCAGTCGGCGGCGCTGCGCCCGCGCCGGTGTTGTATCGTTGCCGACACAATGAAGTTATCAACACACCGCTTTCCATGCCATCCCGACCCTCTCCGGAATCGGGGATCGGGTCGGGATGGCGCCAGCCGGGTCAGGCGATCTCGCGCGTTTCCAGGAAGCGGATGTTCGGGAAGCGTTCCTGCGTCAGGCGCAGGTTGACCATGCTGGGGCCAGGTAGACGTGGTCGCCCGCCCCGTCGATGGCCACGTTGTGGCCGTTCTTGTCGATCAGCTTCTCGATCTCGGCCGGATCGCCCTTGAGCCAGCGGGCCGTGGCGCATTCGTGCGACTCGAAGATCGCATCGACGCCATATTCGTGCTCCAGCCGGTGCGCCACCACGTCGAACTGCAGCATGCCCACGGCGCCCAGCACCAGATCGTTCGACATCAGCGGACGGAACATCTGCGTGGCGCCCTCTTCGGCCAGCTGCTGCAGGCCCTTCTGCAGCTGCTTGACCTTCAGCGGGTTGTTCAGGCGCGCGCGGCGGAAGAATTCCGGCGCGAACGACGGGATGCCCGTGAAGCGCAGCGGCTCGCCTTCGGTGAACACGTCGCCCAGGCGGATCGTGCCGTGGTTGGGCACGCCGATGATGTCGCCGGCGTACGCTTCCTCGGTGGTGTTGCGGTCCTGCGCCATGAACGTGATGGCGTTGTTGATCGCCACGGTCTTGCCCTGCGCCACGTGCAGCAGCTTCATGCCCCGGTCGAAGCGGCCCGAGCATACGCGCACGAATGCGATGCGGTCGCGGTGGCGCGGGTCCATGTTGGCCTGGATCTTGAACACGAAGCCGCTGAACTTGCCTTCCTGCGGTTCGACGGTGCGCGTTTCGGTGGCGCGGGCCAGCGGCGGCGGCGACAGTTCGCACAGGGCGTCGAGCAGCGACTGCACGCCGAAGTTGTTGATCGCCGAGCCAAAATACACCGGCGTCTGCTTGCCAGCCAGGAAGGCGTCCTTGTCGAACGTGTGCGACGCGCCGCGCACCAGTTCGATCTCCATGCGCAGTTCGTCGGCCTGCGACCCCAGGATGCGGTCCAGTTCGGGATTGTCCAGGCCGTCGAGGATGGCGGCGGTGCCCTTCTCGCCCTTCGGATCGAACAGCTGCACCTTGTCGTGGATCATGTGATACACGCCACGGAATGCCTTGCCCATGCCGATCGGCCAGGTCATCGGCGCGCACTGGATCTTGAGCACGTCCTCGATTTCGTCGAGCAGCTCGATCGGCGAGCGGCCCTCGCGGTCTAGCTTGTTCATGAACGTCAGGATCGGCGTGTCGCGCAGGCGGCAGACGTTCAGCAGCTTGATGGTCTGGGCTTCCACGCCGTTGACCGAGTCGATCACCATCACGGCCGAGTCCACGGCGGTCAGCGTGCGGTAGGTGTCTTCGGAAAAGTCCTCGTGGCCCGGCGTGTCGAGCAGGTTCACGATGTTCTCCGGCATGTCCGGACGCGACTGGTAGGGAAACTGCATCACCGACGACGTCACCGAGATGCCGCGCTGCTTTTCCAGTTCCATCCAGTCGGACGTGGCGTGGCGGTCGGCCTTGCGCGCGCGCACCTCGCCGGCCACCTGGATGGCGCCGCCGAACCAGAGCAGCTTTTCGGTCAGCGTGGTCTTACCCGCATCCGGGTGGGAAATGATGGCAAAGGTGCGGCGACGCGCAATTTCGGAAACGAGCGAACTCACGGTGGAATCGGGTAAGGGATCGGTAAGGGATCGGGTAAGGCGATGGGCGAAAAGCCCGGGCAGAACGCTGGCGCCGGGTGCCGGCGGGGCGTCAAGGGCCAGGGAAGCTTCCCGGAACGTATCCCGGGATTGGATTGGGGCGCTATTTTACCGGTTTGCGGTGCCCGCCGGGGCGTGTGCTGGCGGCGCCCGGTTTTCGCGCGCCGGATCGTGGCCGCGCAGGCTGCCGAACTGCAACGCGTACTGGCGCGTGAGCTCGGCGCCAAAGAAAAAATTTGTGCGGAGTAATACACCCACAACATCAACGCCACCACCGAACCGGCTGCGCCGTACGACGACGCCACGGCGCTGTTGCCCAGGTACAGCCCGATCAGGCGCTTGCCCACCGAGAACAGCAGCGCGGTGATGATGGCGCCCATCAGCACGTCTTTCCAGGCGATCCGCACGTTGGGCAGCATCTTGAAGATCGTGGCGAACAGGGCGGTGACCACGGCGAACGAGAACGCGGTGGAAATGACGTCGGCCACGGGCGCGAACCACGAAGCCGTCCACATTTGGCCCCAGAAGCGGTTGACCACGGCCAGCGCCGCATTGA